>JAFQLQ010000021.1 GCA_017414505.1 Clostridia bacterium
AGGCTGAAACGGATATTACCGAAGCAGAGAAAGATAATGTTGATATGAAAGTGTTTTTGAAAACAATTAGAAATTGCACAGACTTAAAAGAACTGACTCCTGCAATCGTAAACACTCTTATCAAGAAAATTTATGTTCATAATGCAGAAAAAATTGATGGACGAAATACGAAATGAAAAAAGTGCGTAAAAAGGACAGAAGCGGTGCAACCGCTATGGTTACATCGTTTCTTTTAAAAACTGTCCTTTAGAACACTCCGCTAATGCAGATAAGTTTTTTAAACATAAAATCAACTCCTATGCTTTTTTTACATCAACTTTTGTATGCTTTTTGATTTTTTCTATCCACTTTGAAACAGTTTCATCCTTAGGAAAAGTGATATCTTTAAGCTCATATTCCCTGCCGAGCATTTCGGTTTTTCCGCTTCCTAAAGGATGGTACGGTTCTACATTTATTTCAATAACATTTTTCATACTTTCCGCAAGCTTACCTATTGCTTCAAAATGCTCATCGGTATCATTAACAGTTGGAATTATGGGGCATCTTAGCACCGTTTTACTGCCCATTTCATCAAGCATTTTAAGATTTTTTAAAATAAGCTCATTACTCTGTCCTGTATATTTTTTATGGTCTTCTGCATTTGAAATTTTATAGTCAAAAAGAAAAATATCCACATACGGAGCAATTTTTTCGTAATTTTCAGATGGTGCAAAACCGCAGGTTTCCATACAAACGTGCAGATTTTCTTCCTTTGCTCTTTTTAAAAGCTCATAAAGAAAATCAAACTGCAACATCGGTTCTCCGCCCGAAACCGTCATTCCGCCGTTTGAATTATCATAAAAGGTTTTATCCTTTAAAACCTCTTTTATAATTTCATCAACCGAGATTTCATATCCCACACTTTCCAGAGCACCTGCGGGGCAGGCTTCCGAACAGTTTTTGCAGGCAATACAGTTTTCTCTGTTATAAATATGTATATTTTCTTCAAAGTTATGTCCTGCTTTCGGACACACCGGAACACATTTTCCGCAACCGATACATTTTTTCACATCGAAGAAAATTTCCGTCTGAACCTTTTTTGATTCCGGATTATGACACCAAAGACAGCTTAACGGACAGCCTTTGAAAAAAACCGTTGTTCTGATACCCGGCCCGTCGTTAACACAAAATTTCTGTATATTAAAAATTGTCGCTTTCATATAATGTCCTCCGCAAAATATTATTTGTCACCTATATAATACAATGTTTTTACTGTTTTTGCAATATAAAATTTGACTTTTTTACAATTTATGTTTATAATATATAATTGTAGTTAATATTTAAAGGAGAATCCGATTATGAAAAAAATTTTATCTTTGATTTTAGCGATTTCAATTTTCATTTCATGTTCTGCTTTTGCGGCAGTTGATATCAGCGAAACTACAAAACGTGCCGATGCCCTTAAAGCACTTGGATTATTTAAAGGAACAGAAAACGGCTACGATCTTGAAAGCAATGCTACAAGAGTTCAGATTGCCGTTACTTTAACAAGGCTTTTGGGAAAAGAAGAAAAAGCCTTATACCAGAACAACGGACATCCCTTTGGCGATGTTCCCGACTGGGCTTCGCCTTACATAGGATGGCTTTATGAAAATTATATGATAAACGGTATTGACAATTACAATTTCGGAACAGATTACATTGCAGAGCCCAAGCAGTTTGTGGCGATGATTTTAAGAACACTCGGCTATTCCGATACCAACGCACTTGATTTTTACTACGAAAGTGCAGTAGATTTTGCTGTAAACATCGGACTTATTCCATACAGCGATATTGCTATCTACAAATCTGATGTTTTAACAAGAAAAATGATGGTAGATTTACAGTACAAGGCTCTTTCAATGCCTATTAAAAACTCCAGAAGAACTCTTGCGCAGAAGCTTTGCAACGACGTAATAATTTCGGAAGCAATTGCCGAATCCGTAGGAATTGCCGTAAAACCAAACCCTGCAGATATTTTTGCAGATGTTCCCGAGCTTTACGGAAACCTTTACGCCAAACGTAAAGGTTCAAGCAACAGAGTTGTATGCTCGCTTGATAGCGCTATTGAAGAATACGCCATAAGAATTTACTGTTCTGTTGACAACGGTGCTTACACCGAAATTCCCCGTGATTACGGTTCTTCAATGTATTTTGAATACGGCGAATTAAGCTGGAGAGGTGCTGCCGGATACGTAAGCGATTTTACAGTTCACGGTGTTCCAAACAACGGAAGCACTTATAAATTCATACTGTTAAAAACCAGCAGCACAGGAAATATTTACGATATTTTCGGAAAATCCAAAGAAGCTACACTAAGATAAGGAGTGAGAGAGAATGTTTAAATCATTAAAATATACAGTACTTGCCGCAGCTGCTTTAATAACCGCATTGCCCTGTCAGGCACAGGTTAACATTCCGCAGCTAAGATACAGTAACGGCGGAACATATGCTCTGTGGACAGAAGAATCCTATTATTCTTCTCCCGTTGTTACCGACCTTGATAACGACGGTTCAAACGAAATAATTTTTTCCAATTATTCCATTACCGTTCTTGATGCTTCAAGCGGTTCTGTTGAATGGCGTGTAAATTCCGGAAAAGACCGTTCTTCGCAGTTTGTTGAGCTTGGCGGAAACGACGGACACACCTGGTCGGATATTGAAGTTACCGATATTGACGGAGACGGAATTAAAGAAATAATAAGCACTCACGGTCACGGAATTGTATCTGTGCTTGACTGCAACGGGTATTTCAAATACGGCTGGCCTCAGCGCCCTGTTTATGATTCAATACGTTCTCTTCACGTTGACGACATAAACAACGACGGGCTAAATGAAATTATAGTTGGTGCCGGAGTAAAAAGTCCTTTAAGTGTCTGGGTATATAATTGCTATGGCTCTGTAATGCCCGGATGGCCGCAAATGGACAACTATAATTACGCAGGCACAAGCAATAAGGGTTATACAGATACCGGCTGGAGCTACGGTGTTTTTATGGATGCTATAACAACCGGTGATGTGGATAATGACGGAGCAAAGGAAATTGTTGTTCCTACCGATACAAGCTTTGTTGCTGTTTACGAAGCAAACGGCTCTCTTGTAAGAGCAAACGAAGAACTTTACGGCGGAAGAATGTGGGCAAAAATTCCTTTCTACGAATCGGTTGAAAGCGAAATAAGACTTGATAACGAAGGCTGGGGAAATCCCATCACCGGAAACGAGCTTCGTGAAGAGCTTTATGCGGCAGAATTCGGTCACGCAAAAGCTGCCGTTGTGGATCTGGATTACGACGGAAAAAACGAAGTTGTAGTAACAGGAATTATGGCGAACAGAAAATACCGCCCCGTATACCCCCCCACAGAATATATGACACTTTTCATTACAAACGGTGACAGAACAAGATACACCAACAAAGCACTTGGATATGACTGGACAACAATTCCAACCGACCTTGGTGCACCCCTTGTTCAGAACCCAAAAACATTAAGCTCGATGGTTCAGCAGGAGCCAATAGTTTCCGACCTTGACGGTGACGGAAAATATGAAATTCTTTTTGCTTCCTACAACGGAAAGGTTGAATGTTTTGCACTTAACAAAAAAGCGCCCGGAGCATGGCCCTTCAGCCTGACAAAAAGAAGCAGTCCCATGTTTGAATATGCTTCTTCTCCCGTATGTGTGGATTTGGATTGGGATGGTAAAAAAGAGGTTATTTTCACTTCTTTCTACGATGATACGCAGTATCTTACTCCTGACAACACCGGCTATTTATATATAGTTGATTGCTACGGAACTCTGATTAGCAAAACTCCCCTGCCCCGTGCAAAGGAAAATTCAATGCCCAACGGAGCGATGTCTTCTCCCGTAGTTGCAGATATAGACAGCAACGGCGACTGGGAGATTGTTATAAACACCTTAAACGGTGCAATTTGCGTATTTGACATATAGTAAAAAAGGAATCTCGTTTATTGAGATTCCTTTTTCTTATTTCGGATTACATATTTTGCAGGCTGAATATCCGGCGTTAACAAGCTCACTTGCAGCAAAGTGGGAAATTTCGCGGTTTTCAGGTTTTATATCATCTGCACTTGAGCAGGATTCGCAGTGGAATTTTTTAGTATTGGTATTTAAAATAAAAACTGCTGTAACTGTGTTGTTTTCCGTATTTACTGCCTGATTATACGATTCGTTCCGCTTACTTGTTCCGTCGGCATAATTTATTTCGATTCCCGGCTGAACATTATAGCAATAAACACAAAAGCTTATTCCGGCGCCGTTATCCTCCACAGAATATCCTTCCATAAGCAGTCCGTCTGCCACAAGATTACTGCTGATAAAAACGGGAGTTACACGGTACATAACGTGATTTCCCGTATTTTTTACGTATTCTGCCACATCGTTTTCAAAATCAAGCATTCCGTTAATATTAAGATATCTTGTTCCGGTTATAAGATTTTCCCTGTTGGCATTTTCACCGGTAAGCTGAAAGCCGATAAGGTGACATCTGTTATATAAATACGAACCGTTTACATTTTCATACGTTACACTTTGCCATCCGGTAGGCTTAACAGAGCTTATAGAGCCTCTTTCTTCCGTTGGCATTAATTCTTTGGAAACCGATGCAATACACACTCCGCATCTGCCTAAATAGTCCACATCGTTATAATGTTCAAAGGAAGCATCAATAAATTCGTATTGTTTAAAAAGCGGAACATTACTGTTAACCTCTGTATATGGTTTTCCTGAATATGTGGGTACCTGCGACATTATAAACTCATATTCATCGGAGGAAAATTCCTGTTTGATTAATGTAACTGTCTTGGTTTCGCTGTTCCACGCTACACCTAAATCAAATCCCTCCGCAATAAAGCGTATGGGAAGCATGGTTCGGTTATTGATAATTGCAGGCGCAACATCAAGAGTATGCTTTTTATCATTAAGATAAGCCAGATTACTGTCAATAACAAGCCTTATACTGTCATCTTCCATATTAAGAGTAACAGTTTTCGATACTTCGTTCCACCCGACAGTTCCGTTTAACGATTCAATAATAGCTCTTATGGGCACAAGTGTGCGGTCATCCACTATAACAGGTGTCGTTCCGTTGCCCGGATCTATTTCCTTAAACACTCCGTTTACCTGCATTGCAGGATTGTTAATCTGCATACTTATTGTAACATCATCCGTTGCATATTCTGCTGCAAATGCGCAGGTTGAAAGAATACACAAAACAAGAAATACAACCGGTAATAAATACTTAGATTTTTTCACCAAAATCACTCCTTATAATTATATTTTAACAAATTTGATAAAATATGTAAAGATAAACAAACCGCAGAAAAGCTTCTGCGGTTTAGATATTCATAAGAAATCTTGAAAATTTCTTTTAATGCCTGTAATTCAAAATCGGTCACATATCTGCTGTTAGTTTCAATACTCAACCGATTTGTCTCATTTCTGTTTTATTATATACCATTTATCAGCCACTGTCAATTTTTTAAAAAATATGGGACTGCAGAAGCTATTATCTGCAGTCCCGAAAGGAGAATGGGGGGATGCGACTTAAAATCCGCTATGTCGGGAAACGGGTTTTAAGTCTATATATTTATACATTAATAAATATATACGGGGGAAGGCAGGAGGGTGCGGTAACGCAACCCTCCGAATAATGAATATATGGTATTAAGTACATCGCAATATTAAACTTTTTCCTTGGGTACTTTGCTTATTCTTATATTGTATTCTATATATTTCTCGGTTTCGTTTTTATTCGATTTAACCGGGATTCCTGCTTTTTTTATCATATCAACAGTCTGATTAATTGTGCTTGAAAAAATTCTCAAATCCTTAAAAAGTGCAATATAGCGTTTATCACTCTTCTTTTTGGTTTCCAGCTTTTTAATTTCGCCAAGCATTTCGGAAATTAACTGTTCTGTTTGCGAAACGTTAAGATTATTGGTTATTATTTCGTGAAGTGCCTTTTCGCGCGAATCGTCGTCATACAGCTTTAAAAGGCAACGTGCGTGACGCTCGGTAAGATTATTTTCAAGAATAAGATTTCTGCATTTTTCATCCAGCTTAAGAAGTCTTAATTTATTGGCAATGGTAGACTGGTTTTTAGCAAGCTTTAATGCAAGCTCCTCCTGAGTCATAGAACATTCGTCAATAAGCTTTTTGTAGCTTTTTGCTTCTTCAAAGCAGTTTAAATCCTGCCTCTGAATATTCTCTATAATGGCAAGCACAAAGGATTGATGGTCGGTGTAGCGGGTTAAAATTACAGGCACTTCCCTTAAGCCTACAAGCCTTGCCGCACGCAGTCTGCGTTCGCCTGCCACAAGCTCGTAAAATTCGGTTTCGGTTTTTCTTACCGTAAGCGGCTGCAAAATTCCGTGTTCCTTAATAGACTGTGCAAGCTCGTACAGCTTACCCTGGTCAAAAACTTCTCTGGGCTGATTTTTATTTGCAATAATTTTATCGCAGGGTATGTAAATCAGTTTTGGCTTTGCGGGAAGCTCTCCTGCAAAAATACTCATATGAACACCTCTTCGTTTTGTCTTTTGTTGGTTTTATTATAAAGCAAAAATTCCCTGCAGTAAAGGAAAAAAATCCTTTAAAAACCATCATAAAAAGGCAAAATGAGCAAAAGAAAAATCGCCTTATAAGGGCGATTTTGACGGTTTTGGTGCTTTTCTGGGATATTGTGGCGGAGTTTGCGATTTTTTTCTTATAATAATTATATTTCTGTCGTCACCATTCGGCAGATTTTTGTGAATTACCTCGCAAATCTCCAAATTTAGAATTTTAAGGGCTTTTTCAGCTGCGGCGATTTCGTTTTCGCCGTCTTTTCCTTTCATGGCAATGAAAATTCCGCCTTTTTTTACAAAGGGCGTACAAAGCTCACAAAGCACGTTAAGCGGAGCAACTGCACGGGCAACACATACATCAAATTTCTCACGAAATTTCTTATCCTGTCCCCCATCCTCCGCACGACTGTGAACTGTTCTTATATTTTCAAGACCTAATTCGGAAATTACTTCATTAATAAAATTAAGACGCTTATTTAACGAATCCAGCAATGTAAAATCAAGCTGAGGAAGCATAATCTTTAAAGGGATAGACGGAAAACCTGCTCCGCACCCCACATCAATTACCGATAATTTTTCCTTTAAATAATCTGTTGCGGCAGGAAGCGCACTGTCCAGATAATGTTTTATAATTATTTCATCGGGTTCGGTTATTGCAGTTAAATTCATAACCTTGTTTTTTTCTATAAGCATTTCTGTAAATACTTCAAACTGCTTTTGCTGTTCGCAAGAAAGGGTTAAACCGTAATCAGAAAATATGTTTTTCATTTGCATAATATCACTCCATATATACCATAATACTATATGTTTACAAAAAAAACAATATTTTTTAAAAAAAATTTCAAAAAATGCTTGACATTTTGAATTTTATCTGCTATTATAGATAAGTCAGTTGAATGAATTAACGATACCGACGCTGTTGTGCGGGTGTAGTTCAATGGTAGAATCTCAGCCTTCCAAGCTGATTGCGTGGGTTCGATTCCCATCACCCGCTCCATAAAATTTGCGCCTGTAGCTCAGTTGGATAGAGCAACTGCCTTCTAAGCAGTAGGCCAGGGGTTCGAATCCCTTCAGGCGCGCCATTTAAATGTATGGTGGGTATGGCACAGTTGGTTAGCGCATCAGTTTGTGGCACTGAGGGTCGTCGGTTCGAATCCGACTACCCACCCCATTAATTAAATAATGGGATGTAGCCAAGTGGTAAGGCACAGGACTTTGACTCCTGCATTTCGTTGGTTCGAGTCCAACCATCCCAGCCAATTCCAAAAACAACTTAATATGGGCCATTAGCTCAGTCGGCAGAGCACTTGACTTTTAATCAAGGTGTCCCGCGTTCGAATCGCGGATGGCTCACCAGAAAAAAGACATCCATTGGATGTCTTTTTTCAGTTATATTTGCCTTTAAGTTAAGAGTTAAAATTGCTTTGCAAGTTATGAATTAATCTCGTCGATATTTGTTTTTTGGGGCAAATATATCAAAACTGCAAACAATGTTTGCATCATAACTTTTACAAAGTAAAATCAAAACTCCAAGCTACCTTTTAGTTGTATCCAAAACGTTCGGTTCTTCCAAATATCCATACACAAAAGTGCGCGGATTTTCACTTATTCACGCTTCACTATTCCCTGACCTTACTTGTGCAAAGCAAAAGCGCACCCCTCAGGATACGCTTTTTTCTAATTATCAAACAAATCAAATATTTTTATAAAATTCAAATCGTTTACAAGGTCTTTTATATTTGTTGCATCAAATTTCTTAAGTATTCTGTTAACCTGCGACCTTATGGTAGATTCCTCAACAAATCTCTTCGTGGCAATGCTTTTATAGGATTCCCCTTTGCAAAGTGCACGCAGAATTTCAAATTCCGAATTGGAAAGTTTGGAGAGCAGATTAAGCACATTAAGCATAGAATTCTGTCTGTTTTTCACTCTCTGACATTCGCTTAAAATAATATGTGCAAGCTCAGGACGAAGCGAAGAAGTATTATCATAAACCTTTTTAACAGAAGAAATTATTTCCTCTATGGGTTCGGTTTTTGTAAGATAATCGTTAGCGCCGTAGGTAAATGCACGAAGGATATAATCGTCTTCCTTATGTATTGAAAGCATTATTATTTTAATATCGGGATGAATTTCCTTGATTTTCGGAATAAGCTCAACTCCCGTATCGTTTTCCTCCATCTGTATATCAAGGAGCAGAACATCGGGACGTTCATTTTTCACAAGATTAAGACACTGACGGGTGTTATTCGCCGTACCTACACATTCAATGTCAGGCTCATTCTCAAAAACCGACTGAAAGTATTCACATAAGTAGCTGATATCATCACAGATAGCTAATTTTATTTTTTTCATACTTTTTCATCTTCCTTTCATTAAGCGCAGGCAGTAAAATTTCCAACCGGGTATATTTTCCGGGCTCGCTTTGTGCGGTTATGTTCCCGTTATGAATACTTATTACATTATGAACATAGTTAAGTCCTATGCCCCAGTTTTTAACGC
Organism: Clostridia bacterium; assembly: GCA_017414505.1. GTDB lineage: Bacteria > Bacillota > Clostridia > UMGS1840 > HGM11507 > RGIG1932. Next base: position 9,102 of record JAFQLQ010000021.1, read on the forward strand.
TTTGTTTTGTTGAAAACAGAGGCGAAAAGATGTTTTTTATATTTTTCTTTTCAATACCGTTTCCGTTATCCTCAATTTCCACAATAAGCATATCATCCTCAGAAGCCGCTTTTATTGTAATATAGGGCTGAAACTCAGTTTCGGTCAGTTCCTTTTTAAGAATTATGGCTTCAACAGAATTATGAATTATATTTTTAAAAACCTCGGTAAAATGAAATTTATCGGCATAGAATCTGCGGTTTTCCACCTTGTAAATTCTGTTAACCGTAATATCCTGAGGTATATCAACACTTTCAATTGCTTTATCAATGCAAGCTTCTATATCAATCAGTTCAAACTGAAATTTTATATCGTGCATCATATCCAGCATTCTGGAAATAGTATCAACCGATTCACTTGAAATCTGCCTTATTTTATTAAAATTTTTTTCGCTTATTTCAGGGCTTTTTTCCATACTGTTAAGCCCCTGCTCCGCAAGGCGGTCGATTGTAAAAAACAGATTTTTATAAACGTGAAAAAGCATTCTGAAATTTTTACTGAGTATATTGTAATTCTGTTTCATTTTTCTTTGCGAAATCATATCGAAATTGCTGAACGGTTTATAAAAATAAACAATGAAAAACAGCAGTATTACAATAAAAATAGTAAGCGGTATCAGAATATAATAGTTCCATGATATTACAGTTTTCGGGAACTTGAACGTGTTAAGATTAGATGAAAAAAACATGCTGAATGTTCCCGTAACAAACACGAAAACTGTATAAATATCAACTATTACAAGCCACAGAGCTGTTATAAGAGTTGAACGTTTTTTAAGCTTGATTTTTGTATTTAAGTAATACCTTAAAAGCGAAATAAACGGCATTATAATATAAACCGCAAAAATAAGCGGGCTTATAATATAGTTATATTCCGTAAGAAAGGAAATGAGCTTGGAACCGCCCGACATGTTGCTGTCCAGAAAATAATTGTACGACGTGGTGGGATCGTTAAACCACAGATAATACACAACCGGCAGAGCAAACAGAATATATGTATATTTACTAAGCTTGGAAATATTTGCAACAATTATAGCAGAGGTTACAAGTATAAGCGCAACACCTACGTTGTAAATTCTGGAAATATCCGGAATATTAAGCTTCACATTCATCAGAAAAATATAGAGGTAATAATCTATTTTTGATGAATAAGGATAGTTTGAAAGCTTTGCAAAATACAAAAGTGAAGAAAGCATAAGCAGCCCTACACCAACTAAGTAAACCGCAAAGGCACGGGTGATTTTATTCTTGTAATTATATTTCAGATAAATAAAGAAAAAAACAATCAGAACAAGAAAAACCGATGTCATTTAAATCCCCCGTTTGTAATATTTATATTGAGTATAACACAAAGTTTTTTCAATTTCAAGGTATTGGAAGCACCAATCTGTTATCCAGTAATTTCAAAAATTGTAATTTTTACGCATTTTACGGGCATTTCAAAAAAAAAGCTTACAAATTTTCAACGTTTTGTGCACAGCATTTAATCATCCGGCATTCTGTATTTATGTTATAATATAAACAAACAAAAATATTTTAATATGAAAGGAAGTAAAACTATGAAAAAAACAACAAAACGTATTGCAGCATGTCTTGCACTTACCCTTACTGCAACCTGTCTTTTCGGTTGCGGCGGTAACGAAACTGCAAAAAACACAAACACTTCAGGCGATGTATCCACAATTACCTTCTGGTCGCCCAGTCCGCACAGTAAAGCACTGTATGTTAAACTGGCTAACGAATTTAACGAAACGACCGGAAAAGAATTAGGAATCAACTTTGTTTACGAAATCAAGGAAAGCAACATCGGTCAGGCAATCGACCTTGCTCTTGCTGCCGACCAGGCTCCTGAGCTTTTTGTAGGCGGTAATGTTGAAGCACTTGCTTCCAAGGGCGACATCATGGCTTTTGAAGATATCAAAGGCGGTCAGGCTCTTGTTGATAAATTCAAAGACCGTCTTGTTCCTTTTACAAACACATACAACGGCAAAACCTACACTCTTCCCGTTGCTTCCACAATAAGCGGTCTTATTTACAACAAGGAAATGTTTAAAGAAGCCGGTCTTGTTGACGAAAACGGCGAGCCCACTCCTCCCGAAACCTGGGAAGAATTCAGAGAATACGCTAAAAAGATGACAAATGCTTCCGAAAGAAAGTTCGGTGTTGTACTGCCTATAAAATGGTCAGGCTGGGCTACAGGCGATATTCTTGGTGCAGGTATGGCAAGTCTTGGCAGACAGGCTTATGATCCCACAACAGGAAAATTTGATTACACAGCTTACAAGCCGATTATTGATACATATCTTGGCATAAAAGAAGACGGAAGTATGGTTCCCGGGGCAGAAAATATTGACAATGATGCCGCAAGAGCAAGATTTGCAGAAGGCGGAATCGGTATGAAAATCAGCGCTTCTTACGACGTTGCAGTTTTCAACGACCAGTTCCCCGCAAAAATAGAATGGGGTATTGCTCCCCTTCCCGTTCTTGACAAGGACAACAAATACAAACAGTCTATGGGACTTGGTTCTTCTGCAAGAATCAACGCAAAGGCTGTTGAAAGAGTTGGCGACGAAAAGCTTCTTGCAGTTCTTAACTGGATGTACGGCGACGAAGTTCTTGCAACTGCATTCAAAGAAGGCTTAAACATCCCCAACGACATCAACATTGTAAATTCCACAGATTTAAGCGGTGCTAAAAAAGGCTGGAAAGAATTTGCTGATATGATTGAAATAAGCACAGCTGCTCCCGTAGAAATAAAAACTGATACAACAGGTTTAAAATCCTTCACAGATATATTCATAAACGAAATCTGGAACGGTGAAAAATCAGTTGATCAGGCGCTTTCCGATTACACAGACGAAATGAACTCAAGAATAGACAAATACAAGGAAATTAATCCTGAATACGATCCTGAACCATTCATTATTAAGGATTGGAACATCAAACGCTAAAAGGTGGTTTTAAATTGGAATTAACAAACACTAAAAAATCAAGACAACTCAACTCTAAAACCAAAATGACACTTCAATGCTATCTTATGCTTTCAACTCAGATTATCGGATTTATTGTGCTTACCGCATATCCGATTTTCTGGGCGGCAAAATGGGCGTGGTTTTACTTTGATAACATTCCTCAGAACACAAGATTTGTAGGCTGGGAGAATTTTATAAACATTTTTAAAGATTCCGCCTACTGGCGAGCGTGGGGAACAACCTTAAAATTTGCTGTATGTAAAATCCCCATTGAACTGCCTCTTGCAATGCTTCTGGCTGTTCTTTTAAACAGAAGAATAAAAGGTCAGGGTGCTTTCAGAGCGATATTCTATATGCCCCACATTGTGAGTGTTGCCATTGTCGGACTTATTTTCAGCAATATGTTTGACTATTTTGGTGTTATCAACGGTCTGCTTACCAAATTCGGTGTTTTAACCGAAGGTGTAAACTGGTTTGACAACCCCAATACCGCACTTATGGTAATTGTTCTTGCTTCTACATGGAGCACATTCGGTACCAATATGATATATTTCTTAGGTGCCCTGCAGACAATTCCCGAAGAGCTTTACGAAAGTGCATATTTAGAGGGCGCAAAGCCTTTTACGGTGTTCTTTAAAATTACACTTCCTATGATTGCTCCCATACTTCAGACTGTTCTTCTGCTTGCAATTAACGGTACACTGCACATTAACGACCTTGTTCTTGTTACAACAAACGGTGCACCCGGCGGAAAAACATTCACGGTAATGTCTTACATAGTTAAACAGTTTGTTCCCGGCTTTGCCGAAGCAAACGTAAACATCGGATACGGCTGTGCTATGGCTTTAATAACTTCTGTTATGTACTGCATAATAGGAATTGTATATTCCAAGCTGAGCAAACGTTTATCTGAAATTTATTAAAAGGAGGCTGCAATATGAAAAAACAAACTCTTGTGGGAAACATTATTACTTACATAATTGTAGGTTTTGTTGCTGTTATAGCGCTTTTCCCTATAATTTACACAGTAGCCTCATCCTTTAAAACAAATGCGGAAATTCTTGCTTTTCCCGAAAGAATTTTCCCGAGAAATCCCTCTTTTGAAAACTATATAACAGCCTGGAATTCGGAAGATTTCAATATTAAGCAAATGTTCTGGAACAGTACATATTACACTGTTATATGCGTTTTTGTAACGCTTCTTAGCTCCACAATGGCAGGATATGTTTTTACAAGAGGCGAATTTCCCGGTAAAAAACTGATATTTGCAGTTTTTTCTGCAACTATGTTTATAAGTCTTGGAACTATAACAGTTTATCCGCTTTTTGATATTCTTACAGCTATAAACTTAAACCGTTCCTTATGGGGGCTTATACTTGTTAAAATTTTCAGTATTTCCATTGTAAATATTTACCTTTCAAGAAGCTTTATAAAAACTATTCCCACAGCTCTTGACGAGGCGGCTATAATCGACGGATGCAGTTTTATTTCCATATTTTTCAGAATAATTCTGCCTATGATTAAGCCCATTACCGCAACAATAGGAATACTTGCATTCCAGAGCTCCTGGAATGAATACTTAATGCCATCAATTTTCACAACCTCTGTTCCCTCTCAGAGAACACTTATAGTTGGTGTTGTGGCACTTAAAAATTCGGGCGACGGTGCGGCTTCGTGGAACCTGATGCTTGCAGGCTCAACCGTAGCACTTATCCCCGTTCTTATTGCTTATGCAATAGGTAATAAATATTTTGTTTCCGGTATGACTGCCGGAGCAGTAAAAGGTTAAATTTTATTTAAAATAATGAAAGCGAGGAATAAAAAATGAAAAAAATTATTTCTTTGATTCTGACATTTACAATTTTAGCTTCAATGGCAGGTATATTCACAGTTAACGCAGAAATCCCTGCAGGCAACGGAATGGGCGTAGAGCTTGCATTTAAGGCTCTAAGCGGAACATCTCCCTCAAGCGGAACATTCATTGCCGTTTCAGAACTGGAAACCACCGATTATGACAGTGCTTATAATTACACTTATAAGCAGACAGGTGGCGGAAAAAATCCGCTTCAGTTCAGAATGGATTTCACAAACACACAAACAGTCGCAGCAGGTGATAAAATTTATATTTCTTTTTATTATAAATTTAACGACACAGATACCTATGATGTTGGTTCCTATTTCCAGAGAAGAAATTATACAAACAGTTCTTCAGGAAAAACAACAATAGGAACAGTAAGCACAGAATGGCAAAAAGCAGAATTTATTACAACATCCGGTGTTGCTGTTGCTGCCAATACTGATGTTACACAAATTTTCTTAGTAGGTATGACGGTTGATGCTCCTCTTTCCCTTGACATTGCTGAACCCAAATGTGTTTACTTTGGTGCAGTAACGGGCGATGACCCGGACGGACAGATTATGGACGCAATTGCAAAAGCTGAATCAACACCCGATGCTCCTGCAATTAATGTTAACAACGGAAAAGGTCAGACTATGGCTTTTAACCAGATAAAAAGAAATTCTCCTTCAAACGATGCCGGCGGTGCATTTCTTTCAACAGTTGAAGATACAACATTCGGCACAGTAGACAGATACACATATACTGCTGCTACAGCAAACAATGTTCAGATGTCATTAACATTTACCAACAATCAGAATATTGCTGTTGGTGATACTGTCAATTTATCTTTCTACTACCGTTTCACAGATGACGAAACATTTGATCTGCCAGTTTCTTTAAAACACAGAAATAACATTAATGTTGACTACGCAGGTCAGGTTAACGTTGCAACCAGCTTTACTTCGGGTGTATGGGCTAAAGCAAATATCACTCTAACAGCTGATTCCGCAATATCATCAGGCACAGATGTTTTTCTGAGATTTCTTACTTTTATAACAACAGGAAACAAGATATGCTTAGACATTGCTAATCCCACTTTGGTTTACTTCGGAAACGTAAATTCCGATGATGTTACCGCAGAAATCAACACTCAGCTTAATAAATCCGATTTTTCAAGTATTTCAATCGGCGGTACTGCAATTGATTTAACTGCTAACCCCACAAGCTACACTACAACAGAAGCAGTAACAAAAGATGATATTACAGCAATTGGTTATCACAACCACTCAGTTGTAAAAATCGCATCCGAAGAGGGTGACAACACAGTTACCTACACACTAACATCTTACGCAACAGGATACGATTTTACAAATGCAAACGATACCAGATATACAACCTACACAATTACAGCTGCAAAACCTGCTCCTCCAATCTCCGTAAATGACGGAAAAGGTCAGGCTCTTGAATTTGATTATTTTACCGGCTTAAGACCTTCCGATGCAGCATATTTTGATATATACGATTTGGACGATACCGGCTTTGAAAAAGCTTACAGATACGAATATCTTGGAACATTCAGCGCAAATCCCATCCAGACCCAGGTTGCGTTTAAGAACAACAATAACGTTGCGGCAGGAGAATATTTCTATATTTCATTCTACTACCGTTTTGTAACCGATAATACACACACTGCACCAACTACAATGGTAAGAAGAACCTACGCAAATGATAGCGGAAGTGCAAAAACAACAGTTACAACTGATATTACAAGCAACTGGACAAAGGGTGAATTCATTGTAACCAACTTGAATGCTATTAAAGCAGGTACTCCTGTTGATTTAAGATTTCTTTTAAATATTAGCGATACTACAGATAAAATCTATATGGATATTGCAAATCCCACCTGCGTTTACTTCGGAGCAGTAACAGGCGACGCAGAGGATGCAATAAACGAGCAGATTTCAAAATCAGCAATTTCTTCTGTTAAAATAAACGGCAAAGCTATTGACCTTGCGGCTAACCCCACAAGCTACGAAACAACCGAAAAAGCCGAGCTTGACAACATTGTGGTAGAAGGCTGGCAGGGCTCTGCAGCAACTACAAAATCCGTTTCCAAGGCTGACGGCAAGGTTACCTGCGAATACACAGTTTATGCAGCAGATTACGATTTTCTTACTTCGCCTGCCAACGGAAAATCAACCTACACAGTAACAACAGCGGCTCCCGATTATGATATTTACAACTACGAATACGATATAACTGCAAACGGATACACAGTAAATGCTCTGTTTGATAACAACACAACTTCTACCATAAGCTTTGATTACATTGTTGCACTTTATAATCTTCAGGGTGAGCTTTTGGGAGTAAAATCTGTAAACTACAGCGATATTTCCGCTTCCACTACCGAAAACAAGCTTTCTGCAACAATAGAAGGAATTGGCGGAAACACTTCGATTGATGTTAAAATATTCATCTGGAACAGTAAAACAGGATTAGTTCCCGTTTTAAACACAAGAACAATAGGCTAATTGAATTTAAGGAGTAAATTATGCGTAAATTAATATCAATATTACTGATAATTTCATATCTTTTAATTCCTGCCGGAGCGGAGGAGCTTTCTGCCACCGTATGGCTTGACGGCGTGCCTTCTTCCGTTTCCTGCCCGGAAGCTTACTACAATTATCAGGAATATGAAAACAAAATTTTAGGCACAGTTTACTCCTTTGAATCCAAAAAAGCAGGAAACAATCAGATGATTGATTTTTCCACCGATTATAAGGTAAACAGCGGTGAGGGCGCAGGTTATATTTATTTAAGCTTTTATTACAAAGGCTACGGAAGCTTTACCGATTATCTTGGAAATTCAGTAACGGGAAACGCCTGTATGGTTTATCCGCAGTTCAGATTTTCTTATGTTCTGCAGGATGTTTATATGGACGGAAGCAAGGCGTTTAAAACGAATTTAAGCGGTTCGTGGATTAAAAAATCCGTTATTATGAAAATAAACGCTTCAACCCTAGATAATTCCGCAGTTAATTTAAGGTTTAAAATTAATCTTTCAGAAAATTTTAAAATAGATATCGCCTGCCCTACCCTTATATATTTTAATGAAAATGTAACCGAAGAAGAAATAATAAAATATTTAAAGGAAAACGGATATTATTACAACAAAATTCTCCAGAGCGAAGAGCCGTACAGTAAATACGGCATTGAGCTTACGGGCGAATTTTACAACAACCGTAAAAACCTGTGGAACGCAGGAACAACAAGCGACGGTGCGGTAAAAGAACACACATTAAGAAACTGGCTTAACGAAATGCTTCCCGAAATACGGGTAAACAGTATTTTAAACGGCAATTATGCTTTTGTTGAAAACAGCTGTAACTACTGGAATCTTACAGAAAAAGATGTAATGTCTGCTCCTCTTATAAAAGATGAAAACGGAAATTACCTTCTTCCCGGAGATGTAGCATATTCCCTTTTTAACGCAGGCAACAAAAGCACATACATAAATGTGGATGAAATTGAAAATATGAATGTTTTCAAGGACCACAGAGGTTTTGTTCTTATAAGCAGTAACCCCATTGAAAACGTTATTGATTTAACTGTGAACGAAAACGGATATTACAATTCTGCATTTGATATTTCAGATGCAATAGGAACAATCACATGGAACGATATTTCGCCAACCGAAAGCGATTATGAGGCTTTCACATCCTCGTGGTATGAGGATATGACTTATCCCGAAGGCTGCGAAAGCGAATTTTCGGATTATATATCCGAAACTGTTTCAACTGCAGGCAAACATCTATCACTTTACTGTGATAACGGGCTTTCACCTTTTTCGGATATTGAAATTCCCGATCCGGATGCCACTCAGAAAAATTTTCTGGCACTTGAACAGGTTTATTCAAGACTTAGAGAAATGGCAATAGGTTACAGAATTGCTGTAAACACAGGAAGCAATGCAGTTGATACAAAAGCACTAAAAAGCGCAATACTTAACGCTCTTAACCTTATGCACACAAAATATTATGCCAACAATGCTTACAGAATTGACGGAAATCCACGATTCACAAGCTTTAAATTCAAGCTTCCCGAAGCATTGGCGGATATTTTACTTTGCATGTATAACGACCTTGAATATGAAACTTTAAAAAAATACGCCCACGAAGTGCTGGGAAGAACTGTTCTGCCTACTGTTTCTCAGGGAACCAACGAACGGACAGACTACACAAACCGACTTTGGGCAACGGTTCCTTACATAAAGCTTGCGGTACTTTTAAAAGACGAAGCAAGAATTAATCACGCATACAGATACTTATCACAGATTTTTGATAACGCTTCAAGAAGCGTTGAAAACCCCTCCGGTTTAAGCGGATTTTACGAAGACGGTTCTTTTGTTTTTCACAATAATTTTGCTTATAATCTTGGCTACGGAAAATCCTATCTGGCATCTGTGGCGGAATTTTACAACACCACTTCGGGAACAGTTTTTGATATTTCTGAAATTTACGGCTTTGACAGAATGTACGACCGTATTATAAATTCCTATCTGCCCTTTATTTACGATTTTAAAAATATGAAAATAGTAACCGGCAGAGAAAACGCTTATTCAAATGCAAGAACAACGGTTGCGGCGTGCATAATACTTGCCGGGAGCGCTCCCGAAGATAAAAAAACGGAAATTGCATCACACATAAAAACAGTAATTGAAAACAGTAAAGATGCAGAAACTTATTTAAAAAAGAAAACAAGGTTTGATACCTTTACTTACCTTGCTTATCCCACAATTGTTAAGAAAACAACCGAATTTCTCAATACCCTTAACAATATTGAAAGTGTTGGTAATGACAAATTCAATAAAATATATTATAATATGGACAGAGTGCTTCACAAAACAGATAATTTTACCTTTGCACTTGCAATGTCCTCCTCCCGTATCGGGAAATACGAATCCTCGTCTACCAAGCCAAACAGTCTTACCGAGTGGTACACAGGCGACGGTATGACCTATATTCACAATAAAGATACACAGTATATGTCCTCCTGGTTTGAAACTGCAAATCCCTATAAAATGCCAGGAACAACGGTAGATTCCACCGTAAGAAGTGAAGAGCAGACCTTTAATCTTTCCAAAGAAGAATGGGGGCTCCCTGAAAACGACTTTGCAGGCGGTGTTTCAAACGGCACTGCAGGAGTTGCAGGAATGGAGCTTGGTAACAAGTGGGTTTCCGGCTTAAAGGGCAGAAAATCCTATTTTATGCTGGATAACGAAATTATCTTAATGGGAACAGGCATATCCGGCAGTTACGGCAATGCTTACACCGTTGTGGACAACAGAAAAATAAACGGTTCGGAGGATATATATGTAAACGGTGCTCTGCACACCTGTAACACATCGGAAATTGAAAATCCTTCCTCTGTATGGCTTGAGGGAAATATTGGCTATATATTTTCAGGCGAAAACTGTGTTACAATTAATAAGGAAGAGTACAAAACGGGCAATCCGCATTTTGTAATGAGCGTTCAGCACGGAAACGAACCCGAAAACGGCAAATATTTATACACTCTTCTTCCGAATGCAGATTTAAGCGAAACTGTAAATTACGCTTCCAATCCCGGCTTTACAGTTTTAAGCCATACAAATTCGCTTCACGCAATTTTAAGAAAATCCGACGGAATGATTTTGGCAAATGTATTTGAACCGTGCGAATTATACGGATTTTATTTTAAAACGCCCTGTTCGGTGTTAATTGACGGAAACACACTTTATATTTCCGATCCTACAATGAAACAAAACGAAATAAAATTAAATTATTCCAAAGATATTACAATAGATGTAAGCAACATAAAAGGCGCAACTTACAAATACGAGTTACCTCTTTATAATGTCTACAACTGTGATATTACAACTGACGGCACAAAATATATTGGCAAATGCAATTTTGACAACAACATAAAAAAAGAAAGAAACATAAGTGTTTATCTTGCGGCTTACAGCAAAGATAGGCTCATAGGCTTAACACAAAGCAAAAAAACAGTAAGCAGTAATTCTTCCGGAGCAAAGCTATACGTCGAATTACCTTATCCGGCAGAAGCAATCACGCAGGTAAAAATGTATATATGGCAGGATTTACTGCCTTTAACAACATCAATTTTATACACAGAAAATTAAGGTGGGGGTTATTATGAAAAAATTAACAGTTTTATTTATGGCAGTTGTACTATTAATATCTTTAACCGGCATAGTACCGGTAAATGCAGAAATTCCCGTTAACAACGGCAAAGGCGAGGCATTAAGCTTTATTGGCTTGCAAAAAGCCACACCGAGCAGCAACGTTGTTATTTCAACGGAAACCGACGATACCTTCGGAACCGTTTATCAGTATGTTTACGATGGCGGACTTACCAACACAAATGTTCAGTTTCTTTTGAATTTTGCAAATACTGAGGCTGCTGCAAGCGGTTCGTATTACTATATGTCCTTTTATTACAGATTTATAGACGATGATACCTATGATATGCCAAATTCACTTGTAAGAAGACCTAATGTAAGCAACAACTCCGGTCAGGCAAGCTTAGGTACACCCTCTTCCGAATGGAAAAAAATAAGTTTCACTGCTACAAACACATCCGATATTGCCGCAACGGCAAATGTTCAGATGCGTCTTATACCTTTTATTACGGCAGGTACAAAAATCTGTGTTCAGATTGCAAATCCTCAATGTATTTACTACGGAAAAGTTACTGCCGAGGGCGAGCTTGCTCCCGAACAGGTAATAGAAGCCACACTTTCAAAATCGGAAATTGAAGCAGTTTATTTAGATACTCTTGAGGTTTACACTTCGGAATTTCCCGAAGAATATTTTGCGGAGGTATTATGGGAAACAACCGAAATTCCTTTAATTTATGCAGAAACCTATATCCCGGAAAACTATGATGTTTCCTGCGATTCCGATACTCTCCCTGCAACATTTACAGTTACCTCCTATGCTTTGAATTATAATGTTCTTGACGGAACAGGAGGCAAATCCGAATACAAAATTCACGTTGATTACAAAAAAGCGGCGGCTTCTTTAGATGCAAACGGCTCTCCAATTACAGAAAATTACAAAGCTTCGTTAAACGACACCATTAATCTTACCTATCAGTTTTACAACTATACAGAAGATACAACAAATAACATTGTGGTTTTATGCTTTAAAGACGGAAACACCTTTAAAGACATAATAACCTGGAAGCTTCCTGCCCTGTCAGGAGTTACAGACGATATGATTACTTACAGTGTTACAGACGAAAGCTTAGTAGGCTGCGGTGTTTGCGCTTATGTTATTTCGCCTGATAGCATGACTATAATTAATTAAAAGAGGTGAGCCTGTGAATAAAAAATTATTAAAACTCATTTCGCTTCTTCTTGTATTTTCCTTTTCTTTAAGCAATCTTTCCTACGCAGAAGAGGTTGCTGACGATTCCGAAATTTCAGAAGACGAAGCAGAAGAAAATTTTGAAATTCCCGAAAACTTAAAATTCTGGATTGTTGGCGAAACCTATAAAAACGATGCTCATTTCTGGCATTCGGACAGAATTGGCGAAGGCTTAATGACGGCTGAAAAAATGGTTGATGTATTAAGTCAGTCCCTGCCCGAAATAAACGTTGAAAGAGTTCTTTCGGATAACTATGCTTTTGTAAACAACAGTGTAAAATTCTGGAATCTTAATAAAAAAGGTGTTATGGAAGCTCCTGCAATTATGACAGAAACGGGCGAATTTTCCATCCCCTCCGAAACTGCATCCCGGCTTTTCGGAATAAACGCTACGGGCGATTACATATCTGCCTCTGCAATTGCAGAAAACACCTATTACGACATTTTTACCGATATAAGAGGCTTTATTCTTTTCAGTAAAAATATGAACTCGTCTGTTAAAACCAACATTGTAGAAAGAGGCGGAATTACATATTACAGCGATGCTTTTGTTATTTCCGAATGTATAGGTGCTATCACCTGGGACGATATTTCCCCCGCTAAAGAGGATTACGAAAGCTACAAAAAACGCTGGCTTGAAGCACTTACCTTCCCCGAAGGCACCAAAGAAAAATATCAGACCTACATTGACGGGCTTATAAAGCTTGCAGGCGACACCATGAAAGATATAAACCGTGAAAGCGAGCTTGAACCCTTCTACAGTATCGAAATTCCCGATTTTTCTGCCGTTCAGGCAAATCAGGCGGCAGTTGAATCCAGCTTTACAAAGGTGTTTAACCTTGCTCAGGGCTACCGTCTTGCAGTGATGATGGGTGACACCTCTCTTGACCTTGAACAGCTTAAAACAGATATATTAAACATTCTTGAACTGTTATACAACAAATACTACACCAACAATTGTTACAGAATAAACGGTACTCCCCGTTTCACCACATTCCGTTTTCAGATTCCTCCCACCTTTGCCAACATAATAATGCTTATGTATGACGAGCTTGGCGAAGAAAAAAGAGCAAAATATTGCTACGAAATGCTTGGAAAACAGCTTCATTCTCCATTTTTATCACTGGGAGACGGTGAATACGGCTATTACGACATAGCAAATCTTATGTGGTCTGCAAACGGCTTTTTCCACATTTCAATTCTTCTTGAGGATACGGTAAGAATAAATCATTGCTTAAGATATTTAAACAATGTTTTTGAATTTATGAAAAGAGGCGAAAAAAATCCGCTTCCAGGTGACGGCTGGTACGAAGACGGCTCTTTCCCCTATCACGGCGGTGTTCCGTACAATTTAGGTTACGGACACTCCTTTGCCATTACTCTTGCAGATATGGCGCTTCTTACAAGAGATACAATTTTCGATATAAGAAAAATTTACGGCTTTGAAAACACCTACACCCTGCAAACCGAGGCGTGGATACCATTTATTCACAACAACACACGTCTTAAGCTTATTCAGGGGCGTGAATCTCCCGACCTTACCGCAAGATATTTTCTTGTTGCTATGATGGTTCTTGCCGACGGTGCTCCCGAAAGCAAAAAATACGAGGTTACATACAATTTAAAGCCAAAGGTTGAAAATTACTACGATGTTCTTTTAAAGAAAGAGCGTTTGCCGATTTTCAAACACGCTATGACTCCCTTTATTCTTGAAAGCCTTACCGGCTACAAGGCATATATTGACAGTATCGAAACAAAAAGCGAAGGAAATTACAACAAGGTATATTACAATGTTGAACGTGTAATGCACAAAACCGATAATTTCATTTTCGGACTTTCCATGTCTTCGGAAAGAATAAGAAAATACGAGGCTCTTGCAACCAACGCCGCAAGCCTTCAGCAATGGTACATAGGCGACGGAATGACCTATATTCTTGCGGATGAAGAACAGTATTCCGGTAAATGGTGGGCAAATGCAGATCCCTACTATATGCCCGGAACAACAGTAGATTCAACAGTTCGTGAGCTTATTCCCACCAACGATATGCCTATGCCCGAAAACACCTGGTCAGGCGGTGTAACCAACGGCAAATACGGTGTTGCAGGAATGGTTCTCGGGAACGAAGCTGTTTCCGGTCTTAATGGTATAAAATCCTACTTTATGCTGGATGATGAAGTTGTTTTCATCGGTTCCGGAATAACAGGCGGAAACGGAAGAGTATATACCGTTGTTGATAACTATATGGCAAAAGACGAAGCCGTATATGTAAACGGCGAGGCTCTTAACCCCGAAACCAACAAAGAATACACTTATGACAACCCATCTTATATTTCGGTAGAGGGCGGTCACGGATATGTATTTATGGGCAACAGCAATGTTTCGGTTAACAAAAAGGAATACATTGAAGAAAGCCCCTATTTTGTTACAACAATAAATCATCCCACAAAAAACAACGACGGATATTCCTATATAATTCTTCCCAAAACCGAAAATAGCAAGGTGGAAGAATACGCCAAAAATCCCGATGTGGAAATTATTTCTTCCGACAATAAAATGCACGCAGTAAGAGATAAAAAATCGGGTATGATAATGGCAAACATTTTTGAACCCTCAGTACTTGACGGAATAAGCTTTGAAACGCCCTGTTGTGCTATTATTGAGAAAAACGGAAACAAAAAGACAATATATGTTTCCGATCCAACCTTTAAAAAGGAAACGATTGTTTTAAATCTGCCAAACGGCGAAAAGTCTGACAGTAATCAATATTGCAAAGCAGAGGGAAACAAGGTTACAGTAGATATTACCGCAACCATAGGAAGAACCTACTCATTTACAGTAACAGGAAACGATTCCGAAAGCTACGGCACACCGGCAATTAAAACCTACAACTATAATCTTACCTTAAACAAAAAAACGGTAACCACAAAGCTTTATGCAGGCGACGGCACTACTTCATTAAGCTACAGGCTTTCAACCTATCCGAAACACGGCATTGCCAG
Source organism: Clostridia bacterium (assembly GCA_017414505.1). Classification (GTDB taxonomy): domain Bacteria; phylum Bacillota; class Clostridia; order UMGS1840; family HGM11507; genus RGIG1932. Next base: position 24,382 of record JAFQLQ010000021.1, read on the forward strand.
TCTTGTGGGCGACACTTTGATTTATACTGCACTATCCTCATCAGAATTTTACGACAGCTTTGAAATTGAAGTTACCGACAATGCCAAAAACAGTGCAAAATTCAACGTTAAGGTGAAAGGAATGAATACTAATGAATAAATTTACATCACTTATACTCGCTGTTCTTATTGCTATGCTTCCCGTAAGTGTTTTTGCAGATTCCAATCCCGGAACAACATCAGTTGAGGTTAACTATTCACTTACTCTGGAAAACACCGTTACAATAAGCGGAACTGCTTTGGACATTCCAAAAAATGCAACAGTTACCGTTACCGTGCTTCACGGCGGTAAAACTTTTGAAAATCTTTCGGGAACAGGTGTTTCCGATATTGAAGCTTTGGCCGCTCTGAGCAAGCTTTCTCTCAGCGAGGACTTAAACTGGAGCTTTGACTGGAAACCCACTTCAAGCGGAGAATACGATATTTATGTATCCTCAAAATTCTTTGATAAACCCGTTAAAACCTCCTGCTATCTTGCGGCAAACCGCAGTACGGTTATAGATACCATTGTAAACGGCGGTGAAGAAGAGCTTTCTACGCTGTTTTCCGACAATGAAAACATCAAAGCGGTTATTATAGACAGCACTCTTTACGAAAATATCAACGATACTTCCAAAATCGGAACAATTCTTAATACATTAAAGCAAGATGCTGAAACTGAAGCTGAAATTCTTAATTTGCTTCCTCTCAGCTGTTATCTTGCCGCAATTTATGAAGACCCCTCCTTCTTACTGATGGATAAGGCTGTATCCGAGCTTAAAGCCTTAAATCAGGGCTTTACAAACGAAGCTTTATATTCAAAGTCTCCCGAAGTCGTAAGAAACGAGGTTGCAGTTAAGCTTTCAGACAAAACAAACAATAAAATTTCCGACCTTGATTCGCTTTTTACCGAAGCATTGATTTTAAGCGGTGTAAAGAAAAGCACAAGCTATGTATCGGTTCTTGATTATCTTGCGCTTTTAAGCGACAAAACCTACGAAATAAACAAAACTGCGGCGGCAAATGCAGTTGTAGGTAAGGATTACACAACCGCTCAGCTTCTGGAAGCTATAAAAACTGCGGTTACTCCCGTATATATCATTCCATCCGCACCCTCAGGCGGCGGAGGCGGTGGTGGTGGAGGAAGAGTAAGCTCCACCGTTATAACAGGAGAAGTTACTCCTTCAAAAACCACAGAAACCGAAACAAAAAAAGAGCTTGTAACCTTTACAGATGTTCCCGGAACCCACTGGGCTTTTGATGCCATCAACAATTTAAGATGGAAGGATATTGTAAGCGGAAACGAAAAAGGCGAATTTTTACCCGATAACAATATCACCAGAGCAGAAATTGTTAAAATGGTTTGCGAGCTTTACAATATTTCGGGCGGAAGCGGCAAATATGACGATGTCAGCGAAAACCACTGGGCACACAGCTATATTGCGGCGGCTTCCTCCAAAAACATAATAAAAGGTGACGGAACCAATTTCAATCCCGACCAGTTCATAACAAGACAGGACCTTGCAACAATAATTTTCCGCGTTACCGGTCTGTATGGAAAAACCTATACCGAAAGCGCCCTTGATTTTGGCGACAGCAATGCTATTTCCGATTACGCTTTGGAAGCTATCGGAAAATTATCAGTTGCAGGAATAATAAAAGGTAAAACAAACGGATGCTTTGAGCCTGAGGCACTTACAACAAGAGCCGAAGCCGCAACCGTTATATACCGCCTGCTTAACAGTACGGAGGTAGAATAATGAATAATATTAAAAAGTTAATTTCCGGATTGCTATGCATTTTTATGCTTGCCGTTATGCTGCCCGAAGCACAAGCCTACGCTGCCGATTATGACATTACAGAAGAAACAAAGCTTCTTGAGGCTATCGGCGTTTTAGACGGCGAAAACGAAGAAAACAGCGTTGTTACAAGAGCAGAATTAATCAAAAGCGTAATGAAGCTTAAAAAATTTGACAGTAAGGCAACTGCCGATTCGCCTCTTTTTACCGACCTTTCCGAAAGTCATTGGGCATATCACGAAATAATTGCCGCAAGTCAGCTTGGCTACATTTCGGCAGACAATCAGGGAAAAATTCATCCCGACAGTCCTGCCGACGGTTACTTTGCATTTAAGGTTGTTGTGGATGCGCTTGATTACAAGGGAATTGCCGCAAGCTACGGCGGAGACAGCAATGCGTATCTCAAAGCCGCAGGTATTCTTAAGCTTACCGAGGGAATATCCGTTTCAATGTCCGCCCCTGTTGAAAGAAAGGATTACATAAAGCTTCTTTACAATGCACTTTTTGTTCCGCTTTCGCAAACTTATGTTAAGGGTGACACTTTAAACTTTAATTCCACATCTGATAAAACTCTGCTTAATTCGGTTTTCGATATTTACGAAACAACGGGTGTAGTTTCTGCCGACAGATACATAACTCTTGGAATTGACCCCTATGATGCAGTTAAAAAATTTATTGTAATCGGCGGAGCGATGTACGGTGCAGGAAATATTGATACCGCAGGACTTGTAGGCTTAAATGTAAAGCTTTACTACGAAATTGACGATAACGACGACAAAAACGTTATCTGTGCAATACCTAAAAACAACAATATTGTTGAACTTAAAAACTGCGATATTACATATAGTAATTTTAAAATTTCCTCGCTTACACGTGGTTCTGACAAAGAAAAAACCTACAACATCGGTATAAACACAAGTATTATCTGGAATTTCAAGCTTATAAGCGAAGCAGAGTTTTCCGCAAAACTTCCGTATTTAAGCGGTGAAATGAAGCTTATTGACAACAACTACGATGGAAAATACGATGTTGTTATTGCCGAGGATCAGAAAATTGTTGAAATATTCGGCTACGATATTGATTCTGATATTTTAACCGCCTCCGACGGAACAGTTTACGAGCTTGACCGTTACGACAACGTTCAGTTCCAGAATTTCGACAAAACCTTATCCTCTCCTCTTATTTTACAGAACGCAAGATATGTTTCCGTTTTTGCATACGAAAACGACTACAGAAACATAGCAATACGTGAATGTAAAGCGGATATTCAGGCTGTTTTAAATTCTGTTTCTGCATCCGACCGTTCCGTTTCCTTAAACGATTACGGAACCTTGTATATTTCCAAAAAAGCTGTTTTAAACATAGCAGAGCTTGAACCCGGTCAGGAATATGTTTTCAGTTTTGACTGCTACGGTGATATCATAAACGTAACCACTCAGAATGCCGGTAACAACAATCTTGTATATCTTATTGATGTTAACCACAAAACAAAGCTTAACGAAACACTTTCCGTTCTTGTAATGGATTTGCAGGGTAACACCGTAAAATACAACTGCACCGAAAAAATAAATGTCCGCAAAAGCGACGGAAGTGAGGCTTCCTTAACTCAGGCAGATTTTGCAAATAGCTTTTCAAAAAGACAGCCTGTTTTAATACGTACTAACAGCGAGGGTGCAATAAACCGTGTTATTCAGCTTGCTTCAAAAGACAGAGATGACCTTTTCTTCCACGAAATTGACTACAATGACGGTGTTCCCGAAAGTGAACAGAGCAGTCTTGAATATCAGAGAAGCAAATTATCTTTTTCCAACAGAATTATGCTTCGCAGCAATGCGGTTAAAATGTTTGCAGTTCCCCACTCTGAGCTTGCAAAATACAGCCTTGAGGATTTCAGCATTATAACTCAGGCGTTTTTCAGAAGCGGAAGCAACAAGTATGAGCTTGGAACCCAAGGTTTCCGTGCCACCGCCATCTGTATGGAAGCAAACGATTTCATTTGCGACTATATGGTTTGGGAATACCCCGATTCTATGGACAGAATATACAATGCAACCTTAAATTACGGTCTTGTGGAAAAGGTTTTCAAAGCCGTTGATCCAAAAGGCGACGAAGAGGGATATCTTTTCAAAATTGGTGCAAAGGAGCACTGGATGCACGATTCAAAGGATTTAAACGGTAACGAAATCACCGCAGGCTCCGTAGTTGTGTATACAAACAGCTACTGCGGCAGACCTACCAACAAATCCATAGTTGTTTTATACGATTTAAATACCGGAACGCTTTATCAGCAGGGTTCTCAGGGCTCATACACAAAAAACGACCGTTTCCGTGTTGCAAAGGCAGAGCTTATTGATAAAAGCGGAAGCATAGGAAAGTTCCGTGTTAACCGTGGTAACGGGGTAAGTATTGTTCAATGCTACAATATGGCAGGAAAAACTGTTAATGTATACAACAAAAACAGTAAAAATTTAAGAAGTGAATCCGCTGTATCCTTTCTTCAGAAGGGCGACGAGGTTATACTGGGTATTGCAGTTGATTCGCTTGGCAGCATATATGCAGTAAAATAACAAAGACAGACTGTCAAAAACGAAGGAAAAATCGCTTGCTTTTTCCTTCGTTTGGTAGTATAATGTACTTGAATAAAAAAGAACCCAATTTTTGCTTAATACAAATCCGGGTTCTTCTGCAGTTTGGAAGAGGTGTTATTTTTGAAAAAAACATACGATTTAATAATTTACGGAGGCAGCATTACAGGCTGCCTCACCGCTATTAGTGCCGCAAAAAAAGGATATAGCGTGGTATTAATTGAAAAAAAATCCTTTCTTGGCGATAACATCACCTCCGGTCTTAACACAGGATGTGATGAGCCTGATAACGCTGTTATAAAATTCAGGCTTCTTGAAGCTTTGGAAAAATACGGTGTGGAAGTGCTTTTAATGTCCGATTTAACCGCTGTTGCGGTAAACGGGGGCTATGCCACAGGTGTGCTTATCTCAAACCGCTTCGGTATGGAGCTTATTTACGCAAGAGCAATTATTGATGCCACAGGCTTCCACCGTGCAGTTGAAATGGCGGATAACGTTAATCTGTGGAGCTACAACGGCAAATGCGGTTTCTGTATGAAATATGCAGGCGAAAATATTCCTGAAATAAATTCTTTTAATGTTCCCGAAAATATAAATATAACCAAAAGTCATGATGGCGGATTGTTTGTTAATTTTACCTTTGATGTTAAGTCAACCAATAACAGATATTCCGACCTTAACAGCTGGAATTTGCAAGCTACTCTCCTTTGCGAAAAAGTTGATAATACCCTTATGGAATTAAAAGATTTAAGAATAATTCAGGCTTCTTACGAGGTTTGCCTTACAGATATTAAAAAAAGCGTTGCCGACAGTACAAAATACAAAAACGTGAAGTCTTTTTGCTTTCCCTTTGATTCATACAAAGGCTTTTCGGCAAAGGATATAGAAATATGTATGGATTTTGTCACTTCCGAGCTTGAAAAAATAAGCTTTTTACGTGATAATTCCGAACCGCTTGAATTAAGAAGCAGAGATATTGTTATTCCTTTTTCGGAATGTGAAGTAAGCGAATTTGATGATTTTAAAATGCAGACCAAGCTTTACACCGTAAAGTTTGATTACGAAAAATTCCTTCCCGTAACCGATAACGCCTCTGTTCTTGTTGCAGGTGGCGGAACTGCGGGCTTTGCGGCGGCAATCGGTGCATCAACCGAAACCGAAAATGTGGTGATAGCGGATGAAAACACCGGCTTTGGCGGAACTCAAACCTACGGTTCCGTTTGCCGTTACTATCACGGCTATTTGCACGGATTTGCAAATAAACAGGAGGCGATTTTATCCAAATTTTCACCTATTTACAAAAGAATTTCCTATCTTAAACAGATTATGGAAAATAACATCCGTTCATACACCGGGGTTAACATTTGTGCAACAGTTAACAACGAAAACGAAATAAACGGAATTGTTATTTCAAACTCCGATTTATGGGGAATTATAAAATCCGAAATTACCGTTGATGCAACAGGAAATGCAGATTTGGTGGATTTCTGCGGATTAAAAACCACAACCGGCTCGTTAAGAGACGGAAATCTGCAGGATTACAGTCAGTCGGTTATAGAACGTTCGGGGCTGGATTTAGATGTAATTGACCATTGCAGATATTCCGAAATACTAAGAGGCTTACGTCTTGGCCACGCTCAGTACAAGCTTGGAGATTTTTCCACACTTATTACGCCCCGTGCCACACGTTGTTTTGAGGGAGATTACAAAATTACTCTTAAGGATATTCTGTTTGAAAAGCGCTATCCCGACACAATCGCCATTGCTCACACCGACAACGATGCCCACGGCGCTTTAAGCTCGGTTATACATTATATGGGCTTTGTTCCCTATCACGATAAGGTTTATACAATGGAAATTCCGTTAAGCGCATGCATTGTTAAGAATTTCGACCGTTTACTGGTAGTGGGAAAAAGCTTATCTGCCACACCCGATGCGGCAGGCTTTTTCCGAATGGCGGCAGATATTATAAACAGAGGCTACGCCGCAGGATTAGCGGCGGCAATGGCAGCAGGAAAAAGTTTAAGAGAAATTGACTATCCAAATTTAAAGAAAAAGCTTGTTTCTGCTGAAATTCTGCCCGAAACAACTCCAAAAGAGGAGCTTCCCGAAAACGAAGAAACTGCACTTTTAAAGCTTCTTTGCGAGGAAAATCCCGATATAAATTCTTTAAGAGAAGAATATTTAAAAACAAATTCTGAAAATCTTGCAATTACCCTTGCGTGGTTTGGAGATTCTACCGGCAAAGAGCAGTTAAAAGCTCGTCTTAAAGAGCTTTTAAAGGCAGAAGAATCCGAGCATTACACAGATGTTCACCCATGGAAGCCCGGAAACAACAAGGGCGGTGTAATGGGAGAAGCTGAGCTTTACTGGCAGATTAACCGTATAATTACGGCGCTTGCCCTTATAAAGGATACCGCTTGTACCGAGGAAATTTTAACGGCACTTAATGCTTTTAACGGCGGAGGTTCTTCTGTTCGTGACGATAATGATTATGTTTACGGAAGAATAGATTTACAGAGAATCCCCCATTTTGACAGAATAAGAGTTTTATGTTTTTATATTAAAAACTGCCCCGATTCTGTATTTATCAGACCTCTTGAAAGTCTGCTTAAGGAAAAGGGATTTGGCGGTTTTGTAACCAAAGAAAATATCATAGGCAGAAATTATCAGAACTCCTACATTGAGCTTACTCTGATACGCACACTTGCCCGCTGCGGTTCTCCCTGCGGTATGAAAATGCTTGCAGATTACCTTTCCGACATTCATTTCATACTTGCAAAAAATGCTCACGACGAGCTTTTTGCAATAAGCGGTAAGGATTTCGGTTACGATCCGGACAAATGGAACAAATGGATTTTGGCGGAATATTCTCCCAAATTTACGCCCTGCGCTTATGAAAATAATAAATTTTAAGGATGTGACCTTACAATGAATTATGATAACATTTTAAAAATTGTTAAAGAAAAAGCAGATAATCTTATGGAGCTTATAAACCCCGAAAGCCCTCTGCACGAAGCACCCTGCACCATAGACGGAAAATACACCGGAAGAGAGTTTCTTATATACGAGCCATCAAACTGGACACATTCGTTTTTTACCGGTATTGTGGCATATATGTACTATCATTTTAAGGAAGAGAAATATCTTGACTACCTTAAAAAGCAAAAAGGTATTTATACAACTCTGCTTTTCGACAACGAAAAGGAAATTTCCCACGATGTGGGCTTTATGTATTCCCTTTATGCAGTTGCAATGTATAAATTTACAGGCGACGGGGATTACAAACAGCTTGCTTTAAAAGCGGCAGACGAAATCGGAAAAAGATATCAGTTTAAGCCAAATGTTGTTCAGGCGTTTTATGATATGAGAATACGCGGAATCACCGATGATATCGCACTTATAATTGTAGACGATATGATGAATATGCAGCTTCTTATGTGGGCTTATAATGAAACAGGTCACAGCTTTTATCGAAGTGTTTACACCAATCACATTGAAAATTCAATAAAAAATCTTATCCGCGACGATTATTCTGTAAGACACGCATTTCATTTTGATGCACGAACAGGTGCGCCTTTAACCGAAATGAACTACTGCGGTTATTCAATAGGCACACACTGGGCACGCGGAACAGCCTGGATGATTTACGGTCTTACAAGTGCTCTGAAACACACCGGATGCAGTGAAAGATATCTTCTTCCGCTTATGGGTGTAAACGAAAAATTCGTTTCTCTCCTTAATGACGATTATATGCCGGTATGGGATTTTAAGCTTCCCGAAAACGAGCCTCATACCCTTGATACCTCTGCCGCTGCTATTGCCGCTTCGGCTTATGCGGAATTTGACGGGCTTAATATTAAGGATAAAGAAAAATATCTTAAATTATCCGATAAAATTCTTGACTCTCTTTGTACGAACTATATGGCGGACAAAGACAGCCAGAACATCATTACAAAAGGTCAGTCTGGAAACCTGGAAACAGGAACAATATGGGGTGATTACTTCTTTGTTGAGCTTTTAATGAAAAAGCTTCACGGAAAGGATACGCCCTCATTCTGGCTGTAAAACGTGAAATATTTCTTACAAAAATCCTCTTGCAACGAGCAAGGGGATTTTTAAAATTATATATTGCAAAACACAAAAATTTGTAATATAATATAGATATTACAAATCGAAAGGTGAATATTATAATGATTATTCATGATAAATTTGCAGGCGGAAATATTCTTCACGAAAGAACCGAAGGAAACACGGTTTATTTAAAAAATCAGCTTCGTGATACTCCAAAAGACTGGTTTTACTGGGCTTTTTGTGCCGAAGGCTTTGCAGGCAGGGAAATTACCTTCTGCTTTGAACAGGCTAACAGAATTGGCTGGTGGGGTCCTGCGGTAAGCTATGACCTTGTAAACTGGCACTGGCTTAATCAGGCAGACGGTGAATCCTTCACATATAAATTTGCAGATGACGAAAACAAGGTATATTTTGCACATAATATGCTTTATCATCCCAACAGGTTTGAAAAGCTTGCCAAAGAGCTTTCTCTGCCCGTTACCGAGTTTTGCACAAGCAGAAAAGGCAGAAGTGTTCCCTGCGTAAAAATGGGCAACGGTACGAAATCCGTTATTTTCACAGCCCGTCATCACGCCTGCGAAGCAACAGGCTCTTACGTTATGGAGGGGATTTTTAAAGAATTGTGTAACTCCCCCATTGAAGATACTTCCGTATTGTTTGTTCCGTTTGTGGATTACGACGGTGCGTTTGACGGTGACCAGGGAAAAGGCAGAGCACCTCACGACCACAACAGAGATTACGATGACATTTCCATTTATCCCGAAACAACTGCCATAAAAGCTTATGCAGAGGAAAACGGCTGTAATTTCGGCTTTGATCTGCATTCTCCCTGGCATAAGGGTGACGAGCACGATTTTGTGTTTTTAGTAAGAAACAGTGCAGAAAAAATTGCAAGATTTGACAGGCTTTCAAGCTTGTTTGAAGCAGAAATCACTCCCGAATCCATGAAATATTCCGGCAAAAACGATATTCCGCCGGACACTCTCTGGAATATTCCAAGCAAAAATTTTGCCCGTACTATGATGAAAAGACCTGAATGCGATATTGCATTAACCTTAGAAACCACATATTTCGGAAAAGAAGATAACAAAACCTCGCAGGCTAAGCTTATTGAGCTTGGCAGATGCTATGCAAGAGCAATCAGAAGATATATAACAGAAAATTAAAGAGGAATTTAAATTATGAATAAAATTGTTTTGGTAACCGGTGCCTCAAGCGGTTACGGAAAAGCAACCCTACAATGTAAGAGTTACCTGTGTTATTCCCTCATCTGCATCCACAGGATTCCAGAGCGCAAGCGGAATATCCGAGGTAAACGATAAGCTTCTTCCTGAGGATATTGCAGAAACTGTTCTTTATGTTGCAAATCTTCCTCAGCGTGCTGTTGTTGAAGATGTCACCGTATGGGGTATTGATAAACAAGTCAATCCGCTTTAATATTTAAAAAAGGCTGTCTCACTAAAAAGCGAGGCAGTCTTTTTTTAACATTTTTTGTTGACTTTGTTATCTTTGTGTGATATTATATATTTAACAACAGAAAGGGGTAATCAATATGAATACAAGACAGCAGGATATTCTTAATCTTACTGAAAAGCATGGTGAGATAACTATTAAGGCGTTAGCGGAGGCTTTAAAGGTTTCCGAAATGACCATTCACCGCGATCTTGATTTTTTACAGGATGAAAAGCTTATTCACAAGAAACGCGGCGCGGCTGTATTTATAGAAAATTCGTACCGGAATTCCTCCGATTTTTATTTAAAAGAAAAAAGAGAAATCGGCAAAAAGGCTGCCACCCTGCTTTCTCAGGGGCAATCAGTGATTTTTGATAACAGCACAACGGCAATAGAATGTGCACGCTGTCTTGATGAAAACATTTCCCTTACCTGCTACACAACCAATCTCGAAATATCGCAGATAATTTCAAAAAACAGAAATCACATTCTTTACTGCAGCGGAGGATATTATTTCCCTGATTCAAGCGGTTTTATAGGAAAACAGGCAGAGGATTTTGTTTCGCAGGTAAAAGCTGATATTGCCATTGTGGGTGCGAGCGGAATTTCCCTTGAAAATGGCATAACAAATCCTTATCCTATGCACAACATTCTGCAAAACAAAATAATACACAGCGCAAAACGTTGTATTCTTGTTGCCGACCATTCCAAGTTTGACAGAACTGCTATGGAAAAAACGGCAGAGCTTTCGGATATTGATATGATAATTACCGATTCGGGAATATCGGAAGAATTACTTGAAAAATACAGAAAACACATCGAAATTATAACAGTCTGAGGAGAGCAGATTATGAAAAATTTAATTAATTCATCAAGAAAATTAAGAGAAAAACTTTTAGCCGATCCCTACCGCCCCACATATCATTTTGCATTTCCCGAGGATAATGGCTTTCCCGGAGATTCCAACGGTGCGTTCTTTGCCGACGGAGTTTATCATATTATGTATCTTTACTTAAATTCCGAAACAAACGGATATCATTGGGGGCACATATCTTCTGTTGACCTTCTTCACTGGCGCCATCATCCCGATGCGCTTACCGTTCACAACGGTGACAGAGGCTGTTTCAGCGGTGGTGCTTTTGTGGACGATGATAAAACCGCTTATCTTTCATTCTGGAAATTCCCGTCTGCCGACGAAAAGGGTGATAACGGAGGAATTGCCCTTGCATATTCCAGACCGCCCTACGAAAAATGGGAACGTATGGAACCCATTGCAATTGAGGGAAGCCGCGAAGTATGGGGAACCGTTGATATAGAAATTGACGGAAAAACCGAACATATTTCCTGTGCCGATCCAAGCAACATATGGAAAAAAGACGGTTACTATTACATTCAGAACGGAAACAAGTGTGTTCTTGATGCATATGGCAGAGATGAAAATTCGGAAAAAAAATACAAAGGCGACTGGACAGATTTATTCCGTTCAAAGGATTTGAAAAACTGGGAATTTGTTCACCGTTTTTACAAAAATCCCCGTCTGAATGAGGACTGGCCCGATGAAACTGAGGACGATATGTGCCCGAGCTTTCTGCCCCTTTACGATGCAAAGGAAAACGGAAAATTTACGGGAAAATGGTTACAGCTTTTCATTGCTCATAACAGAGGATGTCAGTATTACGTGGGTACTTATGAAAATGAAATTTTCACTCCCGAACATCACGGGAGAATGTCGTGGAACGATATTGCATATTTTGCTCCCGAAGCCCTTATTGACGGTAAAAACAGACACATTATATGGACATGGCTTCGCGGCAATATTGAAAACGATTTTAAAAAATTCGGATGGAGCGGTGTTTTCGGATTTCCGAGAACTGTATGGTGGCAGAATAATCAGCTTTATATGGCACCTGCAAGTGAGCTTGATTTACTTGAATACAACAAAAAAGTTCCGGAAATTCACCCCGATAATTCTATTGAGGTCAACGATGGAGAGCTGTTCCGTCTGAAAGCTGAAATTGATATAAAAAATCAGGACATAACCGGTTTTTCCGTAAAAAGAAGCGATGACGGAAAAGTTCACACAGATATTTACTATGACAAAAATAACAACACTCTTGTTTTAGATGCAAAAAACAGTGGAAAATACGGCTGGAAAATAAAAGAAGAAGCTCCCCTTTCGCTTGGATGCGATGAAACTCTTAAGCTTGATATTTTCGTTGATAAATCAGTAATTGAAGTTTATGCAAACGAAAAGCAGGCAATATGCAGAAGAGTTTATCCCAAAAATCCCATAGGAACAAAGGGAATTAAGCTGATAGGTGATAAAAACAGTATTTTAAAAATTGAACTTTCAGATATGTCGCCTGCAAATCCGTACTGATAAGGGTTAACAAAAGCCACTCAAATCGCTGTTTCTGCGAATTTAGTGGCTTTAATTTTTCTATAAATCTTCCGCTTTAAATGCGGTATATCCCTCATAATGATAACTGTTGTCTATTCCTTTCATATAAACATCTCTGTCGTTTATCTTATCTGTAAGAGCCTGTTTTAAAACGTGTTTTATCTCAATGTCACGAATAGGGCTTCGCTCCATAGCAAGTAAATAATCCTCTTTATCAACCCTGCTCCAGTCCACAACCATACCCAATTCCTTTTTTAAGATAAGGTCAAGCCAAATTCTCGTGCTTCTTCCGTTGCCTTCTCTGAAAGGATGCGCTATATTCATTTCCACATACTTTTCAACTATTTCTTCAAAGGTAGACTGTGGCATATTACTTACATTCTCAAGAGCCGCTTCAAGATACATAAGCGGTGCAAACCTGAAAGCGCCTTTTGCAATATTTACATCTCTCACCTCGCCTGCAAAGAAGTAAATATCTTCAAATAAATACTTATGAATAAAAGAAAGAGACGAAAACTTTCCCACTTCAAGCTTATCAAGCAAACCTTTTTCAAAAAGCTCAACTGCCTTTTTTTTACTGATTTTTTCTTCAACTCGTGCAAGCTCTGCCGAATCTGTAATACCAAGTTTATTTTCCAACGCCACAATAACACCTCCTGTATAATAATTTTATCATTAAATGCTGATATTGTCAATGAATAGATTGAGTAACAAAAAAGTGCCTGCTCCAAAATTAGAACAATGCACTATTCTTCAGTAATTTTTTCTAAAAAATCAATTAAAGCTTTTTGTTGAGATTCATTCATCTTTTTATACAAACTTAAAATTTTATTTTCATTGTTTTCGTCAGAAAAGAACCTCTCCAATGAAATTTCAAGAGCGTCGCAAATATACGATAAATATTCAACAGTAGGCTGTTTCTTTCCCAGCTCCAAATCTCGTAAATAGCTTTGAGATACGCCGGACATATTTGCAAGCTTGTTTACGGTTATGTTCTTTTTCTCTCTGTAAAATGTGATTTTTTCTCCAACATTCATAGCTACACCTCATTTTTATAGATATATTTTATCATATTTATAAAAATAATATTACATCTAAAGTATTGACAAATTATATTTATTGATATATAATTTATATCATAAAATATAAAAAGGAGTATTTATATGAAAAAAACATTGAAATTTTCTATCACACTTCTAATCATTATTGGGATTCTGATTTCGGTTATCTCAGTAAACGCATCTGAACAGGTTAAAGTAAAAATTGATAACAACGAGATTTCATTTGATGTCCCGCCACAATTGATAGGTGGCAGAACTATGGTTCCCTTAAGAGCTATATTTGAAGCACTGGGTGCCACTGTTCAATGGGATGATTCTACTCAAACCGTTGTTGCTTACAACGAAGTATCTATCGTTAAAGCTACCATCAACAACAACATTATGACAGTTAACAACATTGAAAAAACAATGGATGTTGCTCCTATGTTGGTTGACGGCAGAACTTTGGTTCCTGCTCGTTTTGTTGCAGAAGCTTTTAACTGTGGCGTAAACTGGAACGCTGATGAGTGGACAGTATATATTACCACTACTCCTATCGATTACAGCAATGTTGAAAAGGATATTTCTAATGTACCTGATAATACAATTAACAGCGCAGCTAATGTAAATATCCCTCAGAATACAAATAATACCGTTTTGTTAAACGAGTATTCATTCGATCCTACACGAACACTCAGCATTGTTAATACAGAATTTATCCGTGGAAACGAAGCTAACAATATAATTAAATCTGAAAATCAATTTAACGACGAGCCTTCCGCTAATCAAGAATGGATTATTCTATCTTTCGATGTTAATTACATTTCTTCTTCCGACGGAATTAACGATGAATTATCCGCATCAGATGTCATATATAAAGATACATTTTTTACAGAAGCAGGAAATTCAATTCCTGTTTATGATTTAGCAACATTAGGAGATCGCTATGGTGCGTATGGAGTTTTCAGGGTTAAAATGTACCCGGGGAGTTCATCAAAAATTGTAATAGGACTATTAACTGATAAAAATATAGGAAATATAAAACTTAAAGTTCCCAACAAAAGAGACAATACGGTTACATGGATTCCTTGCATTTCCGGTTCGACTTCATATTCTGCAGCAACGGAAAATAAAACACATTCTTCAAATAATACATCATATCAAGGTGAACAGTATTATCCCGGTACATCAGCACCTACTTATACATCTGTCACAGGTGTGGCACTAAAAAAAATAGCTTCCAGCGATATACACATATACGATTATGATTATAACAATTGCACTAAATACTGGGATGAACTTATTGCCCGGGGATGGTACATTTACAGTAAAAAATCCGATTCTGATTCTCTTACAGTTCATTTTGCAAAAGGTTCAGAAATGATTACTGTTTGTTCGCAGATTTCGTTCAATGAGGTATGGATTTTATACTGATACTACCAAAGAATTAATAATTGTAAAAAATTTTAAATATAATAACAAAGTATTGACATACGTAAAGTTAAA
>JAFQLQ010000022.1 GCA_017414505.1 Clostridia bacterium
AAACCTCGGAGATATAAAAAAAATTATGCATAAAATTTTAACTACATACGTTGTGTGGTATAATAGAAAATATCAGAGAAGTGGCAGTTTGATAGGTAATCGGTATAAAAGTGAACCAATTGAAGATGAGAACTACTATTTTGAGTTAATTAGATATATTCATCAGAATCCGCTAAAAGCAGGATTGGTGCAGGATGTAAGGGATTATAAATGGAGCAGTTACAATGAATACATAAAAAAATCTGATGATTTGATAGACGTGAATTTTACTTTAGAAGCTTTAGATGATGATAAAAACAGGGCTTTATCTTATTTTATACAATTACATCAATTAATTTCAGATGCTGATTTTTCGCTTTCAGATAATAAAAAGTTGACTGACGAACAGATAAGAAGAAAAATATATAAAATTACTAAAATGGATGCTAATGAAATAGTTTTAAAGTCAAAAACAGAAAGAAATGAAATATTGTCATTATTGCGACAAAGTGGATTTACAATAGCTCAATTGGAAAGAGTAACCGGAATCTCCAGAGGAATAATAGGTAGAGTATAAAATGTGCAAAAATAGGCACGTCCCCAATTTCATAAAATGTGCAAAAATAGGCACGTCCCCAATTTCAGCGTACTCACATTTGTACCCAAACAAACAGCAAGAAGTTGCAGACAGATTGAGTATGTTAGCGTAACTGCACGTCGTATATTAGTACGCTTTTAGTACGCTCGACTTTTTCAAATCCCCGGAAAGCCCATCGTTATGCGGTTTCTTCGGGGATTATGCTTTATTCCCATTCAATAGTATTTCCACATGGACGAACCGTCTTAAATATATCAATGTTGAGCAATTCTCCAAACCAATTTCCACTGATATAAGGTTTAACATTAAATTTTTTTACTTCTCCGGTTGCATACGTTATCAATACACTATAGTCGTCTTGCGGAACCGCGCTCAAAACAATTGGATATGTCATAAAATCTCCTCCTATTTTAACGGATCGATTTTAAAGAAGCCGTCACCGTTAGATAATAATTTCCAATTTGCTTCTAAATCTTCTCTGTGGATTTCTATCCATGCATCAAGTAATTTTAATTTCACGCACGCCTATAAAAGGCTCCATCGTTGAGGGAGCTGTCAGCTTGCCTGACTGAGGGAGTTGTTTCGCCTTTAATAAGATTCTTCTACAAGCTCAGAATGACAAATGTAGAAGTGTTGTATGCCTACTGTCATCCCGAGCAAGGCGTAGAGACTAAAACTATTACTTAATTAGCTTATTTATCTGTTTTTCGTCTGCAAGAGGCAATAATTTTTTCAAATAATCAATAATTATTTCTTTGGATTTCATTGGTTCTGTTTTGTATTCCGATGTAACAAAATCATATCCGAAAACGGATTCCGGCGTGGTATATTCAGCCACTCCCCATCCGTATTCCTTGCCAAATTTATCTTTCATATAAACAAAATCGGCAACGCATACATAACTTTCCATTTGAAGGCGTGTAATAACTGTATCAAAGCCTTTTTTACCGTCTTTACAATAATTATGTAAATGCTTTAAGTCTTTTGAAAGTATTATTTTGCTCTTTTCTATTGTATCATATAATTCTTTGTCTTTATAATTTGCTAAGCCGTCGTCGTAACGTGTATCGAAATCATAACCGTCACGACGGTAATTGACAAAGTGAGGAATCCATTTTTTGCTTATAAAACCGGCTTTTCCATTAAAAAATTTACCGTAAATACAATTTCCGCTTTGTATAACAGGCCCTTTCCATTCCCAAGGCCCATCCTTATCGGCTGAAATCCAAAGCTCTTCGGGACAAAATTCCTCTATAGAAAAGTTGTCTATCCCATTTTTGAAAAAAGGCAAAAATCCAAATTTATCAACAAGATTAATTAAATCGTTTAAATTATTTATTTTCATAATAAATATCCTTTTTAAATATCTTTCATCTTTTGTTTTTTAGATTCTTCGACAAGCTCAGAATGACGAATGTGAAAGTATCATACTCCTACCGTCATCCCGAGCAAGGTCGAGGGATCTAAAGGCTAATATTTTCTGTAGAAAAAAAGGCAAGCATAACGCTTGCCTTTATAACTTCAATTAGTTAAGAATTGTTTTTTCTGTTTCTTTATCAAACAGGTGAACTCTGTTCATATCAAATGCAACTTTGATAATATCGTGAGGTTTAGCAGTAGTTCTGGGGTTAACTCTTGCAGTAAATTTCTTACCTTCAAAGTCTAGATATAAGTATCTTTCAGCACCCATGAATTCAGCAACTTCAACTTTAACATCTATGCAGCTGTCGGGAGAATTGCTGATGAAAGATTCTTCATCATGGATGTTTTCAGGTCTGATACCAAGAATAACATCTTTACCAACATAATCTGCAAGACCGTCTGTAGATTTACCTTCGGGAATTTTAACTTTGTTGGAAGCGAATGATACATAGTAGTCATTGCCTTCTTTAGAAAGTTTAGAATCGATGAAGTTCATCTGAGGACTTCCGATGAAGCCTGCAACGAACAAGTTAACAGGTGTAGAATACAAGTTCTGAGGTGTATCAACCTGCTGAATAACACCGTCTTTCATAACAACGATTCTTGTACCCATTGTCATAGCCTCAGTCTGGTCATGAGTAACGTAGATGAATGTGGTGTTTAGTTTAATGTGAAGTTTAGAAATCTCAGTTCTCATCTGAACTCTTAATTTAGCATCCAGGTTGGATAGCGGTTCGTCCATTAAGAATACCTGAGGTTCACGAACGATAGCACGACCAAGTGCAACTCTCTGACGCTGACCGCCGGAAAGAGCTTTCGGTTTTCTATCAAGAAGATGCTCAATATCAAGAATTTTAGCAGCTTCGGTAACTCTCTTTTTGATTTCATCTTTAGGAGTTTTTACCATTTTGCCCTGAGCATTTTTAACTTTTCTTAATTTTAAGCTGAATGCCATATTATCGAAAACAGTCATATGAGGATATAGAGCGTAGCTCTGGAAAACCATCGCAATATCTCTGTCCTTAGGAGCAACATCGTTAACAACTTTGTCACCAATGTAAACTTCACCATCGGAAATTTCCTCTAAACCTGCAATCATTCTAAGTGTGGTTGATTTACCGCATCCAGAGGGACCAACCAATATAATAAATTCTTTATCAGCTATATCAAGGTTAAACTTCTTAACAGCTTCAACACCGTCGGCATATCTTTTTGTAACGTTAACTAATTTTAAGCTTGCCATTTAAAAATTCCTCCCATATCAAATGATTATAATTAATGATACCATATATCCACTAAAAATTCAACTGATTTTTTTGACAATAATTTTATTTTTTTATTAGGTAATTTTACTACATTTTTATTAAAACAATTGAAATTTACACTAATCAATGATATAATAAACTCAGTATTTGTGGAATTTTAACAATGAGGAGAAAACGGCATGAAAATAGGCGAAATTTACAAGCTTCAGATTGTGGGAACAGGTGTTAACGGAGAGGGCATTGCAAAGTGGGATAAATATGTTTGCTTTATTCCCGGGGCTCTTGATGGAGATACAGTTTTGGCAAAAACAGTTAAAATAAAAAAGAATATTGTTTTTATGCGGCTTGATGAAGTTATTACTCCGTCGCCTTACCGTATTGCTCCTCCTTGCAAATATTTCGGTGAGTGTGGCGGGTGCACTCTTTTAAACACCACTTACAGCAAACAGATTTCCATAAAACGTGATAAGGTTTATCAGACTATAAAGAGGATTGGAAATATTGATGTCACTCCGGAAAATGTTGTGGAATGCGATAAAAAGTATAATTACAGAAACAAAGCGCTTATTCCCGTTGCCAAAAGTGAAAACGGAGAAATTGTTGCAGGCTTTTTTAAAGGAAAATCGCACGAGGTACTCGATATTTCTGATTGTATGATTCAGGATAAATATGCTTTTGAAGTAGTGAAAATTATTAAGGACTGGATGAAAAAATTTAATATTGAACCATATTTTCCGGGTAAAACGGGTGTTGTAAGGCATATTTTTTTCCGCAGAGGGGTATATACAAACGAAGTTATGGCAGGTGTTGTAACCTCCGCTGATGAGTTACCCTATAAAAACGAACTTGTTAATATGCTTAAAGGTCTTGACAATCTTAAATCTGTTATTCATAATATAAATAAATCGCATACAAGTGTTCTTATGGGCGACAAAACAGAAATTCTCTACGGCAATGAATTTATTGAGGATATTATACTGGATAAAAGGTTCCGTATTGGGCCGCTTTCGTTTTATCAGGTTAATCCGGCACAGGTTCAGAAGCTGTACGGTACGGCAATTGAGTTGATTGAACCGGGCAAAGATGATGTTGTTTTTGATATATACTGCGGTGTTGGAACAATAGGACTTTGTATGGCGGATAAAGTTAAAAAAGTTTACGGTATAGAAATTGTACCGGAAGCCATTGAATACGCAAAGGAAAACGCAAAGCTGAACAATATAAATAATGCAGAATTTTTTGTGGGGAAAGCCGAAGAAAAAATTAACAATTTCATTAATATGGAAAACAAGCCGAATGTTGTTGTGCTTGATCCGCCAAGAGCAGGATGTGACAGGCATCTTTTAGATGCGGTAAACGAAATGCAGCCTGAAAAAGTTTGCTATGTTTCCTGCGATGTGGCAACATTGGCGAGGGATTTGAATATACTTTGTAATGAGTATAATTATAATGTAAAAAAGGTTGTGCCGGTTGATATGTTTGCGCATAGTTCGCATGTTGAAACAATCGCATTTTTAGTAAAGGAGTAACTATGAAACCAATCATAATTTACAAATCAAAATACGGTTCCACCAGGGCGTATGCTGAGTGGATTGCAGAAGAATTAAACTGTCGGGTTACAGATGTTAAAAATATTAAAATATCTGATTTGGCAGAATACGACACTGTTATTTACGGCGGAGGATTATACGCCGAGGTGATTGCCGGAGTGACATTTATAACTAAAAATTTTGAAAAATTAAAGAATAAAAAGCTTATTGTTTTCACAACCGGTCTTACTCCTGCTGACTGCAGGGAATATTACGATAAAATGGTTGTTGAAAAGAATTTTAAGCCGGAAATGGCAGATAAAATAAAAATATTCAACTTTTTGGGAAAAATGATAATTGAAGAATTATCATTACCGCACAGAACTGCGATAAAGGCACTTAAGAAAATTATGTCGGGAAAAGAAAATCCCACCGAAATGGAAAAATTACTTATAAAGCTTTGCGACGAAAGTGGTGATTTCACGGATAAAAACGCAATCAATGATTTGGTTGCTTATGCAAAGGAAGGATAAAAATGGAAGTAAAAAAAGGATTTTTAACGGGAAATCAGCTTAAAATTATTGCATTAATTGCAATGACACTTGACCATATTGGCAAGATGCTTCTGCCCGGATTTGTAATTCTGCAAATTATAGGCAGACTGGCATTTCCTATATTTGCGTATATGATTGCCGAGGGGTGCAGGTACACAAAAAACAGAAAAAAATACCTGATTATAATGATTGTTGCGACAGTCATTTCGCAGTTTTTTTATACTATTGTGATGAAAAACTGGGCGCAATGCATACTGGTTAGTTTTACGCTTGCTATTCTCACAATTTACGCATTTGACAAATATATTAAGGATAAGAAAGTTACAAGCTTGCTTGCCTTTTTGGGCATAATTATTGTTGATTTTATTATTTCAAATATAATTCCCATGCTTTTTCCGAAAAGCGGTTTTGTAATTGATTACGGATTTTTCGGAATAATGCTTCCTGTTTTTGTATATATAGGTAAAAATAAAACTGAAAAGCTTATAGGTACAGCTGTTGCTTTGGCAGGTATAGCTTTGATTTATGGCGGAATACAGTGGTTTTCCTTTGCAGCTTTGATTCTCATTGCTCTTTACAATGGGGAGAGAGGAGTAAAAAATCTTAAATATCTTTTCTATATATATTATCCTCTGCATATAGGGGTGATATATTTTGTATGGAGATATTTGTATCTTGCCATAAGATTGTTTAATAAAATTTTTTGATTTTTTTTAAAAAAATTACTGACAAACTACTGATATTATGATAAAATATCAGTAGTTTATTTTTAAGGAGACGTATATTTATGAGTATCAGAATCGGAATTTTAGGATACGGAAACCTTGGCAGAGGCATTGAATGTGCTGTTAAACAGGCTTCTGATATGGAATTGAAAGCAGTTTTTACAAGACGTGATCCGTCAACTGTTAAAATTTTAAGCGACAACGTTAAAGTTTATCACGTTGACGAAGCGGTGAAAATGAAAGATGAAATTGATGTTATGATTCTTTGCGGAGGAAGTGCGACAGATTTGCCTGTTCAGACTCCTGAATATGTTAAATATTTCAATGTGGTGGATAGCTTTGATACCCACGCAAAAATTCCCGAACACTTCGGAAATGTTGATAAATCTGCAAAAGAAAGCGGAAAAATCGGAATTATTTCTGCAGGATGGGATCCCGGAATGTTCTCCCTTAACAGACTTTATGCGGGCGCTGTTCTGCCCAATGGAAAGGATTATACTTTCTGGGGCAAAGGAGTAAGTCAGGGACATTCTGATGCTATAAGAAGAATTGACGGTGTTGTTGATGCAAAACAGTACACAATACCCATTGATACTGCTCTTGAGGCAGTAAGAAGCGGTTCAAATCCCGAGCTTTCAACAAGAGAAAAGCATTTGAGAGAATGCTTTGTTGTTGCGGCAGAGGGTGCTGATAAAGCAAAAATTGAGCAGGAAATTAAAACTATGCCCAACTATTTTGCTGATTATGATACAATTGTTCATTTTATATCGCTTGAAGAACTTAAAGCAAATCACAGTGGAATACCTCATGGCGGTTTTGTTATAAGAAGCGGAAATACAGGATGGGAAAATGAACATTCCCATATTATTGAATATAGCTTAAAGCTTGATTCAAACCCCGAATTTACTGCTTCTGTTATAGTTGCCTATGCAAGAGCGGCATACAAGCTTTCAAAAGAGGGAGCTTGCGGATGTAAAACTGTTTTTGATATTGCTCCTGCTTATTTAACTGAAATGTCACACGAGGAAATAATTAAGAATTTACTGTAATGAGGTAATAAAATGATTTACAAAAAAATTCAGCTTGATCCAAATGATGAGAGAGTTTATCTCGAAGTTTTTGTTGCAGAACCTGTTGGAGATTTTGTAAGAAATGCAATTCTTGTAATTCCCGGCGGCGGTTACTGTGATGTTTGCTATAATCGTGAGGGCGAACCGGTAGCACAGGCATTTATACCTTACGGTTATAATGCGTTTGTGCTTCATTATTCTGTTGCCCGTGTTAAAACATTTCCCGGTCAGCTTATCGAAGCTTCTCTTGCCATAAAGCATATAAGAGATAATGCAAAAGAATATAATATTAATCCCGATAAATTATTTGTAACAGGTTTTTCGGCAGGCGGACATCTTACTGCAAGTATTGGAACAATGTGGCACAGAAAAGAAGTTTACGATGCTATAGATATGCCCTATGGATATAATAAACCTAACGGAATAATTCCTGTTTATCCCGTAATTTCCGGTAATAAGGAATTCGGGCATATGGGAAGTTTTTATAATTTGCTTGGAACAGACACACCTGCTGATGAACAGCTTTGGGAAACAAGCATAGAAAATAATGTGGATGAAAAATCGGCACCTGCGTTTATAGTGCATACATCAAACGATGAGCTTGTTCCGGTTATGAATTCGCTTGTTCTTGCAGAAGCGTACGCCAAAGCAGGACTTCTGTTTGAGCTTCATATTTATCCCGATGCACCTCACGGGGTGTCGGTTGCAAACAAAATAGTAGAATGTGGATGTGAAAAATATAATAATCCGCATATTGCAGAATGGGTAAAACTTGCAACAGAGTGGGCGGAAACTGTATAAAAAGTTAACGGAGCAGTAATTTACTGCTCCGTTTTGTCGCTATAAAAGCAATCTTTCTCCCATCTTAATACATTGGTATCTATGTATTTCCATATTTTTTTCCTTATTTTATTTCTTGTTCAAGATTTTTAAAATCTTCAGAATTGAAAAAAACAATCAAAGATATATCTAATCCGTCACATAGTATTTTCAATGTTACAATTCCCGGATTTTTACTCTTTCCGTACAAAATGTTTTTTATTGTTGATGGGGCAACACCGGATGATGTTGCTAATTCTACAATAAAAGGCAGAAATTAAATGTTTCTGCCTTTTGCCATACTTATATCAAATTTCCATCGAATGAGAACGGTTTTTGCGGTAATGTATCGGTGTCACTTGTAATATTAAATGAAATTTTCTTATCTTTTTCATTAATATGTGCAACAACAACGTGAGGGCAATTTAGATACTTCATTTCAATTTCGGTTGTTTCGCCGTTTGAACTGAAACTTGCAAGGAAACGGCAATCCTCTTCAAAAGCATCACTCATCAGTCCGTAAAGCTGAGGTCTGAAAGCTCTTAGTCTGATTTCGTTTTCGATGTAATAACCGTTTCCGGCGGTTATTTTCTTTGGTTTTTCACCATCGCTGAAAATAAGAGTATATGTATCTCCGGTATTTTCTGTTGTAACAAAAGTAACTTTATTCAAATTAGGGTTAACTCTGTAAAGCTTTTTGTCAACTGATATTTTTTCTGATGAATAAGGCTTGTACAGGCTCTTTAAATATTTTTCAAGCTCAGTTGTGTCGTTATCAGGATTTTCAAAGAATTTATCCATATATTCAAAGCATAATTCAAGCTCTCTTTCAACATTTGCATGGCCGACAAGAATAGTTATAACAATATCCTTTTCGGGAACTACTATGCAATACTGTCCGAAAGCACCGTCTGCACGGTAACCGCCTTTTTCGTTTATCCAAATCTGATAAGCGTAGCCGCTTTTCCAGTTGGGTACTCTGCTTTCATCTCCCGGAAGATAACCGGTTGTGGCTTCTTTAATCCATTCTTCGGACAACAGACGTTTCCCGTTCCATACACCTTTATTAAGATAAAGTAATCCTAATTTTGTAAGGTCGTCGGCAGAGGCGTTTATGCCTATTCCGCCTTCGTTGATTTTTCCGCCTGCATAGGGCCATTTTATGTTTTCAATTCCCATGTATCTGAATAAATGCAGATTTAAGAAATCAAGCATACTAAGACTTGTAAGCTTGGTTAAAACTGCGGAAAGCATATATGTTGCGCCGGTATCATAAACGTATTTTGTGCCGGGCTCGTAGATAAATTCCCGCTCAAAAAATGCTTTTATTCCGTTATCCGAGCAGGAAATTGCTTTCATTGTACAATCCCGATGACCTGCAGACATAGTAAGCAGATTGTGAACCGTTAATTTTTTTATGTATTCGTTTTCGTTTGATAAAAGTTCGTCTTTAAAAATGTCGCACAGCTTATCCGAAGGTTTTACAATTCCCATATCGTAAGCTATTCCGATAGCGGTTGATGTAAAAGTTTTGCTTACGGAATACATCTGCCTTTTATATGTATTGGAATAAGGCTCCGGTGACAGACGTATCATAAGCTCGTTACCTTTGTATAACTGAAAAGCGTGAATTTTTGTTCCCGCTTCCTTTGCTTGTGCATTAAGAAATTCAAGAACATTTTTTGAAGAAATTTTTTCGCTTAAATAAAGTTCCATATTATTCACCTTTGAAATATAATTTTACCATATTATAACATAATAACGGGAATATATCAATATGTTCTTTTTGTAAGTTTGGATGCTTTTTTGGAAATTTTCAGTTGACATATAAAAAAGTATATTATATAATATAGTTAACAAACAAAGTAACCAAACGGTTACTTAAAGGAGGAAATATTATGTTTAAAATAGGAATTGTAGGCGCAGGAATAATTGCAAAATCTCACGCCGATGGTATAAAGAAGCATGATGAATGTACCGTTGTTGCAGTGGCAGACATTGTTAAAGAAAGTGCAGAAAAAATTGCAGAGCCTTTCGGTGCAAAAGTGTTTACCGACTATCACGAAATGTGCAAATCCTGTGAAATGGACGCAGTAATAATAAATTTACCACATTATCTTCATTGTGAAGCAACCTGTTTCTTCCTGGAACATAAGGTGCACGTACTTATTGAAAAGCCTATGGCAATGAATGCCAAAGAGTGCGATAAAATGATTGAAACTGCAGAGAAAAACGGTGTAACAGTTGTGGTTGGCCACGTTCAGCAGTACACCTCAGCTCATAAATACCTTAAAAATATAATAGATACCAATGAATATGGAAAATTACTTCGTGTAACAGAATCAAGAAATGTAAATTACTTTTATAAAAGACCTGCATGGTTTGTTGATAAAAAGCTTTCCGGCGGCGGAATTGTAATGAATTACGGAGCACATTCTCTTGATAAACTGTTTTATCTTACAGGAAGTACCGTTGAAAAAGCAGTTTCCGTATGCAGAAACACCCTTAATGACTGCACTATCGAAGAAGGTGCTCAGGTACTGGTTAAGCTTAAAAACGGCGTATCTGCAACACTGAGCTATACCGGAAGCGAAATTCCTGCTGAATACGAAACAATGTATTATTTTGAAAAGGCAAGAATAAGAATTACCTCAAGCCATAATCTTTATATGTGGGAGGATGGCGACTGGAAGTTGAAGGTTGACGACAGCAGTAATCCTACCATTATGCACGACAGCGCAATTGCTGAATTTATAAAGCATCTTAAAGGTGAACCTTCCGAAATAACTACTGCACAGCACGGCAAAGCCGTTATGGAAGGCATTGAAATGATTTATAATAATTCGTTATAATTTGTGAGCGTTCTGAAAAAATCAGAACGCTCATTTTTAAAGCTTTATAAATTCCGACCATTCCCTTGCTTCTATAACATCGGATATAGAGGGCATAGCCGCATTTGTTGCCTTGTCTGTTTTATTTCTGTCTTCAAGGATAAGTGTCTGGTATTTTGGATTAACGTTTTTTCCGTATTTTTTCTTATTTTTTTACTCATAAAAAATCACCTCAATATTATTATTTAATAAAGAGGTGATTTTATTATTTGAAACTTATTTCAGAATTTCCAGAACAGATTTTTCAAATTTTTCAATTTTTTCGTTGGCATCTTTTTCGGAAGTTCCTTTTACCATAATATAAGCCTTTATTTTAGGCTCTGTGCCCGATGGACGAACAAAAATTGTTGTGTCATCCTCAAGGTCAAAGCGTAAAACATCGGATTTCGGTAAATCAATGGGTTCTTCTTTTCCTGTTTTCAGGCAGATTTTTTTGCTTTCCTTAATATCGCTGAAAGCAACTGTTTCAACGCCTGCAAAAGCCTTCGGAACAGCACGAAGGTCAACCATAAGCTGTTTTATACGCTCCATTCCGTCAAGTCCCGGCATAGTTACGGATAAAACCTTTTCGTTGTAGTAGCCGTATTTTTCGTAAAGCTCTTTTAACGCATCATATAAAGACATATTTTTTGTTTTGTAGTAAGCTGCCATTTCCGCAATAAGCATGGAAGCGTTAACTCCGTCCTTATCTCTGGAATGTGTTCCGCTTAAATAGCCGTAGCTTTCTTCAAAGCCGAACAAAAATGTACCATTTTTGCTTTCTTCAAACTGAAGAATTTTTTCACCGATAAATTTGAAGCCGGTGAGAACATTTATCATATCAATGCCAAAGTCTTCGCATATAGGCTCAACCATTTTTGTGGAAACAATGGATTTTATAACAGCACCGTCCTCGGGAAGCTTGTTTTGCTCCTTAAGGGCAGTAAGAATGTAGTTTGTTAAAAGTACACCAACCTGGTTACCGGTCATTGTAATGTATTCGCCGGATTTATCTTTTACAACGATTCCAACACGGTCGCAGTCGGGATCGGTTCCTATAATTAAATCAACATCAGAATTTTTTGCATATTTTTCAATTGCAATGGTGAAGCCTTCCTTGTTTTCGGGATTAGGTGATTCAACAGTTGAAAACATAGGATCGGGATTTTCCTGTTCTTTAACTACAATAATATTTTTGTGTCCTGCCTCTTTTAAAACACGTCTTACAGGCTTGTTGCCTGAACCGTGAAGAGGAGTGTATATAATGCTGAAATCATCGGCAACCTGTTTTACAACTTCGTTGTTTAAGGATAATTTAAGCACTTCTTCTGAGAACCGTGCGTCGATTTCTTCGCCGATTATTTCAATCATACCGGATTTAACAGCTTCGTCAAAATCAGCTCTTTTTACGCCATCGAAAATATCGCTTTCTAAAATTACCTTTAAAACCTTATCGGCAAATTCGGGCGGAAGCTGAGAACCGTCCTCCCAGTATGCCTTGTAGCCGTTGTACTGAGCAGGGTTGTGGCTTGCGGTTATCATAATACCTGCAATTGCCTTTAATTCTCTTATTGCAAAGGAAAGCATGGGAACGGGATGAAGCTCATTAAATAAATAAGCTTTAATTCCGTTCGCCGCAAGAACTCTTGCAGATTCTTTTGCGAAAAGGTCGGAATTTTTTCTGCTGTCGTAGGAAATTACAACACCCTTTTTAACAGCATCCTCTCCAAGATTGATAATAACATTGGATAATCCCTGTGTAGCCTGACCTACAACGTAGGTGTTCATTCTGTTAATACCTGCACCTATAATTCCGCGAAGACCGCCTGTTCCGAACTCAAGGGGCTTTATAAAGCGTTCTTTTATTTCTTTGTCATTGTCCTTGATTTCATTTAATTCGTCGAGAATTTCCTTGTCGTCTGACGGTATTTTTTCAAGCCATTTTTCGTATTCTTTGATGTAATCCATATTATTTACCTCCAACTGTTATACGGTCAATATTATTATAATCCTTAACTGTATAAATATTTTTAAATAATTTTGTTTCATCCATTAATTTTACTATGGTGTCTGCCTGACCGATTCCTGCTTCTAAAAGCATAAAACCGTTTTCCTTAACGCTTGCAGAATAATCTTTAATTATTTTTTTGTAAAATTCGTATCCGTCATCCTCGGCAACAAGGGCAATTTTCGGCTCGT
Organism: Clostridia bacterium; assembly: GCA_017414505.1. Taxonomy (GTDB): domain Bacteria; phylum Bacillota; class Clostridia; order UMGS1840; family HGM11507; genus RGIG1932. Next base: position 13,031 of record JAFQLQ010000022.1, read on the forward strand.
ATAAGCGAACATCTTCCTGAAGCCCGTAATAGTCATCATATTTAATATATGGCGGATTGGATAAAATAATATCAAAATTTCCGCAGATTTTATCTTTTAAAATATCTTTTTTAATAATTTCGGCTCTGTTTGCAACCTTGTGAAGCTCTGCATTTTCTTTTGTAATTTTAAGAGCACCGTCCGAAATATCAACAAAAGTAACATTGGCGTTTGGAAGATTTTTTAAAAGACTTATTCCGATACATCCGCTGCCGCAACACAAATCCAGAATTTCAAGCTTTTCGTTTTTAAATTTTTCAAGAATTTCATATACCATAATTTCTGTATCGGGGCGGGGGATAAGCACATCGGGAGTTACCTTAAATTCCAGCGACATAAATTCCGACGTACCAAGAATATACTTTATTGGCATATGAGATAAACGCAATTCAACGATTTCGTTAAAAAAGTTTTCTTCTTCGGAATTTACCTCGTCATTCATATGAATAATGAGCCATGTTTTATTTTTTTTAAGAACATGGCACATTAAAATCATCGCTTCGTTGACAGCAGATTCAAAATCTGCATTTTTAAACTTATTTTCAGCTTTTTTTAAAAGCTCTTTTATTACCATTTGTCATCCTCACGATTATCGGAAATAACAGATTTTAGTGCTGCAAGAGCAACCTCAATCATATCGTCGGTAGGTTCTCTTGTGGTTAGATGCTGAAGCCATACACCCGGCGCGGAAATAATTCTTGTGCATTTATTGTCTTTTCTTCCTGCTAATTTAATAAGCTCGTAGGAAACACCTGCAACAATGGGCAGAAAAGCAATTCGCAGCACCATTCTGGTAACAAGATTATCCCAGGATATAACGCTGAAAATAAGAATACTTACAATCATAACCAAAACAAGAAAGCTTGTTCCGCATCTGGGATGAAAACGTGTGTATTTTTTAACGTTTTCAACAGTAAGCTCTTCGCCGTATTCGTAAGCAAAAATTGATTTGTGTTCTGCACCGTGGTACATAAAAACTCTCTTTATATCGTTCATTTGCGAAACAAGGAACAGATATGCGACAAAGAAAGTCATTTTTACAATAGATTCAAGCAGGTTAAGCACAACAACCGGAGTGTTGGGGAACGGTTTTAATAAAAGTCCCACAATCAGGTTTGGAAGCAGCATAAACAAGCCTATTCCCAGCACAAGGGAAAGTAAAACGGAAATAAACATAATAACTGTGTAAATTTTATCTCCAAGCTTATCCATCAGCCATTTTTCAAATTTAGACATTGATTCGGCAGTTTCAGCATCCTCTTCCTCAAACATTTTTGCTGAAAACATAAGACAGGTTACGCCGGTATAAAGAGATTCAAAAAACGAAAATACACCGCGAAGAAGCGGAATTTTGTTTATACCCCATTTAACACTGAGTAAATTGATTGGTTTCTTTTCTATTTCTATGTGACCGTCCGGACAGCGTACAGCAGTGGCAATGTCTTTTGTTCCACGCATCATAACGCCTTCGATAACGGCCTGACCTCCAACGGAGGTAGGTTTTATTTTATTGCTCATAATAATCATCCTTTCCTAACTTATATTATTACAAATAATGAGGAAAATGTCAATTGTAATTATCCCATTGTTCATATAAATTTAAAAGTTTATCCTGATTTTCTTCAATTTGTTTGCATTTTTCGTTTAAAAGCTCGTAATCGGAAGCAATTTCAGGGAGTGAAATTTCATTTTGAAGTGTTTCTATAAGTTCTTCTGTCTCTAAAATTTCCTTTTCAATACGCTCGGCTTCACGCTTTGCCTTTAATTCGTTAGCTCTGTCCTTCTTGGAACGGTAGTAGCTGTTTTCCTTTGCTTCTTTTTTGGGAGCTTCTTCGGGAATATTTTCTTTCTTTTCCTGCTCTTTCTGACGTAAATAATCATCGTATTTTCCGTTATATACGGTAAGTCCGTTTTTGCCAAGCTCAATGATTTTATCAGGCACTTTGTTTAAAAGATAACGGTCGTGAGACACGGTAATAAGTGTTCCCGTGTAGCCAAAAAGTGCCTCGTCAAGATTATCCTTTGATGGCAGATCAAGATGATTGGTGGGCTCGTCAAAAATAAGAACGTTTCCACGTCGCAACATAATTTTCGCAAATTTAAGCTTGGCTTTTTCGCCTCCGCTTAAATTGCCCACTTTTTTATATACATCCTCACCGGTAAGACGCATTCTTCCTAAAATATTGCGAATTTCCTGCTCGTACATCATAGGATAAGCATCGGAAATTTCGCCAATAAGATTATTGTTTTCGTTAAGTTCGGTGGTTTCCTGCTCGAAATAAGAAACCTTTGTGTTCCTGCCCCACGAAATGCTTCCCTCGGAGTAAACAAATTTGTTCATAAGAGCCTTAAGCAAGCTTGTTTTTCCAACTCCGTTTTCACCTACAATGGCAATTTTTTCTCCTCTTTTTACATCAAGACAAAGATGCTCTGCAAGCAGATTTCCGCCTATTTCAAGCTTTAAATCATCAATGGTTAAAACATCCTTTACGGGTTCAATATCATATTCAAAGCTTAAGGACACGGTTTTTAAATATTCGGTTGGCTTCTCCATTACTTCCATCTTATCCAGAATTTTCTGCCTGCTCTGGGCACTTTTGGAGGTGGAAGCACGTACTATATTTTTCTCAACATAGGTTTTAAGAGAACTTATTTCATTTTGCTGTTTTTCATATTCCTTTGTAAGAAATTTAAGTTCCTCTTCCTTTAAATGGCGGAATTTGGTATAATTACCTTTGTAACGTTTAAGCTTCCCTTTGTAGATTTCTGCAATTGAGTCCACACATTTATCAAGAAAATAACGGTCATGGGATACCATTAAAAGTGCTCCCTTGTAGGTTGAAAGGTATTCTTCAAGCCACATAAGAGTTTTAAAATCAAGATGGTTGGTAGGCTCGTCCAGTATTAAAAGGTCGGGCGCAGTAAGCAATAGCTTACAGATAGCAAGACGGGTTTTTTCACCGCCCGAAAGAGTATCAACAATTACATCTCTGTCCTTGTTTAAAAAGCCCATACCATTTAAAACGGTATTGATTTTAACGTCAATATTATAGCCGTCTTTTTGTTCAAAAACAGTTTGCAGACGGGCATATCTGGAGGATAAAATTCTGTATTCTTCAGAATCCGGATTTGTAGCCGACATTTCACCGTAAATTTCTTTAAGTTGTTTTTCAATGTCAAAAAGGTCGGAAAAAACCTCTCTCATTTCATTCAGAATGGTTTTTCCGCTTGTTAAACCGCTGTTCTGCTCAAGATAACCGATGGTTTTGTTTGAACGGATAACTTCACCCTCATCGGCAGAAAGCTTGCCGGTTATAAGGTTAAGCAAGGTTGTTTTTCCGGCACCGTTTGCACCTATTAAGCCTATACGGTCGGTATCTTCAATTTTAAAGTTAATTTCGGACAAAATCTGCTCAGCACCAAAGTATTTGCCTGCATCCTTTAAATCTATTATCATATCAGACTTCCTGTTCACTAAATAATATATTATTTTACCATTTTTTATAAGTTTAGTCAATAGATAGTTTTGCTATAAGTACATTTTGATTTATACACTATAAGTGTATAAAAAATATTTTTAAAAACACTATAAGTATTGCAAAGGCGTGTATACTATAACAGAGGTGAGAGAAATATGTATGAATTGGGCGAAAAATTAAAAATGCTGAGAAAAGAAAAAGGATTATCTCAGGCAAAAGTAGCCACAAGGCTTAATTTGTCTACTTCGGCTATAAGCAGTTATGAAACTTATTCGAAAATTCCCAGTGCAGAAGTTTTAATACAATTGGCTCTTTTTTATAATGTTTCTGTAGACTACCTTCTTGGTATTGATAACCGTAACTTCATTAATACTGATGGTCTTACGTCGGTTCAGAAAAATCTTGTTGAAAAGATTATAAATGAGTTTCGTTCTCAAAATAATTAAATGGGGAGAAAAGTATTATGGTAGTAAATTATCTGGCCTCTTTTTGTTTGGGCGTTGTCTTATATAATTTTACCAATAGCTTTTTTGCCGCAATCCCTGCCGCTTTTTTAATGTTTTTAATTATCTGCCGTCTGCGTTCGGCAGATATTACTTTTTTAAGAATATTATTGTATGCAATCTGTGTTGTTTCGGGTATTGCATACAATTTTTTATACGAAATGCACATTGAAAAAACTTACAGAGTGTATGACGATTACGAAACCGGGTGTAAAGTTACTGTAAAATCCGAGCCGTATTTTTCAGGAAGCTACGCTTCATTTCGTGCAAAGGTGCTTTTTGACGAGGTGGAAACTTCGGCATATGTGAGTATAAGCGGAGATAATCAGAAATATTTTGAACAGGGAGATACTCTTACGCTTAAAAAAGCGGTTATTTCGCCTGTTAAAGCTTTAAATACCGGAACAAATTTTAATTTAAAGGATTATTCCTATAGTCAGAAGCTGTATTTAAGAGTGGAAACCGAGACTGAAAACATAGATAAAATTGAAAAGAACAGCGGATTTAATCAGTTTTTTGCCAATCTCAGAAACAGTGTAAACAAACGCCTCCGCTACTTTTTTAACGGCAATATTCTTGCGCTTGTAACCGGAATGATAACCGGAGATACCACTTCTGCAAAAGAAAGCTTTGATATGATTATGTCGGGAATGGGCATAACTCACGTTGTGGTTGTTTCGGGTTCGCACTTTGCTATTGTTCTGCTTCTTTTAAGCCGTTTCCTGCAATTATTTTTCATTGACAGAAGAGCAATGGCACCGATATCCGTTATTACTGCAATTCTGCTGGGCGCATTTTTCGGATTTTCAGCATCTGTAATCCGTTCGGCGACAGTAGTTTGCGTTTATTGCATCTGCGATATTTTTAATAAGGAACGGCATACCGTATTCGGAGCAATGTTTATAACTCTTTTTGGTATGCTTATTTATAATCCCTGTGTGATAAATGATGTCTCGCTTCAGCTATCATTTGCTTCGGTTGCAGGAATTACTTTGTTTTCTTCCAAAATCCGAGCATTCCTTAAATTTATACCGAGGTATTTTGCAGAAATTATATCTGTAAGTCTTGCCGCAAATATATTTACCTTGCCCATTATTGCAAGCTGTTTTGGAAAAGTTTCGCTTCTTTTCCTTGTGGGAAATATTATTATCACACCATTTGTTCCTTTCATTATGTACGGCGGAATTGTTCTTTGCATTTTAAGCACCGTATGGATGAAAGGCGCAATGATACTGGCTTTGCCGGTACAGTATTTCTGCTCAGGATTGTTTAAAATATTTGAACTGATTTTTTCAAGCGTGAATTCTGAGCTGAAAATATTCCCGCTTAGCTGTTCTGATTTATATATGTATTTTGCTGTGATATTGCTTATCTGCGGATTTAAGCGAAAAGCCTCATATATTGCGGCGGCGGTGCTGATATCGGTTTTGTGTGTTAACTGCAGTTTTGATGTTCCTTCTTATATAACCAAAGCTTACGAATTTGATAAACTGAATTTTTATGATAACGGAAGAACTTTAATTGTGCTTCCGGGCGGAAAGAGTATATTTATTGATATGTCGAACACTGTGCCCGGAACCCGTCAGATTGATAATAATATAGTCAGCGTTATAAATGAAAAATCAAGGGGAGTGGTGGATTACTACATAATAATGGGCAAACGGCAGCTTGATGTGCTTCACAAAATTGAAAACAAAATTAAAATAAAAAATGTGATGTGTGCCGAAGCCTGTAAGGAGGAAATTCCCCTTTCGGTGGATAAAACAAAAATTGTCAGTAAGAAAACAGAGGTTAAAATCAAAGATTTGGTGTTGACAATTGTGCCTGACAAAGATTATAATATAACAAGAGTGGATTGTAATGTTCATAAGAAAAATATTGGAATTTTAAGGAATGCCGAGGATGTACAGAAAGATTTTAATTATATTTTACCAACTGTATATGCTCATAAAAATATTAAAAATCCCGATATTAAAAAGTGTGTCTTTATTAAAGAGAAGGACGAGCAATTCGCTATTCTTAAAATAAGTCCCGGTAAGGTGATGATAAATTGAATTCAAAGGAATTAAAAAAACGTCTTGCTTCAGGTATAATAGATAATGCTTATCTGTTTTACGGCGAAGAGGACTATATTAAAGATACATATATAAATTTAATAAAGAATACTGTTTTGCAGGATGACATAACCGGTATGAATTTCACCCGTTTTGACGAATTGCCGACGGTGGATGAAATGCTTGAAGCGGTTGAATCTGCTCCCTTTATGTGTGAGAAAAAGGTTGTTATGTTCAATTCTGTAGGCATTATGTCAAGCTCGCTTAAAAAAGATTTGAAAAACGCTTTTACAGATGTGCTTTCTGATATTCCGGATTATACTGTGATTATAGTAAAAGAACACGAATCCGATAAAAAAGCTTTTTCCAAGCCGGTGCTTACAGCCTTTGAAAAAGCAGGCTCTGTTATTGAAAGTAATTATCTTTCTTCGGCAGATATGATGAGCTTTGCAAACAAACAGTTCGCTAAATACAATAAAAAAATAACAAGAGAAGATATGGAATATCTGCTTTATCTATGCGATTCTTCTATAAACAGCGTTTTAAGAGAAGTTGAAAAGCTTGCAATGTATAATAAGGAATCGGAAATTGTTACAAGAAAGGAAATAGACCTGCTTGTAAAAAAATCCATTGAGGACAGAGTGTTTTCCCTTTCTGATGCAATAATAAACAAAAATTCAAAAACGGCATTTGAAATTTTAGAAGAGCTTAAGCTTCTTAAAAATCAGCATCCGGCAAATATGATATTTGCCCTTGTTTGCGACCATATTGTGGGAATGTATGTTGCGGCGGTAAACAGTAAGGAACGGGTTCCCAATGATGTAACCTTAAGAATACTTGATTATAAGCCAAACAGAGCGTTTCTTATAAAAAAATATGTTAATCAGGCAAGCGGAAAAAGCCGTGCAAAAGTGAAAGAACTTATTCATCTTTGCAGTGAGCTTGATTTCAAAATTAAAAACAGTCTTGTGGATCCCTATTATGCTATTGAACAATTGATAGTTAAAGCGGGAGAATAAAAGGAGAAAAATATGTACAGTAATGAATTTATATTTAAACAGACTGAAAAAATAAACGGATACCGGATTGACAGAAACAAAAAAACAGAAAATGCAAAACCGGATATAAGTAATTATATGCTTGGAAATATGGCGGCATATGAAATGACGCATACTCCGGAATATATGGATTACGCAATGAAATGGGCAAAAGAAAATAAGTGGCAGATGAACGCTGAGCGTAATAAAAAAGATACCTGCATAAATCCGGAATCTTTCCTAGGCGGAGAAGCTTTTTTAAGAGTTCTCGAATTTTTTGCGGCAGGTGGAACAGACGATTATATTATTGAAGCCTCAAAAGAGCTTCTTAAGGATGACGGCAATGACGACTGGCGGCAGGTTGATGCCATATATACGGCGTTTCCTTTCCTTAATAAAATGGGTGTAAAATACAGAAATCCTGAATATATAAAAAAAGCTCACAAGCTTTTCAGAAACTGTTGTTTCGACCGTGAGTTTTACGATATGGAAGAAAAACTGTGGTACAAAGATGGTGAAAGGGTTTTCTATGCCAAAGAAAACGGAATGGTATTTGCAGGTATAGCAAGAGGGCTTGATGCTCTGGTTGATAGTTCGGAATACTATGAAGAATATAAAAAAATTTTTGTAAATATGGCAGAAAAAATCCGTAAGTTGATTTCTTCCGACGGCGGATATAAAGCGGTGCTTGATTCCGAAGAAGCTTTACCCTGCGAAATAATCGGAACAGAACTTTTTACTCTTGGATTTTTAATGGGCGTGCGTATCGGAATACTTGATAAGTCTTATCTCGAAACAGCATATAAAGGATTTGAATGGCTTAATATGAAGTTTGAGCCGGAGGTTAAAGATGATTTTGTTATCGGTACATATTTGCTGATTTTAAGAGAATTGTGGCTGATAAATAAAGAAAAAGATGATAAATATGAGAATAAGGATGCTGTAAAGTGGGCAGACGAAATTTTGAAAAAAGCAGATAAAAAGCTTTTGAAATATGCAAGGGAAGTAAGAGAATTCATTCCGGGCGGTTCTGAAAACGATAAATACATTCCCTCAAATGGCGGTGTTTTCGGCTGGACAAACGGATTTTGGGGCGGAACAATGTGGCTTATGTATCTTGAAAGCGGAAATGAGGCTTACCGTGAGGCGGCGGAGCATTCCGAGAAATTACTTGACGGAGCATTCAGCGAGGTGAAACGTCTTAGTCACGATGCAGGCTTTATGTGGCTTCCTGCTGCAGGAGCACACAACAGAATTAATCCGAATCCTGAATCTGAAGAAAGACTATTAAAGGCAGCTACTGTTCTTGCTTCAAGATATAATGCCGACGGTGGGTATATCCGTCCCTGGAATGGCGACGGAACGAGACGGTTCCGTGAAATTGTAATTATCGACTGTATGATGAATCTTCCTCTTCTTTTCTGGGCAAGTGAATACACTAAGGACGAAAGATTCAAAAGAATAGCAATGCACCATGCCGATAAGGTAATGGAACACCATGTTCGTACCGACGGTTCTGTTTACCATATGGTACGTTACGACGAATATACCGGTGAAGTGGTAAACTGCGAGGGCGGTCAGGGTTATAGCGAAGATTCTTCCTGGACAAGAGGGCAGGTTTGGGCAATATACGGATTTTTGCTATGCTATATTTATACAGGAAAAAAGGAATATCTTGAAACCTCGAAAAAGGTTGCCAACTATTTTATAGCGGCGGCAAGCAGTAACGACTGGCTTGTAAAATGCGATTTCCGTTCTCCCGAAGAACCGGTGCTTTATGATACAACAGCGGCAATGGGTGCGGCATCTGCAATGATTCTTCTTTCAGAATATGTTGATAAATATGAGAAAAAAATGTATTTTGATTCCGGTTTTAAAATTTTGAAAGCATCAGTTGAGAAGTTTGCCGACTGGTCGGATAACACTGCAGGAATTATGGATAACGGATGCATATGGTATCACGGAGGTAAAAAAGAGAAAATAATTTACGGTGATTTTTATCTGGTTGAAGCACTTTCATATATAAAAGGTAATAAAATATTAATGTGGTAGAAAGAAGCTGCATTGCCAATATCGGCAATGCAGCTTCTTTTAACATTTGTATAGTAACATATTCCAGGAATGTTTTTTTAATGTAATTTTTTCGGCGATTTCTCTCTTTTTTGGAGATACCGCAGTATTTTCCTTTGTGTTTGTACTTTTGAGATCGTCGGAATACAGTTCGATATGCTCCTTCAAAATTGCCCCTTCAAAGCCTTCAAGGCTGAGAGATAACTCCATATCTTCATCAAGAGAACGGTTTACGGCAAAAACACACAATTCTCTTTTTTCTTCGTTGAATATAACAGATGTTTCCAAATAGGGTGTTGTCAGATTATCTGTTGATTTGTAGCTGTCACATTTTGTTATTGTTTGCAGTGTAGTTCCTCTGCCGTTTAAAGATGAATACATAAAAGGATAGAATATTGTCTGAGCCCATACGGCTCCGTTGTTTTCTGTCATAACAGGTGCAATAACATTTACAAGCTGTGCAAGGCAAGCCATTTTTACACGATTACAATTATTTTGAAGCGTAATAAGCATGCAACCTACAACCAATGCATCCTCAAAAGTGTAGACATCTTCCAATATTGCCGGGGCAACACTCCATTTATCAAATTTTTCTCCATTGCTGTGGAACCAGACATTCCACTCATCAAAAGAAAGATTAATGGTCTTTGACGAATGTTTTTTTGCTTTTACTGCATCACATATTGCTGCAACAGATTTTATAAAAGCATCCATATGAACAGAACGTGCAAGGAAATCTGCGGTGTTATCGCTTTTGTTTCCGTAATACTGATGCAGGGAGATGTAATCAACATAATTATATGCGTGGTCAAGTACTGAAAGCTCCCATTGTGCAAATGTGGGCATATCATAATGTGAACTTCCGCATACTACAAGCTCAATGTCACTGTCTGTCAGTTTCATAAGCTTTGCAGCTTCTGTTGCTGTTTTTCCATACTCTTCTGCCGTTTTGTGCCCAATCTGCCATGGTCCGTCCATTTCGTTGCCCAGGCACCACGTTTTAATACCGAAAGGTTCTTTAAAACCGTTTTCTTTTCTCATATTTGCATAATAAGTATCGGTGTTAAGATTGCAGTATTCCACAAGATTCTGTGCATCTTTAGGGCCTCGTGTTCCTAAATTTACAGCCATCATTATTTCTGTATCTGCTTTCTTTGCCCATTCTTGAAATTCGTCAATTCCAACCTCATTTGTTTCGGTTGATTCCCATGCAAGCTCTAATTTTTTAGGACGCTTTGCTTTGTCACCTGTTCCGTCTTCCCAGTTGTATCCCGAAACAAAATTTCCACCGGGATAACGTACTATCGGAACATTCAGTTTTTTTATAAGCTCCAGCACATCGGTTCTGAAGCCGTTGTTGTCTGCAGTTTCGTGTGTCGGCTCATATATTCCGCCATATACAGCTCTGCCTATATGTTCTATAAATGAACCGTAGATTCTCTTGTCAATTTCGCCGATTTTAAAATTTTTATTAATGATTATTTCTGCTTTCATAAGTACCCGCCTCCATATTCCAATTATATAGTCTTGACAAAATATTTCAATTGTTTATAATGTTAATATACTGATGTTTTGTGCTTAGGAGGATTTGATGATGAAAATCGTAAATGCGGGATATAACTACAGACACCCCTTCGATTTTTGCATAAACAGACCATACGGTTCGGGAGATTACATACTTTTAATATTGAAAACAGATGCTTATTTTGTTTTTAATAACGAAAAATATATTGCACCGCCCAATTCTGTTGTTATATTTAAAAAAGGAACTCCTCAGATTTATGGAGCTTTATCGAAAGAATATGCAAACGACTGGCTGCATTTTGATATTGATGAAGAGGAAGAAAACGAAATATTAAAACTTGATATACCTTTTGACACTATATTGCCCGTTGACAGTACATCCGTTTTTTCTGAATTAATAAGAAATATTTTTTGCGAAAAATATTCTCAGAATTTATATAAAGAAGAATCTATGAATCTGTATTTTAATCTGATATTAAGAAAGCTTTCTGAAATGCTGAAATCACAAGTTTCAGAAAAAGAAAAACCGTACTACGAGATTTTTTGTGCCTTAAGAAGTGAAATACAGCTTGCACCTCAGGATAATTGGAATATAGATAAAATCTGCAGAAAGCTTAATCTCAGCCGGTCTTATATTCAGCATCTGTATAAGAGCTTTTTCGGGATATCAATTATGGAAGAAGTTTTGCACAGCCGTATGGAATACGCAAAATTTTTATTATCAAGCACCGATTTTACGGTATATAGTATATCTGAGATGTGCGGATATGCAACTGATGTGCATTTCATGAGATTGTTTAAGAAAGTAACGGGTACAACACCTACAGAATACAGAATGGGGACCAAAATTATTCAAAAGGAATTAGATAACTCCAAATTTCAAAATCCGTTTTGTTTGTAGTTATCAGACAGTCTGAACGCCAGAACCGAAATTTTCGGTTCTGGCGTTCAATTGTTCTTATGGATACATTTTTATTGTGTATCCTTATTGCCTTTAAGCGTTTTTGAAAGAATTTCCATTGCGCCTGTTTGATTAAGGTCGTCAAGAAGCTCATCAATAGTGGTTTTGTCAAACTTTTTAAGCAATCTTGAAATCTGTGAGCGAATTGTTATTTCCTCAACAAAACGTTTTTTTGCAATATCCTTATAGGAATAATTGTTGTAATACAAGTCGATAAGAATATCATATTCGGATTTTGAAAGCCTTGCTATAATATTTATACAGTAAAAAAGCGATAAATTCTGCGAAGAAAGACTTTGTGTGTATTTTAAAAGTGCATCGGTAATTTCGGTACTCAGTGAATTCATACCCGAATAAACCTGATGAATTTTGTCAAGAATCTGTTCAAAGGGGGCTGACTTAAAAATATAGTCAACGGCACCGTTTGAAAGGGCAGTATAAATTTGTGAAGGCTCATCGTGAACGGTAAGAATTATTATTTTCGTATCCGGTGAAGCTTCTTTTAAAATGGGAATTACGTCTGTTCCTGCAGAATATGTTTCAAGCTGAATATCAAGCAGGAGTATGTGGGGCTTATATTGCTTTACGTGATTAATACAATCGGAAGTGTTGTGTGTCATTCCAGTGAATTCAATATCATGGCACACATCAAAATAGTTTTTAAAGTAATTACAAAGCTCAATAACATCATCACATATTGCAACTTTTATTTTTTCATTCATAATTTTCCTCTTTTCTTTCTATTTGTATGGAAAAGATAATTGAAAGGTTGTGTGGGAATCCACCACGCTTTTAACATCTATATTTCCGCCGTAAAGATTCATTATGTTTTCTACATAATTAAGTCCCATTCCCCAGTTTTTAGCGCTTTTCTTTGAAGAACTGAGCGGCGAGAAAATATCATTTATTTCATTTTTCGGTATACCGCAGCCGTTGTCTGTTATATCTATATAGACATACGGAAGCTCTATGTTGACACTTACCTGTATTTTGCCGTCGGTATTTCCTTTGTGTGCAATGGCTTCGATGCAATTCTGAAAAAGATTGATAAAGCATTCTGTAATATGCGTTGGATCAAGCTTTAAAATTACAATGTCAAAAGCATATTTTCTTTCTATAGCTATTCCGTTAAAATTAATGGACTGAATTGCGGTTTCAATGCATTTAATTATGTCCGTATCCTTTGTCTGGGGTGAAACATCATTAATAAGGTCAATAATTTTCGAGATGTGATTTAACCCGTTCGATGCAATGGACTGAATATCATTAAGGTTGCTTATTAAAATCTGAGGATTCAGTTCTTTTAAATCTATTGCCTGTTCCGCAAGCTTTTCCACCGTTACAAGAATGTTTTTGTTGCTGTGAAGAATCATACGAAGATTGTGGTTCAGTTTTTTGGAATTTCTGGCATATTTTTTCTTGGTTGTTATTTTGAAATATTCAAAAGGATTAAAGAATACCGACAAAATGAAAATTATCGAAAACAAAAGCAATGTTGACGGAATCATTCCAAATGAAAAGTCGGTAGAAAACATTCTGCGCGGAAATTTTAACAAATCCATATTCCAGGGTGCAAAAGCAGAATGAATTGAAACTAAATAGTAGTACAGCAAAAACACTACAATGGTGAACTGTGCGGTAATTGTTGTTATAAGACGGCGTTTGTTGATATACGCTTTTGAGCGGAAATAATCTCTCAAAAATATCAGAAGCGGTAAAATAAGATGGATTATGAATATACCGCAGGAATACCAGTTGCACAGTTTTTCAAGAGTTGTATAAAACGAAACGGGCGTAGTGGGTGTAAAACTGTGTATTCCGTAAAACAGATATTCCGTAAAATCGGGCGATGTTACAACAAGAAAAAGAATAATTGTTATTACCGATGCAACCGGAAGAGCTTTTTTTATATTTGAAACCAGCACAACTGTATAAGTCATACTGAACATAATTATAGCCATACCGAGGTTGTATATGTAAGATACAACATTCATTTTAATATGAAGATTTGAAAAAATGAAATATAAGAAGTTGTCAATATCGTTATAGTACATATATACCGAAAATTTAATGGAGAATAAAATAGAGGCAATCATAACAATAAATATTCCGGTAAAGCTGATTATAAAACCGCGGAAAAGTTTACTGTTAAAGTGAAACAGCGAACTTATCAGGGCAAAAACTATAAGTAGTATCAGAGAAATAAACATAATAACAGCCTTTCGGGTAAATTTGTTGTATCTTATTTTCATTTTACGACAATAAACATTATTCGTCAAGTGGAAAAGAAATATTTGAAAAAATTTCAATATCCGGCTGTGTTGACTTTGAATTTTTGGTATGCTACACTTTAATTAACAACGAAAGGAGTGCTACTGATGAGCATATTTTTAAGATTTCCCGGTGGTAAATTCAAGGCTCTTACGCTTAGCTATGATGATGCCGTAACCGCAGATATAAAACTGATAGAAATACTGAATAAATACGGTATAAAGGCAACTTTTAATATAAGCAGCTGCTTTTTTGCAAAAGATGATAACGGACATTATCTTTCAAGGGAAACGGCACTTAAGCTGTATTCTTTATACGGTCACGAACCTGCTATACATACGGCAACCCATAGATTTATAACCGAATTGCCAACTGCAGTTGCAATGGATGAAGTTGTGAACGATAAAAAGGCTTTAGAAAAAATGTTCGGAAAAATAATAACCGGCGGAGCGTATCCGTTTGGCGATAACGATAATAAAATTGAAGAAATTATGCGTTATGCAGGGCTTAAATATTGCCGTGCACTTCAAAGACGTTACTGTCATAATCTCGAAAAACCTATTCCACACAGATTTGATATGCCTGTTAACTGGTTAAGATGGTTGCCCTCCTGCCACCATAATGATCCACTGCTTATGGAAATGGCAAGACAATTTGTTGATATGAAGATTGATAAAAGCTTCAAGTGGGGCACAAAACCAAAGCTGTTTGCTCTTTGGGGACACAGCTACGAGTTTAATGATGATAATAACTGGGAGGTTATTGAAAAATTTGCTGAATTTATTGGCGGTAAAGACGATATCTGGTATGCCACGAATGGCGAAATATGTGAATATGATGAATGTTTTAAGCGTCTTGAATTTTCAACCGACGGAAGCATAGTTAAAAATCCAACTTATCGCACAGTATGGGTTGCGGTGGATAACAATGAGTACAAAATAGAAGCGGGAGAAATAATCCGGGTGGAAAGAGATGAAGAATTTATCGGAGGATAAAATGAGAAAGAGAATTATATCAATATATCTTGCAGTCGGCATACTTATAATGTATATGCCGGTTTGTGCTGCAACAAACCGTAAAAATTTAACGGAAAGCTTTTCAATATCGGAAATGATAGTTCCAACAGTATATCACTCCTGCCAGTCGGGAGAGGGACTTCGCAATACCGAGGGCGGTCCCGTTGTGTATTCTGCAAATGAGAGTGGATATGAGGGATATTACATTACAGCACCTGAACTTTCGGAGGACAAATTTTTAAATGCGTATAAATATATGTGTACTGGTGCAGTTGATGAGGCAGGCAACCGTATTGAAATGAAAACAAAATATATTGAACGTAATTCTTACTGGGTATATATGCCCTCAGACGGTCTTTTAAGGAACGGCGAAAGCCTTGATGTTGGCGATGGTATATATTTTTCCTTTTACTATCGCAGTGCTCCGGGCTTTATTTCGCCAACTGACGGAAAAACGTATACCGGTGAGGATGTTAGTTTCAAAACCTGCTTTGTACATAACTCGGGCTACGGTACAACAAGCTTCAGTAATATTGAAACATTTAAGAATCCAACCATGATGGTTGCAGACGGAAAGTGGCATCGTGTTGAATTTATCGGTCAGGTAAACAGCGGTATAATGGACAGAATAAATAATCTTAAAGAGGGAAAAATTCCGTTTCTTATTTGTTTCGAGGATTTGTCGAAGCAGTCTTTTATTGAAATGACGGGCTTTCGTATGGGAATACTGGATGTTAATCAGGAAAATTCCGATAACAGCTATAGCCGTATTTATACCGAAATGTCCTGGCATCTGTCTAAAAACAGTCTTGACAGTATTACAGTAAACGGTACGGAGCTTAATCTCATAAATGGAAAATCGAAATATACCGTAAAGAATACCTCGGATGAAGTGAGTATAAGCGGAAAATCAAACAGCGGAGCGACATATGAAGTAATAAAAAATACCGGCAGTGAGTATGTTATAAAAGTAAAATCCGCAGGCTATGATTTTACAAAAAATGCCGGTGAAACTGTTACATATCAGGAAAAAGTTAACGCTTTGACGGGAGATTATTTCTCCTTGGGAACAAGACGAGCCTTTTCGGTTAAAAATTCCGATATGTATAAGGAGCAGTATACAATATATCTTAATGATAATATATTTTCTTCGCCATTAAGAGATTTTCCCGAAACTCCGATTTTTACGGGAAGTTCTGATGAATTTAAAAAAGAAGAATATCTGGAATGGCTAAGCGAGGGACTAAGCGAAAATATGGTTGAGGAGGTTCTTTGGGGAAATATTGCCTTTGTAAAGAACAACTCAAACTACTGGGTAAGCGATGAAAAATTTACTGCACCGCATAATGCGCTGATTTTTGAAAACGGTGAATATTATATTTTATCTCAGCTTGCGGATGAAATTTTCGGTGTCAAATCAGAGGAGCTTTATATAATGCTTAATGAGGTAGTAAATGCGACCGACTACGAAATTTTTATTGATCCGAGAGGATTCGTTTTGTTTTCCCGTCATATGGAACAGAGTATTGATAAATCGCCTGTAAAACAGAATGATTTAGCCTACCGCCATTATAAAAGCTACTATGCCGTTACAATGGCAATAGGAGAAATAACCTGGAATAATATAACCCCCTCAGAGGAGGATTATACTGAATTTGAAACTAAGCGTGAAGAAATGATGCTTGTTTCACCTGATATTGCATCGTCTTACGGTGAATTTATAACAAATCAGATTTCGACAGTTTCGGCACATATGGATTTGTTTGATGAAAACAACGAAAACCTGTTTACGGACAGTCCTTCGGTATCGGTAAAATATTCCCGTATGCTTGAAATGGCAAAATGTTATAAAATGCTTGAAAATAACGGGAGAACTGATCTTGACTGCGAAAAACTTCTGCAAATGATTCTGGCGCTTTTAGAAAATCTTTATAATACTCATTTTTCAAAAAATGAAATGCTGGAGCCTGTTGAGAACTGGTTTGCAAATTTAATTACTTATCCCACAAAAACAGCCGACACACTTCTTCTTATAAGGGAAAAAATTTCACCTGAGCTTACCGAAAAATATGTAAATGCGTGGAATATAATTACTGCAGACCCTTGCATAACCAAATTTCAGGTTCCGTATAAATACGATACGCATAATGTCTCGGCGGATTTATCAAATCCTTGCAGTAACTATACAAATCTGCTTTGGCGTTCTCATACTGTTATTAAGCTTAATGCACTTATACGAAATTCCGAAAGAATAAACAGAACTCTTAAATATCTAAGCGGAATATTTGAATATACTTCGGGCAGTAAAAAATCAGATGTTAATTTAATTAAAGACGGCTTTTATGAGGACGGAAGCTTTGTTTTTCATTCCTATTATGCGTATAATACCGGTTACGGAAAATCCTATACCGCCGAACTGGCAGAGCTGTTGAGCGCAACTGTAAATACTGCCTTTGATGTAAAAAATATTTACGGATACGAAAATATTTATAATTTTATGACGGATAGCTGGATTCCTTTTATAACCGGCAATCAGGTTACAAAATTTGCTTCGGGAAGAGAGCTTCCCACACAGGCAACTCCGATGGTTACGGCAATGCTCATAATACTTTCTCACGCACCCGAAAATGTTAAACAAAAGGCAGGAACAAAGCTTAAGGCTCATGTTTCTATGAACAGCTACAAAAAGCTTACTTCAAATCCCGGGAACTATTATTCCTACATTTATCCAACCCTTCAGCAGGATATAAACGAAATGGTAAGCTATATCAATACTCTTCCCGATACTAAAGAAAATTACAGTAATGTATATTACAATATGGACAGAGTAATTCACAAAAAGAATGATTACACCTTTATGCTTGCTATGTCTTCCGAACGTACCGATCGTTACGAGGCGATTCAGGAACACGGTTATTCCGACTGGTATATAGGCGACGGTATGACCTGTTTTATAACCGATTCCCGTCAGTACCATATCGGATGGTGGTCGAGAGCAGATAAATATAAAATTCCCGGTACAACCGTTGACAGTACAGAGCGGAATCCCAACACAAGCAAATACGGAAATCACAATGCCGAAAATGAGTGGGCAGGCGGAGCTACCGACGGAAATATAACCGTTGCAGGAATGATTCTGCCCGGAAATATTACGGATTCGGAGGTGAAGCTTACAGGTAAAAAGTCGTATTTTATGCTTGATAATGAAATCGTTTGTATGGGCAGTAATATAAAGGGCGGAAACTGTGAGGTTTATACAACGGTTGATAATTTATGGCTTAAAAGTACGCAGGATGAAGTTTTAACAAACGGCACTCCGCTTACAACGGAAACTGACAAAAAGGAATATTATGAAAATCCTGAATACATGTGGACAGATAACAGAGGTTATGTTTTTATGGGTGAAAATACCCTTTCCTGCGAGCGAGCGGTAAATAACAAGCGTTACACCGGTGCAGGCAAAACAAACAGTAGAAATACCGAACCGTTTTTACACATTCTTCTTGAGCATGGTGCTTCACCCGAAAATGCTTCTTACATATATGCGGTTTTGCCGAATGCAACTAAAGAAGAAACTGCAAATTACAGTAAAAATCCTGATTTTGAAGTGATTTCTGCAAGCAGTACGCTTCACGCAATAAAACTCACGCAAAGCGGAATTATGATGGCAAATATTTTTGAACCGACAACTATTTCGGGAATAAATTTTAATACCCCTTGCAGTGTAATTTTAAAGCCTTACGGAAACGGGTATAAAATTTATGTTTCCGATCCTACACATAAAAAGGATAACATTTCGGTTGAATTTAGCGATGATAAAACTGTTTGCGGAGGCAAATTTACCGAAAACGGAATAAGTATTGATATTGAAAATCCGGGAAAAACTTATCAGCTTATTTACAGCGATTTTATGGAAGATAAGGGAAAAATTACCTCCCTTGGCGAAAAAACACCTCTTATTGCGGCATACCTTAACGATAAGCTTCTTGATGTGAGTAGTTCGGGTACTTTTATAATGCCTGAAAAAGCTGATGAAATAAAGGCTTTTTACTGGAAATCCATTGATTCTTTAACACCCGAAAAAACCGCAGAAACACTCACTTTTCTGCCCTGATATAATATTTGAAAAAAATTCAACTTCCCAAGAAGTGTGAAAATTGCTATAATAAAACCAACAAAAATATATAGCGTTATTCAAAATGAAAGGAAGTAATAAAATGAAAAAACTAATTTCAATCCTATTGGTAGTAACTATGCTTTTTTTAAGCACGGTTATTGTACTGGCAGGAAAAGACGATATGACAAGTAAATTTTATTTGTCAGATATCGGGTATCCTGCAGAGGTTACAAAATATGTAAACGGAGACAACTATAAATCTGTAAACGGCGGACCGGTAGTTTACGGGGAAGGTCATACCGATAAGTACAATACAAGCGGTGGGCTTCTCACTTACGGATACTATCAGAGTCCCGTTGTACTTACAAACGATGTATTTTCGCAGGCTGTTCCGTATATGTGCTACGGTGTGGAAAATTCAACAACTTACTCGAATAATAATAATCAGATAAGATTTGTTCTTGATTCACCTGCTGAAATTAAGGAAAATGACGGTATTTATATTTCGTTCTATTATCGTGCGGCAGATAGCTTTTACGGTGTAGGAGGTAAGGCTTCAACACCGTACACCGGCGTACAGTCTCAGATGGTACTGTATGCTCTGGATAACGCAAACCAGAATGTTCAGGTTATAAGTGATACTCAGGCATCAGGCGTGCTTAATTCTTCAAAGGTGACAATTGTTCCCGATAACACATGGCACAGACTTGATATGACAATTATGATGGATTCTGCAAATTATGCAAAGCTTTCCGATAAAACAAAATTTAATATGGCAATTAACTTAAATCAGATATTTGATGCATCATATATTGAATTTGCAGGGTTCCGTATGGGTGTTTTAAGACCTGAAGAAGCTATAACATATAATCAGATGCTTACAGAGGTTTCCTGGCATTTGCAGAAGAAGGTTCCCTCGGCTATAACTGTTAACGGAACAGCGCTCGATTTAGCAAGTGGAGCAACTGAATTTACGGTTCCCGGCAAAATGGATGAAGAACCTGTTGTTGCCGTTTCAAGTGATGACGGCGTACAGTATGAAGTGGAAAAGCTTGCATATAACCGCTATAAGCTTACAACTTATGCAGGTGGTTATGATGTGGTAAAAACGTTGGAAGAAAATGTAATGTTTCGTGAAAGATACAATAATGGTGCGTTTTCAGGAAACAACAATTATCCTAAATATTTAAACAGTGCTCTTGTAGGTGAAACCTACTACATCAACATTGATATAGAAGATAATTTTACAATGTATCCTCTTTCCACCGATTGGGATGCAGTTGCACACGGCTGCGATAATTCCTTAAGAAACGTATGGGCTGAATATACAAGCTATGCGCGCAGTCCCGAAACCTGGGCAGACGATACCACATTCAAAAGCGGATACACAATGAAGCTTTTAAAGCCTGATGACGGAAGTAAGCCTACACAGACCTTTAATACAATGCAGGCTAAATTTGACTTGGGTGACGATACAATTGAAACAGGGGATATAGTTTATTTCCATTTTTATATTAAGAGTGATACGTCAAATGTAAGATTTACACCTACTCTTCTTGGTAAGGATGCAAAAAACAGCACCCCTGCAACCGATGACACAGCAGCTGTTAACGTAAATGTTAAAACATCTTGTCTTGCATATGGTCCTACAAAAATAATTAATGGAACTTATTTTAAAAATTCCAGTACAAATTATCCGTTAGTAAAAACAGATACATGGTTAAAATTCACCTGCTGGTACAGAGTAACAGAGGATTGCCGCATTGAGGATACTGTTTCACTTCCGATTTACTTCAATTGGTTTACTTCGGCTGATTATGCACCGGCAAATATTAAAATGGCAGATTTCAGCTGCGGTGTTTTAAGAAACTTCACACCTGTTACAACAGAACAGTATCTGAACGATCAGGTTAACACAGCTCTTACTGCAGCATTAACAGAAGCAATTAATGTTTATGATTTTAAAGTAGACGGAAAATCCTTTGAAACCGAAGGCGAAACAACTGTTGTTTCTGAAGCTTCTGTTCCTGCTCCCGAAATCGGAATGACAGCATATCACGGTGCACTGCCCGTAAATATTACAAGAGAGCCTGCAGGTAACAGTCTTCCTGCTGAATATACCGTAAAGGTTTATTCTCCTGCATACGATAAATCTCTTGCGGAAACTGCAACATTAAACGATGCTTATGGCTTTTATAACAGACCTGTTACTGCTAATGATGATGGAACCTACACAAGAGAGAATAAGGATATTACAAATATAAAGAATTCCTCTCAGGTTAAAACCTATTCACTTATGGTTAGCAAGGCTGAAGATTATTCCGACTATGTATTTGAAATTGACGGTAAAAGAGTAACAGATTTCACAAACCTTAAGGGTTCAAATGCAACCTTTGGTGCACGCTTTGATAAATTTGACACCACAGGCTATAAAATGATTCTTGCCGCTTATGATGCAGATAAAAAGCTTGTAAGCGTTAATCCTGTTTCCTATACATATTCCGATACGGATACCGACAGTTATGCTGAAGTATCGGCAGGAGCAAGCAAGGATGAAAATCTTACATTCAAGGTATTTGTATGGGATAACGAAGAGCCCTTAACCGACGTTATTAATATTGACAGCAACGGTATTAATTAACAAAAACTCTTATTTAAGCTGCAAGGGGAATGAAATCCCCTTTGCGGCTCAATTGACTTATGGAGGCGACAATGAAAACAAAAATAATAGCATTTTTATCAGCAGCTGCATTGATATTGTCGATGTGCCCCGTTTTTGCTGAAAGCACTGAAAGCAATCTTACAACATCATTAAGATTAACCGAGCTTAATCTGCCGGTTATATATCACTCCTGTAATAATGATTTCAGACATACAAGTACGGGTGCACAATCTGTTGTATGGTATGGCGACGGAGGTTACTGGAGAACTACACTCACGCTTGATGATGGCTCTCCTTTTGACAAGGTATACAGATATGTATGTGAAGGCGGCGGAGGAACTCTGCAATATGCAAATAATAATCTTATTCAGCTTACTATTCCCACAACGGGGCTTTTAAAGGAAGGAGAAAAGCTGGAGGTTAACGACGGATTATATCTTGCTTTGTATTACCGCTCGAAAAGTGAATTTACTTCGCCTATAAGCGGCGAAGTAAAGCAGGGAAATAACGTTAAGGTTCAGCCCTCCTTTGTTCATAATTCCTACTGGAACAACAATGGAGCAAGGGTTTTCAATCTTACTTCGGGAGAAAACAGTCCCGAATTTATTGCAGACGGTAAGTGGCACAAGCTGGAAATGGCAACCGATGTTATTTCTGATATGCTTGCGGACAACAGGGCAACTCCTGAATTTCCGAATTTAATTTTTCAGATATGCTTTGGTAATGTTAATTTACCCTCATATATTGAATTCGGTGCGGCTCAGGCAGGACTTTTAAAAACTGATAAATCCCTTTCTGACAACACATGGAACAGAATTTATACAGAAATGGGCTGGCAGCTTAAAAATACTGCTCCTATAGAAATAAAGGTAAACGATACTATTGTAAAGGTTGAAAACGGTGTATATGAGTATACTGCGGCGGCAGATTCCCTTGAAACTCCCGAAATAGAGGTTGTTTCTGATAACGGGCTTACCTACGAGGTGGAAAAGCTTTCAAACACTCAGTATAAGGTTGTAACCAAAGCTCCGGGGTACGATATTTTAAAGGATGCCGATGGCGTAACAACCTACAAACAGCGTATTGATACCCAAACCGGAGAGTATAAGGCAAACGGAACCGTTCAGCTTTATGATGTTACCAACGCTGAAATGGTGCAGGAATATATAATTAATCTTGATGTTCCAACTGCCGAAGCAAATATACGCATAGGATATATGGAAACTGATGATTTAACAGGCTGTGGCAGCGGCGACAGTGTTGAAATTGATGTTAAATATTCAAATATAGAAAACAGAGAATACAACTATTTAACAGTTCTTGTACTTCGTAACGGTGCGAAGGTTGTTCGTGTAGTGCCCTTCCATGTAACTGTTGCAGAGGATGAGGTTGCACAGGAGCTTACTCACAAATATACTCTGACGGATGATGATTATACCGGAGTTAAAGCTCAGTGTTATGTAATTGATATGACATCAAAAAGCAATGTTCTTAAGTAGATGAGGTTGTTATATGATAAAAAGAAAAATTTCTGCACTTCTTGCGGCAGTAATTGCAGTATCTTATGTATCAGGTGCTTTTGCGGCATACGATCCTGCAAAAAATCCTATGACAGTTATTCCCGAAAGTGACATTTTTAAGGGTGACGGTGATACCTTTACCCGGGAACAGTTTCAGGAATGGATGAATAAAGGTCTTAGCGAAAATGGCGTGTACAAAGTGCTTGACGGCAATTATGCTTTTGTTATAAATCAGGATAACTGGTGGAATCTTAATCACAACGAAACTTTTAGCGGAAACACCGCAATTATGTCAAACGACGGCACATATTCCATTAATTCTGCACTTGCACAGAAAATTTTTGGTGTTACCGCAAGCGGAGAATACATAACTATCAAAGATATAGTTTCAAAAACAAGCGGATGGGAAACCTTTGTTGATCCAAGAGGCTTTTGTCTTTTCAGTAAAAATATGGATAAGGCTATCAATAAAGAGCCTGTCAGCCTTGAAAAATACAACGGTCAGGATGCAAAGCAGTATTCAAGCTATTATGCAGTAGGTCAGGCGATAGGAGAAATCACCTGGGATAATCTTGATCTTACCGATGCAGATTTTGATGCTTATCTTTCAAACTGGAAGAAAACTCTTACACAGCTTGATGTAATTTCCGAATATGAAGATTACATAAAATGGGCGTTTGACCAGACCAAAGGCTTTATGGAAATGTTCGATGAAACAAGCGTAAGCGGTTTCTCGGATAACAACATTTATCAGGGATTTTTACGATTAAGATATATGTCGGAGGCTTATGTAACGCTTGTTCATCTTAACAGAAACGATATAGATGCGGTAGAATTAAAGCGTCAGATTCTTCATATAATGGAAACCCTTTATCAGAATCAGTTTTCCGTAAATGCTGCTATGCTTCAGACGGTTACCGACTGGTTCAACACAAGAATAGTTTACCCCTATTATATGGCGGATGCCCTGCTTCTTATGTGGGACGATGTTCCTGAGGACAGACGTCTGAAGTATATAAATGCAGGTCTTATTATAACTGTTGAAGGACAGATTTCAAGATTTGCAATTCCTCCCAAGGAAAGCGTAATAGACCAGACAATGCAGCATCTTATAAATCCTTATAATAACTGGACAAATTTCCTCTGGTGTGTTCACGCATCCATAAGATGGGCAGCTCTTGCCCGTGATGAATACCGTATGAACAGATATTTCAAATATTTGTGTCAGGTATTTGAGGAGAGTACAGCGAGCGGTAATTTCCTTGATACCCCCTCAGTTCGTGACGGTATTTACGAGGACGGAACCTTTAAATTCCACAACTGGTTCTTTTACGGACTTGGCTACGGTGCTTCTATGGCTATGGAAATTTCCGAAGTGCTTATGACAACTATCGGAACACGCTTTGACTTAAGAAAACAGTATGGCTACGAAAGGGTTTACAACTGGATAGAAAAATCGTGGATTCCGCTTCTTTACAACGGAGAAATGGTTAAAATTGCAACGGGACGTGAATCGCAGGGATATCATAGTGCATTTGCCATAATTACTGCGATTATGACTATTGCCGAGCAGGCTCCTTCGGAAACAAGAGAAAAACTTTTAAAACAGCTAAAACCTGCAATCGGAGATAAAATGGAATATTATCGTGATATTCCCGGACGAATTCAAGGATATTATTCGTTTATATTCCCCACGGTTCAGGAAAATATCAACGAAGCAGTTAAATATGTGGATTCAATTGAGGTTGAAAATCCTGTATATACAAAGGTGTACTACAATGGCGATAAAGTTGTTCAGAAAAATGAGGATTACACCTTTATGCTTTCTATGTCCTCGGAGAGAATAGGTCGCTATGAAGCTATCAATAATCAGAGCTACGGCGACTGGAATATAGGAAGCGGAATGACTTATATTATAAAGGATGCGGTGCAGTTTTCACCGAGCTGGTGGTCGGCTGTGGATAAATATAAAATTCCCGGAACCACCGTAGACGGAATGATTCACAGAATCAATTCTGAATACGGTCTTGGTCAGCCTGAAAATTCATGGGCAGGCTCGGTTACAAACGGAACATATACAGCATCTTCCATGCAGCTTCCCGGTAACTGGCGCTGGGCAGAAACCAAATTTACGGGAAATAAATCCTATTTTATTCTTCCTGATAAGGTTATCTGCTTAGGTTCAGATTTTACGGGAGGTCAGGGAGACATTACAACTGTTATTAACAATGTAATGCTTAATAAAACAAGAGAAACTCCCGAAGAATGTTATATAGGTGAAAAAACGGTTACAAAAGAATTTGATAAAAAAGAAATTTTTGAGGACACACGCTACATCTGGGAAGGTAACCGCGGTTATGTGTTCCCCGAGGGTGCAACAGTAAGTGCGGAGCGTGTAAAAGATAACAAAAAATTCGTAGGCTGGGGAGTTACACATTCTCCCACCGACGATCCCTTTATGACACTTCTTATTGAGCATGGCTCAAGCGAAAAGGTGGCTGAATATTCATATGTAATTATTCCCGAAATAAGCCTGGAGGAAACAAAGGCTTATAATCCTTCGGAAGAATTTGAAATTTTAAGAAAAGATTCTGTTATGCACGCTGTAAAGCTTAAGGAAAACGGTGTTGTAATGGCAAACATCTTTAAACCTGCCAAGCTTATGGGCTTTATGTTCAATACTCCCTGCTCTGTGATTTTAGAGCCGGTAAATAGCGGATATAAGGTGTATATTGCCGAGCCTACGCAAAAAGCTTCGTATGTAAAGCTTGAGCTTCCCGAAGATAAAGCGGTTTCCAACAGCACAAGCGAGATTATAAAGGATAAAAAAACCGTAAGTATCAAGGTTGATGATAACTATGGCAAAACCTATTCCTTTGACTACAATCTTGACGGAAGCAGTGAACTTAAAAAGAACGAAAATATTGTTGTAAGAGATATGAAAATTAAAGTGGGCAGTAAAAAAATTCTTACAACTCTTTACGGCGAGGCTAAAAACGGAGCTTCACTTAAATTTTCAATAAGCAAGCTTCCAGAAAACGGTTCTGCAAGAATTATTTCAAACAGACTTGAATATATTCCGGGAAAATCGGTTTCTTATAGCGATGAAATCGTTATTGCGGCAAAAACCGACGATAACTGTATTTCTGAGTACAGAATTATGATTGAAAAGTAAACGAGGAGAAACAATATGAAAAAGAAACTACTGATAACAGCACTGATGATGTTTTCTCTTTCTTTGTCGTCACACGCACAAATCAGCGATACAGAGCTTTCCTACAAAGCTGATAACCGCAACATTGCAGTTATCAGCGGAAAAACAAGCTTTGGAGAAAATACAAAAATTACTGCGGCAATATTTGCCGACGGTAAATATTACACCGATATAACGGCGGAAAAGGATGCCCTTGATGTAAGCTCCATACTGGCGGATGTACATACTGTATTTGCTGATGAAAACGGTAAATGGAGCTTTGAATGGGAAAATCTCACTTCAGGCGATTACGATTTATATATAACCGAAAATAAAGTTGAAAATCCGAAAATTGATTTATTTGTTGCCGCAGGAATGCGCGAAAAATATGCCGGCCTGGTTACGGCTTCAGAACAGGAGCTGGGCACTCTTTTCGGTGACGAAATAACATTTAAGTCGTTTTATACCGAGGATGATGAAAGAAATCTTGTGACCGATACATCAAAGGTCGGAGCAGCTCTTTACAGCATCCGTAGCGGACTTATCAGCGCAGGAGACATTGAAGGTTATCTTGATACTGCACTTCTTATGGCGTCACTTAACGAAAAGGGTACTAAAGATTCGCTTGATTCGGTTTTAAATAATCTTAGTGAAAAACAACTTTCAGAGGACTGGTATTCGGTTTATAACAAATCTTCTGATAATATAAAGAGTAAAATCGCCGCAGATATTGCATCGGTATCAACAGGTAAAACTATTAAAGAATTTAACGATTTGTTAAAGGAAAAGCTTATTTTAAAAGGCGTTTTGTATTCTGCCAACTGGACTGACGCGCAAATGTATCTTGAACTGCTTTCAAATCCCCATTATGAGATGTATAAGCAGGATGCGGCAATAGCGGTAGTTGGTAATGAATATAATGATATTACGGCTTTAAATAATGCATTATTGCAGGTGGCTATAAACAGACCTGTTATAATTTCTCCGTCAGGCGGCGGTGGCGGTGGTGGTTCATCGGGCAGAGGTTCATCCGCAGTTGCGGTAATAGAGCCCGTTGAAACAAAAAAAGAAGAAACTGAGGTTGTTGAAAATATTATTTTCAACGACGTTCCGTCTTCCCACTGGGCTTATGACTGCATAAATTATTTAAGATGGAATGATATTGTTGACGGTGACGACAATGGAGATTTCAGACCGGAGGATAATATCACAAGAGCAGAATTTGTAAAAATTCTTTGCGGAGCTTTAAAGCTTACATCAGTATCATCGGTAAGCTTCAACGATGTTAAGCCTGATTCCTGGTATAATATGTATGTTCAGAATGCGGCAGGCAACGGAATTGTAATGGGGGATAACGAAGGTAACTTCAATCCCGATGCTCTTATTACAAGGCAGGATTTAGCGGTTATGATTCACAGAGCGGCTGTTAACCTGGGCGCAGAGCTTATAAACGAAAAGAGTTTTAACGATAGCTTAACTGTTGATGATTACGCTCAGAATGCGGTTTCCCATCTTGCCGGAGCCGGAATTATAAGCGGCGACGGAGTTAATTTTAATCCCCATAATCAGGCAACAAGAGCTGAAGCGTCAGCTATTATTTACAGAGTGATGAAGCTTGCGGGAAAACTGTAAAAAAGGAGGTTGTACAGCTATAATGAAAAAAATTGCAAAAATATTTTTTATAATATTATCTGTAATATTTTGTCTTGTGTATTCGGTAAACGCTGAGGAAGCATCAAAATCAAAAGAGTTGATACTTCTCGAATATATGGGAATTGCAGAAGAAGGAACAACCTCAAGCGATACCCTGGTTACCCGTGCAGAATATCTTGAAAGTGTCTTTAAAGCTCTGAAGCTTCCTGTTATGGATATGGATTCGGAACCTCTTTTTACAGATATGACAAAAGCCCATAAATATTACAATACGGTTGTAAATGCACATTCACTGGGTATTATCAAGGGATATTCGGGAATGTTCAGACCGGATGATTATGTAACGACAAAAGAAGCAATAATTATGACAGTTAATGCACTTGCCCATAAATCCCTTTCCGAGGATATGATAATGTTTGTGGCAGATAAGCTGAAATTATACGATGGTGTTACCGAAATAGGAGCAGTAAGCTACCGCAATATGAGCAGAATTCTGTTTAATGTGCTTAACAGTTACTGTATAAGCTACGAAATTGCAGACGGTCAGCTTCAGATAGCCTTTGACAGTAATGAAACATATTTTGAAAATCTGTGGGATATTTACCGCTTTGAAGGGATGGTAACGGCGGCAGACGGAATAGCACTTTACGGCGAGCCGCAAAGCATAGATAAGGCGGTTGTAGGAAGCAGAATTTTCTCAACCGGCTTGTTTGGTGTTGGCGATTTGCTTGGAATGAACGTAAAAGTTTTCTATGAAAGCAACGATGTGGAAAATACTGTCGTTTATGCCTATGCAAATAATAGCAATAAGGCTGTTGAACATACATATCATCAGTTTGAAAGCTTTGACGGAACACAAATAAAATTTGCTGAAGATTTCAGAGAAATAAATTACAGAGTAAACTCAAAAACCACATTTCTTTTAAATGGAAAAATACTTCGGGGCAATGAAATTTCAAATGCAATGTCCACGTATCAGAGAACCTATAAGCTTATTGATAACGGTGGAGACAACACATATGATTTTGTTATTATGAATACTCCGAAGGTGTATGTTCCCGAAACAGTTGATAAAGAACGAAAAAATCTTGTAGACGATGTTTACGGTGTTCTTGAGCTTAATAAATATGCATCATATGTTATTACAGATGTTCGGGGAAAGGTTGTTTCCTTCGATGATATTCAGCTTGGAAGAAGAGTTTTAGTATATAGCTCGGGAGATACAAACTGTAATGTAAAATTAGTTGTTCTTGAAGAAGAACAGGATATTACCTTTACAGGAAAAAATCCCATGAACGGCTACAACCGTATAACTTCTGACACCGGTATAGAATATGTATTTTCTGCATTTTCAAAGGTTAATTATAACGATGTGGAGCTTTTAACCAAATATACAGTTTATTTTGACGACAGCGGAGAAATTATAGATGTTGATATAGTAAACAGAAACGGCATTGAGGCTCTGTATCTTACCTATGTTGCATATGATGAAATGCCGGATACGGTGCGTATTAAAGCAATGAAGGTTGACGGAAGCTTTGAAGAACTGCATTTTAATCATAAGGTTTCGGTAAGAAAGGCAGACGGTACAACGGTCAATATAGTAAACGGTAAAGAATTTTACACTTTTTTAACAGAAAACGATAAGGTTCAGCGACAGCTTGTGTTTGTAAAATTCAATTCGGAAAGAAAAATTACCGAACTGTATCAGATAACCGATATAGAATCGGAGCCGTATCATCTGCAGCCCTACGAACAGTATGCAGACAGTAACGGAACTAAAGTCCTTCAGACATCCCGAAGATGGATGGCGCAGACAACAAGCTTTTCAAATCAGATTCAGTTAAAAGCGTCAACAAAGGTTTTTGTTGTGCCGTATACAACGGTTGAATCGGTTGATGAAACTCTGATGAATGTTACATCGGTTACCAGTTTTTCAAACGATACCGGATATGATATGTATAACCCTGCAAAAAATACAGGATACAAATTAACACCCATTGTTACTCATGCCAATGAGCTTGCGGCGGATTATCTGGTTATTGAATGTCCTGAGGGCAAAACCTTCGGTAAAACAAATCACATTCAGGGCACAGTTGTAAGCCTTATAAATGTGTTTGATGAGAAAACTGAGGAAGTTCTTATTGAATTATCCCTTATGACATCTGACGGAAGTATTTCCAGATTTAATTGCGAAACTAAGATTGCGGACAGAATCAGCACAGGAGATATAATCGAAATTAAATATCTTTCGGGAAATGTAAGAGACAGAGATATTCTTCTTTATTATGATGCAGATGAAGGGCCGGACGGTAAAATATATATCACCACAAGCTTCGATAATAAGGATGCCGACGGAAAACCCATTGACGGCGATAATCTTATTGGCTGGAGATATTATGCCAATATGAGAATAACAAAAGGTACTGTAGAAAAGATTGATGGAAATTATGCAATGTTAAATACTATGCAGAACAAAATAAATCTTACTGAATTTGTTGATATTTCCACAGCTAAAATAATAAAATTCGATTTAAAAACGGGAAAATACAAGCAGTACGACAAGGGTTATTTAACCCCCGGTGACGAGTTTATCGGTGTTATGAAGCTTGGCAAAATGATGTTGTTTGTTTTTTATGAAAGATAAAATATAAAAATAAAGGAGCGGTAAATTATGAAAAAACTATTGAAACTGACAAGTGCGGTATTATGTGCAGTAATGCTTACAGGAACACTTTCGGGATGCGGAGGAATAGGCCCCGGCTCATCGGATAATACGGTTACAATCTGGTCGGGCGGAACCGGAAGCAAATCTGAATTTGATAAAGTGGTTCGGGAATTTAACGACACTATAGGTAAAGAAAAGAACATAAAAATTATCCACGAAGCAAAAGAAAATATGAATCAGGCAATGAGCGTTGCTCTGCAGTCCGGTCAGGCACCTGATTTATTCCAGCAGGGCAGTGTTGCCGAATATGCGGAAAAAGGCTGGATTTCAGCTCTTGATGACCTTCCGGGCGGCCCTGAACTGATAGAAAAATATAAAGATTTACTTGTTGATTTCAAACAGGTTTATCAGGGAAAAACATATTCTCTTCCAAGTGCGAAAACAACCTACGGTCTTGTATATAACAAGGAGCTTTTCAAGGAGGCAGGAATTGTTGACGAAAACGGCGAAGCAAAGCCTCCCAAAACTCTTGATGAGGTTCGTGAATATGCAAAAATTCTTACAGATGATTCCAAAAAACAGTATGGTATAGTTTTACCCCTTAAATGGTCAGGATGGTTTTCAACAGAAGTTAAAAATGTTGTAAGAGCCTGTGCAGGCTACACCGGATATGATCCTACAACCGGTGTATACGATTTCAGCTGTTACAAGCCGGTGCTTGAAATGCTTATGGGAATTAAAGCGGATAACAGTTATATGCCCGGCGCGGAAGGTCTTGATAACGATCCGGCTCGTGCAAGATTTGCAAACGGTAACATTGGTATGAAATTTGCCGCAAACTGGGATGTTGGCGTGTTTAACGATCAGTTCCCCGCAGAATTCGACTGGGGTGTAGCTCCTATGCCTACAATCAGCGAAGATGAAAGATATCTTCAGGATGTTGTTTACAACACAGGATATAAAATTTCAAAGGCAAGCGTTGATAAAGGAAATGGCGAAAATATTATGTTTGTTTACAACTGGCTGCTTACCAACGAAGCACAGAGAGAGCTTTACAAAATATGCTATGCTGATCCTATTCATCACGATATAGTTGCCGATATTGATCCATCCACTCTTAAAAAAGGTTATAAGGAATTTTCCGAGCTTGGCGACATCAGCGTACTTGCTCCGCTTGAACCGCAGGTTGATATTTCGGGCGAAGTTACTTTAGAGAGAAACTTTATTGATAATGTATGGGCGGGAACAATGTCCATCGACGAAGCAATTGAGCATCACAACAAAGTTATGAATGACGGTGTTAAGAAATACAAGGAATTAAATCCTGATTACGATCTGGAACAGTTTATTATTCCGGACTGGGATACCCGGCGATAGGAGTTTTTAATGAAATTATTACATAATATAACAGCAAAAAAACCTGTTGTAAGAGAAAAATACGATAAAGCTGAGGTAGTACAGTGTTACCTTATGATAGGATTGCAGATTATCGGGCTTCTGCTTGTTACTCTTTATCCTATATGCTGGGCTATCCGTCTTGCCTGGTATTATTATGACGGTGTTTTATCCTCAACACGTTTTGTGGGATTTGAAAATTTTATAACAATATTTACAAAAGATACGGTTTACTGGAGAACATGGCTAACAACAATTAAATTTACTCTGATGAAATTGCCGATAGAGCTTCCGTTTGCAATGTTTATTGCATTGCTTCTTAATGCAAAAATAAAAGCAAAAGGCTTTTTCAGATCTGTTTTCTTTTTGCCAACTCTGATAGGTTCGGCAATTATAGGTGTAATATTTTTCAGCTTGTTCGACTATTTCGGAATAATGAATGCAATTTTGAAATCACTTGGTATAATTTCTTCAAGTATAGACTGGTTTGCAGATCCTTCTAAAGCTATGCTTGTGCTTGTACTGGGCTCGGTATGGAGTACATTCGGTTCAAACGTGCTTTATTTTCTTGCGGCACTTAAAAATATCCCCTCAGAGGTGTATGAATCTGCCGATCTGGACGGAGCATCAAAGTTTGTGGTATTCTTTAAAATAACCCTGCCGATGATTGCACCTATTTTACAGATGATTTTGCTTTTATCCATAAACGGAACACTTCATGTAGGCGATTTTGTGCTTGTAATGACTGCAGGTGGGCCTTCGGGTTCAACACATACGGTTATGTCTTATATTATTAATTCATTTGTTCCCGGATTTGCAGTTGAACAGGGCGTAAATATAGGCTACGGTTGTGCACTTTCTCTTGTAACATCAGTATTTATGACAATTATTGCAATTGCTTATATGAAGATTAGCACAAGACTTGCAAATATGTATTAAGGAGGTACAAATATGAAAAAGACAAAAATGAAAAATCTGCTTCCTGTATACATATCGCTTTTTGTACTGATGGTAATTGTGTTGTTTCCGCTTATTTATACGCTTTTGGCATCGCTTAAATCGCAGATGGAATTCTTCAATTCTGCGGATAAGCTTTTCCCCGAAAAAGCAACTCTGGTAAATTATAAATCCGTTCTCACATCAGACAGAATTGATCTTAAAACGATGCTTTTTAACAGTACATATTACACTATTTGCTGTGTGGTAATAAATCTTATTGCATCGGCAATGAATGCATATGTTTTTGAACGTGGAAGATTTCCGGGTAAAAAGATAATTTTTACGGTTTTCTCATCCCTTATGTTTATAAATATGGGTTCGATTACCGTATATCCGCTGTTTGATATTTTAAATGCAATACATCTTAACAGGTCGCTTCTGGGATTAATAGTTATAAAGCTTCTCGGCATACCAATTGTGTATATAGTTCTTGTAAGAAGCTATGTGGCAACTATTCCCAAAGAGCTTGACGAGGCGGCGAAAATTGACGGATGTTCATTTTTCGGCATATTCTGGAGAATTATACTCCCGGTGTTAAAACCTATTCTCGCAACAGTAGGAGTGCTTTCTTTCAACGCCTCCTGGAATGAATATCTTATGCCTTCAATATTCACTCTTTCAAACCCGAAACAGCAGACTCTTATGGTAGGTATTTATGCTCTTAAATCAACCGGAGAATCTGCCGCCAACTGGGGACTTATGCTTGCTGCCGCGGTTATAGCACTCATTCCTGTGCTTGTTGCTTTTATATTCGGTAACAGATATTTTATTGACGGAATTACAGAAGGCGCAGTAAAAGGTTAAATAAAGATATGAAAATATCGCTGACAAAGCAGATGTCAGCGATTTTTTTTGCGTCAGAATCTTAATAAAGAGAAAAGAGAACTGAATTTTGAGAATAGAAAGCCAAATTAAGTTATGGTATTATTAGTATTGTAATGTGAGATAATGTCTGATATTGAAGGAGGAAATCCAAATGTTTCTGATACCAAAACCGTTTAAAATAGAACAAAGCGATGAAATATTTATTGGAAAAGGCGTAATTATTTCATCTCAAATTCGTGATGAAAGACTAAAAAAAGCAGTAAAAAAACTGCCTTTGTCCGAGTCGGGAATTCCGCTTTATATTACAGGAGAACAGGGTAGTGAAGAAGGTTATCGCCTGAGCATTACAAATAAAAGCATAAAGCTTGATGGCGATGGTGCACCCGGTGTATTTTACGGAATTCAGACTTTAAGACAGATTTTATCAAACAAAGAAATTTACTGTGCTGAAATAGAGGATAAACCGGGAAACAAATACCGTGGTTTTTATCACGATGTAACAAGAGGCAGGGTTCCCACTGTGGAAACTTTGAAAAAACTGATTGACAATATGGCTTATTACAAGCTTAATTCGCTTCAGCTTTATGTTGAACACGCTTTCCCTTTTAAGGAAATGTACGGTACACTCAATGAATCAGAATATCTTTCTCCCGGAGAAATTCGTGAAATAGATGAATACTGTTGCGAAAATTTTATTGACTTAATTCCGTCGCTTGCAACCTGCGGACATATGTATGATATTCTGCAGCTTCCGGAAAATGCACATTTAAGAGAAATTGAAAATTATGAACCCGAATATACTTTCTGGTATGAGAGAATGCTTCATCACACCCTTGATCCGGAAAATCCCGAAAGCCTAGAGCTTTCAAAGAGCAGAATTGACCAGTATATTCCGCATTTTCGCTCTGAATATGTAAATATATGCGGTGATGAGCCGACAGACTTAAAAATCGGCAAACACAAAGATGCGGATAATGATATGATTTATTTTGATTTTATGGTAAAAATTATTGAACATATAAAATCAAAAGGGAAAAAAATTATGATGTGGGCAGACAAAGTATTTCTGGATAATATAGAAAGACTTGATAAGCTTGCGGATGATATAACGCTTCTTTGCTGGGGATATGCAGCCGAACCGCCCGAAACACGTGTTTCAAGGCTTGAAAACCGCAAAAATCCAAAGTTGGTTTGTCCGTCAACCTCTTCGTATTTCAGGCTGGTTGAAAACGCACGTGTATCAGAAGCAAATATTTCCAAAATGGCGGAATACGGTGATAAATACCATGCCGATGGAATGCTTAATACAAACTGGGGAGATTACGGACATCCCTGCAGTCTTGAGCTTTCTATGTTCGGAATGCTTGTTGGTGCGGAAAAATCGTGGAATTTTAAAAATGAAATTGGCGACAATTTCAAAAATGCCGTTGATCTGTTGCTTTATAAGAATCAATCAGGTACAGAATATCTGTTTGAGCTTAACCGATTGAATGAAATGGCGGAATTTTACAAATTTGTACGTTTGTATTCAAATCTTACCTGCAAAGGGCATATTGAATTTGAAAAACCTACAAAAGAGGAACTTGAAACGGCTTCTGCCGGATGTAAAAAAATATATGACAGATTGTTAAACGAGGTGTGGGAGGAAGAAGAATTCCGCAGGGAAATGATGATTTCTGCCGAGGGAATTGCAGTTACTGCAGAGCTTTATGCTAAAAATGACGGCTATCCCATAAAAAGATGGACAAACACCGAAAGCTGGCTTGCAAAATACCGTGAAAGCTGGCTTAAAAAGAACAAAGAATCTGAGCTTTGGAGAATAGAAAAAATATATCGTGATATGGAAAATTTAAATAGAAATGAGGAAAAGTAAATGGATAAAATACCTGAGTTATTAACCACAATCAGCGGAGAGGTAATTGATAACGCTGTAGACTGGGAAAAATTCAGACGGGGAGAAATTCTTAATCTTTTTGAACAGTATGTTTATGGGGTTCGTGATATCGAGCGTCCCGAAAATCTTTATTTCAACATTGAAAATGAAAAGAAAGAGTATGGAATGCTGATAAAGGAAATTGAAGGCGGATTCGATGATTTTTCTTTTCCTTTCAAGCTTTATCTGCCCGAAAATACAAAAAAACGTGTTCCGGTATTTGTGTTTGTAATGCACGAATATATGGAAAACAATATTGTGATTGATAAAAAAGGAAATCTTATATGCGGAGTAAGCTGTGTTCCTGTTAAAGATATAACCGAAAGGGGATTTGGAATTGCAGTTCTTCCCACACGCAGTATTTACCGTGACTGGAATCATCGTGCTAATTACCGGCACGGAATTTTTGCAGCGGTTAAGCCTGCATACGGACGCCGTAAAAATTCCTGGGCAACAATTTCTGCCTGGGCATGGGGTGCAAGCCGTGTTATGGATTATCTTGAAAGTGATAAAAATGTTGATTGCAGCAGTGTTGCCGTAATCGGTCATTCACGAGGTGGAAAAACTGCACTTTGGGCGGCGGCTACCGATAATCGTTTCAAACTGGCAGTATCAAATAATTCCGGCTGTATGGGGGCGGCAATTCTTCGCGGAAAAGAGGGCGAGCACGCAAAGGATATAAATATGTCCGACTGGTTCTGTGAGAATTTTAAAGAATTCAGCGATTTTGAGAGCTTTCTGCCTGTTGATCAGCATATGCTTCTTGCCCTTATGGCTCCAAGATATATTTATGTAACCAGTTCGTCTGAGGATAGCTGGGCAGATCCTAAAGCGGAATTCAAAGCCTGCAAAATGGCTAATGAGGCATATGAACTTTATCTTGGAATGGCCGGACTTGTGGCACCCGGTGATGAGCCGGAACTTGAAAAGCCTTATCACGAAGGTCATATTGCATATCATATAAAAAAAGGCGGACACAGTATTACCAAGTATGACTGGGAAAAAATAATGGATTATTTTGATAAAATAAAATAACCGGGGTGAAAATGTTATGAATCGTATTCCGATAAATTATGCGGAAGCAATAATAGAACCATTTTGGGACAGCGGTGAAAGCTATCCCGAACACGAAAAGTATTCAAGACTTGATAACTACACCGTAAAATATTTAAACGGTGCATTGTGTTCCTGCGGGGCACAATGGTATGGTAATTTTGTTACAATTTCAAAACAACCTGTTTTTGATTACGCAGTTTCTCTTGAAAGATGCTGTGAGCTTGATATTGGCGGATATGATATATTACGTTTTTGTGTGGCGATGAGCTCCAAAGCAAAATGCAGAATTACTTGTGTTATAGATGGCAGGGAATGTAAAGTTACGGAATTTACCGGCATAGATAAGCGTTATGAATATGACGGCAAGATAAACGGAAAAAAGCTTACAAAAATAAAGCTTGAATTTATGAATCTTGAAAACGTTCCTACTACTACCGTGCTTTACTGGCTTGGTCTTGTAAATTCAGAAAAAGAAAAGGAAATGAAAAGTGCATCTAACGGTTTTGATACCGGGTGGGAGGGATGTTTTACTGAAGAGTTTGAGATTTCTCCTGCGACAGGTCTTTTCTTTGATGATAAAGAACTTGAAAAATTGCGAAGTAAAATGGAAACACCGCAGTTTAAGCCGATAATGGAGAAGCTTCGCAAGCAGGCAGATTCCCTTATGGAAATAGTACCCGAGGAACATATCGGGCAGTATTACAGATCGGGAAATCAGCAGGTTGGACGTTGTTACGAATATGGATATATGCAGTTTACGGACAATATGAGAATTCTTGCTTACGTGGGTATTCTGGACAGAAATACAAAAATGCTTAAAATGGCATGCCGTAATGCTCTTTCTTTGTGCTGTTACCGAAGCTGGGAAGATAATTTTATGTGCGATTTTCCGGGAAGCACATGGTCAAGAAGAAGCTTTGTGATAAGTGCATGCTGCAGTGCATGCGCCTTTGTGCTTGACCTTGCCGGCGATATGCTTACATGGCACGGAAAAAATATTATATATAACGCTCTTGCCCTTAAAGGCCTTCCGCGTCTTGAATCGGATTTTAATATGATAGAGTACATCCGTCACTGTAATCAGGGTGTGGAATTCAGCGTTGGAAGACTTTCGGCACTTATTGCACTCAGCAGTAAATATCCGCGGTATAAAAAACGCATTGACGAAGCGTGGAACGATTTGTGCGAAATATTAGACAGCTACATAACCAAGGATGGGGGAGCAAGAGAAGGTGCCGCATATTGGGATTATACTATTTACAGTGCAATACCGGCATTTATGATGATGTCGAGGTATTATAATAAATCACTTTGCGAGGTTATTCCCGATTCGGTAAAACGCAGTGAAAAATATGCTCTGGCATGTCTTACTGATACTCCCGATTTTGAATTTATTCCGTATAATGATGCCCATTATCACAAAAAGTATCAAATTGCCGTTGATATGCTTTTTTGTAAAATCGGAAAAAGTGATATATGGAAAGAAATGTATAAGAAGAATTTTAATCCGGATGAGCTTGGAAATGTGGTTGTTGCAACTATTCTTGCTCCTGAGTTTGAGGAAACAAGCGGAGCCGAAATGGACGATTTTATTACTGTAAACGATGCAGGACAAACCTCTGTACGTTTCTGGGATGAAAAAACAGGAAAGGTTCATCTGCATCTTTTAAGCGGTGAAACCTACTTTGCTCACGCACACAGCGATAAAGGTTCTTTTGTGCTTGAAGTGAATGGCGACAGTATTTTGATAGACAGAGGAACCGCACAGTACTGTTCCGGTCAGAATCTGGATGAGGCGCAGTATCATAATCTGCTTTGTCCGCTTGATGAAGCGGGAATACCCCTGAATCAGCCCCGTTTTGGTGGTCCCTATGCCGGTATAGTAACAAAAGCTTATAAAGAGAATAATAGATTTTATTACGAAACAGATTTGAAAAAGGCCTGGAGCGAGGATGTTTTTGAAAAAAACATACGTAAAGTGGAAATGCCCTCTGCCGACAAGATAATTATTACTGATGAGGCAGAACTGAAAACACCGGGAAAAGTTATGTTTATTTTAAATACACACGGGGATATAAACCGTTTAAGCGAAACAGAGTTTGAAATAACCAAGGGGGCAGCGAGGCTTTTGGTTATTACTGAAAACCGTTTCGGCATCAGCGTTGAAACGGGGAAATTTGGCGTTGATGATGAGCTTAAAAGTGTAAACCGATTGTGCATTATTTCGGAAACTAAAAAAGAGCATCAACTTAAAACTGTTATAAAAATCGCTGAAAAATCTTAATATTGTTTAATATATTATGAATTTTAAGAATATAAAATACAAAATATTTATGATAAAATTATTATATAAACAACAGAAAAGGAAATGAG
Source organism: Clostridia bacterium (assembly GCA_017414505.1). Lineage (GTDB taxonomy): Bacteria > Bacillota > Clostridia > UMGS1840 > HGM11507 > RGIG1932. Next base: position 52,379 of record JAFQLQ010000022.1, read on the forward strand.
GTAAATGAATAATACTAACAATGTAAAAACACACAGAAAAAAAAGCCTGAGAAGAATGCAGAATCTTCAGCTTTATTCCATGTGTGCTTTGCCGGTTCTTTTGATTTTTATTTTTAACTACATTCCTATGGCGGGTCTTGTACTTGCTTTTAAGAATTTCAGGTATGATAAAGGAATGTTCGGAAGTCCGTGGGCGGGTATTGATAACTTCCGTTTCTTCTTTGAATCGGATTCATTTATAAAAATCACAAGAAATACACTTGGACTTAATGCACTTTTTATATTTCTTATAATTGTGTGCTCGGTGGCACTGGCTGTTACGCTGTTTCGAATAAACAGCCGCCGTGCAACCAAGGTTTATCAGACCGTTCTTATTACACCGCATTTTGTATCGTGGGTTGTAGCGGCATATATTGTTTATGCGCTTTTAAATCCTCAGTACGGTCTTATAAATCATCTGCTTGTAAAATTCGGCATTGAACCTATCGACTGGTATGCAATGCCAAAGGCATGGCCGGCAATTTTATCAATAGCATACATATGGAAGCATATCGGGCTGGACAGTGTTATATATTATGCTGCACTTATGGGAATGGATTCGTCACTTATAGAAGCAGCTTCAGTAGATGGTGCAACCCGTTGGCAGCAAACACGTTTTGTTATAATTCCGCAGCTTACTGTTCTTATTGTTATTCAGACAATCCTGAAAATAGGCGGCATTTTCAGAGCGGATTTCGGTATGTTCTATCAGCTTACAAGAGATGTTGGTATGCTTTATGAAACTACCGATGTTATTGATACATTTATTTTCAGAACAATGCGTGTTGTAGGAAATATGGGAATGTCCTCGGCAGTAGGATTTTTGCAGTCCGTTGTCGGTTTTGTGCTTGTAATGGTAACCAACTATGTTTCCAAGAAAATTGACGAAGATTACGGATTGTTTTAAGAGGTGCAGAAATGATTAACAAACAAGATAAAAAGTTGAATTTTTTAAGTCATATTATTCTTATTGCTTTGAGTGCTCTGATAATATTACCGTTTATTATACTGCTCAGTGCATCTTTTTCCGGCGAAAAGGCTATCGCACATACCGGCTACAGTGTTCTGCCCAAAGCAATAACACTTGATGCATATAAATATGTATTCAAAAATCCAAAAACAATAATTGATGCGTATGGTGTAACAATTTTTGTATCAACTGTTTATACAGTGCTTTCCACCTTTCTTATGGCGCTTTTGGCATATCCCCTTACAAAATCCACTATGAAAGGAAGAAACGCAATTAACTTCTATGTTTATTTTACAATGCTGTTTTCGGGCGGTCTTGTTCCAAGCTATATATTAATAACTCAGTATCTTCATCTAAATGATACAATATGGGTATATATACTTCCGGGGCTTGTAAGTCCGTGGTATGTATTTATGATGAGAACATTCTTTAAAGGCATACCGGGAGAAATTTCCGAATCAGCATATGTTGACGGCGCAAACGAATACATAATATTTTTCAGAATTATTATACCTCTTTCAAAGCCCGTTATTGCAACTGTTGCACTTATGATGTTCCTTACAAAATGGAACGACTGGATGACATCAATGCTTTACGTAAATAACGAATCACTTATGAGCCTGCAATATCAGCTTCAGAGAATAATGCAGAACATTCAGCTTCTTCAGTCTAACGAATCAGAAGCTCAGAACCTTGTGAATATTAAGGATATTCCGGGAGAAACGGCCCGTATGGCGATGGCAGTTGTTGCCGCAGGACCCGCTCTTATAATTTTCCCGTTTTTCCAGAAATATTTTGTAAAAGGCCTTACTGTTGGCAGCGTAAAAGGTTAAAATATATAAAAAACAAAAAGGAGATGTTTAAAATGAAAAGAGTTTTAGCTCTTATTCTTTCCGTGGTAATGGTACTTGGAATCACCGGCTGCGGAGGAGAGAAAAACACAGATTCCAGTGACATTCCGGTACTTAAATGGTATGTTCCCGGAGACAACTATCCCGGTCTTTCCGAGGTACTGGAAGAGGCAAATAAAATTTCAGTTGAAAAAATCGGCGCTAAAGTTGATTTGCAGTTTATTGATACCGGAGCATTTGACGAAAGAATGCGAATGATTATGGCTTCCGGTGAAAATTACGACTTATGCTTTACCGGTTACATCAACAAATATGTTAAAGCAGCAAGAATGGGAGGTCTTGAGCCTCTTGAAGAACTTCTTGAAACCACACCGGCTCTTAAGGAATCCATTCCGCAGTTCTTCTGGGACGGAGCAACAGTTGACGGAACAATTTATGCAGTTCCAAATCAGCAGATAGCAGCAGGCTATTTTGTTGCTACTGTTCCGAAAAGACTGGCAGATAAATACAATCTGGATGTGGATTCTATAACAGATTACCCTCAGTTAGAGCCATTTATGGCGGCTGTTAAAGAGGGCGAACCTGAAATTTACCCCTGGAGAAACGCAAATGCTTATTTCACCATTGGAGCACAGTACGAAGAGCTTTTAGCAGGTTTTGGTATAAAACGCGGAACAGACAAGCCTGAGGTAGTGTTTATTGATGAACAGCCCGAATGGATTGCAGGCATGAACCTTCGTCATGAATGGTTTAATAAAGGATATATACGTCCCGATGTAGTTTCCGTAGGAAATGACACAACCGATTATCTTGCAGGAAAATATGCTATTAATATCAGTTCCTACAAGCCGGGTTGTGAAATCAATTTTGAAAATACTATCGGCGAGCCGGTTGTAGTTACAAAAAATATCGGAAAACCTTATATTAAACAGTCTAACATTACATCAACATTTATTGGAATAAGCCGTAACAGTAAAAATAAGGAAAAAGCAATTAAACTTATAGAGCTTCTTAATACCGATAAGGAATACTACAATATGATTTGCTTCGGTCTGGAAGGAAAACATTATACAAAGATAGATGAAAACACAATTAAATTTGTGGAAAACAGTAACTATAAGCCGGATGCAGCATGGAAGTTCGGTAATCAGTTCAATGCTTTTGTTACAGAGGGTATGCCTGCCGATGTTTGGGAACAGACCAGAAAATTAAACGACGAGGCAGAGCTTTCTCCGTTGCTTGGTTTTATAACCGATACTTCAAAAATCGAAACAGAAATTTCCCAGTGTGAAACTGTTCGTAAACAGTACGGATTTGCATACTTTATGGGTGCGCAGAAGGTAGACGCAAGTTACGATGAATATATTAAACGTATGAAAGAAGCCGGAGCAGAAAAAATTGTAGCAGAAATGCAAAGACAAATTGATGAATTTCTGGCAGCTAAATAATAAAATAATATAATTTTGGAGGTTTATGAAAATGACAAGAAAAATTCTTTCACTTTTATTGACATTATGTATGACCTTATCACTTATGACAGGAATAACCGCTATTGCGGAGGATACTTTTGCATTGGTAAATTATGATGCAGACAGCGATTTTATTACACTTGATTTTAATCAGGCAGTTGATACTGCAAGCGCAGTAATTTCCCTTGAAAAAGATGGTAAAGCAGTTGAGTTTACATTTGTATCAGCCGATTATAACCAATATGTTCAGGCAAATTCAAGCACATATTATACATATCTTGTAAAACCTACCGGCGGAATTGATTTAGACACAGAATATAAGCTTACTCTTGCCGAAATTAAAAATTCTGATGCTTCAGCAACAATTTCCGGATGGTCAAAATATTTCATTGTTAAAGACCTTGGCGGAAAATTAGTAGATTACAGACCTGAAATAACAAGCGTAAGCAGAGTGGAAACACCCGAAGGCTCAGGTAGCTATACACTTTCATCAACTACATTAAATTCTACGTACAGTGAAAATTATGTTTCATATCTTGGAACTTGTGTTGGTGAAGATGCAGCACTTACTCCTGTTAACCATATGGACCAAACTTTAAGTACTTATAGTGTATCAAATCCTGTTACCGAAAAAGATTATACAGTTAAAGTAACTTATTCTACACAGGGAGTAACAAAAGCCCATATTGGTCTTGCTATTACAGACAACGTTAAACGATATTTTACGGCTGATTCTGCGGCTTTTCAGGGCGTATATATGCATGTTCAGCATCAGACTGCTACATCTGCAAATGCGTATTTGACACAAAAGTTTTCAACAACAAAAACAGATTATACACAGTCTAAGCTTGATGGTGGAAACAGACCAACAGGTATGGATATAACAAATACCCAGTTTAAGCTTTCCACAAAAAACGGAGTTGCTCATGCTTATCTGGATGGTAAAAAAATTGGTGACTTAGCACTTTCAAGAGATTATCGTGGATATGTAGCTACAGAATGGGAACCTCTTGCTTTTGCTTCCGGTTCAACCACTGCAACAGCAACAGTTACAGGCTTCCTTGCAACACGTTCAACATGGACAGACGAAACAACAATTGTTCCAACTCCTCTTTTAAAGAGCTATGATGCAGATACAGATTTTGTTACACTTAACTTTGATAAAGAAGTTAATATTTCAAGTGAAAATGTTGTTTTGAGTAAGGATGGTGCGGTAATTCCCGTAACAGTAGCATCAGCTAACCATAATAATATGAAATCCGCAAACAGTACAGTATATTCTTATCTTGTAAAACCTGTAAGCGGAGGAATAGAAACAAACAAAGAATATAAGCTTACATTATCAGGTATCAGCGATACAGATGCAACAGAAACTATTACTTCGTGGGCAAAAGCCTTTACAGTTGCTGAACTTGCAAAAGGCTTAAAGCTTCCTGAAACTGATGCTGATAAGACTATGTCTTATAAATCTTCGGATAATTATTCTGTTTCAAATGTAAATGATGATGAGCTTATGGTTCAGTATAATGGTACAGCTGTTGATGCGTTTTATGTTTATAATGCAGTAGGCGATGATAACAATAGCACAGGCTCAACATTTAACGAAAAAGATTATACTGTTAAGGCTGTATTTAAAGATGTAGTTAATACTCCTTATGCCAATTTAGGTGTTGCTATTGCTTCCAGCAAAGGATATACCTTTGACCATGGTCAATTTAGAGGAACAGGTATGCGTATGCAGGTTCAGCCTCAGAAAGCATCTGATTTATCTCAGGGAATAGGTAAATATGCAAATATGTATATTTACAGCCGTACAGCAGATGCAAATACTACTAAAAATCAGGGTGCAGCAGATATATCCGATAATGATGTTGCAAGCGGTGTTGAAGTAAAGCTTGCTGTTAAAGAAAGCCACGTATTTGGATTTATAAACGGCAAAAAAATCATTGATATGGATTGCTATGATGCAGCAGGTATGGCTAAATTGTATTTTGCTCCCATGAGTTCGGATGGAGCTGCTGTTACCATTGCTGATTTTATTGTAACAAGAGCAACCTGGAAGAACGCTACTCCCGAAACTAAAGTTGCGTTAGTTGACTGGGATGCAGACAGCGACTTTATTACTCTTGACTTTAACGAAGATGTAAATATCACAGAAGAAAACGTTACTCTTACAAATGCAGGAACAGTTGTTCCCGTAACTGTCGCTCTTGCAAACCACGCTAATATGGAAGCGGCTAATAGCGAAAGATACACTTATCTTGTTAAACCTGTAAGTGGTGGTATTGCTCTTGATATACCTTATACCTTAAATGTATCAGGTATTACCGCAAAATCTGCTGATAACAGCGTGTTTGAAACATTTACAAAAACCTTCAAGGTAGAAAAGCTTGCAGAAGGCTTGCAGCTTATTGACGGCTCTAAGGTTATGACTTATGAAAACAGAAGCGTTTATAACGTTGCAAATGTTAATACAGATGATATAAAAGCGGATTATACAGAAGTTTCTACCAATCGTGTTCAGTTATACAGAGCAGTAGGTAAAGATACTGACAGTACATTGATAAATAACTTTAAAGATTCTCCATATACAGAAAAGGATTATACTGTAAAAACAACCTTTAAAAACATTTCGGGAACCACTCACGGTAATCTGTCTTTAGCTATAGCATATAATTATCATGCCAACTACGGTGTTAACCATTCTTGGTTCAGAGGTGTATCGTTATATCTTCAGGTTCAGCCCCAAAATGGTGTAATAGGCAACACAACGAATATGACAGTGCGTAATGCAAATGACACAACCGGTGCTATTACAAAAAGCCAGCCTTCAACTATAAAAGGAATGGATCCTGTTAATGGAATTGAGCTTAAGCTTTCAACAAAGAACAAATTTGCCCGTGCGTATATAAACGGCGGAAAAGTTGCAGATATGCAGCTTCTTCAGGATTATCCCGGACATGCGCAGATTCATTTCTCACCGAATAATACAACAACAGATAATCTTGCAACCGTAACAATCGCAGATTTCCTTGCAACCAGAGCAGTTGAAGTCACAGAAGAACTTCCTGAGTTTGCAGTTGGAGAATTAACAGTAACTGCAAATGGCGAAACAGTTGACAGTATTGCAGGAAAAACAAAAATCAATGTTTCTACCAAACTTACAAATAATACTCTTTTAGAAAAAGATGTTTATATCACCTGTGCTCTTTATGCGGCAAGCGGTGAAATGAAAAATTGCGTAGTTTCAGAGCTTAAGAAAGCTGTATCAGGAAATAATCCTGTAAACTTTAACGATGTTGAAGTAAACGGTGCTGAAAAAATTAAAGTGTTTATCTGGGATGGTGTTGAATCCTTAAGTTCCTATTTCCCGGCATTGACTTTCCCTGAGGAATAATATTAAATAGGGAGAAAGCTTTCTTTCTCCCTCATAAAAATTTGATTTTATGAGGAATAAAATATGACAAAATATATTAAATTTCAATCTGTATTATTATGCTTTTGCATATTGCTTTCAGCTTTTTCTGCTTTTTCCGCAACTGCTGCAGATACATTTGCATTGGTAAATTATGATGCAGACAGTGATTTTATCACTCTTGATTTTAATCAGGCAGTTAATCTTAGTACAGCACAGGTTTCACTTACAAAAGGCGGAGAAGCGGTTGATTTTGATTTTGATTTATATAACTATAACCAATATGTTCAGGCAAATTCGAGTACATATTATACCTATTTGATAAAGCCTGCAAATGGAATAGAGTTAGATGTTGAATATAAGCTTGTATTAACTAAAATCGAAAATTCCGACAGTTCTGAATCAATTACAGGCTGGGAAAAATACTTTGTTGTAAACGACCTTGGCGGAAAACTGATTGACTATAAAAAGAAATCCGGCTCAACTGTGACTATCGAAGAACTTGGAAATGGTTCTGTAAAAGCAACTTTGAATACAGCAACTACCAGCTACTCAGAAAATTATAATGCATTTATCGGTTCTGCTGTTGGTACTGAAGTTGACAGAGAAATAGTTGATGGTTCAACCTGGGTTGAAAAAGATTATACTTTCAAAGTAAAATATTCTGTTTCTGATGTTGCCAGAGAAAATCTGTATATAGGAATAACAACAGATAAAAGCAGAATGGGTTATCAAAGCTTTGTAGGAACATATATGCAGATGCAAAGACAAACAAAAGTTACCGATTCCAATGCGTATATTGTAGAGGATACTATTACAACTTCAACTGCAAATACAAAAATTAAGCTTGACGGTGGTAATCGTCCAACAGGGCTTGATTACTCAGATATTGAATTGAAATTTTCAACAAAAAATAAGCTTGCAAAAGGTTTTGTCGATGGCAAAAAAATTGGTGAAGTTGTTCTTTCTAAGGATTGGGCAGGATGGGCATTTACATGTGTTGAACCCATTTCTTTTGCTTCGGGAAAAACAAGTGGTACGGCAATTGTATCAGACTTCCTTGCAACACGTTCCATATGGGCGGATGAGCCGGGAATTAATGAAAATGAACCCAATCCCGATCCCGAACCGGAACCTGATCCGGAGCCTGAACCCGAATTACCGTCACTTCCTTTAAAATCCTGGAATGCTGATACTGATTTTATATCTCTTGATTTTGAAAAAGAAGTTGATATATCTGTTGAAAATATAACTCTTAAAAAAGGAAATGAAAATGTTTCCGTAACAGTTGAATCGGCAAATCACAAAAATATGAAAGCTGCCAACAGCACCTGCCATACTTACCTTGTAAAGCCTGTAAACGGTGATTTGGACACAGATGTACTTTATACACTTAATTTATCGGATATAAAAACAAAAGACAGCACAGCAATGCTTAAAGCATTATCAAAAACCATTAAAATAGAAAAGCTTGCTGAGGGCTTGAAAATTCCCGAAGATACTGCCGATACAACAATGTCTTATAAAACTTCCGCATCTTATTCTGCGGCAAATGTAAATGGCGATGAACTTAAAGTTCAGTACAGCGGTGAAGATACTACTACATTTTTTGCATATAAAGCAGTAGGTAATGATACTGACAGTACAAAATCAACCTTTACAGAAAAAGATTATACCGTAAAGGCAACCTTTAAAGATATAACAAATACATCTTATGCAAATATCGGTGTAGCTATAGCTTCTTCCAGAGATTACACATTTGATAACGGAAACTTTAAAGGTACGGGTATCCGTATGCAGGTTCAGCCTAAAAAGAAAACCGATTTATCGCAGGGGATAGGAACAAATTCCAATATGTATCTGCACAGCCGTTTATCTGATAATTATATAACAAAAAATCAGGGTGCGGCTGACATAACCAATGTTAATGTTGAAACCGGTATAGAATTGAAGCTTGCCATCAAAAACAGTCACGCTTATGGCTACATAAACGACGGTAAGATTATTGATATGGAGTGTAATGATGTTCCCGGTCTTGCAAAGGTTTATTTTGCACCTACAAGTTCAAATGGAGCTACCGTTACAATTGCTGATTTTATTGCAACAAGAGCAACTGAAGTTGTCGTATCAACCATAGATAAGACAACCGATGTTGAACTTTCGGATAAAGTAGTAATAACTGTTCCGCAGCCAATAGATGAAGGTACGATAGAAAATGTTAAGCTTAAAAATGGTGACAAAGAAGCCGAAAACTATACAGTTACACCATCTGCCGACGGAAAACAGGTTACAATAAGCTTTGAAGGTCTTGAAAATAAAAAAGAATATACAGTTTCTTTTGACGGAGTTAAACTGGCAGAGGTTGAAGAGGATATAAAAATAGCGTCCTGCGTATTCAAAACAGTTGCTCCCGATTTCGAGCTTGAAAGCTTTAAGCTTTTAGATGCGAACGGCAACGAAAAAGCAACTATGGCGGATGTTCAGACTTCTTCTTTAACTCTTAAGGCAAACATTAAAAATAACAGAAGTAATGAATCGAAAACCTTTATTGCTACTGTATGTATTTTTAACAGTAAAAATCAGATGTGCAAAATAGCAGGTGGATCGTATACTCTGAAAAAGGGTGAGGCACAGGAAGTTAAAATTGCAGATTTTGCACGTGAAAATGGAGAAACCTATATTGCAAAATGCTTTGTATGGGATTCTTACACAAAAATGAACACGTTATTTGAAGAAACAATAAAATAAACTGGAGAAAGAATATGAAAAAAATAATTTTAAGCATAATCGCAATTTGCTTACTTATTAATTCATTCGGCGTTATCGGATTTGCTAAAGAAGCAACAGTTGAAACCTATACAATAGAAGGTAGCTTTGAAAGTGCAAAAGAGGGCGACACAATTACTGTTTTTATATTAAAAGACGGTGTAACTATGGAGTCTTTAAAAAACGTAAGCGGGCCTGTAATGGACAAGCTTTATCTTGTTAATGATTTTCCGGCAGGAGCTGACGGAAATTTCAGCTTTGATATAACGGTTAGTTCCGAAGCGCTTGATTGCCAATGTGTTCTTATCTGTAATAAGGTAAGTATTCAGGATACTTTAAGAAACTTTATTAAAGGTGAGAAAATTCAGCTTGTTTATGCTGCTCCGTACGGAAAATCTTCCGGAGACGGTACTTTTGAAAATCCCTGTAATCTATCCACCGCATTATCCAAAGCAAATGCGTTTGCAAAAGAGGGCTATAACGTTGATATTTGTCTGCTTGGCGGAGAATACGATTTAACTTCAAGCCGTCTTCAACTTATAGACATCAATACAACGAATCCCGATACACGCATAACTTACCGTCCTGCAACCGAAAACGATAAGGTTGTATTCAGCGGTATGAAGCGTATTCCCAGCGAAAATTTCACAAAAGTTACTGATAACAGCATACTTTCAAGAATTCCCGAAAATGCACGTACAAGCGTTTACAGCATAGACCTTGTTGCGGCAGGAATTGATGCAAGCCAGCTAAGCTTTAATTATGCAGGCGAAACTGCTTCAATACGTTCAATTAATCCTCCGACGCTTTACTTAAACGGAAAACGTCAGAGAATTTCTCAATATCCCAACGAAGATTACTTCACAACGGGAAGAAATTCAACCGGTACCAACAGTAACGGAAATCCGCAGCTTAATGTAAGTGCTCTATCTGATATCGATGTTTCAAAATGGGTTGCTTCCAAAGATAATGCTTATCTTACCGGATTTCTGTTTGAATCTTACAGAGCGAGCGCAGCAAAGCTTCTTGATATTGATACAACAACCAAAAAGCTTACAATTGACGGAACAACACCATTTTACTATGAAACAGATGGCGACTTGCTTATCGGATATAAATATTTTGGTCCGCGTGTTACAATAGTTAATCTGCCTGAAGAAATGGATATTCCCGGAGAATGGTGTATCGACCAGGCTACAAACATTATGTATTATTACGCACCATACGAAATTACAGAAAACGATGTATTTGAAATGCCTGTTAAGAGTTCCACATATCCGCAGCTTGCATTTATTCAGAATTCCAATAATATTACATTTAAAAATATTGAATTTAAAGGAACACGTAATCATATAGGCATTTATGTTTCCAATGCAGACGGAATACAGTTTATTGACTGTGACATTCATGCAATTGCAAAGACCGGTATATCAGCGTCCGGTACCAAAAATACTCTCGTTGACGGATGTAATGTTTATGATGTGGGAGCTGCCGGAATTTCTGTTGCCGGAAATATAGCGATAAGAGATGACGTAAGTGTTGAAAGCAACAATGTTGTATCCAATAACCACATTTATAATTTCTCACAAAATCCTACACTGGGAAGCGACGGTCAGGGTATAACAATTAACCGAATAAGTTCAAATTCAAAATCTCTTGGAGACACTATTGAAAATAACGTTATTCACGGAAGTAAATTCATAGGAGCTGTTCGTTACAGCGGATTGGATACAAATATTAAACGCAATGAAATGTATAATCTGCTTGATTCGGTTGATGATGCAGGTGTTGTTTATTCCGGAAGAACATTTAACGAATTCGGTAATACAATTTCAGAAAACTATATTCACGATTATTCTGTGATAAACAATGCACGTTACTCAAATATGGGTATATACTGGGATGACCATATATCCGGACAGACTGCTGAAAGAAATATTATAGCAGGCCCTTATAAATCGGATGTTCTTGGTATAAGAACCATAGGCTATGCAAACGTTATTAAGAATAACATCTTTGTCGATTCTTATTACGCTATGCGGTTAGGCGACCGCGGTACGGTTGATTTTGCTAAGAATGATACTCATAATCTGTACTCATCACTTAGTGAACTGCCAAACGAAGCATACGACTACTATGATGATATGGTCGCTTTTAAAACCGTACTTGATAACAACAACAAGCAAATGGTTTACAAAGCAACAACAGAAAAGAACCTTACAGTTAACAGTAAGTATCCCGTATATTACTCTTCAGCCTACTATAATCAGGCAGAAACGGAAATAGAAAATGTAATAGCTGATGCAAATGTATTTGCAGATGGCAGTTATATTGTAAAAGCGGAAAATGCAACCGAAGGAACTGCATTTGCAGAAGTTCCCAATGAAAATAATTTCAGTATGGACTTAATAGGAACACAGAAAGAAGTTCCTTTCGCAAATCACGAATTCAATCTGCTTTACCCTGCTGATAATGCAGAAATTTCCAAAGATAACGTAGTTCTTACCTGGGAGGAAGCAACTTTCTCCGACAGATATGATTATGTTATTGCAAAGGATGCAGGATTTACCCGGATTGCAGAGCAGGGAAGTACAAAGAACAATTTTGTAATTCCTGCAACAGATTTAACCGACGGAAAATACTACTGGAAAGTTACAGCGGTTAATACTTCCGCAGATATGGGCAGAGAATGGATTTGTAAAAATACTGTTTCCTCATTTACAGTGGGCGAAGGTATGTCTGTTGAAATTATTGAAAATAAAGTAAAATCAGGAGAAACTGTTATTAAAGCTCTTAAAGGTGTAAGCAACTTTGATGTTGACTATGCAATTTACAACAAGGCAGACGAAACAAAAAGCTTTGTTGCGGTTGCAGCTTTGTTTGATTCTGACGACAGACTTAAAAATGTTGCAATATCAGAAACTGCAGATTCTGTGGCAACGGGCTGTACAAAATCGGGCACATTGAAATTTTACAGCGATAGTGCTATCAGCGAAGATGGTTATTATGTAAAAGTATTTATTTTGGAAAACTTAGGCAGTATTGTTCCGCTTAGTTATTCTGAAGAACTGCTCAAATAACCGTGGGAGAGAAATTTAATGAAGATTTACAAATTTACAGCATTAGTTATAATATTGAGTATTCTTTGTACTTCTGTTCCGTTGGAGGTATTTGCCGAAGAAAAAGAACCCGTGATACTTCATGTTTCGGCAGATGCAAGACTTAACGGAACCGGAAGCGAGGAAGCTCCTTTTCAGACTATTGCCGCTGCGCAGAAAGCACTGCGCAGCATAAACCACAAAAAAAGAAAAACAGAGATTGTAATTCACGCAGGTGTGTATAATTTCACATCAACTCTGGATTTAACCGCAGAGGATTCCGGAACAGAGAATTATCCTGTTGTGTACAGAGCAGCAGGCGACGGAGAAGTTCGTATTACAGGTACAACAAAGCTTGATGTTACGGATTTTAAGCCTGTAAAGAACAGAGAAATATTATTGCGGCTTCCCAGTGAGGTTCGTGATAAGGTTGGAGTTATGTCGCTTGAAAAATACGGTCTTGATAATAAAATGTTTGATATAAGCGCAAGGTATTCCGATCCCCGTGAAGCACCTCAGTATCCTTATATTTACTTAAACGATAAAAGACAGACTCTGGCTCGCTGGCCAAATGTAGGGTTTGAAACTATTAATACTGTTATTTCAACCGGTTCTGCCATATCCGGAGGTATCAAAGGCACGAAAGGTATCTATAACTATAATACTATGCGTCCGGAAAGGTGGCTCCTTGCAGATCAGGCACAGATAAGAGGCTATCTGGGAAGCGAATACTGTCTGGATAGTGTACCGCTTGAATCTGTTGATACCTCAAATAAAACAATTGTTTTTTCAAGAGAGTCAACCTATGGTGTAAAAACCGGACACAGATGGTACATTGAGAACCTGCTGGAGGAAATTGACTCGCCCGGAGAGTTTTTCGTTGATACAAAAACCATGGAGCTGTATTTTTATCCTCCTAAAAAGCTGAATAAAGATGATGTTCTTGAAGTTTCAACTTTCAACAGTTCATTGATTACTTTTACCGGCTGTTCAAATATAGAACTTGAAGGCCTTAAAATAAGCGATAGTATTACTTATGGCATATATATTGAAAATTCAGAAAATATTAAGGTTCGTAACTGTATTATAAGAAATATGGGAATAATGGGCATAGCGGTATATAACAGTAAAAGGTGTCTTGTAGAGGGTTGTACCATATTCGAAATCGGTAAATTTGCTGTACACTTAAGAGGCGGAAGTAATCTGGAAACACTTTCTCCTTCCGGAAACCGTGTTGCGAACAATCATTTTTATAATTTTGCAACGAGAAACTGTATGCAGGAGAAAAGCGCTATCAATCTTGGCAGAAGTTCCAACAATACAACAATAGGTGATATTGTTGAAAACAATATTATTCACGGTCAGCCTAATGCTTATGCTATTATATACGGCGGAGTGGATAATATCATAAGATACAACGAAATGTTTTCTGTCACTAACGATGCAGCGGATATGGGCGTTGTTTACTCAGGCAGACGTTTGAGCGAATTCGGTAATTTAATAGAGTACAACTACATACACGATTATGCACCCATATTTGATGCCAAATATCAGATTCAGGGGATCTACTGGGACGACTTGCAATCCGGTCAGACAGCAAAGCACAATATTATTGTTGCCGGAAGTAAAAACCGTACTGCCGGAGACCTTATAGTTGGTGCATATAACAATTTTTCAGAAAACATAGTTGTTAATTCCGATATCGGTGTCCGTATGACAGATCGTGTGGGCGATGTTAGTTCAACTGCATACAACACCTTAAGCGGCGCTCCTATTTCGGAGGCTTTGCTGAAAAAATATCCTCAGATAGCGGCAATGAAAAAACAGCTTGACGAAGATGATATGTTTTTCAATGTTCAGGATAATATTCTTGATAATAACTTAAGTGTTGATGTTAACCGTAACCTTGTTCATGATAATGTTGTTGCGCGTGCAATAAGCATTAATAATAATCAGATTACAGACGATTACGGAGTTTTTGTGGATCCTGAAAATCACGATTACCGCCTTACAACCGAGGCAATGGAGAAATTCGGATTCCCAGAAACTATGATTAATGAGAAAAATTTTGATATGTCTCAAATCGGAATTCAGCCCGAGGTTTTTGATGTTCAGACGCCTGAAAGCGAATTTCGTTTGCTCTATCCCACAAACGGACAGAAGGATGTAGTAAGAAATACTGCTTACTTAAAATGGGAAGAAGCTCTTTTTGCAGATATTTACGAATATGTTGTGGCAACCGATCCTGAACTTAAAAATGTTGTTGTATCAGGAAAAACTCAATACACCTTTGTTTCACTTGATAATCTTGAAAACGGCAAAACTTATTACTACAAGGTTTATGCAAAAAATCTTTCCAAGCAAATCGGAAACGAGTGGGAAAGCCTTGGTGTTCCCTATATGTTCACTACAACAGAATCGGATGTTCTTGAAAAAGAATTTCTGATAGACGAAATTGCTTCTGTTAAAAAGCTTAAAGCAGAAATAGTTTCCGGAAACAAAATTGGTGACAAAATAGGCGAATTTAAGCCGGAGGTAATACCGCAGTTTGATGTTATTTTAGACGAAGCTGAAAAAATGGCAACAGGAACAACCGGTCAACAATCTGAAATTGAACAGATGGTTGGTAATCTTAAAAGCTTCAAGGAGCAGATAAATGGCTACAAACACACAGGTCACGCTGCACTTGATGTAACCGGTGAATGGCTGCCTTATTCCGCAAATGCAACCATAACCCCAACGGAAAAGGGCGTTAAAATTGAATCTGCGGGCGGAACTATGGCAATTTTAAATTCCCGTGTTAATAATTACGAAATACAACATTTCAGAATGAAGGTCAACTTCAATGGCTGGACAGGAATTACATTAAGACACGCTGATACAAAAGTACTACCTTATGCTACGGGAAATAAAGCATATCTTGTTGTACTAAAACCAAATGCTATAGAATGTCAGAAATATAATCCTGCAGCACCGGTAACCGGCATAATTAAAACTTGTGAAAACAATTATATTAAAGACGGAGAATGGTGTGATGTTGAATTTGGTGCCATTGACGTTATAGGTGGTGTAGAGGTTCTTTTAAAAATCAACGGTGAAGAGGTATTCCGTTTCTTCGATACAGAAGCTCCCCACAGCGGTGAAGGATATTTTACAGTATTCCCCGGTTCGGAAGGTGCTGTTGTTGAGCTGGAAAAAGCAGAAAATGTTCCCGAAGAGGAATATATATTTACCAATGCTGATTCAAACGTTACAATTTACGGAAGTAATTCGGATATATTTGAATCTCAGAATACCTGGTACGACGGAACTGTAAAAACAGTGGATAATTCTGCTGTAAAGCTTTCATCGGATTCAAATGCAAAAGCAGCTTACACAATAACCGATACACTTGTTGCATACAAGGTTGCATACTATAACAAGCCTTACGAGGGTACAGATAAAAACGCAACAGTTAAGATTAAATATTACTCTCCCACAACAGGAAGTCTTGATGAGATTGTAAAAACTGTTGATTTCTCTTCCGGAGAAGAAGGCTGGGTAAATCTTGGAACATATGAATGTGCAAGTGCTTCCAAAACAGGCAGTATAATTGTAGAATTTTCAGGAAGCGGACAGGGAACAATGGTTGCACCTGTAATTTCGGCAGAAAAAGTAACCTCAGACAGACTTGAATTTGCAAGACTTTTCTATGAATATGCCAATAACACGCTTATGATGAAAGTTAACAGTAAGACAGCTTATAAGCTGTTTGATAAACTTGAAATACCGGATGTTGCACCTTATATCGAAAACGATATCACTATGGTTCCGTTAAGATTTGTTGCAGAAGCCTTTGATGCAACTGTTTCCTGGGATGATTACGCTCAGAAAGCAACAGTTTCAAAGGACGGAACAAATGTGGAATTTGTTCTTGGAAGCAACAGTTATACTGTGAATTCCGCTGCTAAAGAAATCCAGACACCTGCAACACTCGTAAACGGAAGAACAATGATTCCCTTAAGAGCTACAGCGGAGGCACTTGGTAAGAAAGTGCTCTGGCACGAAGAGAAATCTATGATATTGATTGCGGATGAATTCGCATTTAAAGAAGATGACACAGTTAAATTTGATATTGCGGCAAACGGATTTGAGAGGGGCTATTAAATGATTAAGAAAAATAAACTACTTATTTTAACCGTATGTTTGATGTATATGTTTTCGGTGGCAGTAAATGCCGCCGGAAGCATTTCAGCTCGGGTAACCGATGGCGTTAACGGAGTTATAGAAATTACGGGTACTTCATCAAACGGTCAGGCAGGCGAAAAGGTGAATCTGCTTGTTACAAACGGAGCATCTCTGACGGAAGCCGAAGCAGCTCCGGAGAGTAAGGTTCAGTATCAGAATGCGATTATTACAGAAGAAAACGGCAGCTTTAAAACCGAATTTCAACTGTATTTTCCTCAAAATGCTGACGGAGAGGTAACTCTGAATATTTTTGCAGGCGGAGAAGCTTTTTTGCAGGATGAAGTTTTAAGCACTTCACTTTATTATGCGTCAATGGGGCTAAAGCTTGTTGCAGCAAAGGCTATTTGCGATGCAACAACAAATGCCGGTGGTCTTATTGACAGCAATAAAGCGGTTTTCGCAATAGAATCACCTCTTTACAATTCGCTTGATAAAGCTAAGCTTGCAGAATTATTGAAGAATATGATTGAAACAGGCGAAATTGCTTTCCTTGAGCTAAACGATGAAAATCTTGCAAAAAATATTGAAATGTACGGCAAATTTGAGGAAAAACTAAAACACGCTATTGCAGTAGATGGTTTTAATCAAGGTAAAAAAGAATACATAGTGAAGGATAACATACTGGAACCTGACGAATTGCTCGGTCTTACAAAATATCTGCAGAACAACGGAACACTTTGCGATATTTACAGCAAAAGTATTACATCTGCAGGTGTTTCGGCTGTTATTGACGGACTTTTTGGCAAAGATGCAAAAAGTGTGGAAGATTTACAGAAAATATTTGCAAAACAGGTAATTTTAAACGGTATTAAGAACAATGTAAAAGGCGGAAGCGGAACAATTCAAAATATTCTTACAAGCGATAATATCAAAGCAGCGGGCTTGAATGTACCTAAATACCAGGCGCTTACTTCCACTTTTATGGCTGATGATGCTTTATATCAGCAAAAAAGTGTACTTACCTACAATAACCTGGAAGAAAAAATTGAAGCATATGCAGATATAAAAGAAACAATTATTCTGCCTTCATCAGGAAGCCCGTCCGGTGGCGGAGGAGGCGGAAAAGGTAGCGGAAGTCTGTCTGTAACACCGTCTTCATCTGTAAGTGAATCACAGACAAGCTCTAACGGAGCGTTTTCTGACCTTTCGGGTTATGAATGGGCAAACACCGCAATCGACACACTTTCAGAAAGAAAAATAATAAGCGGTGTTGGAAATAATGCGTTCAATCCTGCCGGCACACTTACACGTGAAGCCGCTGCTAAAATAATTTGTCTTGCGCTTTCTATAGAGCAGGGAAATTATGAAAATCCGTTTTCCGATGTGGATTCCGGTATGTGGTATGCACCGTATATAACAGCTCTTAATGTAAAAAACATTGTTAAAGGAATTAATAAGAATTCTTTTGGTGTTGGAATGAACGTAACAAGAGAGGATTTTGCTGTTATAATATGCCGGGCACTTAATTTAATATCAACCGGAAAAAACAGTTTTACAGATGCAAACAGTATCAGCCCATACGCAGTGGATGCAGTAAACGCACTTTATGAAAAAGGTATTATCAGCGGTTATACCGACGGAAGTTTTAAACCAAAGGCAAATATTACAAGAGCCGAAGGTGCGGTGGTAATATATAATGTGCTTTTGAATATGTAACAGGAGGAGTTTGTAAATTATGAAAAGAATTTTAAGTCTTACAGTTGTGCTTTCTTTAATAGGAATGTGCCTTTCTTTTCCTGTTGCAGGCAGTTCGGAAGCAGTTTCCGCAGAGGCGGCTTTTGAGCTTCTTTCTGCACTGGAAATTATGGTTGGGGATGACAACGGAAATCCCAATCTTGATGCAAATATGACACGTGCTGAATTTGCACAGCTGATAAATAATATACTTTTATATTCATATAACTCGTCTGACAACACACAGTCTGTAGGATTTTTTGACGACACGGTATGGGCAAAAAATTTCTTTGGAGAAAACGAAGATTACAATGAGCTTAAATATCCCGAAGAAAAACCAACTACATCATCATCTGCTGTTTATAAACCTGTTGATTTTGAAGATGTTCCGGCGGGACACTGGGCTTACGATGCAGTAAACTTTGTAAGAAATTACGGAATTATGCAGGGCACAACAAAAACCACATTTTTACCTGATGAAAATATCCGTACAAACGAGGTAATTAAATGTCTTATAGTACTTTTAGGCTATAAGGATCTGGCAGAGCTGGATGGCGGATATCCTGATGGTTATGTTCTGCATGCTCATAAACTGAGACTTACAACCGGCATTGCAAATACAGAATTTATAACACGTGGTTCAATCGCTGTAATGATTGATAACTGTATGGATGCTAAAATGCTTAAATTTTCTTCTATAAGTCAGAGTAACAATGTCGGATACGATTATGATAATGAAACCACCTTTCTTACTGAAATTCTCGGTCTTGAAAAAATGACCGGCATAATGACGGATAACGGCTATACTTCAATTCTTAAGGAAAGCAGTTATGACGGTAAATTTATTGTAATAGGTAACACACGTCTGAAAGTTTCGGAAGATGATGACTTTTCTGATTTTATAGGACGTGATGTTGATTGCTGGTATAAAAACAGCAAGACAGAAGAGTTTGGAAAGGTTGTATTTCTACGACTCAATAACAAGGATAAGGTTACCGAAATTGACGGTGATATTATTGAAAGCGTAAGCGGAAATCAGATTCATTATACTTCCGGTGAGTATGATGTTAAACATATTGACGTTTCCGGAGCGTATGTTATATACAACGGTATTGCCGCAAGCGAATTTGAAACCAACGTTTTCGATATTGATTACGGTACTGTAAGCGTTGTTGAAACAAGAGATGACAGATACAAAAAAATTGTTGTAATAAACGAATTTGAAACATGGTATGTAAGTAATATTGACCCCGCAGAAAATATTATTTTCAACGGTCTTAAAAAGGGCGCATATATTGACGACGGCGAGATTATGGAGCTGGAGCTTGATAATCCGGAATATAATATAAGTATTTATCATGCTGATGGTTCCAAAGCTGTATTTGAAAATATCAAAAAAGGCTCGGTGCTTGATGTAATTCGTAACGGCAAGCTTATAAAAATATATATATCCAACAATGTTATTTCTGATTTCAGAGTTGTACAAATCAGAAAAGATACAGATAAAACAATCATTTCAGACGGTGAAAGCAGTTTTGAACTGACAACCGCTTTTGAAAAAAACATTAACCGGGAAGAAATTCGTGTTGACGATATTCTTACACTGTATCTTAACCGTAATGACCGTGTTGCATGGGCGGTAAATCAGACTAATTCAGATTTACAGGTAGCGTATGTACTTCATTGCGGCAATCCGGACAAAAACAAAAGAACAAATGAAGTTTACGCTGTCAAAATTTATACTTTAAGCGGTATGTTCAGGGTGTACAATCTTGCGGAAAAAGTAAAGATAAGTGATGATACCGGAGAAATTTACAGAATTACCGCAGAAAGCTATTATAACAAGTACAAGGATTATGAAGGTATTTGTCGTTATACAATCAACGATGACGATGAAATAAGCTATGTTGAATTCCCTATTCTTGATCCGAATACAACTATAAACGGCAAGCTTCATCTTATTCTTGAAACTGACGAAGATACTAAAAGTACAGACGGCTATTTCAGAGCTAATCAGATCAACTCGTTTGGAGCAAAAGCACTTCTTAACAGTAATTCCAAGGTTATTAACTATAATCCCGATCCAAATGTTGATGACGAATCTTCCTTTAGTATAGGAAGTGCTAGCAGCTTTTCCGATGATTCGGACAATATTGTTAAGCTGTATAGCGATGTAGAGGGGTCGTTTACAGGTAAATATGTTATAAAACACACCGAAAGTCTTGGTAACGACTTTAATACTCTGATTTCCTTGCCCGATGTTTACATTGTAACAGATACTCTGAGAGGAATTTACCCCGATGGTAATATCGGAGATATGATTTATACCAAAAAATTCAAAATGAGTACCATAGAGGACGAAATTTTGTATTTAAATGACGGTTGTATGGAGAATATTCTTACCGAAGCTGAAACCGGCGAAAAAGACGGAAGTAAAAATATTCGTGCTCCCTTTAACGGAACACTTGAGCCCGGAGATTTAATTCGTGTATCAAAGGACAGCGGAGGATACGTTGAATCAATAAGAATAATATGGGATGAAAACGGCAGAGATGACGATACTATGACACCCGGTATGATTCCCGGTATGAAAAAATACTGGGAGTCCGGTAGTTATAATACTAATCCGTTTGCTATAAACGGTGCATCCGGCACAGGTTACAATTTGTATGACGGTAAACCTTTTGGAAACGGCAGTTTCCGTGTTTATTACGGATTCCCGTACAAAGTTCGTGAAGGCGGTGTTAAGCTTACAACATGGGATCTTCCTGCTTACGGCTACAACGACAGCATTGATGAAACTATGTATCTTTCCGAAGTATGGAATATTACAAGAGTTGTAACGGTTAATATCGAAGACAATGGTAATATAACAGTGAAACGAGGGGCTGCTTCAGATATTAAGCCTTATGACGAATTCGGTAAGGAATGCTCGAGAATAATTAATCTTTCAAGATTTGCTACCATAGACGGAATTGTTGTTGTTAACGGATACTCCAAAAAATAATGTCCGGAAAGGATAATTTAAAATGACTAATTTTTTAAGAAATTTCACCGGAAAACTTATATCAATACTGCTTGTATTTATGATGCTTGGAAATTCTGTTGTATTGGCTGAAAGCTCGTATACAGCGTCTGACTGGGCAATTGAAGAACTTGATAAGGCAAAGGAAATGAACTTAATTCCGGAATTACTTGCTGAAGCGGATTTGACAAAGCCTGTCACAAGAAAGGAGTTTGCCGCAATTTCCGTTTTGCTTTATGAAAAGCTCTCTGGTAAAAAAGCAGAGGCGCCGGAAACAAATCCGTTTACGGATACAGATGATGCTTTTGTTTTAAAAGCGTATAATCTGGGCATTACCGCAGGCACTTTAGAAAATACTTTTTCACCTGACTCGCTTCTTGAGAGAGAACAGGCGGCTTCTATGCTAACAAGAGTTTATAAAAAGATAAGCTTTAAAGACTGGAGCCTTTATAAAGATGCCGATTTTAAACTGGAATACGCACAGCCTGAAAAGTTTGCTGACGATGAACAGATTTCTGATTGGGCAAAAAACAGTGTATATTTTACAGTGGCAAACGGTATTATAAAGGGCATAGGGGATAATAAATTTGCACCTAAAAATACAACAGAAGCGGAGATATTGTCCGGTTATGCAAATGCATCAAGAGAACAGGCTATAATAATAGCGGCTCGTATGACAGAGCTTGAAATTAATTTACCTGCCGGAACCGTGGATCCGTATGATAAGGCTCATGATACACCGGATAAAGCAGACGGAAAAAATGAGAATAAATATACTGTTGCCTTTATCGGAGGTTCGTTAACCGAGGGAGGTTCATGGATAACAACAACCAAAAAAATGCTTCAGGAAAAAATGCCTGATAAAGAAGTTATCAGCATAAATGCCGGAAAAGGCGGAACACGCTCCAACTATGGTGCGGCAAGAATTATGGAGGATGTGGGAAAATATTCTCCTGATATGGTGTTTATAGAATTTGCAGTTAACGACTGCGGGCAGGATGGAGAAACATACAGAGCTTATACCGAAAGCATGGTAAGGCAATGTATGAAGCTTCCAAAAAAGCCTGTAATAATTTTCTTATATGCACCGCATCCCGTTGAAAAAGATTCTGATACCTATAAAAAATGCGAAGAAACAATAATGTATAAAGAGCATATTGCAGAACATTACGGCATAAAATCCATTAATGTTTACGACTATATGCAAAGAGACTACGAAAAAATAAAGGCTGAAAAGGGATATTCAACTTTTACTGATTATCTTTCTGAATATTATGTAAAATCCGGCGACGGCTTTGATGTTCATGGGGGATATGAAAAATACGCAGAAGCTATAATTGAAGCTTTTGAGAATGACTATGAAGGATGTATGGCTCTGCCAAAAAATGCAAAAATTTATTGTGCTGCGCAATCCAATATAGTTTCGGGAGTTTACAGGCATCTTTATGTTAATGGCTCTCAGCTTCATTTTTCCGGGCCATGGAAAAAATATACCGTGGAAAATCAGCTTGCAACAAGCGATTCTGCCGCAAGAATAGGTGCAAAACAGTATAAATATCCGTTTTTCCCAACCGGCGTTATGCAGGTTTGCAACGAACAGGCAGCTTTTGGTTTTATGACCAAAGCAGAAGCTTTCTGCGTAAACTATATTACAAGTACGTCGGGGAATAATGTTAAGGTTTATATTGACAACGTAGAATCGGGAACTGTTTCTACCAATTCTGCAAGTCAGAGTATAAATACCATATCTTCGTGGATTTCATTGCCAAACGACGGAAAAGAGCATAAGGTTATTCTTATAGCGGACAAACCCACAAACGATAAATATGTGTTTATGTTTGGCAGTATAATTGAAAGAAGCAACAGATAATAAGTAAAAATGCGTACAATACAAAAGCACCTTGTTTTAGCGATATATTTGCTTCACAAATTCGATATAACTTTACTTCATTTTGTTACGAAATGATATAAATTTCTTTTCAAGTTGCCGTAAGGCAACATATCGTATCCGTCAGGATAAATCGTACCAAAGGTATATATCAAATTACGCCAGGAATTTATTTTGCTGAAAAAAGCGTACTGATAATTCAGTACGCTTTTTTCAATGGCAAAGCAGAACAATATAGATGCACTCTAATTATTATTTTTCTTTGCAGTATTGATTGATGAAATAAGTATCTTCTTTAATTCAATACAATTATCAAGTATGTTTTTATCATCATAATATCCGCTTTCTACAAGCAGTTCTATCCAATATTCACTTTCCGAACATTCTTTAAGTGCTATTTGAAGTTTAGCAATAAAATCGTTTTACCATGTCCGTAAAAAGCTTCTCTTATATTTGCACCAATACTGGTTCCGCTACGAATAAGCTGATTGGTAAGTACACTTTCTCTTTTTTCACTTTTTACTTTATTACAAACTTTTATTATATCTAACGCAAATTGCTTTGATTTTGTAAGCAAAGGGCTTTCCATAAGATTTCTCCTACTCAAAAAACTTCTTCCTTATTCACTATTACTTATTACTTCCCAAAAATCGACAAGTGTTTTTAGGGAATAGTGAAGAGTGAATAGGTAATAAGTAAAATCGACAAGATTCTGACGAACCTTGTCGATTTCTGGCACCCCCGACCGGAATCGAACCGATAACTAATCCTTAGGAGGGACTTGTTATATCCATTTAACTACGGGGGCATAAATATTCAATTTGTATTTGTTGCAGGAGTTGCATAATGGCGAATAACAAGTCCCTCCTATAATAAAAATGACTTGTTATTATGAACGAAGTGAATAACAAGGTTCGCACAGCCGTCAAAATCTTTGATTTTGGATACGGCGTGCGGTTCTTATATCCATTTAACTACGGGGGCACAGAACTATATTATTTTTTGTTCTGCGTAATTTTATAGGAAAGGCTCATAAGCGAATCGCTCATATGAACATTTTCCATTGCAATATGTTCGGGAACTTTAAGATTCAGGTACGAAAAATTCCATATTCCCTTAATATCGGATTTCACAATAATATCCAGCACGCTTTTTATGGCAACAGCAGGCATTGTAAAAACAACTATATCAATTTTATTGGATGAAAGAAATTCTTCAAGATATTTAACATCGGAAATTTCTACATCCTTTATTTTTTTGCCTATTATTTCGGGATTAATATCAAAAATAGCCTTTATTTTAAAGCCGCGCTTTTCAAAATTTGTGTAATTGGCAATAGCTGTGCCAAGATGACCGGCGCCAAGAACAATAAGGCTTAACTCTGTATTGTTAAGACCTAATATGGTGCTGATTTCTTCACGCATATTATTAACATTGTAACCGTATCCCTGCTGACCAAAGCCACCAAAACAATTAAGATCCTGACGAATCTGTGAAGCTGTTATTCCCATCAGCTTGCCAAGCTCGCCCGAAGAAATTCTCTCAATTCCTTCTTCATGTAAATCGTCAAGGTATCTTAAATATCTCGGAAGTCTTTTAATAACAGCATCTGAGACTTTTTTTCCTTCTTTCATGGAATCTTGACTCCTTTAAACTTAGATTGCACTATGCATATCACATATTATTTTAACATAGTTTTTACAATTTATCAATACTTTTTAGATTATATTTTTTATAATAGCTTGGTGGTACCCCAACAGTATTTTTAAAAAGCTTGGAAAAATGCTTTATGTCGGAAATTCCAACCTCTTCCGCTATTTTTGTAATGGAAAAAGAAGTTGTCTGCAGGAGTTCCACCGCTTTATTCATACGGTAATTAAGAAGATAGCGGTGCATGGAAGTTCCCGTATGCTGAAGAATAAGATTATTAAGGTAATTAGGGTGGTAACTGAAATGCGCAGCAATAATATCGTTTGTTATTCCTGTTTTATAATTGTTTCGTATATATAAAAGCACTTCCTGCGCAAGACGTGAGGTTTTACTGTTATGCGAAATTGCTGAAAAACGGGCACAGAACGTCAATATATCCTTCAAAATTGCAGAACAACGCTCGTTAAAGTAAATTTCACGTTTTTCGTATTCCTCAACTATTTCGGAAAATTTACCGGCAAGAGAAAAACCGTTTTTTATCACAAAATATGAATTGAAAATTTCAACATCTTCAAAATTGAATTGTTCAAGAGTATTTTCAGCCTTTGTAATGCTTGTTGGTGCAAATGGCGCAGTTATATGATTGTTATTTTGTGTAAAATCAAAATTAAGTCCGGAAAATTCTGCATTTTCAAAAGTCTTTACGGCATAAGTGCATCCGGAGTGCCAGTAAATTATATCACCTTTTTCCACCTCAAAACATTCTGAATTCAGGGTTATGGAAGCCCTGCCGTTGAACACAAAAAATATCCGGTGGTCTGCGGCTGTCATTTTTGTATTAAAAAAACTTTTTTCGTTATTTCTTGCGAATCTTACAAATGGGTTTATTTCGTAAAGCTTCATAATAAAACTCCAAATCTTTATTTTATACGAATTTATATTTGAAAAGCAGGTTGATTATACCATATAAACGTGATATAGTCAAGTCAGTGGAATATTTAATTTTAACTAAATGGAGGATTGAAAATGATAGAAAGAAAAAATAAAAGAACTGCAAAAATTGGTGTTTTTGCAGTCGCCCACGCCACGTACTGGGATCAGTTTGAAGGGCTGTATGATAATATAATGTCCTATCACGCTGAACTTCTTAAAAAAACAGAAGCAAACGAAGTTGAAGTTATTGATTTTGGAATGATTGATTCAAGCGAAAAAGCATATGCGGCAGTTCCTGAAATTCTTGCGGCAAATGTGGATGTACTTTTCTGCAATATGGTTACCTATGCAACTTCATCGGTTTTTGCACCCATTATGCGAGATGTTAACAAACCGATGGTGCTTGTTGCTCTGCAGCCAAGAAAGGCAATGGATTATACAAAGGCAAATACTTTTATGCAGCTTGAAAACGATAATATATGTTCTGTGCCGGAATTTATGGGAGTTGCGGTGCGTCTTGGAAAAAAAGTGAATGATGTTATCATCGGCACTCTTTATGAAGATGAAGAAGCAGACAAAGAAATTGCAGAATGGTGCGATATCGCTAAGGTTCTTCACGATTTGAACGGTGCAAGAATCGGACTTATGGGGCACGTTCTGGAGGCAATGTATGATATGCACGCTGATCCTACAGCGGCTTCAAAGGCTTTCGGTGTTCACGTTCCGCTGCTTGAAATTGATGACCTTGCAGAATTGTTTGATGAAGTAACAGAAGACGAAATTCAGGCAAAAATCAAAATAATCAGGGAAGAATTTGACATGCCGGAACCGGAATCCGATCCTATTGCAACGAAGCTTACTGATGCAGATTTGCGACAGTCAGCACATTCTGCGGTTGCACTTGATAAATTTATTGAAAAATACAATCTTACAGGCCTTGCTTATTATTATGAGGGCAAGGAGGATACTATTCAGAGAAAAGCCGCAACAACTCTTATTGTAGGCAACTCAATTCTTAATGCTCAGGGAATCCCTATGTGCGGTGAATTTGACCTTAAAACCTGCATTGCAATGCTTATTATGGACAGACTTGATATAGGCGGAAGCTTTGCAGAATTTCATCCCTTTGACTTCAAAGAGGATTTTATTCTGGTTGGGCACGATGGCCCGCATCATCTTAAAATTGCAAACGGCAAGCCTGTTTTAAGAAGTCTTAAAAAATATCACGGAAAGCCCGGAAACGGTGCTTCTGTTGAATTTAAAATCAAAGAAGGCCCTATTACAATGCTCGGTATAACACTTAATGAAAAAGGTGATTTCAAGTTTGTAATTGGTGAAGGTTACTCCAAGGAAGGCCCTATTCCGCCCACAGGTAACACCAATACAAGAGGTTTCTTTGAACCTGCAACAAAGAAATTTGTTAAAAAATGGGTTATGGAAGGCCCAACTCATCACTACGCACTTGGCGTTGGTCATCACGCAGAAACTATTAAAAAAATTGCCGAAATTTTAAATATTGAGTGCGTAATTGTAAAGTAGGTGCAGCTGAATGTTTAAAAGTATAACTCTGGAAATGAGCTTGAAGCCCTTTAAGAAAACCGATTCTGAATATATTAAAAAAGTTTGTTGTAAGGTTTGGGAGCAATGGAGACCGCTTTTGAAAAATGCAGAAATTATTTCGGTAATGTTCTGGACGGCAGACGGAAGCGAGCTTCTTGATTACAGAGGAAGTCCTGATGATACCTTTGAATGGTGCTATATGGTTGGCGGTGCAAACAACCGGGAAGACGACCATACAGAAATAGATCCTGACCACGTTTGTCTTCATTCTACAAATTATAACTATATAGAAAATCCGCCTGTTATGACTTACGGAATA
Organism: Clostridia bacterium; assembly: GCA_017414505.1. Taxonomy (GTDB): domain Bacteria; phylum Bacillota; class Clostridia; order UMGS1840; family HGM11507; genus RGIG1932. The sequence goes on from JAFQLQ010000022.1 coordinate 80,263, forward strand.
CTAAAGGAGATTGTTGATATCTTTAAAAGTACGGGGTCTGCGATGTTTCCGGGTAAAAAAATCAGAATCGGAACAACCTTTGATCCCGGGCCGGAATTTGCAAAATCATCCTTTAAATATGAACGCCATAACGAAATCTGTACCGGCAAAGATATGGGGCACAAAAGTATGGTTTGCGCTTATACCGTGCTTAACGGGGATAATGTTCATTATGCGGCATATCCTGATGGAATTCCCGACAAAACACCGTTTGGAACTTTCTTCGGCAAACAGACAAACATATTTTTAAAGGATATGGGTTTTGACTATATCTGGCTGTCAAACGGATTCGGTTTCGGGCGTGAAACCTGGTCTACCGTTGGTGCTGCTTTTGACGGTGAGCATTTTGATTATTCCGTAATGGATGATATAAAAGCAGAGGTTCTTGATTTCTGGAAGCTGTTCAGAAAAGAATGTCCGGATTATCCTGTGGAAACAAGAGGAACAAATATGTCTATGGGCATTGATTTTTCTACCGACGGTGTACCTCTTAAGGAAATTTACGAGGGTGGATTCAATCTGCTTCCTCCGCCTAACTCTCCGTGGGCGGCATTAAACGGAGAGTTTGGGCTGGAGCTTATGGGATATATGTCACGAATTGCGGTTTTATCGCCTGAAAACAAATATCTTTTCAGATTTTATATTCATGATCCCTGGTGGGCAAATTCTCCGTGGTATGACAGATATAACGGTATGCCGCACGATATTTATCTGCCTATGAGTATTGGAAGAATTGATGAAAACGGAAATGTTCAGCAACCGTCAAATCTTAATTTACTGTCAATTGACAATTCTTTTGGTGATTTGCCGTATTCCTGTGTAAATGAACCGATTCCGCATTTAATTAAAGCGGCAAAGGAATCACCTGATGAAGCTTCGCCTGTGGTGTGGGTTTATCCCTTTTTGGAATATTCTCATTGCAGAAGCGAGCAGGAAGCAAAGGAAATGTTTTTTGGCGATTGGTACATAAGAGGGGCAATAAACAACGGTTTACCTCTTTCTTCCGTAACATCAACCTCGGATTTTGTAAAACAGAACAAGGAAATTTACAAGGCTTCGGTTATTGTAACTCCTGTGCCGAAAGCAGGTACTGAATTTGAAAAAGAAATTCTTTCTTATGCGGAAAAAGGCGGTAAAGTTATTTTTTACGGAAATACCGTTCGTGCAAGTGAAAGCTTCAGAAAGCTTGCAGGAATTGAACAGAGCAATGAAATTTCTGGTATTCTTAATATTAAAATTGATAAAGAAAATTGTGGAAAAATTTGTCACACACCGCTTGTTTGCGGAGGTGGAATAAATACCGTTTGCGAAAAAGGTGAAGTTTTTGCAAAAATAGGCGAAAAGGCTGTTGGAATTAAAAACAATAATATTGTATGGTTAAGAGGAACAGTTTCCGCTGATTTTAAAAAGGGGAATCAGCTTCTTGTTCCGCATAATCCCAATGCGTATTTTATTGGTGAAACTCTTATGCTTAAAGCATTGGGAATGTTGGGAATGAAAGTTGAGTTTGAAAATCCCGAAAAAACAAAAAATCCGGTTATTATGCTTCACAGACATAATAATGCGTATATGTTTTCAGCTTTTCTGCCGTCAACAACAGTAAAAACAAAAATGTTGTTTCCTTACGGCGCCCCGGTGCTTGACGGTTACGATACAAGACTTGAAAACGGTTATGCAACATACAATTTTCCGAAAGCAGAGCACAGAGAAATTCGTGCTTTTGTAGAGCAGGAAAACGGAATTGTAAGCTGCAGAGAGTTTCCGCCCGTAAGCGCATTTATGAGAAGAAGAGTGAGAATTTCAGGGCTTAAAAATGCAACTGTAAGATTTCTTGGGGAAAGCTATTGCAAGAATAATTTAGAGGTTGTGGTTAATTCATTTGAAGATTATCATATTGTGAGTGAAAAATTTGAGGGTGAACACAAGGTTATTGACGGAATAAGCTTTTATGAGGCAAGAAATATAACGGGAGAAATTGTGTTTTCCATGCCATTTGAAAAACCGCTTGAGGAAAGACCTTACAAAATTTATAAACATTAAAACAGGCTGAAATCAGCCTGTTTTCTGCTATTTTATATTTTCAAATGCCTCAAGCCATTTATCCGCAATTAAACGGTGACCTGCAGGACTTGGGTGAACTCCATCGGGAAGCCAGTAATCGGCAGGTGCAGATTCGCAGGCATTGTTAAAAACTTCCTGAAGAGGTACAAATGTAAGCTTATATTCCTCACAAAGCTTTTTAACAATTGTACCGCGTTTGGCAACCTCGGTTCTGAAGGTTTCCCAGTTTTCCTCCGTTGCAGAAGCTTTCAGCACAAACGGCTCCATAAGTATAAACTTAATATCCGGAAGTGCCTTTTTTGTATCTTCAATAAGCATACGGTAAACATTTTCAAATCGGTCAGCTTCTACACCGTTGTTAGTCGATATCTCGTGCCATACATCGTTAACTCCGATAAGCATACTGAAAACATCCGGCTCCAGATTCCAGCCGTCGGTTTTTATTCTTGCGTAAATATCAACAATTCTGTTACCGCTGATTCCTCTGTTTTCAAAGGTATATTTTCCGGGGAATTTTGCCCCCAGTTCGGAGGTAACAAGCATTGCATATCCCTGACCTATGGATAATGTACTGCCTCTTTCACTGTTTCTGCCAACATCGGTAATAGAATCACCCTGAAATAAAATCTTCATAGTGATACCTCCTAATTACATAATGCTTTTTAAATAATCAGCAATTTCGCTGCATTTGCAGTTAGCAAAGAATAAATCTTTGAATTTAGGGCCTGCAATTGTTTCTTTTAAGAAATCCTGGTCGATATTTTTAAGAATTGTCATCATATCGTGATGTGTAATCTTTTTAACTTCGTCAAGGATTTTTTTATTTCTCTGTTCGGGAACAGCTCTTTCTCTGGGATAGCCAAGTCCCCATTCGCTTACAAACAGTTTTTCAAATACATACTGAAGATTAAGCTCTGCACCCCATCCCCATCCTTTGGCAAAGGGAAGAGCAATAGCGTTACCGTTGTTAACCTGTGTGAACTGATAAGCGTCTGTGGGATCTACAACGTGTCCGCAAAGAACGTTCGGGAAAGAGTTTGCTGCAAGCATAGCACCTTCACCTGTACCGCAACCGGTAATAACAAGGTCTGCAGCACCGGAATTGATAAGTATAGCGGTAAGTAATCCAACCTGAACATATGTAAGCTGAGCTTCATCTTCTGCAGAATACATACCGTAGTTGAATACTTCGTGACCTAAAGGTTCAACAACGCCTCTTAAAGTTTTTTCAATAATTTCATTTTTAGCCGCCTGGCTGTTTTCGTTGATTAATGCGATTTTCATAATATATCTCCATTCTGCTCTTTTTGAGCTAATATTTTCACACATATATTATAAGATATTATCCAAAAATTGTCAACTAAAACAAGCAGGAAATTTTTAGTTGAAATGTTGTGAAACTTGTTGTATAATTATAAAAAAAGACAAGGAGTGATTCGGTTGATAAAATTTGATGAAAAAAACAGAATATTTTATCTTGAAACAAATAATACAAGCTATATTTTCGGATTATTAAAGGATAAACATCCCGTACATATATATTGGGGTTCAAAAATTGCGGAAATTTCATCGTTTGAAGATGCTGTTCCGGTTGATGTAAGAGCATTTTGTACGGTTGATGAGAAAAATCAGATTCCTGAAGAGACACTTACAATGGAATTTGCCGCACTTGGAACAGATGTGAGAACGCCTTCCTTCCACGCTTTTTACGAGGATGGAACAGGTTTATCCAAGCTTAGCTACAAAAGCTACAAAATATTTAACGGGAAACCTGCACTTAAAGGTCTTCCCGCAATTTATACTGAAAGCGACAGCGAGGCGCAGACTCTTGAACTGGAACTTGCAGACGATTTGAAAGGATTAAGCATTTTTGTGTGTTACAGCGTTCTTCCTCAGTATGACGTTATAACAAAAAGTGTAAGAGTTAAAAATAACGGTAATGAAAAAATAAAACTGTCAAGAGTTATGAGTTCTACTGTTGATTTTCGCAGTGAGGATTTTGATTTTATTCATTTGGCCGGTGCGTGGGCTACCGAAAGACATATTTCACGCGAAGCGGTTATGACCGGTATTCAGATGATAGATTCAAAAAGAGGTTCAAGCAGTCATCATCATAATCCTTTCTTTGCGCTTGCTTCCAAGGGCGCAGATGAGGAAAACGGTAATGTTTACGGATTTTCACTTATGTACAGCGGAAACTTCGTAGCAGGAACCGAAAAAACCTATTATGATATTACAAGAGCATTTATCGGTATAAATCCGTTTAATTTTGGATGGAATCTTAATCCCGGTGATGAATTTCAGTCTCCGGAAGCAGTTCTCGTATATTCCGATAGGGGAATAGGGAAAATGAGCAGACTGTTCCATAAAGTTGCAAGAGAAAGAATTTGCAGAGGCAAATACAGAGATGAAATGCGCCCTGTTCTTATTAACAACTGGGAAGCAACTTACTTTGAGTTCACCGAGAGCGACATTATATCTATTGCTAAGAAAGCAAAAGAAGCCGGAGTTGAACTGATGGTTCTTGATGACGGATGGTTTGGAAAAAGAGACGGAGGAAATTCTTCACTTGGAGACTGGGTTCCGTATAAAGAAAAATTACCTGACGGAATTGAAGGGCTTGCCGGAAAAATTGAAAATATGGGTATGAAATTCGGATTATGGTTTGAGCCGGAAATGATTTCGCCCGACAGTGATTTATACAGAGCACATCCCGACTGGTGTCTGCACGTTAAAGGCAGAGAAAGAACTCTTGGAAGAAATCAGCTGATACTCGACTTCACAAGAGAAGATGTTCGTGAATATATAAAAAATGCAGTTTGCAGTATTCTTTCAACTGCACCCGTTTCCTATGTAAAATGGGATTTTAACAGAAATATGTCCGAGGTTGGTTCCGCACTTCTGGATGAAGAGCATCAGTGCGAAGTTTATCACAGATATGTACTTGGTGTATATGAAGTTATGGAACATATTTTAAAAAATCATCCCGATGTACTGTTTGAAGGCTGTTCCGGCGGCGGAGGCAGATTCGACTTAGGCTGGCTGTATTATATGCCTCAGATCTGGACAAGTGACGATTCCGATGCAATTGAACGTCTTGAAATTCAGGAAGGAACAAGCATGGTGTATCCTGCCTGCACTATGGGGGCACACGTAAGCGCAGTTCCCAATCATCAGGTTGGAAGAAATACCCCCTTGAATACAAGAGGGCTTGTAGCTATGAGCGGTCAGTTTGGTTATGAGCTTGACCTTGCAAAATTATCCGATGAGGAATTTGAAGAGGTTAAAGAACAGATTAAGCTTTATAAGGAAATAAGAGAAACTGTTCAGCACGGTGAAATGTACCGCTTGAAATCCCCTCAGAAAGATAATTGTGCGGCATGGGAATATGTAAAAGATGATGATGTTGTACTGTTTTATCACAATATTCTTGCAAGAGCCAATTCGCCGTATGAAAGAGTAAAGCTTTGCGGTCTTGATGAAAATGCAAAATATAAAGACCTTGAAACCGGTAAAATTTACGGCGGAGATTATCTGAGTAAATTCGGAATTTACAAAACACACGGCAGTGAATTTACAAGCGAAATTATAAGATTTAAGAAAATACAGTAAAAAAAAGGCGTTGCCTCGATTAGCAATATCGCTTGTTGAGACAACGTCTGTTTTTTATTTATCCAGTATCATAGAAGGACGAAGCGCTACAAAATAATAATCGTAATTATCGGGATATTTACCCATCATACTGTCAAGTGTTTTTCTCGCGTTTTCAACTATTGTTCCATTGTTTAAATCAAGAAGTCCTTCATCGTAAAATACTTCGTTGCATATATCAGAATATGTTTCTCCGGGAAGAAATTTTTCTTTTACGCTTCGGTTTCGGTTGATGTGACCGTCGTCATACTGAACACGATAGCCTATTAAAGCATAAGCTTCGGCAGTTCCTGCAACTGCACCCTGCTCTTTTGTAAGATTTGTTGATTTTTCTTTAAAATGGTTAAGGAATTAATATTGACAATTGAAAAATTATACAATATAATTATTATAAAGTAAAAAATAAGCTTTTTCTTGCCAATAATTGCTTATTTTGTGTCAAAAAATGAGGTTGGTATTATGAAGGCGGAATTCGGCTTTAAAAGAGAACAAAATAACACTCTTTTTTATAAAGAATACCAGAATGATAAAGGCATTTTTCATTTTCATTCTCAGATAGAATTATACTTTGTTGACAGCGGAGAAATGGAAATTTGTGTTAACGGTTACAAACGTGTTGTAAAAAAAGGTGAAATGTCGGTTTCTTTTAGCTATGACGCACATTCCTATAAAACTCCGAAAGCATCAAAATCAAGTGTGCTTATTATTCCCACCTATCTTTGTGAGAAGCTTGTTAATAAAATAAAAGGAAAACGAAGCACAAGTCCTTTTATAACAGATAAGGATGCAGTAAAAAAAATAAAAAGCTGTATATCAGAAATGAGAGAAAATATAGACAACGAAATTTTAAGATTGGGCTATATTTACGTTATTTTAGGCACAGTTATCGGCAATATCAGCTTTAAAGACAGGGAAAAGCAAACAGATAAGGAATTATCCTCGAAAATATTATTTTATATTAATGAAAATTTCAGAAAAAACATAACGGTAGCTACTATTTCCAAGGATTTGGGATATAATCCCAGCTACATATCCAGATATTTTAAAGCCTGCTTTAATATAGGGATAAATCAGTACCTTTGTATTATCCGCCTGAAAAATGCACTTATGCTTATGCATGAGCACAGCCATAATATAGCTTATTGTGCCTTTGAAAGCGGATTTAATTCCATGAGAACTTTTTATCGTGCTTTTAACAATGAATTTGGTTGTTCTCCTAAGGAATATTCAGAAGAAATTTATAGCCGGATATAATCGTTTGATGCTGAAAAAGGGAGGATATGTATGTATAAAATGATAATTGTTGATGACGAATCAACAGCTCTTGAGCAGTTGGTATCCGTTGTAGACTGGGAGCTTTCCGGTTTTGAGATATCGGGTGTTTTTGAAGATGGAGAATCTGCTCTTGAATATTTAAAAAAAGAATATGTCGATCTGGTTGTTACCGATATCCGTATGCCCGGTGTTGACGGAATTGCTCTTGCAAAATACTGTTACGAAAACAAGCCGGATACTCTTGTTGCACTTATAAGCAGTTACGATAATTTTGAATATGCACGTCAGGTTGTAAGATATAATATTGTAGATTATATTTTAAAGCCGTTTTCTTATGTGCAGATTACCGAGCTTCTTGAACACGCACATATAATGCTGGATAACAAGCACTCGGATTCTTCCATAATTGATGAAGAACAGCTTCAGAGAGAGAAATTTTTCTCTGATTTGTTTTTTGGAAATATAAAAAGCGATGTCACTCTTGCCGAAAGACTTGAACTTATCAATCTTCCCGAAGAAACTGCAGAAATGTCTGCTGTGCTTATTACATTAACTGTGGAAAATTTTGACGGTTATCTGAAAAATATATGGAAATACGGAAAGGACAGATTTTACTGTGCAATATCCAATATATCCTTTGAAAACAATACTGACCGTATGTTCTGCACTATAATGTATTCTCACAACAATATTCGTATTATAGGAATAAATAAAAATAAAAGCGAAAATCTTCATACGGTTGCTGAAAATTACTGCAAAAGAATTATTACTGACCTTGAAGAAATACTTAATCTTGAATGCAAAATTAAAATTTCAAATGAATTTGATTCATTAATTAAGATTATAGAAGAGGATTCCGTTAGTGAGATTACTGAGCCTAATAAAGGTGAAAACATTAAAGATAAAATAATGGAATATATGAAAAATAACTTTCTTAAAGACATCACTCTTGCGGATTTAGCAGAGCATATGCGTTACAACAAGGTTTACTTCTGTTCGTTTTACAAAAAGCATATGAACGAAAATTTCACAACTACTTTAAACCGTATGCGGGTGGAGGAGGCTAAGGAACTTCTGAAAAAACCGGGAATTAAGCCTTCATCCATTTATGTAAGCATAGGGTATAAAAGTGCTCCGTATTTTTATAAAATTTTTAAATCTTTTACGGGCAAAACGCCTGCGGATTATAAAAGTGAGTTGAATAAGGAAAATGGCAACATTTAATAAATTAAAAGATTTGTGGATATGGCAATGCTTTGTATCATACTGGAAAAGACTGTTCTGCCTGTTTGCCGTTCCGCTTATGATAATAACTGTTGTTACCACGGTTTACAACGTATCCAAAAAGGATATGGAACAGAAAAACAATGTTAAGCAACAGTTTTATTCCTGCTATTATAAATACAGTGATATCATAGAAAAAATAAATAAAAGCTACAGCAATATTGTAATGCAAAGCGAAGCGGAAAGCTATGTTGCAAACATAGGCAAACACAGTAATGTTGAGCTTAATAACGATGTAAACACGCTTATAAGGCTGTTTAATACATCTATTATTTCCATGCAGTATGTGGATTCCATACATTTTTACTGTTTTGAAAATGACTATGTTGTTTCAACAAAAAACGGTAATACTCTCGATAAATTTTATAACCGTGCTTTTTATGATGAATATATGAAAACGGGAAGTCCCAACAACATAACCTACTGTAAAAGCGACAGTCTGCTTAAAATTCCCGAAACTATGAATATATGTTACGGATATTATCTCAGAGACCATTTAAAAGGGATGATTGTTTTCAGCATAAATCTTTCGGAATTAAGCCGGGAACTTTCGGGAAACGGTGTAAATAATCATGAAAGTGTTATTATAACAGATTATGAAAGCTTTTTCTTCAGTAATACCTCAATGTGCAAATCAATTGAAGAATGCAAAATACTGGCAGACAAGCTTCCTGTAAGCGATGAACAAAACGCTGAATTTAAAATATACAACGGAAGCTATGTTTTCAAACTGAAAAACAATTCAGAATTTCCCGATACCTTTTTTGCAGGCAAAATAAAGAAGAATATAACACACGGAATGCTTTGGTTTATTATTTTTATGCTTGTTATAATAAATATAATAGTGGTTGTTGCATCACTTATGCTTACATATTATATGCGCAGACAGATAATAGGGGTAATTTCCGAATTTGTTGAGCAGTTTTCTCTGGACGAAAATGCAGATTTTACCGAAATAAGCAGAAATATTTTTGATAATATGAAAAGGGGAGAACAGCTTGAGCTTGCTTTTCCCAAGCAGCTTATTAATCTTCGTAAAACTCAGCTTTATGCATTACAGGTGCAGTTGTCGCCTCATTTTCTTTATAATACGCTTAACAGTATTAATCTTATGATAATGAATCTTACAAAAAGTGATAATACAATCAGCAAGCTTATAATGCTTTTATCAGAATTGCTGTATGATGTTCTTGATACAAAGAAATATGTAGTTCCGCTTAAAAAGGAAATTGTATATTCTAAAAAATTTATTGAAATAGAAAACATCAAAAGAAAAAATTCTGTTTCAGTAAGCTGGCAGGTGGACAATGAGCTTCTTGAATTTGGTGTTATAAAATTTATTTTGCAGCCTGTTTTGGAAAATGTTTTTCAGCATGCTTTCCGCACAGGTCAGGAGGAAAAAAGTATAAATATTGATATTGAAAAGTGCGAAAGAGGTTTTGTGATTTCGGTTAAAGATAACGGTTGCGGAATTGAAGCAAAACGTCTTGAAGAAATAAATTCGGCTCTCGGAAACGAAGCGTTTCAGGGCAGACATATCGGACTTCTTAATGTTAATAAACGAATACAGATGCTGTACGGCAATGACTACGGTGTACACGTTCTTTCAAAAGCGGGAGAGGGCACAGAGGTGAAAATTTATCTTCCCTGCACAAAAAAATCAGGATGAAAAATTAATGTCTGCAGAAAGAGTGAAAAATATGAAAGAATTCGTTTGCTTGCTTAAAAATACTCAGTTGTTTTCAGGTGTGGCAGAGGAGGAGATTGAATCTATGCTTTCCTGCCTGGGAGCAAGGGTAAAAAGCTTTTGCAAAGGAGAATATGTTTTAAGGCAGGGCGAGTATCTTGGCGATATTATTGTGCTTGTGGAAGGTAAGGCTCATATCCAGAAGGACGACTACTGGGGAAACCGAAGCATTTTAGGGCAGATTACAGTGGGCGAAATGTTCGGAGAGGCGTATGTAGCGCCGGAAAGCGGTGCAGTTCTCAATGATGTTGTTGCTATTGAAAACAGTACATTTATGTTTTTTGATGTAAAAAGGATTATAACAACCTGTTCTTCTGCCTGTCGTTTCCATTCTATGGTTGTTCAGAATATGTTTTTTGCCATTTCCGAGAAAAACAGAAAGCTTGTGCAGAAGCTTGGTCATATGTCGAAGCGTTCTACAAGGGAAAAGCTGATATCCTATTTATCCGAAGAAGCAAAAAAGCAGAACAGTTCAAGTTTTACCATACCTTTTAACCGTCAGCAGCTTGCAGATTTTTTATCGGTTGACCGTAGCGCTATGTCAAATGAGCTTTCTAAAATGCGTGACGAAGGGCTTCTTGAATTTAATAAAAATAAGTTTAAGCTGATTTAAAAACAGTAAAAATATCCATCCGTTTGATTTTACGGATGGATATTTTTACGCCATTTTTCAAAAAATAAACTGTCAGTATTTGTAAAATTATTGTAATGAGGCTGTTAATTATGGTAGAATAAGCTATCTTATACTGTTTATGGAGGTACTTAGAATGTTTCGGTTATTTTTACATAACGGCAATTTGTTTTACGCAGAAAATTCATATGTTGAGAAAAATACTTTTTTGAATCAGCCGGCTAATACCGAGCCGACTCCTGAATATAACCAAAATAAGGATAAACTGCCCGAACCTGTGTGGGAGGGGCATAGCGATACGGTTGACTGCTATAACCACGTTGTTGAAACAGCGTTTAATAATTTTAAAACACCAAACCCTGAATCGGGACTTATATCACCTTTTATAGATACCGCATTTAACGGGAATCTGTTTATGTGGGATTCCGCTTTTAATGTTATGTACGGTAAATATTTTAAATCAGTTGCGGATTTTCAGGTTACGCTGGATAATTTCTACGCCCGTCAGCACGATGACGGCTTTATTTGCAGAGAACTGAGCGAAGAAGAGCCGGGTGACCGTTTTTCAAGAGACGATCCGGGTTCAACAGGGCCCAATATTATTCCGTGGGCGGAATGGGAATATTACTGTTCCACCAATAATAAAGAACGTTTAAGCAAAGTTTTTGATCCTCTTTGTGGATATTACAAATGGCTTATGGATAACCGTGCGTGGCAGGATGGAAGCTACTGGAGCAGCGGTCTTGCTTGTGGTATGGATAATCAGCCCCGTCAGGCAGAGGGGTATGATCCTATGGTATCTCACGGGTATATGAGCTGGATTGATATGTGTGCACAACAGTATTTAAGCGCTCAGATTCTTATAAAAATGGCAAAAGAACTGGACAGAGAAAGCGAAGTTTCGTGGCTTAAGGAAGAGGCCGAGCTTCTTTATAATATAGTAAATAAAAAAATGTGGTCGGAAAAAGACGGATTTTATTACGATACGAGACGTGACGGCTCACACAGTGGAGTTAAAACAATCGGAGCTTACTGGACATTACTTGCAGGACTTGTTCCCGAGGAAAGAAAAGAACGTTTTGTTGCACATCTTAACAACGAAAAAGAATTCAAACGTGCTCACCGTATTCCTGCTCTTTCCTTTGACCACCCGGAGTATAAAGCTGATGGCGGATATTTCTGCGGAGGAGTGTGGCCTCAGACCAATTATATGGTTTTATCGGGACTTCGCAAATGCGGATACGAGGAGCTTGCATACGAAATTGCCTGCAATCACGTTCATAATGTAACAGAAGTATTCAGCAATACCGGTGCAGTTTATGAAAATTATGCACCCGAAAAAGCAGAACCCGGAAACCCCGCAAAGGCAGGCTATGTAGGATGGGCAGGTTTGGGCCCGGTTTCGGTGCTGTTTGAATATGTGTTTGGAATTATTCCCGATGCGGTTAACCGTAAAATAACCTGGAGAATAAACAGACTTGAAAAACATGGTGTCCTTAAATATCCTCTTGGAAATACAACGGTTGATTTAATTTGCAACGGCAGAAAATCGCAGGATGAAGAGCCTGAAATTCAGATTAAAAGTGAAATTCCGTTAACCGTTGAAATTATATGGAACGGAAAAAGGAGAATTATAAATGGATAATAAAAAAAGAGCTAAAGAATTATGTGCAAAAATGACATTGAACGAAAAAATTGGTCAGCTTGCTCAGAATTTTTACGGGTTCAATGCCTATGAAAGAGACGAAAATGGCGAAATAGTTCTTACAAAGGAGTTTAAGGATTATGTTCTTAAATTTGGCGGTATAGGTATGCTTTACGGTTATTTCCGTTCAGATCCGTGGAGTAAAAAATCCTACGAAAACGGCGGTATAACCCTAGAAGAACGTGAAAAAGCATATAATCTTATGCAGAAATTTATTCTGGAAAATACAAGACTTAAAATACCTGTTCTTCACGAGGATGAAGCTCCGCACGGAAGACAGGTGCTTGACAGTATTATTTATCCCGTAAGTTTCAATGCAGGATGCTCTTTTAATCCTGAGCTTTACAGAAAACAAGCTGAGATGATTGGAAAAGAAGCGCGTCTTGGGGGAATTGATGTTATTTATCTTTCTGTTTTGGATATAGTGACCGATCCAAGATGGGGAAGATGCGAGGAATCCTTCGGTGAGGATCCTTTTCTTGCTTCAAAATTTGCGGCAGAAGCGGTTAAAGGTGTGCATGACGGTGACTGTATGCTTTGCTGTAAGCATTATGCGGCGCAAGGTGCAATGATTGGCGGTCATAACAGTTCCCCTGTAAACATCGGAGAGAGAGAATTAAGAGAAATTCACCTTCCTGCGGCAGAAGCGGCTGTTAACGAAAACTGTGATTTTATGATGATTACATATAATGAAATTGACGGAATTCCCTGCAACGCAAATGCTTATCTTAATAAAACTGTTCTTCGTGATGAACTGGGTTTTGACGGAGTAACTCGCTCGGATGGTTGTGCGGTTGATTTTATGGCTGCACATTATCGTGACGACAAGGTGAAAGCAGGAGCTGTGGCAGTTAATGCAGGCGTTGATTGCGGTTTCTGGGACGAAGCTTACACCCTGCTTGACAAAGCTGTTGAAAAAGGCTATATAACCGAAGAAACCATAGATGAATCAGTATGCCATTTGCTGGAGAAAAAATTCCAAAGCGGAATTATGGATAACCCCTATCTTGAAGAAAACGGACAGTCAAAGAAATTTGTAGAATCGGGAGAAGGGCAGAAGATTGCATATGAAATGGCAACCGAAAGCCTGGTTCTTCTTAAAAATGATAATAAGCTTCTTCCTCTTTGTAAGGATAAAAAAATACTTCTTGTGGGAGAAAATCTTAACAGTATATACTATATGCTTGGCGATTACACTCCCGAACAGAAAAATCCCACAACAATCAGAAAATTCTTTGAAGAAAAAGGTGCCGGCTATATAGAAGGATGGTCTTTTGAAAAAGGTATAACTGCAACGGATGCCGAGCTTCATAAAGCGGCAGAAGATGCCGATGTTATAATAATGGGCTTTGGCGGAAGCAGTGTAAGAGATTTTTCAAGTAAATATAACGGTGCAGGAACTCTGCAGGATTCATTTATATATATGGATTGCGGAGAGGGAAGAGATTTAAGCAATCTTGAGCTTGTTCCCTGTCAGCTTGAAATGATAGAAAAGCTTAAGAAAACAGGCAAACCTGTAGTTGCGCTTGGTATTGGCGGAAGACCGTATCTTATGCAGAAAATGATTGAAAATTCTGATTCTGTTATGTGGTGCGGATATCCGGGGCAGGAGGGCGCAAAGGCAATTTACGATACATTATTCGGAGAAAAAAATAATTTCGGACGTCTTTCTGTTACCTTCCCGAAAAGTGTTGCTCAGATTCCTGCCGCATACAATCATAAATGGCACAGTGAGTATATGGATGCGGACAGTAATCCGCTTTTCCCGTTTGGTTACGGTCTTTCATATTCGGAATTTAAGTATTCCGGTCTTAAATTTCAGAATAAAACGGTTGAAGAAATTAAAAACGGCGAAAAAATAAGAATTTTTGCCGATGTTGAAAACACATCGGAAGTAACAGGAAAAGCAGTTCCTCAACTGTATATTAAACGTTCGGGCGGAACTGTTACACACCGGCTTAAAGAGCTTAAAGGCTTTGAAAAAATTTCTCTGAAACCGGGTGAGAAAAAACAGGTTGTATTTGAGCTGGGATTTAACGAACTTAAAGAATGGTCGGTATTTAATAAATATGAGCTTTACGAAATGGATATTGATATTATGCTTGGTGAATCAAGTGATAATATCATTCTTTCGGGCAGGTGTAGTATATAGCATAAAAAGAGAATGGGTGACACCATTCTTTTTTTATGTCAAAATTAATAAAACTGGCGTAATTTAGGGCGTAATTGATAATGTTGTCAGTTGTGCAATGCATTAAAACAATGGTATAATTATACTACAATCAACAGAATAAAGTATTACGGAAAGGAACAGTGAATTAAATTGAAAAAAATTATAATCGGAGCATTAACTGCGGCAATTACTGTGCTGAATGTTTGTGCGGCTGATATCAGTCTTGATACAAAAGCAGTTTTTGACTCTTCTTACTCATTGCTCAAAGTAAGCGGAAATGCTAAAACAGGCGAAGATATAAACATCGTTGTTCAGTCATACGAAATCGAATCGGATAAACTTACTCTGGATGAGGCGAATACCTTGGAAGCGGTTTTCAATATGACAACTGCAGATAAGGATGGTTTGTATTCTGTATCAATGGGGCTTCCCGAAGTGTGGAGCGAAGGCATTTATAAAGCTCTTGTTTATCAGGGTGAGGAGAACAAAGAAAGCTGGTTTGTATATACGGATATCACCCCGGAAGAGCTTGATGAAATAAATTCCTCCGATGCGTCGGCTTTAAAAGCGGAGCTTCCCAATGTTGGAATAAACACTGCTTTTAACGACAAATACGGTACAGAATTAAGTAATTTACTTGTTTCTGCCCGTCCTGCAAGCGGATATACAAAAGAAGAATTTTTAACTGAGTTAACTGCCGGAATAGGACTTTGTATGATAAAAAACGGAGAAATCAGCATCGAAGAGTTTGTTGAAAGATTTTCAAAGCATCTTGAAACAGAAAACAGTGAATTTGAAGGTTTTTCGGAAGAAGTTAAAAGAGAAGCAGAGCGTTTGGTAAAAATGCAGACTGCAGGACAGAAGGTTTCCGGATTTTTTGCAGATTGTCTGTTGATAGCAAGAATCAACAAAGCTGAATCGGTAGAGGCTTTGCAAAAACTCATCATTGATAACAGCGTAAAGCTTGGTATTAATCTTTCTGCGTATAATGCGATTTCAACAGATTATCTTAAAGCGCAGGTTTTTGAAAAAATTATAGGTAAAAGCTACACAACTTTAAATGATATAAAAAACAGCTTTGAAGCGGCGGCTTCCTCCGGAATAATTCTTATACCGGGAGTATCCGGCGGTGGCGGAGGAGCTTCGGGAGGGGGCTCTTCTTCCGGAAGCTACGGCGGTGAATACAGCACAGATGCACCTGTTAAGGAAGCAGGTTTTCCTGATATGGACGGACACTGGGCAGCTGAGGCAGTAAAAAATTTAGCGTCAAAAAACATTATAAACGGTTTTCCCGACGGTACTTTTATGCCGGAGAAAAGTGTGACGAGAGCTGAATTTTCAAAGATGATATGTCTGGCAAAAAATATTTCTCAGGGAAGCTACGGAGTTTCATTTGCCGATGTATCAGACAATGCGTGGTACAGCATTTATGTAAAAGCACTTTCGGCAAATAATATTGTAAACGGATTTTCCGATGGAACCTTCCGTCCCGAAGATAACATTTCACGCCAGGATGCGGCAGTTATAGTATGGAGAATTATTAAAAATTCAAATACAGAAAGTAAAACTGTTTTTTCTGATGAATCGGAAATAGCAGATTACGCAAAAGAAGCAGTTTCCAAGCTTGGCGGACTTGGCATAATAAACGGATATAACGGATACTTTAATCCTGCCGACAACATAACAAGAGCCGAAGCCGCAAAAATTCTTAACAGCATTATGAATTCGGCAAATTAGCAGAAAGGATGAGAATTAATTGATAAAAAGACTATGCTCGGTAATTTTAGTTTTAACTATGATGTGTGCAGTTTTTTCAACCGTAGCTTTTTCTGAGGAGCAGTCAGATTATAAGTATCAGGCTGATTTAAAGGAAGCCGTTGAAATTATAGATATGATTTACGGCGGAGAATTTCTGGCAAAAAGCGATAGTGTTTCACGAGGCACATTTATAAAAAAACTATTCGAAATAACAAAAAATACGGCAATTAAACCTGAAAAGTTTTATTTCAAAGATGTAAAAGCAATAACCGACAATTCGGCAGAAATTTATACGGCGGCAGAATTCGGATGGATTTCAAAAGGTGAAAGTTTTGAGCCCGACCGTGAAATTGCAGGCTACGAAGCAACAAAAATTCTTGTAAGCTTAATGGGTTACAGTGCTATGGCAGATGCAAGAGGCGGATATCCTATGGGATATGTAAGTCTTGCAGAATCTACCGAAATTGATAAAAATGTTGATTTAACAAAAAACATCCTTTCTTCTGACGATGTATATATGCTTGTTTTCAACACAATTACAACACCTCTTCCCAAACAGAATAAGGTGAGCGAAAAAATATCATATGAGCAGGGCTTTGACGATATTTTATATATTATGTATAAAATAAGATTTCTGGAAGGAAAGGTTACTGCAACACCTTACAATAATTTAAGAGGCGAAGAGCCTGACGAAAAAAGAGACATTGCAGGAATTGACGGTACAAATTACAAGTGTGAAATTGCTTCATGGGATGACCTTGGAAAAAGAGTAAGAGCATACATTGATTTTAGCGAAGACGAAGACGGCAAAATAGTTTACAAACGTGAGCTTTCTTACACAAAAACTCTGAAATTATCAGACATAACAGGAAAAGACGGAAACTCGGTTTCATACAGCTATGATGACGGAAGAAAAGAAAAAAGCTTAAGACTCAATGCCGGTGCAACTGTTATTTTTAACGGACGTAAGGTTACTGAGAATATCAGCAGTTACTTTACCGAAGCTACCGGAGAAGCAGTTTTTGTTTATGACGAAAGATACGACACCTGTGACACGGTTTATATAAACAGATACGATTATCTTTATGTTCACAATACTGACCTTCTTGCTGAAACAGTAAGTGATGTTAATTCCTCAGAAAATCTTATTGAGTTTCAGAACGGATTATACATAGTTGAAGACCAGAACGGAAATGAAATGGACTGGAAAGGTATTTCCGCAGGTGAAGTTTTAAGGATAATAAGATCGGAAGATAAAAAATTTGTTTATCTTAAAAAAATCACCGGCAAGGTTTCCGGAAAGGTTACATCTATATCGGATAAAATCACTATAGAAGATAAAGAATACGAGATGTCTTCGTATTTCAAAAAATATTATCTTAGCAAATTTAATTCGGCTTACAGCGTATCTGTAATTACTGACGGAGATATTTTAGTATCGTTTGAAGGAATCAGCACAGCAATGCAGTATGGATATATGACAGACCTGATGTATGAGGGTTCTCTTGATGATAAATACAAAGCGAAAATTTATGATACCTCGGGAGAATTCAACAAGTACTATTTTGCAGATAAAATAACTGTAGACGGCGAGGGTGGAAAAACCGCAGGTGTTGTAAATACACTTTTTGCAAACACTCCTCAGCTTATCCGTTTTGGACTTGATTCTAACGGCGAAATAAAGCATATCGACTTTGCTTCGGGTGATATTCCTGAAACTCCGGGCGTTTTTGATGATGATAAAAACGTACTTACAAGCTATGATTATCTTACAGGAAAAATCCTTTATTACAGAAACAAAGCCGGTGTTCTTGGCGGATTTTGCAGTGTAAATTCAGCAGTAATGTTCTGCATTCCCGAAGATGTCGATAACGAGGAAGGCTATGCAATAAGAACAAGAGTTAACGGAACAATCGGAGAGGGAAGCTACAACGATGCTGTTGTATACGACCTTAACGAATACGGCGAAGCAGGTGCGGTGGTAGTTAAGAGAGAAAGCTCCTACGAAATTTCTATTTATCCCGAACCGATGCTTGTAAAATCTGTTTATATGGGGCTTAATGATAAAGGCGAAAAAAGATATATAATTTATGGTTGGCAAAACAAGGCTTTCAAAACGGTATATCTTGATCCTGCAAAATCAGCGGATTACGTTAAAAAATCTTCTGCAAAGGGCGAGGTTGTAAACAGCAGTCATCCGTTGCTTAGCGGAGGAGATATAATTCATATTTCAACAGATGCAAACAATGAAATAAGAAATAAAATTCAGGTTGTTTTCGATGCGAGAAAAGGTGTATTTGCATCAACTGACTACGGCAACTTTAATAAAGACGACGGTTTTCGTGCAATGTACTACGGCGGAGTGGTATATACAAATTCTCCCGACAGCGGATTTGCCGGAATTTCCATTGGCGACAATGCGTGGAGCTTTCTGCCTGAAAATTTAAGATATTTAAGTACAAACGCTTCTATGTCAATCGTTCAGTACAATGCAAGAACCGGAGAAGTGAGACCTCTTGAAAAAACAGATATAAAATCCTATAAACACAATGGTGAAAAAGCTCATTTTGCTATATTCTATCAGGATAGTTTTGATACAAAGAATGTTATTCTATACGAAGAAACGGAAGGTCGAAGATAGTGAATAGAAATTTTATTAAAAAGTATATATCCGTATTAACAGCTTTTGTACTGAGTATGAGTATGGCACCAATTTCTGCTTTTTCTGCAACGGCTGCAGAGCTTCTTAACATAAAATTTGATAATTTTATAACCAACAGAGGAATAGAAAACGTAGTTGTTTCCGAGGGAGATGCGAGAGTTGTTTCGGATAGAAGCAATAACAAAGCATATTTTTTCCCCGAAAATTACGGCAGACTTTCAGAGACTCTGAGCAGCGAGGAGGATGCTTTCACATTCAGTATAAGTATTAAAGCGGCAAAAAAATCCTCTATTCAGGTACATTTCGGAAGTAAAGAAAACGAAATGAGCGTAACTTTAATTAATATTAAGGATAACAAGCTGTTGGATTCAAAAAAAGCTTCTGTTGCAAGCTTAAAAACCGGAGCCTACAGTAACATAACTGTTGCAGTTGACAATGTAAATCTTATTTATGATTTATATCTGGACGGAAAGAGCATTTTAAACGATGTTCCATTTTCAAAAAGAGCAGGAAAATACCTTACAATTGAAAATCTCAACGGAAACACTTACATAGATAATGTTTGTGCCAAATCCGGAATATTTACTTCCATTTCCGGCTCATTTGTAAGCTATAATAATACGGCTGATGCGTGGATTGATTACGATTATTTCACAAATTCGGATGTTTGCTTTGTGGATATTGAAGCAATTGACGATGTATCCTATGCAAAGGGGCTTTACAAATACTTCGACGGAGCGGCATCACCGAAAGGAAATAAAATCACTCTTAACCGAATTGAGCAGAGGGATAATCCAAACAGAAACAACAGCTATATAGTTATGGAAAAAACCACTTCGGAGAATTGTCATTACGATTTTTATTCTCCCGAGCAAAGAGCTCCCAAGTACGGATATTTCCCAAGCTGGCTTTATACAGGGAGTGTGAAAATTGATGAATTTGGTGCACCGGTGTATTTTGCATATTTAAGAGACGTTTTAACAACCGGGGAGTATCAGATATTAAATCCCGTATACATTGACGAATCGGGTAAGGTTATTACATCTGGCGGTAAGCTTGTAAAAACACTTTCAAAAGGCGAATGGCTTAATTTTAAAATTGCGGTTGATACAAAATATCACGATGTAAGAATTTACATTGATGAAAAACCGGTAGATAACTTCCCCATTCCCGAAACCTTCAAAACACTTCAGATGCTACGGCTTGTTATAGAGTTTGGCGGAAATTGTACCGCAACATTTGATAAGCTTAAGCTTATCGGAATGAGAAACCGTTACGACCACAGAAAACCTGATTATCACGAACCGCAGATGTCCAACGATAGGGGAATCGAAAGATTTCTTGCAGGTAAGGTTGCTTTTTACGCATACAGCGAGAATGTATTTTCCGGCGGGAAAAAATATATAAGAGTTGATAAACCTCTTATGATAGATGATGTTTTATATGTAAGTGCCGGAGCACTTGGCGTAGGATACGGTGAATCTCTTGTTACATATGCTACCGCTAAAACGGCAACCGGCAATAATCTGAAGCTTACGGCGGACAGCAGAACAGTTATTTATAACGGAGCTGAATATAATATGTCACTGCCCTGTATATGGGAAAACGACAGACTTTATATTCCCGTTGCACAGTTTGCTTCGGAGGTTCTGAAGCATTGCGTAAGAACAGACGGTCAGGGACTTGTTGTGACTTCTTCAAGTTACTTTGATTTATATACTGAGGACACAAAGGCTGATATTTATATTCAGGGTGCACACCGCTTTGAATATGATTATTATAAAAATATGACTCCTTTAAGAGTTCTTAACCATTATATGCAGTTTGAACGTCCTGACAAGGAAACTCTTAAAAATGATTTTAATAAGAAAACCGGCAACGGAAAGCTTCGTCCGAGAGTTCTTGCTTCTAAAAAGGAATTTGATAAAGTACGAAATTACAAGGATTCTGACAGCTATCTTAACGGTATTGTAAATGAAATAGTAGAAAGAGCAAACTCTTATCTTGCCAATTCCGAATACGGTTATGAAATTGAAAATTCACAGGATATGCTTAAAATAGCAAGAGGATATAAGCTGGAAGTGGAAACACTTGCTTTTGCATATCAGATAACCGGAAACGAGGATTATGCCGCAAAGGTATGGAATACACTTGAAACTGTATTCTCCTACCCCGACTGGAACTATTCTCATCTTATAGACAGTGGTGAAATGGCGGCATGGACTGCCATTGCATATGACTGGTGTTACGATTATTTTGATGATAACCAGAAAAAATACATTGAAGAAAATATGGTTAAATTTATAATTGATCCATATACGGATATTATCCGTGATTTGCGTTTCACAAGAGAAACTATGGCAAATGCAGGTGATTATGTAACCGGAAAAACCAACTTCAATGCAGTATGTAACGGAGGAACAATTGCGGCTTGCATTGCACTTGCGGATGTTTATCCCGAAAAGTGCTTTGAGCTTCTTACTATGGCAGTTCGTTCTTTTGAAAATGTTCTTTTAGCCTACAGACCGGATGGCGCATGGCCCGAAAGTCCGTCCTACTGGGAATATTGTACTCAGTATGCAGGAAGAGGTGTTTCATCACTTATAAATGCAATGGGACAGCATTACGGACTTTTGGATGCTCAGGGCTTTAAAGAAAGTGCACAGTGGGTTATGCAGAATAACAGCTACGGCGGTTCTTACGCATATCACGATGCAGAGCTTGGAACAACATCCAGTAAAATGTCAACTTTAATTTCCTATTATACGGGGAATGAGAATTTGCAGAAGGCTTGTTACGAGCAGTCGGCAAGCGGAATAAGAACTCGATGGCCGGAGGATGCACTTTACTATAATCCTCATTGTGAGGGAGATGCGGATAAGCTTCCGCACAGTGCTTTTTACGACGGACTGGATCTGGCATACAGCCGTTCATCCTTTTTGGATAAAAAAGGCTTCTACTTTGCAACTCACGCAGGTATTGTAAAACCGTATCACGCACAGGCGGATGTGGGAACCTTTGTATTTGACTTAAACGGTGTCCGCTGGGCAGAAGATATAGGAAAAGAAAACTATGTTGTAATGCGCGGGGGCGGAAAGGTGGCTTACAGGCAGGCCATGCAGGGACACAGCGTTGTTGTTCACGATCCGCCGACAAATGCGTGGGGTATGAATTACGACGGCGGAGAAATTCCGCTTATACGTTATGAAGATAACGATTACGCCATGACAGTATCCTACGATATGAGGCTCGCATATAAGCAGTTTGTATCACAGCACAACAGAGGCTTTTATGTAGGCGATAATTTCAGAAGCCTTACTGTTCAGGATAGCTTTACAACACTTAAAGCTATGGATTCTTACTGGTTTATGCAAACACCTGCAACTTCAATAGATATTATAGACAATCAGACGGCAATTCTTCATAAAAACGGAAAAGCACTCAGAATGGAGGTTCGGTGCGATGTTCCCGGTTATGAGCTGGGATACGGCCCGGCACAGTCAATTGAGGGAACCGAACATCACAGATATGAGGGTGAAAATCCGAATACCGCATATCAGCGTATGCATATAAAAATGCCTGTTCAGGCAGGTAAAACCTATACGGTAACAGTTAAAATGTACACCTATGGTGAAAGAGGAATTTCAAGTATAGACGAAATGACAGTTCCTATGGCTGAGTGGGAATTGCCCGAAGAATAAGATGTTTTCATTCTGAGAAACGGAGGGACACAGAAAATGAACGGAAAAACAACAAAAAAAGTTATATCGGCACTTTTATGCACTGTATTTCTTTTTAGTATTATTCCTGCTACTGTTTTTTCTGCAGAAACAAAGGAGCTTCTTAATATAAAATTTGATAACCTGATTACAAACAGAGGTATAGACAATGTAATTGTATCAGAAGGCGAGCCCAGAGTTGTTGCAGACGGAAAAAACAACAAAGCTTACTGCTTTACGGGCGGCTACGGAAAATTCGCATCGGTATTGAGCGAAGAAGCCGACATTTTTACATTCAGTATGGATGTAAAATCTGCAAAACAGTCCAGCTTTCAGGTGAGATTCGGCAATACCGAATCCGAAATGGGAATTAAGCTTATAACAGTTAAAAACAACGCTTTATATACCGCAGAAAACAAGTATATAGGCGGACTTGTTGGAACCGGATATAACAAGATAACCATTGCAGTTGACAATGTAAATCTTATTTATGATTTATATCTTAACGGAAAAAAAGTTCTTAAAAAATGGAGCTTTTCAAAAAGTGCAGGAAAATATGTAACAATCGAAAATCTTGAAGGAAGCACAAATATTGATAATATCTGCGCAAGAGAAGGAATAACATCTTCGGTAAAAGGCACAGCTGTTGCCTACAACAGTGCCGCAGATGCCTGGATAGATTACGATTATTTCACAAATTCCGATGTATGCTTTATAGATATTGAGTCGATTGACGACCATAACTATACCAGACAGGATTTTAAATATTTCGACGGTATGGCATTCCCCAAGGGGAATAAAATTACTCTTAACCGTATAGCACAGAGAGAAAATCCAAACCGTGAAAACAGTTACATAATAATGGAAAAAACCACCTCTGAAAACTGTTATTACGATTTCTATTCTCCCGAGCAGAGAGCTCCCAAATACGGATATTTTCCAAGCTGGCTCTATACGGGAAGAGTTAAGATTGATAAATTTGGTGCTCCGGTACATTTTGCATATTTCAGAGATGTTTTAACAACCGGCTCTTATCAGATTGTAAATCCAATGTATATTGATTCGGCAGGTAAGGTTATTACTTCAAGCGGAAAAATTGTAAAACAGCTTGCAGCAGGCGAATGGCTGAATTTCAAGGTTGCAATTGATACCGAAAAGCACGATGTAAGACTTTATATTGATGAAAAATTAGTAGACAGCTTTGGCATAACAGAAAATTTCAGAACTCTGCAGATGATGCGTATTATTATTGAATACGGCGGTGACTGCACTGCAACCTTTGATAAGCTAAATCTTCTTGGAATGAGAAATCGTTATGACCACGAAAAACCGGATTATCACGCACCTCAGATGTCATCGGATGACGGAATTGAAAAATTCCTGAGTGATAAGGTAGCTTTTTACGGTCACAGTAAAAACGTTTTTTCAAACGGAGAAAAACACATAAGAGTTGATGAACCTCTTATAAAAGACGGAATTTTATACGTAAGCTCAAAGTCGCTTGCAGTTGGATTCGGATATACATATGAAACCGAAACAGCAGAGTCTGCTTCAACAGCCGACGGTCTTAAACTTACTGCAAACAGTAATTCTGTTATGTATAGCGGTAAGGAAATAAATATGTCGCTTCCTTGTATAACGGAAAACGAAAAGCTTTACATCCCCGTTGAACAGTTTGCGGCAGAAGTTCTTGGATGGTGTGTTAAAAAGGATGGTCAGGGACTTGTTATAACCGACGATAAGCCTTTTGATTTGTACACAGAGGATACAAAACCCGATGTTTATATTCAGGGTGCACACCGTTTCCAGTACGACTACTATAAAAATATGACTCCCTTAAGAGTTCTTAATCATTATATGCAGTTTGAGCGTCCCGATAAGGAAACTCTTATGGAGGACTTTAACAAAACCACCAACAACGGTGAGCTTCGTCCGAGAGTTCTTGCTTCCAAAAAGGAATTTGATACAGTAAGAGCAAATAAGGACAATGACGCATATCTTAAGGATATTGTTGATGAAATTATAGGAACTGCGAACACTTATTTATCCAATTCGGAATATGACTATGCAATTCCCAACGGTCAGGATATGCTGATGATAGCAAGAGGATATAAGCTGGAAATCGAAGCGCTGTCCTTTGCGTATCAGATAACGAAAGAAGCAAAATATGCCGAAAAGGTATGGAATACCTTAAAAACTGTATTCTCCTATCCCGACTGGAACTATTCTCATATGATAGACAGTGGTGAAATGGCTGCGTGGACTGCAATTGCATACGACTGGTGTTACGATTATTTCAACGAAGAACAGAGAAAATACATTGAAGAAAGTATGGTTAAATTTATAATTGATCCGTATTCGGAAATTATACGTGACCTTCGTTTCACAAGAGAAACAATGGGTAATGCCGGCGACTATGCAACAAGCAAAACCAACTTCAATGCAGTATGTAACGGCGGAACAATTGCGGCTTGTGTAGCACTTGGAAACGTATATCCCGAAAAATGCTTTGATTTGCTTGCCCTTGCAGTTCGTTCCATTGAAAACGTTCTTTTATCTTACAGACCTGACGGTGCATGGCCCGAAAGTCCCTCCTACTGGGAATACTGTACTCAGTATGCAGGAAGAGGAGTTTCATCGCTTATAAATGCAATGGGACAGCATTACGGACTTTTAGATGCACAGGGCTTTACAGAAAGTGCCGAATGGGTTATGAAAAATAACAGCTATGGCGGTTCCTATGCATATCACGATGCGGATATGGGAACAACCTCAAGTAAAATGTCAACACTTATTTCCTATTATACAGGAGATGAAGATTTACAGAATGCCTGCTATGCGCAGACCGCAAGCGGTATAAGAACTCGCTGGCCGGAGGATGCACTTTACTATAATCCCGACTGTAAAGGTAATGCAGATAATCTTCCGCTTAACGATTTCTATGAAGGTCTTGACCTGGCATACAGCCGTTCATCCTTTGTTGATAACAACGGATTCTATTTTGCATCGCACGCAGGTATAGTTAAGCCATATCACTCTCAGGCAGACGTTGGAAACTTTGTATTCGACTTAAACGGCGAACGCTGGGCAGAGGATATTGGTAAAGAAGAATATGTAATTATGCGTGGCGGCGGTAAAGTTGCATACAGACAATGTATGCAGGGACACAGCGTTGTTGTTCACGATCCTCCGACCAATGCGTGGGGTATGAACTACGATGGCGGTGAAATTCCTCTTAACCGTTATGAGGAAAAACCAAAAGGTATGATTGTATCTTATAATCTTAACCTTGCTTATCAGCAGTTTGTTTCTCAGCACGACAGAGGCTTCTATGTTGGCGATAATAAACGAAGCCTTACTGTTCAGGACAGATTTACAACTTTAAAAGCAATGAATTCCTATTGGTTTATGCAAACTCCCGCAACAACAATAGAAATTTTAGACAATCAGACTGCACTTCTTCATAAAAACGGTAAAACCCTTAAACTTGAAGTTCGCTGCGATGTTCCCGGTTTTGAATTAGGCTACGGACCTGCACAGTCAATTGAGGGAACGGAAAATCACAGATTCAACGGTGAAAATCCCAACTCCGCATATAAACGTGTTCACATTAAAATGCCTGTTCAGGCAGAAAAAACATATACAATCACCGTTAAAATGTATGCTTACGGTGAGAGCGGAATTTCAGGTATAGATGAAATGACAATTCCTATGGAACAATGGCAGATTCCGGATGGTGAATATGTTCCCACACCTGTTCTTAATGCTAAAAATATAAGAGTAAACGGTAAAAAGCTTAACGAAGTTGTAATTGCAGGTAAAATTGCAGTTATGGAAGGGCAGCCTCTACCTGTAGTAACAGCCGAAGCGGAAAATCCTGAAAATATCGTTGAAATTATAGAAGCTGAAGACGGAACATACAGCACAGTAAGAGTGTGGAGCCCCGATAAGAAGTATCACAGCGATACAAATATAGGATACAAAATAACACCATCGGCTGATTTATCCGCATTTAACGAAATTCCCATAAGCAC
Organism: Clostridia bacterium; assembly: GCA_017414505.1. Taxonomy (GTDB): domain Bacteria; phylum Bacillota; class Clostridia; order UMGS1840; family HGM11507; genus RGIG1932. The sequence goes on from JAFQLQ010000022.1 coordinate 107,002, forward strand.
CTTTGATGTAAGCTCAACATTGGAAGAATGGAATCCAAAGGAATGTATGCTGGATAACAATTTCTTAACCAGATGGACCAGCGCGGCTCAGGAAGGTGAGTATGCGTGGTTCGATTTCGGTGAAGCGAAGCAGGTTGATGCAGTAGCACTTGCATTCTGGCAGGGTGATACCAGAAATTACAAATATAAAATTGAAGGTTCAAACGATGCCGAAAATTGGACTGTTCTTAAAGAAGGACAGAGCGCAGGAAAAACCGAAGGCTTCGAGCTTATGGAATTTAATGGCGGTTCTTACAGATTTATTAAGGTTACCGGTTACGGAAGTATGATAAACAGAATTACCAATATTCTGGAATTCAGAGCTTTAACCAGAAAATAAAGGAGGCAGATTATGAATAGAATGAAAAAAATAACAGCTTTTGCACTCCTTGTGTGTATGCTTGTAACCAATTTCCGGTGTGTTTTGGCAGATAGTTCAGAACTTACATTTGAAAACGCATCGGAAACTGACGGAGTTTTCACCTTAAACGGAATGGTGATTGACGGAGACGACATTATTCCGGGCGGGGTTATAAAATCCGCAGCAAAAAATATAACCGGCGAAATTATTTTAGTTGCGTTTAAAAGCACTCACAGTACAGGTACTCAGGCTTTAAGAGTTGCATCCTCCTCAAGAAAAGGAAAAGACCTGATAAAAATCAATAATGGAAAAGTTACAGCATTCGGCAAGAGTAATCTTGCCGAGTGCAAGGAAAGCAAAGACTATCAATTTGCGGTTGCAATGGATTTATCGAAAGCAACTCCAAAAGTATCTCTCTGGATAGACGGAGAGCTTAAATACAGTGGCGATTACAGTGATATTTCTACCGTTGATTTAAGTGTTGCTTATTTTGAATTGAAAAACAGCGGTGAAACCGACTGGCTGGTTTCAGATTTTGAAATCAGTTACCCCGATGATACTTTTATATTTAGCACCAGCCCTGCTGATAGCGAGGGCGTACCTGCCGACACAGAAGGAAAAATAACCGTTAACACAGGTATTGTAACAAGTGCTCTTAGTGATAAAGCAAACTATGAGCTTTATGCAAATGAAGCAAAGATGGACGATTTTACAGTAGTACCTGTTGCTTCGGGTGTTGAAATTATTCCTGCAGGCGGTTTTACAGAAGGAACAACTTACGATTTAAAGGTTCTTACATTAACCGACTTTTTCGGAAACAGTCTGGGAGAAAAACAGCTTCGTTTTTACTGTGTTGCTGACGGATATGTTTTTCCTGAACTAAATTCAGATTGCGATGAAAGCTTTACGCTTTATCAGAATCAAGAAAAAGAAATTACTTTCGGGTGCAACAAAGCTCTTTCAAAACTTGAAATTTATGTTAATAACGAGCTTTGCGAAACCCTTGTTGATGAACCTTTCAAATATGTTTTTGTTAAGGATACAACCGGTGACTACACTTTAAAAGCAATTGCTTATGATGAATACGGAATAACTTCACGCAAGGAGATAGCCGTAACAGTTGTTGAAAACGATAATCCTGTTATTGAAATTTCGGGTATAGAAGACGGATTTGAATACTTTTTCGGTTCGTTCCCCGATGTTTCGGTAACTGCAACCGATTCTGACGGAATATCATCTTTAAGCTTTTATGCAGACGGAAAATTACAGGAAACTGTAAATTCCGATACAATGACTGTTAATTTAAGCACACTTACCGGCGGTACACGTTCTCTTAATTTTAAAGCAGAGGACATCTACGGTGCAATAAGCGAAAAAAGTGTTACTGTAACTCTTTCTTCAAGCAGTGAAAAATTGCTTAAATCTGACGATTTTTCAGATTATTCCGGTTCTCAGCTTCCCTCCAATTCATGGGGTACAGAGCAGAGAGGTTATATTGGTTATAAAACTATAAAAGAAGAATTCGGCAAAAGCCTTATTGTTGGTATGGAAGAAGTAAACGAGGCTTATGCCCCCAACAACTCGGCTTATGTTGGTCTTGAAACTCAGGATTGTCAGACAAGAGTGAAAATTGAGCTTGATGTTTACATTGATAAAAAGCCCGGGATGAGAAGAGCCGATCCGCAGGGTAATACACCTGAAACAGCAGATAATTTTGTTCTTCTGTTTAAGAAAAACGGTGCAAATGAAAAGCAGATTGCCAATTTTCAGCGCGACAAGGTGTATATTTTAGAGACTCCTGTAGAATATTCCGAAAAAACATGGTATCACTTTGTTATCGACCTTGATGTAGCTCATCACAGAGTAACAGCCGAGGTAAGCGGAGACGACATAAACGATACATTTACATCTGACCTTGATGCAGGAATAAATGTTATTAACTATCTTCGTATTATAGGCCCTGTTTACGACGAGGTTGAAACCTTTATTGCAGTAGATAACTTTGTTCTTAAAAAGGGAATGAGCCTTCCCGTTATTACTGTTGACGGCAGTGTTAAGGCAGAAGATAAGAAAATAAACTTTAAAATTACCGAAGACCTTATGCCTGCAGATTTAACTAAGGATAATGTGGTTCTTACCGATGAATTCGGCGGAGCCGTAACATTATCGGGTGTAACACCCGGAAACGGAACACTAACTGTTTTCCCCGAAACAAAATTAAAGCCGGCAACCACATATATTCTTACACTTTCGGGAAATTGCCGTTATTCTTCGGGCGAAGAAATCGGACTTTCAGTTGAAGGAAGCTTTACAACGGAAACCGGCGAATTTGCTATTACCGACGGAAGCTTAAGCGGAACAAGCTTTGAGGTAAAAGCAGTAAATACAGGTAATTCTGATGTTCCTGCCTGTGCAGTAATGCAGGTGTGGAACGGAAATAAAGTAAAAACGGTTAAGGCAGTGCCTTTTACCATTAATATGGAATTATCCGAAAAAAGCTATTATTTAACTGCTCCGACAATTTCAAAAGGTGAAAAGCTCACCGTTTATATCTGGAGCGGAATTACAAGCCCGAAAGCACTGACTTCGGAAATATTTGAGTTTACAAAATAATCCGGAAAAGAGAAAAAGCCGGATAAAAATAAATTAAAAATTTTAAGGAGGAGACATCAATGAAAAAAACATTAAAGAAGATTTTATCTTCAACAATCACTGCAGCAATGCTGCTTACAATGGCTTTTGTGCCAACTTATGCGTTAGACGACGCAATAGGTGCTATCGGCTTTGATAATTTAACATTATCCGAGCACGACGGAAGTATAGCTTCCATAGCAACCGCAACAGATACGGCTATCGCAGAAATTACAGATTCCGCAAATTTTGGCGGATTCACAAATGTAAAAGGTTCTAACCTTTCAAGTGCAAATGGTGGTGTAACTATCGAAGCAGGTAACTTCGGTAAACCTGCTGATGATAAGGTAGTTCATCTTTGGAGACCAAGCGGTGTAACCGCAGGCGATGCAGGTCAGGGCATATTAATAGGTCATGAAGCTCAGCGTATGAGTGAGGGCGAATATACCGAAATTGAAGTATATATGGCTTGGGACGGAACTTCAAGCGATACAAAAGGTATTGTAGGTTACTATACACTTCCCGAATCCATAACAAACGGAACAGACGGTAAAGCAGGAAGACATAACTGCCCGGATTACGTTCTTTATGTTGACGGAAGCGGTAAGCTTACAGTTTTAAATGAAGCAACAGGTGTTACTTTAACTCCCAACAAGTGGCATAAAATCAACCTTGTTATGAAAAGCGGTAAAGGCGGAACTTCCACAACTGCTATCGACGGTAAAACCGGAACAGCAGATATCTGGAGCGTATATCCCGTTACAGATGCAAGCATGAACACAAATGCTTATTCTTTATATATAGATAATGCTCCTGTAATTGAAAATAAGGTGTTTACTCCCGAGGGAAACATCCACTCTAAAGCGGAATCTGCCGCACAGTTCGGTGGATATCAGTGGGGTAACAAAGGTTATTTTGATGAATTTTTAGGCTTCTATCAGCTTATTGCTGAAGTAAGAACATCTGCAAACAACACCGCAACAACAGGTGTTTGGCTTGACGATTTATCCTATTCAAACGGTCTTGATAATGCACCCGTATATTCAAACGATGTAAGCTTTACACTTAAAGATACAGCAAGTGATGTTGCTAAGCTTTATAAAGATGTTGTAGTAGGTTCTACACAGTATATCGACAGCAGAGTTGATCCTAACGATTTCTTGTTAAACGGCGAAGAGCTTGGAATTGAAAAAACAAGCCTTGCAGACGGAGAATCCGTTAATTTATGGACAACAAATGCCGCAGGCGAAAAATTAAGCCCTGCAATTGTAAATACTTCCACAACGAGAGCAGCACTTAACTGTTCGGGCACAAGGGATATAGGCTTTGGATTTAAATCAAGTGCTACTCCCACTTATGCAGTAACAGAGCCTCTTGGCGGTGTAAGCGATAACGGTTATGCAATTGTAAATTCAAATACAGATGTTGCATGGGCAGAAATTGAAGACGTTGAAAATACCGATTATGTAAGCAAAAAAGATGTTCTTCCTTACACTGTTGAAGCTTCATTCCTGTTTGACGGAAACTTCAGATATTTTAGTTTCGGTATGCAGTCTATCGAGGGCGGATGGTGGTCATTTGCTTTCAGAAATGACGGTACTATTGCTGTTAACAACAGAGATGACTTTGTTATCGGAAGATATCAGAAAGGTCAGTGGGTAAGAGTTTCGACAACATATTATATGACTGCAAAAAAAGCCGAAGTTTATGTAGACGGTGTATCTTTAGGATGCTTTGATACTAATTGTTCATCAATTAATCGTGTTAAATGGCCTTTCTATCTTGCAAAAGATGCAGAAACAGGTAATGTAGCAGCGGCTAAATGGGCAGTTGATGAAATCCACAAATACAACGGTTCCAGAAGAAGTGCAGAAACAGAGCCGGCACTTGACCTTACAAGTGATACTTTAACAATAGGAAAAAGCGCTATTTTCATTCCTACAACTGCTGACCGTTTGCAGGATAACTTCTTTGCAGCTCTTAACACAACCAACGGAGATATTGAAAATGCAAAAATCTTCACAGACAGCACTTTAACAGAAGAAAATGACGGTGTTATCAAAACAGGAAACATTCTTGTTATTTCAAGAAATCTTGACCACAATTCAAAAGCTTATTCTTACTACTATTTAGTTGCAGGTGCGGCTAATGATTTAAGTATTGAATCTGTTTCTGAAACACTTTCTGCAGGAAGCCATAAGGATGTTACGGCAAACATCAATTTCTACAAGCCCGTATCAAAATTCTCTCAGCTGCTTATTTGCCAGTATAAGGGTGATGAGCTTGTTGGCATAAGCAAGGCTCTTATTCCTTCCTGCAGTATTTCAGGTCATTCACTGTCTGAGTACGAATATCCTGTTACACACGAATCAGAATTTTTTGATATTGATGTAATTGAGGGTGCAACAATAAGAGCATTTGCAGTAGAATCTGCTAATTCTATGAAACCTTATGCTCAGGCAAAGAAACTTAACTAACAAGGAGCAACATTATTATGCAAAAATATCTTGAAAAGCTATGCGATTTCATTGCAGATAATGATTATGGCAGAATGCACGAGTGGCAATGGGGGCAGGGTGTCTGCCTCTTTGCCCTTGAAAAAGCCTATGAAAAAACCGGCAATGAAAAATATATGGATTTTATAGAAAAGTGGATATACAGCCATCTTGAGGAAAAAACACCCGGATTCAGCGTTAATACCACTTCGGCATTAAACGGAATTCTTGCTCTTTATGAAAAGAGAAAAGACGATAAATATATGTATTTGTGCGAAGAATTTGCAAACTATATTTTATCCGAATGTCCGAGATGCGATAAGGGTGCTCTGGAGCACACCTGCGTTGGAAACACATATCCCAATCAGATTTGGGTTGATACTGTATTTATGGGCGGAATTTTCCTTGTAAGATACGGTCTTATCACAGGAAAACGAATGTATGTCAACGAGGCTTTAAGACAGCTTGTTCTGCATTTTGATTTTCTGCACAGCATAGAAAACGATTTGTTATATCACGGCTATTATTGCGACGACAGAACTCTTCACGGAGCATTGTGGGGCAGAGGAAATGCGTGGTACAGTGCGGCTTGCGGTGTTATTCTTGAGATGGTTGACGATTCTTATCCTCTTAAAAAAGAGGTTGAAAAAAGATTTATGCGTCATTTAAACGCAGTTCTTTCCAATCAGAGAGAAGACGGCACATGGGGCACTATAATTACAGATTCTTCCTCATACAGCGAAACAACCGGCACCTCCGGTATGGCTTTTGGTATTACAAAGGCTATTGAAATGGGGTATATCGGTGCTGATTATAAAATTAATGCCGAAAAAGCTTATAAGTATCTTATAAGCAACATTGCTGATAACGGTGCAATGACCGAAGGTTCAGACGGAACCTCCGTAAGAGATGAAATGGAAATTTATAAAAATACAAGAAAAAGCGATTCGGAATTTTCTCAGGGATTGGCAATTCTTGCGTTTACAGTTTAAGGAGAGTAAAATTATGAAAAAAAGAATCATCTGCGGCTTACTTGCAGCTGCAACTGCTTTTACTCTTACATCCTGCGGCGATAAAAAACAGGCTGTAACAGAAAGCAATATGGAAAAAGGTGTTGTAAGCTATCCTATCGAAACAGATGAAAAGCTTACCGTATGGATGAATCTGCCCGGTCAGGTTTCGTCTGTTGTAAGTAATTACGGCGAAACTCCTTTTGCAAAAAATCTTGCAGAAGCAACAGGTATTGAGGTAGAATATATTCATCCGGCACAGGGGCAGGACAGTGCTCTTAATCTGCTTATCGCTTCCGGCGATATGCCCGATATTGTTAAGGCGTACTGGCACGCTGAAAATCCCAATACTCTTATAGAGCAGAATGTAATTTACAATCTTAATGATTTTATTGATGATTATTCACCCAACTACAAAAAATATCTGGAAGAAAATCCTGATATCAAAAAACAGGTTACAACTGATGACGGATACAACTATGTATATCCTTTCTTAAGAGCAGAAAAAAGCCTTTGTGCTACAGCCGGCTTTATGCTTCGTTCTGACTGGCTTAAGGAATTCGGACTTGAAGTTCCAAAAACAATTGCAGACTGGGATAAGGTTTTAGAAGCATTTAAAACCAAATGTGAAGCACCTTTTGCAACAAACAGATATGATATGTTTGCGGGCGGTTTTGGTGCATTCGCAAGCGAATACGTTGATAACGGCACTGTTAAATACGGGCCTATACAGCCGGAATACAAGGAGCTTATGAAAAAGCTTAACGAATGGTTCCAAAAAGGCTATATTGATAAAAACTTTGCTATAAGCGACAGTAAGCTTATGGACTCCAACATTTTAAACGGAATTTCAGGTGTAACTTTCGGCGCAGGCGGCGGAAAAATGGGAACATATTTATCTGCAAAAGCAGGCGAAAGCTTTGATCTTGCAGCTGCACCTTATCCGTCTGTAAGCGCTACCGAAAAAGGTAAATATTCCGGTATGGAATGGCAGTACACCACTCTTGGCTGTGCTATTACAACAGCTTGTAAAAATCCTCAGCTTGCAGCACGTTATCTTGACTACGGTTATTCCGAAGAAGGTATGATGTTCTACAACTTTGGTAAAGAGGGCGAAAGCTACGATATGGTAGACGGTTACCCCAAATACAAAGCAGAGCTTACCGATGCAACAGACGGTACTCCGGTTTCTCAGAAGCTTACTATGAACTGTCTTGGAAGCGAATCGGGACCTTTTGTTCAGGATAAGAGATATTTGGAGCAGTATTATGGAACCGATCAGCAGCGTGATGCTATTGTTCAGTGGTCTGACAATGATTTTTATGATTACAAATTCCCCACAGTTATGCTGAGTGCTGAGGAAGGAAGCGAATACAGCTCCATTATGGCTGAAATCAAAACCTATGTTGATGAAACTTTCAGCAATATCATCATTGGTAAAACTCCTGTTGATGAGTTTGATAATTATGTTGAAACCGTAAAATCTATGGGTATTGATCAGGCAATGTCAATTCTGCAGGCTGCTTACGACAGATACCAGAATAAATAATTCCTGAAAAAATAAGGAAAGGTATTGGAGATAAATGATGAAAATTAAATCAGGAAGCGGCACCGGAGAAAAAAAGGCTCCGTACCTGAAACGCTTGAAAGCTGATTTTAAACAAAATGCCGTACTTTATTTGATTGTGGCACTTCCGCTTATTTACTACATACTGTTTCATTATGTGCCTATGTACGGTCTTTTAATCAGTTTTAAAAATTACAGTCCTGCAATGGGTGTTATGGAAAGTCCGTGGGTTGGCTTAAAACACTTTATGAGCTTTTTTAACGGAATATATTTTGAAAGAATACTTTCAAATACATTCCGCATAAGCTTTTTCAGCATCCTTTTCGGATTTCCTGCACCAATTTTGCTGGCGCTTCTTATAAATGAATTTACAAATAAGAAATTTGTAAAAACCGTTCAGACTATAACATATCTTCCGCATTTCATTTCTTTGGTGGTTGTATGCGGTATTATTTCCAGCTTTGCAGGTTCAAACGGCATAATAACAAATCTTATTGAAAAATTCACCAATGACAACACATCAATACTGGTAAAACCCGAATGCTTTACTGCTCTTTATGTAATATCTGATATCTGGCAGGCGATCGGCTGGGATTCTATAATTTATTTTGCGGCACTTACAAGTATTGATCCGGAGCTTTACGAAGCGTGTACAATAGACGGGGGAGGACGTTTGCGTCAGGCGTGGAATGTTACTCTTCCGGGCATTATGCCTACTATAATTATAATGCTTATTTTAAGAATGGGCAGTATTTTAAGTGTAGGATATGAAAAAATCATATTACTTTATAATCCGCTTACATACAAAACTGCAGATGTTATTTCGACATATGTTTACAGAAAAGGTTTGCTTGAAAACAACTACAGCTATGCTACTGCAATAGGTCTTTTCAATTCGGTTGTAAATGTAATATTCCTGGTTCTTGCCAACACGATAAGTAAAAAGGTTTCGGATACCAGCTTGTGGTAAAAGATATAGTAAAGAAGGTAGTTTATGAGAAAAGAAAGTTTTTCCAGAAAATTGTTTCTTTTATTTGATGCAATTATTATGATATTATTAATGGTGGTATGCTTGTATCCTATGCTTTACGTTGTGTTTGCTTCTTTCAGCGATTCTGCAAAGCTTATGGCAAACACAGGTCTTTTGTGGAAGCCTATAGGATTCAATACTGCCGCATACAAAGCCGTTGCCGAGAATCCTATGATTTTATCCGGCTACGGAAATACGCTCTTTATACTGTTTTTCGGTGTTATAATTAATATTACAATGACATCGCTTGCGGCGTATTTTTTATCAAGAAAAAACAAGATAATGCTTAAAGGCCCTATAATGGCTCTTATGATTTTTACAATGTATTTCAGCGGCGGAATGATACCAATTTTCCTAACCGTTAAAAATCTCGGACTTTACAATTCTCTTTGGGGAGTAATTCTTCCGGGAACAATAAGTACATATAATCTTATAATTATGAGAACCTCTTTTATGAGCATACCAGCAAATTTGGAGGAGGCAGCTTTTCTTGACGGAGCAGGACATTTAACAATTCTTTGGCATGTTGTTCTGCCTCTTTCCAAGGCGATTATTGCGGTAATGGTTCTTTATTACGGAGTAGGACACTGGAATGCGTGGTTTAACGCAAGCATTTATCTTAACGACAGAAGCAAATATCCTCTGCAGCTTATATTAAGGGAAATTCTTCTGCAGAATGATGTATCCAATATGGCGCAAAATGCAGGTTCTGCTGAAATTTACAGCGTTGCGGAAAGTATAAAATATGCGGTTGTTGTGGTTGCAACTCTGCCAATACTTTGTATTTATCCGTTTTTACAGAAATATTTTGTAAAAGGCGTTATGATTGGTGCTTTGAAAGGATAAAATTAATTAAAAGACAGGGGTACTTTGGAATATGATATGGTCTAAATTAAAAAAGATGCTTTCAAATGACTTCCGAGGGACAATTATAATTGCAATTCTGGCAATTTTTGCCATACCGGTAGCCTGCAGTCTTGTTATGATGCAACTAAACATAAATGCGGTTGAAAAGGATATTATAAAAACAGATGAAATTATGATTAATACCATTTCGGCGTATTTTGAAAAAGAGGTTGCATCTTCAAGTGCAGTTGCTACTGCTATTCCCAACAGTAAGCATTTTAAGGAAATTCTTGGTCGGGGTTACTTTGACAAGAATAATGCTGAATTTTTAAGCGGAGTTTACAGATTTGCAACTGAACTTAAGAATCTCACTGCGGAATCGTCGGCTGTAAGCGATATATTTGTTGTTTTTAATGAGATTGATCTTGTTGTATCCTCTTCTATGTTTGAATCAAAAAAGAATTTTTTTGATAAATATTATATCAATACAGATGCAACGTCCGAGTTGTGGAACGAAAAGCTTGGCAGGAATATGTATTCTCAGCATATGATTGTAAATAACGGCAATCAGAAATATATTGATTTCTTCTATAATCAGGAATACGGGCTTAAAAGACCGGTTCCGGCTTATGTTGTGGTAATACGTATGTCTGCCCAAAAGCTTATTGATTATGCTCTGGACATTTATGATTTCGATAAAAAAGAAATGTGCGTTATTGATAAAAACAATAACGTTATGTTCAGAATAGGCGATGAAATTCTGGAAAATATAAGCTATGATGAACTGAGTAATTATCCGGATATGAAAAACGAAAAAGATTATATGTGGATGTCTTTGAAATCCGCATATAACGGCTGGAAATATGTTCTTTCCACAGATAATGAATATCTTAGCGAAAAAGTTCAGTATAATAAGTATCTTGCAGTTGTAAATACTATAATTTATCTTATTATGGCAATCCTTTTCCTTTGTATATATATTGTTAAAAATTATCTGCCGGTAAAGAAAATTACATCTATGATAAACAGCTCTGAAGATGTTAATTTCAAGCTGATTGAGAATATAGTTTCCGAGCATAATTCGTTCAGACTGCAGATAGATAAATACGAGAAAAAGGATTCTGAAATTCACCAGGAAAAGTTCCTTAACAATATTCTTTCCTTAGAAAGAAACAGAAATGCTGTTCTTAAGGAAGCTTGTAATCTTGATATAAAATTTTTATCAGATAAATTCCATCTGATGCTTATTGATGTTTATGATTCCAACTCTATTTTTGAAGCGGAGGAAATAGACGATTTAGAGCGTATTTCAAGTGTGGAAATCATAGTTAAAAACATATTTGAAGAGCTGTTTGAAAAAATTGGCTGTGCATATGTTATTCCAAAAAATGATAAGTTTGTTTGTATTGTAAATTGTAACAACAATGCAGATAATCTGAAAAAAGAAATTCGTGAAATTCTTGAATTCGGCAAATCACTTATAGAAAAACAGTTTAATATCTATATGTCGGTTAACGTGGGAGATTTGTGCTACGGAATTGAAAATATTCATAAAGCTTACATTGAATTAAATTCGCTGTATAAAAAATCACGATTTATAAAAAATAAAGAAATTGTGTTTTTTGATGATATTTCAAACGAAATTCCGCGTGTAATCTGTAATAATGAGTTAATTGAAAAAATTTCAAGCTTTGTTCAGCTTGGAGATTTTGAATCCGCAATGAACTGTATTACAAAAGTTGCCGACCTTTTTGCAGGAAAAGAATTTCAGCTGTTTACGGTTAAAATAATCAATGAAATTTCGTCGGTTTTCCCTGAAGACGATGATACAAAACAAGGGATTTATACTTTTGTTAATAAAATTCTGGAATTTGAATCCTGCGACAGCTATATAAAAAATTTTGAATATCTTGTTAAGTACACCTGCGATTATGTGAATGATATGGAATGTAATAATAACGAGGAAATAAAGAATCCGGGCGTAAATTCTATGCTCAGTAAAATTAAAGAATATGTGGCGGAAAAATACAGCGACTGCTCTATAACAGTTGCGTATATAGGAAGCTATGTAGGAGTTACTCCATACTATGCTTCGAGAATTTTCAAGGAAAGTACAGGCGAAAATCTTTCCGACTATATAAGCCGCTACCGTATTGAAAAAGCAAAGCAGTTTCTTGAACAGGATTCTAGACTCCCTATTTCCAAACTCTACGAAATGGTAGGATTTGGAAGTGAACGTACCTTTATGAGAATTTTCTGTAAATATGAGGGCGTAACAGTCGGGCAGTATAAGAAAATGCTGAAAAAAGAATAAAATAATACAGCAAAAGGCGTTGCCTCAACTGAGTGAAAATCACTTATTGAGACACGCCCTTTTTATAGCATTATAATACTACTGCTGATCCTGAACCCTGTACATACTCGGGGTTATTTTTTCGTATTTTTTAAAAACTCTGTTAAAGGTTCTTATATGGTTATAGCCAACCATATTGGATATTTCGTTAAATGTATATTTTCCTGTTTCTATGAGTTCTTTTGCTTTTGTAAGGCGGTATTTATTGATAAAGTCTATAAGGGATTCGCCGTAAGTGTTTTTGAATATTTTTGAAACATATGCGGAGGTTAATCCGAAATAGTCTGCAATTGAAGATACACAAAGACTCATATCGCTGTAGTTTTCATATACATATTTGATTATTTTTGCAACGTGGTTGGACTGATTGTTGAAGGTTGTATTTTTCTTGCATAAATCGCTTACTGCATTAAGTATATGATTTTTAATGTTATAATCAATCTGCGTACTGTTTGCGGAAAAAACATTAAGAATTTCTTCAATGGCATATGATGAGCCGGAGGATATTTTAAGCAATGATGCGGCTAAATCATACACAACATATTTTTTCTGTGCAAAAAGATTTTCATCATCATTCTGAATCGTTTCAAATATCTGATTTATAATTAAAGCGGCGTTTTCAAGGTCTGCAAGCTGAATACAACTTATAAGATTACTTTCAACATCGGGAGTAAAACAACTGCTTGTCTCTGCAGGCTCCTGAATATCACGGTACAGAAGAGAGCTGCTGATGTTCATTATATTTTTATAGGATATTACCTGCAAAGCCTCGTAATAAGCTCTTGGCAGCTTCTGAATACTGTCGTGCAGATCGGATAACGCATAGGATATATTAAGGTCGAAATGACTTTTTATAAAGCTTAATCCGTACTGAGCTTTTTCTGTAATAAAATCGTAGTTTTTATCGTCGGTGTTAAAAATATTTATAACACATCCGAATAAATTATCTGTATATAATACGTACCCTGCAGAGTTTTCGGTATTGAACAGTTCTTCAAATATGTTGGACATAATAAATTTTAATTCACTGTATTTTTCTTCCGTGCTTATTGAGGTATCATCAACATAAAATTCATCAAAATTCTGAATATTGAATATGAGAAAACCATAAACTCCGTCTTTAAAGTGAATATCGTATTTTTCTGCTGTTTCTATTGAATATTCCTCGAACGGAGAGCCTTTAAGCATACAATTTAAATGCCACATTCTGAGTGTGCTGTTTAAGTGATTGTTTTCCGATGAGATGGTTTTTATATAATTGCTGATGTTGCTGTATTCATTTTTATTATCAGCAATTTTAAATAAATTAAGTATGTTTTTAACAGGTGTGTAATGCTGTTTTGAAAAACGAAATGCCATAAGTATAGCAATAATAACTGATAAAAGTATTATAGCTACAGCAAATAAACGCATATAAAGAACGTGCTTTTTAAGCATCTGCTTGGGCGAAATCGAAACAACAGTCATATTGATTGTATCAAAGGAAATATGATTTGTTGAAACGAAAATTTCACTGTTTTCTTTAGGAACTTCGCTGATATATTTTGGAATAGCTCTGTTACTTGGCGAATTGTATAAAGAAAGCTCACCGTGGCTGTCAAAAATAAAAATGTCACACAAGCCTGTCCATTTTATTTCTTCCACATCGTGAAACAGAATGTTTCTGTCCACAATTATGGAAATTGATAAATCAGGCTCTTTTGGAACGGATATATTATACGCTATAGTGTCATAATTACGGCTGTTTTCCGTAAAAGTTACCGGCGAAAAATTTCCGGAGCCTGTAGCGTTTAAAAGCTCGTTTTTCCATTCTTCGTACGAAGCATTGCTTGAAAAATACGTATCATAAAACAGCTTGCTGTCTATAATTCCGGATTTAGCAATAATGCAGTCTGTTTTTTTGTTATAAATATAAAAGAAATTTATATTGTTTCTGAATATGTAGCTAAAAGAAATATCATTTAAAAACCTGGTAACTTCACTGCTTTTGTAATAATCATCAATATTGGTAACAGCAGCAACTGCGGCAATATCTTTGTGAAAGCTTATATTGGAATAAAGCTGGCGTATGCTTATCATTGTGTTTTTTACATTGTGTGTCATATTGCTGATTACATAATCGTTGAAATGCAGTGTTTGCTGATTATAGTTTTTATCGTAGTACGAAAAGCCTATAATCATAGCAGTTGTTGTAATTGCTATTATGATGATATAGGAAATAATCCATTTAACTATTAAGTTTACCTGTTTAATATTTTTTCTCAAGACCAATCATCCTTTGAAATTTCGATTGACTAATAATTATAACATTATTCAATGGCATATGTCAAGCATACTGCTATTTAAAACTACGGGAAAATACTTCTTCTGCTTCTTCTTTGTTTTTAGCACTCATATTAAAGGATACTCCTGATTTGTATTTGCCAAAATCAAAGGTTTCAGCTTCTTCATTGGTAATACCGAATCCGCACATAGCAGTTTTGTTTTCTTTGAATTTATCATAAATCTGCGAAAGAAGCTCGGGACCAAACTGATATTTGTCCATACGCCCGAAATTATGTCCTTTTATTTTTTCTTCGCCAATCAGTTCGTACATCCATTGGTCTGCTCTGCCGCAGAAATGCATGGATGCGTTGCCGAAATGCTCGCAGATTCTCTGATTATACGGTTTTACAAATTCTTTGTAACAATCAAGAGAAAGGTTTACGGCAGAATCGTCTCTTAAGGTTACTCTGCCCGGATAAAGGCTTTGCCAGTGATAATTAAAACCGTCTGTTTCGTCATTCATAACAGTTTTTAATTTTTCCATAAATTTAATATATGTCTCGGATATAAGTGCCATAAGCTCGTGAATAAGGTCAGGATCGTCATATATAGCGTAATATATATCCGAACCCCAGAGTAAATGCGCCACGTCAAACGGGCCCTGAAGGTCAGGATGATATAATTTTATACCTTTACTGCATTTTTCGTAGGGCGCAAGCTTTTCCTTAAAAAATTCATATGTTTCTATAACCTTTGCACCAAACCCTGTGTTTAAATCGGGGATTCCTGCGTCTACAACCTTTTTAATTTTATCCACACTGTCAAAGGCTTCAACCCAGGGCATATTGTTGTTTACTATAAAGCTTTTTGCACCAAAAAGAGATGGGAATAAGCCTACTCCGTAGTTTGCCCTCAGCATAGGAATACAATCGCATTCACTGTCAAATGCAGGTGTTGAACGCAACAGCTCGTTGCACATCATTTTGGATAAATCCTCGTGAATTTCCGGAATGGAATAAGGTTGAAATTTATCTGAACCAAACATTATAACAACAGGTGCACGGTCAGCTTCCTGCCAGCTTAATACTTTTTTAAAGCGCTGTTCGGATTCTTCTATTCTGTTAAGGTCAATTTTTTGTTCTGCATATTCAAGAATTGCGTTTAACATTTTAAATTCTCCTTCAAAAGTTCGTTTTTAACAGTATAACACATTTCTGCCGTATAAATAAATAGACATATAAAAGAAAAACTGGACAAAAAGCAGAGTATTGTCCATAAAGTCCAAGTTTTGTCTGTTGAAATTAAGAGTGCTTATTGTTAAAATTAAAATAGATAATAAACAATCCGAAAATGATTTTACGGAGGAGCTATATGGTAAAATACAGAGGAAAAGTTCTTAATATTTTTTTAATATGTGTTATGCTTTTAAATTTGATGCCCATATTGGTGAGTGCGGAGGCTTCTTATGATGAAAAGCCGCCTATGGCAGGAAATAAATATCTTTTCTATGAAGATTTTAGTTACAGCGATAATGTGCCCGTTATTCCTGAACCCGGAGAAAATAATCCTACCGAAGCAGTTTTACCCTCAAGCAACGGTATTATTGCCGGATACAACTGTGTGGTTCCTTCTGCCGCTACACCCAGTCAAAGTCCGTTGTCGTCTTCTGTTCCCGTTATTGAAAACGGCAGACTTAAGCTTAGCTGGAAAGACGGCAAGACAGACGGCAGACCTGATACCGATAAAGCGATTATCTGGTTTAAATCTGATAAATCAAGCTTTAGTTTGAACGGCAAATACAGGCTTGCCGTAGAATACGATATTGAAGCGGAAAATTCAAATCCCGTTGAAATGCTTATCAATACGGGAAACGGAGCAAGCGGAGTGCTTCACAGATTTGTTTCGAGCAGTATACAGCTTGGCGGAAACAGTTTTCGGGCACATAACGGATATAATTATTCGGGAAATCTTGCCGAAAAAATTACTATACCAAAAAAAGTGCGTGTAACAGTGGTTTTCGATAACAAAGGAAGCTGTGATAAGTTTGATTTGTATATCAACGGAATAAAAATAATTGACGACTTTACAAGAAGACAGTACACTCCCACCATAGGAATGCTTTGCTTTGGTATTTCTGCGGAAAATACGGTATATATAGATAATATCAAAGTTTACAATGTTGGCATGAGCAACAAGGAAAAGGTTGATTCCGATTATGAATTTCTTGTAAGTGGCGGTTTTGGTGCAATTAACACATCCCGGCCGGAGCTTGTGGAAAACGACTTTTTCTGCGAACTGCCGGAGGGAAGCAGTATAAGGTTTTCTTCGGATGTTCCGGGGCTTATTAATACAGACGGAACAATTAACACACCAAAATGTAAAACGGAAGCTGTTGTTACGGCGACGGCGTGTATTGGTACTTATAAAAAAAGTGTAAGCTATCCCTGCACCATTGCAGGAGAACTTGTTATTCATCCGAAAGACAATGACCTCAGCGGATGGAAGGCTGACGGTTATTATTCATATTATAATGCGTATACACTTACAGACGGTACAGTTCCTGCCGTTGTGGTAACATCGGCATATGATGAAGAAAGCGGAGAACTTATAAAAACATCGGTTACAGATAATTTGATAACAAAGAAAACAAACAGTTCTTACGAAGATAACATTATTTACGGCTATCTCGATATATCTGAAACAAACGCAAGGGTAGAATCCTTTATTATTGAAAACTGCAAAAGCAGTGATATTAATATTGACGGCAATCTGGTTATAAAAAATCTTGATGAAGAAAAAAGCTTCTGGAACGGTGAAGATTATACCGCAGTATTTCCTGCGTTTTCTCTTGGTGACGAAGAAAAAATAAGTATGATTTTTGCCATATACGAAAGCGGAAAGCTTATGGATTTCAGAGTGAAAGATGTTACTGTATACCCCGAAGGTGTTAAAGACAGTTGCGTCAGCGGAACTGTTAATATTCCCGGAAGAACTGAAAATACAGTTGTCAAAGCAATGCTGTGGAGAGATTTTATAAGTATGAAACCGCTTATGGGAGTGAAATTCAGTTTGCCTCAGCTGCCTGAAGCTGAAAAAATAATTTCAGAATCACTTGCGGAGAATAAGCTTAATAAGGATGATAAATACACTTACACTACCGGAGCAAAGGATGGCAGTATAATTGGAATAAAATTTAAGGTTACGAGTGACGGAGATTACAAAATAAATATTGGCGGAAAAGATACAGTATTTGAACTCAGCAAGATTTCTAAAGAAATTACCGTAAATGACATTACGGTTAAACGGGATGTAAAAAATGAGACCGAATACACAATACTTCTTGATGTTATAACCAAAAAGTACAGTTTATGGCTGGGAAATGAAAAAACAGTTGAAATGTCAGAGCTATCGGCAGAAATTCCTGTTCCGGAGAAGGTTTTGTTTGAGCAGATTACGGGAGAGGGAAGTATTTCGGATTTTTCTGTATTTTATCCCACAATTCCCGATGCGGATGCAATTGTACTAGATTATGAATATCTTAAATCGGATGTTTTTACTCATCAGAAGCAATCCGCTGTAACAACAAACCTGCGCCTTCCTCTGAAAGGCAGAGCAGGAAGCGATATAGTATGGACATCTTCGGATACAAATGTAATAGCAGCCGATGGCGTGGTTAACAGCGAAAATAACACATCTGTTATCCTTACTGCAAAGCTGAGGTGCGGTGAAGAATATTTATCAAAAACTTTTGATTTAAACGTTATTAAATGGGAAAAGCAGGAACTGCCCGAAAAGAAAAAAATAATTCTTGAGGATTCCTTTACCGATAACAAGGCAGTCTCTTTATGGCAGAATGATGATTCGGGCGGAGAAATATTTGTTGAAAACGAAGCTATGACGGTTAAACGTCTTGACGGAAGCGCAAAGGACACTACGACAATTTTTTATATGGATAAGGATTTAACAGTATATAACGGAAAGCTTTATGCACTTGAGTTTACCATGAAACGGACAGGAAATCCTTTGGTTGTAATCCGTCAGAAAGGACCGAATGATTACTGTGCAATGGACTGGCTTACCGACGGTTCCATAAGATATGTAGACGGTTATACACAGAAATTCTGCATTACCAAAGAAAAATTTTCACAAACAGAAATAAAAGTTACAATATTTTACGATACTCTTAATTCCACATTTTCAATTTACATTGACGATAAGCCTGCTGTGGAAAATGTGATGTCACGTTCATCGGGACATGGTGTCGGTTCTGTAAATATAGCGATGGGTTCGGGGCAAACTGGCGTGCTTGAAATTGATAATATCAGTTTTTACGAAACCTATTTCTTCTCGGAAAAAAGAGTGGAGATTGACTATGACTGGCTTACAGAAAACAGACTTGTAAGCAATACGGATGAGGCTTATAAATACGGAACAGTATCGGAAAATCTTAATTTGCCCGTATTGGGGGAAAACGGAAGTGAAATTTCGTGGACATCTTCCAATGAAAAGCTTATATCCTCAAAGGGGATAGTTAATTTTTCTGAAATCGGAGAGCTTGTTACGTTAACGGCAACCATTTCCAAAGGAAAATATTCTCTTACCAAGGAATTTACATTTAAGCCCTTTAAACCTCTTTCGTCAGCTTCGGACGCTTTGCAGGCAGATGCCGATACTTTGGATTACGAAAATATTGCCCTTTACGACAACGGCTCAAAAGAAATTAAAAGAAGCCTTAATCTGTGGGACAGTGCAATTTACGGAAGCAGAGTGGAATGGAGTTCGTCAAATACCGATTACATAACAAACAGCGGAAGAGTTATAAGGCCCCGCTGGTATGAAGAAGATGTGCCTGTTACTCTGACGGCAACACTTGTAAACTCAGGCAAAACACTTACAAAAACCTTTGATTTTACTGTTCTTAAGGACGAAGAGTGGGAAGATCCGCAGTATATGTCCGATGAGGAATTTTTCGGAGTATGGAACGGCAGTTCGTGGGAAAATCAGCCCAAAATGAATTACGAGTATCCGGGACTTTCGGAAGTGGGAGAAGCGGTAAAGGCAAATAATATTCCTCTTGCAAAGGAAAAGCTTCTTAATTATTATAAAAACCGTAAAAGCCTGCCCAAAATGACATCTCAGAATAAGCTGT
Organism: Clostridia bacterium; assembly: GCA_017414505.1. Taxonomy (GTDB): domain Bacteria; phylum Bacillota; class Clostridia; order UMGS1840; family HGM11507; genus RGIG1932. The sequence goes on from JAFQLQ010000022.1 coordinate 126,748, forward strand.
GGGCAGATGCTTTGACAGACGATTTTCAGCATCTTCAGCAAGGACATATGTTTCAGGGCGAATTTTTTGCAAAAAATTACTGGAGTATGTGTGAATCCACCTTGCGTACCGACAACATAAATCCGGGAGCAATTTCCTGCTTTGGCATCCGTTCCTGGTATAACGAGGCAAGTTATTTGGAAGTGAAACGGCATAACGATTCCGATATCAGTGTTCACCCGAGAATAGAACTGGTGGTAAACGGCGAAAACCGTACATATTATGCAATTGACAGTTATATGATTCGTGCAGGAAAATACAGGGATGCAAATTTTAACAATGAAGATGTTTTAAAAGTACAGACTTTCGGAGATTTTCTTGGTGATGATACAAGTCATTCCATATTAAAATTCGATTTTTCGGATATAAAGAGCACTGATACTGTTACCTCGGCCAAACTTAAGGTTTATGCAAAAGCTTATCCCGAATATTCCGGGGAAAAACGAATGATTGTTTTAGTAGAAAATACGCTTTCGCAAACAAGCGATACCATCACATGGAACTCTACTGACGGTGAGGTGTATTCCTATAACGGTCTGCCGGAAAGAAACGACTGGATAGATCCGCCTTTGGGTTCGGATAAACAATACTGGCATCAGAACTGCCGTTTTTACGGGTATGCGGATGCTATTATGCCGGAATATCTTGCAACGGGCAACGACATTTATATGTATAAAATGCTTTGTATAATAAACGATTATATAAAGGATACGGGAAATTACAGGCTTTCAACCAATACAGTTGTTTCAAAGCCTGATCCTGACGGAATAAGAGGCGGTTTTCCCAATTCTCTCGGCTGCTTAAGTAAAAATAACAACTGGACAAAAATGACGGATGTTATGGCAAAATACGAGTATATGACACCTGAATTGTTCACCGCCATACTGAAAAATGTATGGGATAGTGCAACCTTCCTTGTAACCTATCCTACTGTTACGGGAAACTGGCGTCAGTACGAATTTAACTCGCTTTTAAACACATCAATAAGAATGCCTGAATATTATGATGCTCTTGCAGGCACAAACTGGCGTAAGCTGGGGCAGGATGAAATGGAAAGCCTTGTTTTTCAGAATAATATGAGTGATGGCTCGTATATTGAAGCAACTGCTATGTATGCTTACGATATGTTCAACACCAGTGCAAATCACACTTCTGTTGCAGGAATAACGCTTACAGAGGCATTTATGGAAAGATTACACAGAGCCGCATATTATAATTGTCTTCTTTTCGGACCCGACGGTTCATTTATGCAATACGGAGACGGAGCAGGTGCAGACCGTTCACCAACCAATTTTGTTAAGGTTGCCAATATGAGAGAAGATAAAGAGCTTGAGTATATTGCTACTTACGGTGAAAGCGGAGAAGAACCCAAGTGGACATCGGTACATTGGCCGCTCAGTATGACAACCGTTATGCGTTCCGACTGGACAAAACAAAGTCCCTATCTTTTCACCAATGTGCGTGGCGGCGGACAGCACGCCCATTCCGATTACAACGGGCTTATTGTTTATGCATACGGAAGAACCCTTTTAAACGATGCCGGTTCCTTTTCTTACGGTGTAAACGATGAACGTATATGGGGAACTTCTACCATAGGGCATAATTCGGTGGTAATTAATGATACAACTCAGGAGCGTGGCGGGCTTACTGTAGGATGGAATCCGACGGGTACAATTTACGACTGGACTGCAAATTCATCATTTGACTATTTAAGTCAGTCAACTCCGCAAACAAAAGGCTTTGAACACAGACGTTCTGTAACCTTTATTAAGCCAACAATGTGGATTGTTTCGGATCTTATGATACCAAACACAGCTTCCGGCTCCAATAACTATAAGCAGGTATGGCATATGAAGCCCGATTCCGGTCTTTCGATTGATACTGAAAATAATACTGTGCGTTCCAATTATCCCTCCGGAGCAAACATATTAATTGCAAATGCAGACGAGGACGTATCACTTACCAAAAAAACGGGATGGTATGATATGGGCTATCAGCAGATAACCGATGCTCCCTATGCATATTTTGAGAAAAACGGCAAGGGAAACGTAACCATTGATACAGTTCTTATGCCGACAAACGACGATGTGAATGCAACTGTAACTGCCAAAAAGCTTGAAACCAACGAAAATGCAACGGCACTAAAAATTGATTTCACATTAAAAGGTGAAAAAAATACCGGATATTATTATATGTCCTATAATAAAGAGCCGGGAGTCTTCGGGAAATATGCTACCGACGGACAGGTTGCATTTGTTCAGGAAAATGCAAGCGGAAATGTTTTGTATTTTATGATTAAAGACGGAACATATATAAGAAACGAAGATACGGGAGAATATCTCGTGAAATCGGCTGTAAAGCTTGAAGAATTTGCAGTTGATATGCCGGGAACTGAACTTGTTATTACAACCTGTAAAGAAAACGATGTTCTTACGGCAAATCCGGATGATAACGTACCCGGAGTTTTTGCCAAAAAGGGAAAAACTGACGATATATCATCTGCAGAGATTCGTCTTGATGCAAATAAAACTGTATCAAACGTAAAAGTTAACGGAAAAAATGTAAAATATCAATTAACAAACAATATTTTAAAAATATTAAATAACACATAAAGGAAGGTAAAAACAAATGGTAAATGAAAAATTTTCTCATGCGCTTAACGCTTTTGAAGAATTCTGGGAAAGGAAACCGAGAAAGAGATTTGTATTTAATATCCCTGCTTCAATCGGGCCTGCGTATCGTCCGCATAATTCTCTTTACGAAAAATGGCTTGATGAAGATTTTATATTAAAAAGAACAATGCACAGCTATAACAATACATACTATAGCGCCGAATCTATTCCGCACCTGTTTACAAATCTTGGCCCCGGATGTTTATCGGCTTGTATCGGAGGAAGCTATGAGCTTGCGGAAAACACTATATGGTTTGACCGTAAAACCATAGTGGACGACTGGGATAATCCACCCGAAATTGCATTCGATGAAAACAGCGAAATGTGGCAGAATGTTGTTCGTATGCAGACAAAATTTTTAACCGAAAACAGTGTTAATACTACCATAACAGATTTAGGCGGTATTTTAGATATTGTGGCTTCTCTTCGCGGAACCGAAAATCTGCTTTACGACCTTTACGATTATCCGGAACAGGTAAAGGAATTTACAGAAAAAGTAACAAAATTATGGTTTGAGGCTTTTGATAAACAGGTTGAAACCATACGAAAGTCCGGTCAGCCTTTCAATAACTGGATGAATATTCCTTCAAGTAAACCCTGGTATCCTATACAGTGTGATTTCTGTGCAATGATTTCGCCTGCTAAGTTTGAGGAATTTGTTCTTCCGCATTTAGTTGAACAATCTGAATATATGGAACGTTGTATTTATCATCTTGACGGTCCGGGTGAGCTTCCGCATCTTGATATGCTTCTTGATGTTCCCGGAATTACAGGAATTCAGTGGGTTGCAGGTGGCGGTCAGCCATCCTTGTGGGACGAACAGTGGTATCCGATTTATAAAAAAATTCAGGATAAAAAGAAAAATATTGTTCTTCTTGCAACTCCTCCCAAAGACGATGAAACTGCAGAAAAACTGATAAAAACTCTTGATCCTACCGGCGTTTATGTTGCAATGTGTCTGGAGGGTAAAGATACTGCAGACAGATTCATGGAAAAAGTAGAAAAATGGACTGATTAATAAAATGAGGTGTGGATAAATTCCACACCTCGTTTTATACAATATTTAACCCTGACAAATTTTAAGAGCAACATCCGAAGCAGAAGCCGCATCGGAAGTATAATAGTCTGCACCGATATTTTCACAGAAATCCTGTGTAACAGGTGCTCCGCCAATCATAATTTTAACATTATCACGAATACCTGCTTCTTTTACTTTTTCAACCACGTTTTTCATTTCAAACATTGTTGTGGTTAAAAGTGCAGAACAGCAAATTATATCTGCATTGTGTTCTTTTGCGCTTTCTACGAAAGTTTCCGGAGCTACATCGGTTCCCAGGTCAATAACGGTAAGGCCTTTTCCCTCAAGCATCATTTTAACAAGATTTTTGCCTATGTCGTGTAAATCGCCTTTTACTGTTCCTATAACGGCAGTACCCTTTGCTTCAATATCCGAAGAAGCAAGATGAGGCTTTAATATTTCAACACCTGCATTCATTGCACGTGCTGCAATTAATACTTCGGGAACGAATACTTCGTTGTTTTTAAATTTTTCACCGATAACTCCCATACCGGAAAGTAAACCTTCCTCCAGTATTTCTTTTGGGGAAATTCCTTCTTCAATTGCCTGGTTAACCAGTTCTTTAACTTTGGGAACTCTGCCCTGCTGAAGAAATGTGCTTAACTCCTGTAAAATACTCATTATTTAATTACTTCCTTTCTTTGCCCATATTCTTTTTATATGTACCCGGTGAAACACCGACAATACTCTTAAATACCTTTGAAAAATAGCTCTGATCGTCAAAGCCGGTTAAGTTTGCAACATCAACTAAAGAAAGCGTGTTATCTGTAAGAAGAAGCTTGCTTTTTGATATTCTTACATTGTTTATATATTCGGAAAGGGTTGTGTTGGTTTCCTCGTTGAATATCTTGCTTACATAGAATTTACTTAAATAAACGTGCTTTGCAATATCGTCAAGAGTAATTTTTTTCATATAATTGCTTTTTACGTAAGCAGTAATTTTGTTGATTATATCAATGTGTTCAACATCCTTAAATTCAAAAACGTAGCTTACATATCTGTTTAATATATTTGAAAGCCAGATGCTGAGCTTTTCAAGACTGTCAAAATTTTCAACTGCTTTTAAATAACTGTCGTTGAGAGAAAAGGTGTTTTCTATATTTGCACCACCCTCAATTGCAGAACGTGACAAAAGAACTATAAGCTCTTTAACTCTTGATTTTATTATCTGCAAATCACCGCTTGAATTGAAGAAAATCTGACCTAAAAGCTTATTAAGAAGCTCTTTGGATTTCTTACTGTCGTGGGTTATTATGGATTCCTGAAGTTCCTTTTCAAGCTCTATCGGATAGTGGTTAAAATTGGATGAAAGCTCAAGCTCTTTATATACATCCTTTAAAAAGCTGTTTGCAATATCTTCCGTTTCGTTTGATTTGCAGTTTGAAAAAACAGCAGATAAAATTTCCGTAAGATGGTTTACCTCGGATGTATCAAATAAGGTAAGTCCGTATGTTTCTTCAAAATCCTCCTCTTTACCCATAAGTATGGGGCCGGTTATTATACCTGCATTGGGGAGGGTGTTTTCATCGTATATGGATATTGCTATAAAAATAAAATTCATTGAACAGTAATATATGTATTTGTTATCCCAGCGAACCGCCTCATAACATCCGTAAAGATGGGTTTTGGAATAATCGCATTTCTGAGGACAGTTATGACAAAAACTACAGCTTTGATTTGCAAAATCCTTTAATCTTATATCATAAATGTTGCAGTCCGTTTTAAAAAGCGATGAAATATGTTTTCTTAACTTTTCAATCATTTCATACATACAGATACACCCTTTTACTTGAATATATTTTATAGCATTTATCACATTTTATATATAAAAATATTGTTTATTTTAAAAAAATATTGTTTTCTTTCTGATAGGCATTGAAATTTGAACGTTAATTTGTTACCATAAATTATAAGGCGGTGATACATTTGTTTACTATTACAGTTAAAACACCGGACGGTGAAACAAGCAAAGAATTCAGTAATGAAATATTGCTTTCCGATGCTATGGAAGAAATGGGCATTTCTCAGAATAAGCCCTGCGGCGGCAACGGAACATGTGGAAAATGCAAGGTTATTATGGATGGAGAAGAAGTTCTGTCCTGCCGTACAATGGTGAATTCCGATGCTTTAGTTTATTATACTACACAGAAAGAAAATATTCAAGGGATAACCGAAGGGCGTGTTTCCAAGTTTAATAAAGAACCCATAATAAGCGAGGGATACGGACTTGCCGTTGATATTGGAACTACCACAATTGCAGGATATCTTTATAAATTTCCCGAATGTAAATGTATAAAAGCCGCAGCTGTTCCAAATACTCAGGCAGAATTTGGTGCTGATGTTATTTCCAGAATTGATTACTGCAATAATAATGGCATTGACAAGCTTTATAAAAAGGTTAACGAACAAATTGAAAAACTTGCAGAGGACAAAAAAATAAATAAATATGTTATTACGGGAAATACAACAATGCTTCATTTCCTTACGGGGAAAAATCCTGAAGGAATAGCTGTTGCACCTTTTATTCCCGAAAGTCTGTTTGGTGAATGGATTGATAATATGTATTTGCCAAGATGTATTTCGGCGTATGTTGGTGCAGATATTACAATGGCTGTGCTGGCAAGCGGAATGATGGAAAAAAAGGTTTCGTTTCTGGTAGATATAGGCACAAACGGCGAAATGGTTCTGTGGAACAATAATGAGCTTGTCTGCTGTTCTACTGCCGCAGGCCCTGCCTTTGAGGGTGCAGGTATATCTCAGGGAATGCTTGCAGTAAAAGGGGCTATAAACCGTGTTTTTATTGAAAACGGTACTTTGAAATATACTACAATAGATAATGCAAAGGCAATTGGAATTTGCGGAACAGGCTTGATTGATGCAGTATCCTGTATGCTTAAGCTTGGCATTATTGATGAGAGCGGATATATTGAAGATTCCTTTGAGATAGGCGACAGCGGTGTTTTTATTACTGCAAAAGACGTAAGGCAGGTTCAGCTTGCCAAATCCGCAATCCGTTCGGGTATAGATACCCTTGTAAATGAGTGTAAAATAGAATACAAAGACATTGAGAGCTTTTATATAGCAGGCGGATTCGGAAGCTATATTAATAAATACAACGCCGCTAAGATAGGGCTTATTCCGTCGGAGGTGCTTGGCAGGGTTGAAGCTATTGGCAATGCGGCAGGAAACGGTGCGGCAATGCTTCTGCAAAGCAGGGAATGTATAGAAAAGTCCGAAATTATTGCAGAAAATGCAAAAACAGTTGAGCTTAGTGACAGTGCATATTTTATGGAAAAATATATTGATAATATGATGTTTTAAAGGAGAATGACGAATTATGAATATGAAAAACTGGCTTGAAAAGGTCAAAACAGAAAAGTGTAAAAATTCTATGCCCGTACTTTCTTTTCCTGCGGTATCCCTTATGGGCATAACCGTTAAGGAATTAATAAGCGACAGTAAGCTTCAGGCAGAGGCTATGAAAAAGGTTGCCGAGAGAGCAAAAACTCTTGCAAGCGTAAGTCTTATGGATTTATCGGTTGAAGCAGAAGCTTTCGGGGCAGAAATAAGAGTGTGCGACGACGAAGTTCCCACTGTTACGGGTGCTTTGATTTCGGATGAAGAAAGTGCAAACAACCTCGAAGTACCAAAGGTTGGCTCAGCAAGAACGGGAATATATATTGATGCCATAAAAATTGCCTGCTCTGAAATAACCGACAGACCTGTTTTTGCAGGTGTTATCGGGCCTTTCTCCCTTGCAGGACGACTGATGGATGTAACCGAGGCTATGATAAACTGTTATGCAGAACCCGATATGGTACATACCACGCTTAAAAAAGCTACACAGTTTCTTATTGAATACATTAAGGCATACAAAGAGGCAGGTGCAAACGGCGTTGTAATGGCAGAACCGCTTGCAGGAATGCTTTCTCCTGCTCTTGCGGCTGAATTTTCCGAGCCGTATGTGAGAGAAATTGCCGAAAGTGTTCAGGACGACGAATTTATTGTAATTTATCATAATTGCGGCAACAACACAATTCAGATGATAGATTCTATTCTTGCCACAAACTGCGATGCTTATCATTTTGGCGATGCTATTGAAATGAGTGAAATGATGAAGCATATTCCGGCGGATACTGTTGCAATGGGAAATGTGAGCCCGTCCGCACAGTTTAAGGGCGGGACACCCGAATCAATGAAAGCTGAAACAAAACGTATAATGTCGGAATGCTGTAAATACGATAATTTTGTAATTTCTTCGGGTTGTGATATTCCTCCTTCCTGCAGCTGGGATAATATTGATGCTTTTTTTGAAGCGGTGGATGAATATTATAACGAAGCTGGTGAGTAATTATGATTATTGAAAAAATAACCGGGCTTGGATTTGACAATGTAAAAAAAATCCCCGTAAGTCAAATACCGTTTGAACCGTCGTTAATCAGCCTGTGTGAGATGAATACCTGCGGTAATTACAAAAGGTGCTATACCTGTCCGCCTTATGTGGGGAAAACTGAGGAGCTTGTTGCAAAAGCTAAATCTTATGACGAAATTATTGTGTTTCAGAAAATATACAGACTGGAAGATTCCTTTGATATTGAGGGAATGAGCAATGGAATGAAAGATTTTAAAAAGCTTGTTGAGGATGTTTCTGAAATTTGCCGAAAAAATCTTGATAATTATATTCTGCTTAGTGCAGGAGGGTGCAGAGTGTGTGAAAGGTGCGGAGCGATAGACAATATACCCTGCAGATTTCCGGATAAAGCTTATCCATCCCTTGAAAGCTACAGTATTCAGGTTTCTTCGCTTGCCAAAGAATGCGGAATAAACTATATTAACGGACAGAATACAGTTACATATTTTGGCGGAATACTGGTTAATAATCTGTAAAAAGGGGAGTATTCAAAAAAAATAAACAGCTCGTTTTAAAACGGGCTGTTTATTTTTATATTCAGTTTTTATCTCTTAACATATCTGTCGTAAGCTGCCTGCTGTATTTCAAGAACCTTATCAAGACCAAGCTGTTTAAGCTGATCTATATATTTATCAAAGTTGGACAGAGGCTCGACACCGGAAATAAAGGATACAGACATTGTATCACGGCATTTCTGAATTTCGTTGTACAGATTAGCATAATCCTGGCTTTCTTCAGGTGTTAAAGAAACTGAAGGCATAAGCGCTGCCATAGATGCATCGTAGCTTTCAAGCCATGCATTAAGAGCTTCTTTCTGCTGAGGTTTAGCATAGAACTGTTCAAGATATCTCTTATCGTTGATGCAGGGGCCTGCAACGTTTGCTCTTGAATAGATTGTAAGAGCCTGATTCATTGTAAGACCGTCGGGATTATTTGTAACTATTTCGCTGTAAGTGGGATAGCCGTCTACATAATTAAAGCTTTTTCCTTCTACACCGAAGTTAGTAAGAATATGTCCTTCTTCTGTATATGTGTAGTCTAAAAGTTTTGCTGCAAGCTCGGGTGTTTTACAAGCAGTTGTAATTGCGGCACTGTTGCTCATAGGATATGCAGATTCAAAGGGACCGAAACGTGCTTTGTCGCCCTCTTTTACGATGGGGTATCTTACACCAACAAGGTCGAAACTGGTATTTTTTGGTGCCATTGTTTCAAGCCATTTTCCAAGACCGCTTCCGCCTGCGCCAAGTGTTGCACCGGATTTATCGTTAAGCATATTAGCATCCTGCATGGTACGGTCGGTTGATACATAGTTTTTATCAAGAAGTCCTGTTTCGAACCATCTGTGAAGAATGGTAAGACCTTCCTTGTATTCCGGTTCTGCAGGGCCGAATTTAACTTTGCCGTTATCAATATAAAATTCGTTGGTACAGCCAACAAGGAACAGAATATATCTTAAGCCTGTTGCGGTAAGCGGAGCAGCTGCCCCTTTTTTATCTCTGAACTGAATTAGCATATTTTCCCAGTCTGCAGTAGTTACAGGTGTTTCAAGCCCCAGTTCTTCCAGCCAGTCACGTCTGATAATAGGTCCTATCGGGATTGATAAATAGGGATCTTCTCTGATAAAGGGGAATACATAGTACTGTCCTTCATCTGTTTTTACCATTTTATCAATATCGGGGTTTTCCTTTAAGAATGCGTTAAGGCTTGGTGCATATTCGGGAAGTAAATCGTTAAGCGGGATAATAATCTTGTCGTTAATGGATGAGGACGGACCGCCCAAAGCTTTAGCCCAGTTATATTCAATAATATCCGGCAGCTCGTTGGAAGCTATCATAAGGCTGAAGGCTTCTGCCTCCTGTCCCATTGCAGGATGTATGTATTTAACTTTAACACCGGTTCTGCTTGCTATTTCCTGTGCAAAAATAGTATTGGCAAATTCTTTTGAAGATGCGGCAATGTTTGCATCAAGAGTCATCCAGTATGTAAGCTCGGTATCTGTTTTGATAGGATAACTGCTTAAGTCAATGTTTTTGTTGTTGGTTGTCTGGTTGCCGGTATTGCATCCACTAAGCAATAAAGTTACTGCTAACAAAGTGGATACGGCTGAAAAGATTATTTGTTTTCTTTTCATTAAAATTCAACTCCTTTTAGTTTGTTGTGTTTACATTTAATAGTATAACATACTATTACCCCATAAATAAATAGACATAAAAAGGAAAAACTGGACAAAAAGCAGATTATTGTCCATAAAGTCCATCTTTTGTCTGTTGACTTTATAAAGGACGGTTTGATAAAATTATAGCAGAGCAAATTGCGTATATTAAAAGCTGAAATGGCAGAATGGAGATTGTTATGAAAATAAAAGTATCATTGGCACAAAGAATATTTGACTTTTTTAATGTGATTTTTATGTGCGTACTGGCAATTGTTATGATATATCCGGTGTGGCATGTTGTTATGGCATCGCTCAGTGATAATAATATGCTTATCGGTTACACGGGAATGCTTTTTAAGCCTCTTGGTTTTTCAATTAATGCTTACAAGCTTATGATAAGGGATTCTATGATTGCAACAGGATATCTTAACACAATTTTTATTGTTGTTATCGGAGTTTCACTTAATTTGCTTTTTACATCAATTGCGGCATACTTTTTATCAAGAAAAAATGTTTACTGGCAGAAATTTGTTATGTTTTTTATTGTAGTAACAATGTTTTTCTCCGGCGGAACAATTCCATTTTATCTTTTTGTTACCCAGACTTTAAAGCTTAACAACTCACTGTGGGCACTTATTCTTCCTGTTTTAATTAATACATACAATATGATTATTATGAGAACATCCTTTATGGCTATTCCCGATAGCTTGGAGGAGGCGGCAAGAATTGACGGTGCTAGCCACTGGACGGTTCTTTTCAAAATTGTGCTTCCGTTATCCAAAGCAATTATAGCGGTTATGTGCCTTTACTATGCAGTTGGACACTGGAACTCCTGGTTTAATGCAAGCCTGTTTATAAAAGACAGAGAAAAATATCCTCTGCAGCTTCTTCTTCGTGAAATTCTTATTATCAACGATACAAATGCAATGACGCAGGGAAGCGGAGATGCGGCGGAAAAAATGTCGATAGCGGAAACAGTTAAATATGCAGTTGTTGTAACAGGAACATTGCCTATTTTGTGTCTGTATCCGTTTTTGCAGAAGTATTTTGTAAAGGGCGTAATGATTGGCTCGGTAAAAGGCTAATATTGTATGGAGGTTGCTCAGATGAAGAAAAATAAATCAAACGTAAAAAATAATGCATATACTGCAATGCTTAAAAAGGATTTCAAAATAAACAAATCTTTGTACATAATGGTATTACCCGTTATTGTGTTTTACCTGCTTTTTCACTATGTTCCTATGTACGGGGCGATTATTGCATTTAAAAATTTTAAGCCTCAGCTTGGAATATGGGGAAGCAGCTGGGTAGGACTGAAACATTTTATGGACTTTTTCAACGGATATTATTTCCTTAATATTCTTGGAAACACTTTAAGAATAAGCTTTGCCACTCTTATTTTCGGTTTCCCTGCTCCCATTATACTGGCACTGCTTTTAAACGAATTAAGAAATGCTAAATTTGCAAAAATTATTCAGAATTTTACTTATATGCCTCATTTTATATCTCTGGTTGTTATATGCGGTCTTATAAGAAATTTTACAGCGGACAGCGGTGTTATTCCGTATTTACTGTCCTTCTTTGGAGTTGAACCCAAATCGCTTTTGAATTATCCGCAGTATTTTGTTCCGATTTATGTTATTTCCAATATATGGCAGGAGGTAGGCTGGGGCTCTATAATTTACCTTGCGGCACTTACAAATGTTGATGCAAGCTTATATGAAGCGGCTGTAATAGACGGTGCCAATAAATGGAAACAGCTTATACACATTACAATACCAAGCATTATGCCTACAATTGTTATTATGCTTATTATGAGAGTAGGTAATATTTTAAATGTCGGTTTTGAAAAAATCCTTCTTCTTTATAACGGTTCTACTCTGGATGTGGCAGACGTTATATCCACATATGTTTACCGTAAAGGTCTTCTTGATTTAAGCTGGAGCTTCAGTACGGCGGTAGGACTTTTCAATTCAGTTATTAACTTTATCTTTCTTGTGGGAATGAACAGTATCAGCAAAAGGGTAAACGAAGTTGGACTGTGGTAAAAGCTAACTAAGGAGGAACTATCTGATGAAACTTAAAATAAAATTTTTAAGCCTGTTACTGGCGGGGATGATGTTTCTTTCTCTTATGCCGATAGCGGTAAGTGCTTTTTCAGAATCAGAAATTACTGCGTTGATTGGTGAAAACGGTGTAATTTGCGGAAATACAACTCTTCCCGATTCGTATAATGGTCATTCTCTTTCGTGGAGTCTTGATAAAACCCCTTTCGCCGAGCTTTCAGGATATGAGCTTACAGTCAAGGAAATGTCCTTGGACAAAGAAACTTCACTTACTTTGCGATATAACGAAGTTGGCGGTGCAGGACAAAACGGAATAATTGAGATAAAGCTTGCGGTTGATAAGCAATTGTTGTTACCTAAAACTCCTGAGAAGAGCGCCTGTATGGACTGGCACAGCTTTGACGGCACAGTAACCGAGACCTACAATCAGGTTAAACAAACTGCCGAGACCAACAATCCCAACGCTCTTGAAATTGTAAACGAAAAGCTTACATATACCCGTACCTCAGCACTTCCTTTTGACGGTATGCAGCTTATTCTTTCAAATGCAATGGTTGCAGACGGTACGGTTTTAGAATATGAGCTTACAAGACCTTTAAACAGAAAAACCTACATATTTCCCGTTGTGTGGGGAAGCAACTACTTTTATGTAGGGCCAAGCGGCAGACTAAGCTGGCTTGAAATGGAAGGCGATAAAATTTATTATCTTGCAAGTGCTGCAGGAGTAAATTCCAGAAAAGAGCTTACAAATGTTAAAGTTGGCACAACAAATAAATTCAAAACTGTATATGATTTTACAAATAAACAGTTTGACCTTTATATTGACGATGTTTTTATTAAAACCATTCCCTTTAACAAAAACGAAACAAGAATCAGTTCTTTTGCTATTGTAACAGATTCGGCTGCTGTTTCGGCAGGAGGAGATGTATGGGCAATTGACGATGTAAGAACATATTCTGCATCGGGGCTTATAGATGTTAAAAAGCCTCCTACAACCACGGTATTTGATTTTCCCATAGAAACACACACAAGTGCAGGCACACCCATTACATGGGAAAGCGATAATTCTGCAATAGATGTTGAATCTACCCCCGGAATGGCGAAAATTATACCGGCTTCAAAGGAGCTTAATGTAAATATTAAAGCATCCATTACATTAAACGGTATTAAATATTTTCAGAACTTTGCAGTTTTGCTTCCTCAGGACGAAAGACCGCCTATGATGGGCAGTAAATACCTTTTCTATGAGGATTTTAATTACGGGGATGATGCTCCCGCAGTTCCGGTTCCTGATGAAAATACACCTACTGAGGCGGTTTTGCCCTCCAGCAACGGTGTTATTGCCGGTTATAACTGTGTTGTACCTGCGGCTTCGGCAAGCTCGCAAAGCCCCACATCTGTTTCTGTTCCCGTTATTACAGACGGAAAAATGAAGCTGGGCTGGGTAGACGGCCCTGCTAAAGGCAGACCGAATATGGATAAAGCTATTTTGTGGTTTAATTCAGATAAATCAAGCTACGAATTAAACGGTGAATACAGACTTGCCATTGAATATGATATTGAAGCGGATAATGCCAACCCGGTTGAAATGCTTGTTAATACGGGAAACGGAGCAAGCGGTCTTAATCACAGATTTGTTTCCAGCAGTATCCAGCTTGGCGGAACAAATTTTGCGGCACATAACGGATATGATTATAAAACAGGTCTTATAAAAACTCTGCCCATACCGCAAAAAGTGCGTGTAACAATTGTATTTGACAATCAGGGCAGTTACGATAAATTTGATTTGTATGTTAACGGAGCAAAAATTATTGATGACTTTTCAAGAAGACAATATACTCCCAATATAGGAATGCTGTGCTTTACTATTTCTGCAGAGAATACGGTTTATATTGACAACGTTAAAGTTTTCAATGTAGGACTCAGCGATAAAGAAAAAGTGGATGCCGACTACATTTCTCTTAAAAACGGAGGCTTTGCGGCAATAAACAGTTCTTCTCAGAATCTGGTTGAAGCGGACTTTCTGTATGAAACACCGGAGGGAAGCAGTTTGAAGTTTTCTTCTGATGTTCCGGGGCTTATTGATGAAAACGGAACAATAAACAGACCTAGATATTCAAAGGATGCCACAGTAACGGCAACCGTTTATACGGAGGATTACGAAAAAAGCGTAAGCTATCCCTGTACCGTTGCAGGACAGATTGTTGTACTGCCCAAGGATGAAAACTTAAGCGGCTGGGAGCCGGATGGATATTATGCAATTTATTCGTCCTATATGCTTACAGAGGAAACCGTACCTGCGGTGGTTGTACTTGCGGCTTACGATAAGGAAAGCGGTAAGCTTATAAAAACATCAGCTACCGATAACCTGATTATACCAAAATCAGCAGAGCCTTATGAGGATAATGTTATTTACGGTTTTGTGGAAATACCCATTACAAAAGCAGACAATACAAGAATAGAAGCTTTTGTGCTTGACAGCTATGAAAGCAAAAGCATATGTGTTGACGGCGGACTTGTTATGCAAACTCTTGATGAGGAGAAAAGCTGTTGGGACGGTAAAAATTACACAGCAGTATTTCCTGCCTTTTCCCTTGCAGGAGAAGAAAATATCTGTATGGTGATTGCGGCTTACGAAAACGGACAGCTTACAGCCTGTTCAACAAATGATGTTACTGTGTATCCAAAAGGAGAAAATCCTGATATTAAGAAAGACGGATATGTTTACGGCACGCTTAATGTTCCTGAAAAAACTGAAAATACAGTTGTTAAAGCGATGCTGTGGAGAGATTCAAACAGTATTAAACCACTTGTAAGTGTGAAATAAAAGCGTGATAGGAGAATCTTTATGAAAAAAGGAATAATAATGTTACTGATTATTGCTGTCATATCGAATATGTTCGGTGTAATGGCTTTTGGGGCAGAAAATACATCTGTATTCAAGCTTCAGTCATTGGGAATTATTGATAATTATGAGGAAGAGCATATTGTAACAAGGGCAGAGGCTGTAAGCAGTTTTGTAAGAATGTTACTTGGTGATGTTTTTGATATGGGACAGGCGGTGTTTTCCGATGTGCCGTCTGACCATAAGTATGTTAACGAAATCAATTACGCCAAAAGCATAGGTCTTGTAAACGGTACATCTGAGAACTATTTCAGCCCTGATGAACCGGTAATTGGTATGCACCTTGTTAAAATGGCTCTTGTAACTTTAGGTTACGGCAAAACAGCCGAGAATGCAGGCGGATACGAAGAAGGATACCTTAAAACAGCGGCTAAAAAAGGACTTCTTACCGGCTATGGCTTGGACGAAAATGTTACTATGGCAGAATTTGCGGTATTGCTTAACAAAATGCTTGATACCGAGGTTTTAGAGCCCGTATACGGAACGGAAGATGAATTTACCGTTTCAGAAACTCTTTATGAAAAAATACTTAAACGTTCCGACCTTGTAAAAATAACAGAGGGTATTGTAACTGCGGTTGAAACTTCAGCATTAAACGGCTGTAAGGAACTGCGTGAGGGCGAAATATCCATAGGAAATATTACTTTTAAATATGCGGGAGCAGATGCTCTTAATCTGCTTGGCAGAACAGTAACTGCATATTACAACGAAGATGAAGACAGCGGATGGAAGATTATTTCCAATATAATGTCAAAAAATAAGGATAAAGAGCTTGTTGTAGAACATTCTGATATTCTTGAGCTTACAAAATCCTTCTGTAAATATTACAGGGATAACGATATGGAGTTTTCTGTTAACATAGCTTCAAATGCATCTTTTATATACAATGACAAAAATTATGTTCCTCAGAACGAAATTATAAATTTATTGACAGGCGATGTACGCCTTGTTGATAACAACAGCGATAATATTTATGATGTTGTTTTTATAGATGAATACGAAAGCTTTGTTGTTGACCGTGTATCCTCTATCAACGAAACAGTATTTTTCAAAAATAATGTATTCTTCAGAGGACTTCCCAATTTTAAATTTGATTTCGACGATGAAGAAAAAATCTATGTTCTTCGTGATGATAACGGCAACGACATTTCTTTTGCCGATATAGAAGAAAACGACGTTGTAACCTTAAGATCCAGTATGGATAATAAGATTAACTATGTTACGGTTTCGGGTAACGTTGTAAAAGGCGTAATTACCAGTATTTTTAACGATGATGAAGTGGAAATTACAATAGACGGCGAAGTTTACGGTCTTTATGCACCGAATTCGGCGGAGCTTCTTGCAAAATACAGCGTTGGTCAGGCGGCTACCTTCTTTGTTAACAATAAAAAAGAAATTGTTGACGGCGAAGTAGGTATGGAGGGTGCTTACGGATTTGTAATTGCTGCAGGCGGAGACGGTTCGCTGTCGTCCGATATAAAAATTAAGATGGTAGTGCCCAACAAATCGCAGAAAGTTGTGGAAATGGTAGGAACCGAAGAGGTTATTTACTACGATTATTCAAACGACCTTAAGGTTTATGACCTTGCTGAAAATGTGGAATACAATACAGCTGATATATACGGAAACATTCTTTCAACAAAAAAGGTGTCTGCTGAAAATATTAATACCAACGATTTAAAAAGCTCTATTGTAAATTACAAATTTGACAAAAACGGAAAAATAAACAGTCTTGTGGTTGTTCCTATAGATTACGGCTGGTTTAAATCAACACCCCGATATAATTTTAACGGGAAAATAAACTCATTTGGCGGACTAACCAACAGAGATGCGTTTTTAATAGGAAATTCAACCAATGTAATTTTTATACCCGATGTTGAAAATCCTGCAATGGACGACTATCTTGTTGATGTAACTGTAAACGACAACACATCTCAGACTGCATTTGCAGTAAAAATAGACGATAAAACTCAGGTTGCGGAATGCGCTCTTATTATGGCAACTATGAGGTCTCAGGATGTAAAACCCTTTAACGAAAGAACTAAGTACTCAATTGTGGGCAAGGTATGGAGCGAAATGATTAACGATGAAGTTGTGGACGTTCTGGAAATACTTACCGATAAAGAGGTGAAAAAACCTTTTGTTACAATGAGCTCCAATCTTCAGCCAATTATAAAGAACTTAAAATGCGGAGATGTTATTCAGTACAACACAAAATCAACAGGCGAGATTGCAAACATAAGAAGAATCGCCGGAATGTATGAATATAAGGATATCTACAGCGAAAACATTGACAACACAGTTTACGGACGTGTTACCGATGTAAGACTGAACAGACTTGATAATTTCCTTAATGAAATGGTTGATGATATTATACTTGACATAGGCGGAATAACCAAGAAATATACAGCTCACCGTGAAGAAGGGCCGGTTGTATATTCTTACAGAAGAGCAAACGGAGAAATTTCAATTGCCGAAACTGATGAAATTTGTCAGGGCGACGAATTGTTCCTGCTTATGCAGAATAACGAGGTTAAAGCCGCAGTTATATTCAAGAATAATTAATGACACAAACGGAGGCGTTTTATGAAAATATTTTGTAAAAAACTATGTTTGATACTGGTTTTTATACTGCTTACACAAATATTACCGTTAACAGTGTTTGCGGCTGCGGAGCTTCCTCAATCTGATTCAGTTATATACAGCGATGATTTTTCTGACGGTGTTCTTGATAAACGTATTGTGAAAATCGGCGGGAACGGTGCTCTTGAAGAATACGAAAATGCACTTGTTCTTTCACGTATATCCACTTCTGTTGTGGGCAAAAACGTGATGGACGGATATCAGATTTACATAAACGAGGATAAAAGCGCAAGCAATGAATATTTTACTGCTGTAAGCTTTTATGTATCGAGAAATGCATCACAGTTGTTTACATTTAACGTGTTGGATGATAAAAATCAGATAATAACAGGGCTTGATTTTATGCCGTATGATGTTGTAAATGCGAGGTATAAAAACGAGCTTGGCGAAGAGCTTAACGAAACTGTAAGTAACCTTGACTGTACCAAAAATGATGTAAAGGTTACATATGTGTTTAACAATGCACAAAAAACATTTTCCCTGTGGCTTAACGATACTGTTGCGTTGGAAGATGGAAAATACATATTTGAAAACCGCAAGCTTGATTATTTCGAGCTTAAAATGTCGAAAAGACATTCGGGAACAGTAAGCATGAAAGAGCTTGAAATTTATACTTATGAGGTTTCCGATGAAGAAAGCGTAGCTTACGAAAAGGCAATGCTTACATTTGCTGCAATTTCGGGCGAAAAGCAGGAAAGCGTTACAAGTAATCTTAATTTGTTTACAGAAGGCAAAGTAGGCTGTGATATCCAATGGACATCATCGCTTCCTGAGGTTGTTTCTACCGAGGGAAGATTAAACAGGTCTCCCGATAAGGATATTTTGGTTACTCTTACTGCAAAGATTACCAAGGGCGATTTTGAAGAAACTGTAAGCTTTGATGTAACGGTAAAAAAATTTACAGCAACCGAAATGCCGGAAATTAAGGAAATAATAACTGAACTTTCGGAAGAAAAACGTGTTTCGGAAGGCGGTACATATCAGTATGAGATAGAATCTCCTACGGGAAGCATTCTTGGTGCGAAATTTAAGGTAACAAGCAGCGGCGACTACAAAGTAAGCATAAGCGGACGTGATAAAGCGGTGTTTGTGCTTGAAAACACCGATGGAGAGCTTATTGTAAATGATAATTCTGTAAAATCGGGCGTACCCACATCAAACGAATATACTTTGCTTTTTGATGTTATAACCGAAAAATACAGCTTATGGTCAGGTCAGGATAAAATAGCCACAATGGCTGACCTTTCCGATAAAATTTCTATGGCGGAAATTTTATCCTACGAGCAGATAACAGGAGATGGAAGCATTTCGGATTTTAAGGTGTTTTATCCTACTGTTCCGTCCGAAGATGCAATAGTGCTTGATTATGAGCATCTTACATTTGAAACTATGAGTTATCAGAAGCAGACGGCTGTAACAACCGATTTACATCTTGCCTCTATGGGCAGAGCAGGAAGTGAAATACTGTGGCTGTCATCAAATCCCGGTGTTATAACGGATGACGGCTTGGTTAACAGTTCTGCAAACGGCTTTACCACGCTTACCGCAAAGCTTATAAACGGCGAAAATACATTAACAAAATCTTTTGATATAGATGTAGCTGAACACGAAAGATACGAGCTTCCTCAGGTTAAAAATATGATTCTTGAGGATACCTTTGATAACAACGACAGAAATTCTTTGTGGCAGATTGATGCTACCGGCGGTGACATACTGGTTGAAAACGAAGCTATGACAATGAAACGTTTTGACAGTACAACAACCGAAACAATGGCTATTCTTTACATGGATGAAGCTAAACAGGTATATAACCACAAGCTTTTTGCCCTTGAATTTACTATGACCCGTGATGAAGAAAATCCTCCTATGGTTATCATCCGTCAGAAAGGGCCTAACGATTTCTGCGCAATGGACTGGCTTCCGGGCGGTAATATAAGATACGTTGACGGATATACAGGGCAGTTTGTTATAGATGATAAGCTTGTTTCCACATCAAGAGTAAAGGTTACAATTTTCTATGATGCAATTGAATCTTATTTCTCTGTTTATATAGATGATAAGCTGATTCTTAAGAATGTAAAATCCCGTGCACAGGGACACGGTATCGGTCAGGTAAACATTTCAATGGCGGGAGAATCTTTAGGAACACTAAGAATTGATAATATCCGTTTTTATGAAACATACCTTTTCTCTGAAGAACGTGTTCCAAAGGATTATGAATGGCTTACCGAAAACAGACTGGTAAGCAATACTGATGAAGCGTATAAATACGGTGCGGTGTCCGAAAATCTTAATCTTCCTCTTATTGGAGAATACGGAAGCGAAATTTCCTGGACATCTTCCAACGAAAATCTTATATCCTCAGAGGGTGTGGTTAATTTTTCCGAAAGCGGTAATGAAGCGGTTACGCTTACTGCTAAAATTTTCAAACACGAAACTGTTCTTACAAAGGAATTTACATTTTATCCTACAAGAAACATAACGTCATCAGAAGAAGCACTGAAAGCTGATGCTGATGCAATTAACTATGATACCATTGCGTGTTACGACAACGGTTCAAAAGAAATTGTAAGAAATCTTAATTTAAATGATACGGGTATTTACGGAAGTAAAATTTCGTGGAGCTCGTCTGATACCAAACGCATAACAAACAGCGGACGGCTTATAAGACCTCGCTGGTATGAGGAAAATGCTCCCGTAACAATGACTGCAACCATAACAAACGGAGAAAATACAATAACAAAAGATTTCGATTTTATGGTGGTTAAGGACGAGGAATGGAAAGATCCTCAGTATATGTCGGATGAAGAGTTTTTCGGAGTATGGGATGGCAGTAAATGGACAACACCCGGAAAAATGAATTACGAATACAAGGGGCTTGAGGTTGTTGGCGAAGCGGTAAAAGAGGGTAATATACCTCTTGCAAAGGAACTGCTTTTAAACTATTACAGAACCCGTCCCATAAAAACCTCCACTTCGGGAACAAACAGAAATCCCCTGTGGGCAAACGCACTAACAGATGATTTTTATCATATGAATCAGGGAATTATTTTCCAGGGTGAATTTGTTGCAAAAAATGACTGGGAAATGTGCGAATCCAAATTGCGTACTGATAACATAAACGTTGGTGCGTTCTCCTGCTTTGGTGTGCGTGCGTGGTATAACGAATCCAGCTACTGCGAAATAAAACGTCACAACGATCCTGATATCAGCGTTCGTCCCAGACTTGAGGTAACTGTAAACGGTGCGGTACGTACATATTATGCGGTAGACAGTTACATTGTAAGAGCAGGAAAATACGCAGATGTTAATTTTAACGACGTTGATGTTCTTAAGGTTCAGACCTACGGTGATTTCTTAGAGGATGATACAATTCATTCGGTTCTTAAATTCGATTTTTCGGATCTTAAGAGCACCGATAATGTATCGGCAGTTAAAATGGTACTTTGTGCAAAAGCATCTCCTGCATATGCAGGAATGAAAAAAATGATTGTTGTTCTTGAAAACACAGTTGAGCAGACAGGCGCAGAAGCTACCTGGAGCTCTACTTTGGGGCAGGTATATAACTACAACGGTCTTCCTGATAAAATGGACTGGCTGACAGACCCCGTTGGTGCTGATACACAGTACTGGCATCAGAACAGCCGTTTTTACGGATATCCCGATGCTATCATCCCCGAGTATCTTGCAACGGGTGATGATACCTATATTTATAAAATGCTCAATAATATCAATGACTTTATAAAAGATACGGGAAATTACAGACTTTCCACCAATACGGTAGTTTCCAAACCTGATCCTAACGGTATCAGGGGCGGTTATCCCAACTCGTTAAGTGCTCTTAGTAAAAACAATCAGTGGCTTAAGATGATAGATATCGTTGCAAGATACGAGCGTCTTACTCCCGAGTTGTTTACTGCTATGATGAAAAGTATATGGGATTCTGCCACATTCCTTACAACCTATCCTACACCTTCGGGTAACTGGCGGCAGTATGAATTTAACTCTTTATTAAATACATCTCTGAGAGTTCCTGAATTTTATGATGCTCTTGCAGGCACTAACTGGCGTAAACTTGGTCAGGATGAGATGGAAAGCATGCTGTTTATGAATAATATGAGCGATGGTACATACATTGAACCTACAAGCTTATATAGTGTTGATATGTTTAACACAAGTGCAAACTATACTGCAACGCAGGGTGTAACAATTACAGATGCATTTCGTATCAGACTTCACAGAGCCGCATATTATAACGGTCTTTTATATACTCCGGACGGAAATTCACTGCATTACGGTGACGGAAGCTCAGGCCCGAGAGCACCTGCCAATTTTGTAAATGTTGCAAGATATCACGGTGATAAAGAGCTTGAATATGCAACCACCGGCGGAGAAGGCGGTGAAGAGCCAACGTGGACTTCAACACACTGGTCTATGGGTATGACAACGGTAATGCGTGCCAACTGGACAAAAAACAGTCCGTACTTATTCACCAATGTACGTGGAGGCGGTCAGCATGCTCATTCCGACTATAACGGTGTTATAGTTTATGCTTACGGAAGAACGCTTTTAAATGACGCAGGCTCATTCTCCTACGGTATTAACGATTACCGTATATGGGGTACATCCACAATAGGTCACAACTCGGTTGTAATAAACGATACAACGCAGGAACGTGGCGGTGTATCGGTAGGCTATA
Source organism: Clostridia bacterium (assembly GCA_017414505.1). Classification (GTDB taxonomy): domain Bacteria; phylum Bacillota; class Clostridia; order UMGS1840; family HGM11507; genus RGIG1932. The sequence goes on from JAFQLQ010000022.1 coordinate 149,416, forward strand.
ACCCCACAGGTACAATTTACGACTGGACGGCAAATTCCGCTTTCGACTACTTAAGTCAGTCCACTCCGCAAACAAAAGGCTTTAATCACAGACGTACAATAACGTTTGTTAAACCCACAATGTGGATTGTTTCGGATTTAATGATACCAAATATGGCATCAAACACAAACAATTATAAGCAGGTTTGGCATATGCTGCCCGATTCGGCACTTTCAATTGACGATGAAAGTGATACAATCCGTTCCAATTATATGTCAGGCGGAAATATTATAATTGCCAATGCAGACGGAGATAACGCCAAGCTTACAAAAGCAATGGGCTGGTACGATATGGGTTATCAGCAGGTTACCGATTCGCCTTATGCATATTTTGAAAAAACAGGCAAGGGAAACGTAACTTTTGATACGGTTCTGATACCAACAAATAACGATCCCGATGCTACAGCAACCGCTAAAAAGCTTGAAACTACCGAAAATGCAACTGCTTTAGAAATCGACTTTACATTAAAAGACGAAAAGAATACCGGATATTATTATATGTCCTATGATAACAAGCCGGGCGTTTTCGGCAAGTATTCAACCGACGGACAGACCGCATTTGTGCAGGAAAATGCATCCGGAAAAATAGTATATGCTATGATTAAAGACGGCACATACATCAAAGAAGAATCAACAGGCGAATATCTGATACAGTCGGATATAAAACTAAGAGAATTTGCTGTTGATATGTCCGGTGCGGATATTATTATTACTGCAGGCGACAAAAACGATCCGATTATGGCTAATCCCGATGAAAAAGTTGCTGATGTTTTCTTATTAAAGGGAGTAAGCGATGATATATCAACCGTTAAAGTACGTCTGGGTGCTGATAAAATAGTTTCCAACGTTAAATTTAACAAGGAAATTGTTTCTTACACCATAGAAAACGGCATATTGAAAGATATCGGCAACGGTACAACAACGGGAAATGTAACAAATGAAAATATAAATGTACCCTCTAACGGTATTGTTATTGCCCCATTACCCGGCGGTGATGGTGGCGGAGGCAGTTCCGGTGGTGGAGGCGGTTCCGGTGGCGGAGGAGCAGGCGGCTATACAGAGCCCGGCAATCCCGGTACAAATGCCGGCTTCCCCGATGTTTCAGGCCATTGGTCTGCTGTTTATGCAAATGAGCTTAAAGCGAAAAATATTCTGAATGGTGACGATAAGGGTAATTTTAATCCCGATAACAACATCACAAGAGCAGAATTTATTGCAATAATTGTTCGTGCTATGAGCTTTGAGCAGATAAATTACAAAAACTCTTTTGAGGATGTTTACGGCAATGACTGGTATTCATCGGTAATTCAGACTGCGCTTGATAACGGGCTTATATCACCTGATACGAATTTCAGACCAAATGATAATATTACACGTCAGGAAATGGCGAAAATTATAAGTATTTCGGCTGAAAAATCAGGAAAATTCGGTGATATCCAAATTAAAACACCCGATTTTACCGATAAAGAAACCATTCACAACTGGGCAAAGGAATATGTTGATTTTGCATATACAATCGGTTTGATAAGCGGTATGGATGACGGAAGCTTTAAGCCTCTTAACAACACCACCAGAGGAGAAGCGGCAGCAGTTATCAGCAGATTGCTATCCAAAGTTTAATTTTTTAAAAATTAAAATAAATATAAATTATGTTCTGATGTTTCGGTTTAAGCATATTTTAAAAATTACAGTAAATATTGGAATTAAAGGGAGGTAGAAAGAGGTACACTCTGAAAAAATCGTATGGTAAATTTTATTTTAAAAAAGAAAGGAAGAAAAAAATGTTTAAAAAAGTATTAAGTTTAGCAATGGTTTTAGCAATGGTTTTAGGAACCTTCTCAGTATTGCAGGTTGCTGCAGCAACATTTGATGCTGAGTACAATTTCAACGACACAACAGTGGTTTTTGACCCGTCCGCTGACAGTACGGATGCATTCCATCATCACGGTCAGGTTCCAACTTATTCATATGATGCAGGATTTTCAGGAGCAGAGGGGGATTCTGCTTTAAAAATGAGTATAGGAGAAGAAAATCAAGAAAGACAGGGTTACCTGAATTTCTTCGGTGTCAGAAACGAATATGGTTTCTCTGTTAGAGCGGATTCAGCAGATGCCACTGTTTCCAATGCTGTTGGAAATGCAACATATGCACTTAATGCAAACTTTAAAGCGACACATAAAGATGTAATTGCCGCTTTGATTTATCCCGGAACATCAAATGGTAGCCCGAGCTATGGTAACGTATATAAAAACTCTGTAATTTATCTGTATAACGGTAAACTGTATGTTGGTACAGATGGAAATTTTGAGCCTGAAACAGATAAATGTATAGCAGAACCCGGCGTAGGCAACTGGTTTACTCTTGGTGCTGTATTTAGTACAACTCATAAAAGATTCGATGTTTTCTATAACGGCAAACGTATTTACGGAGAAACAAGAAGTGCTTATGCAAGTGGTGTGAACCGTTGGCATGTGTATATGCATTCGGCAAACGAAACAAAACATGCTCCCTATAATGCAGGCGAATTTTTGTATGTAGATAATTTATATGCAGGTCAGGATTTCACAAAAATTAAGGGATATTTCCCGGAAGTTGTATCAGTTTCACCTGCAAAGGATGCAGATGATGTTCCTACAAACGCTAAAGTTACTTTTGATTTTTCTGTTCCTGTAAGAACAGATTCAAACGGTATTTCAAAGGCGATTACTGTAAGTCCTACAGCTGAATATACTTTGGAATATGTAAATGATAATCAAACTATGACAATATCATTTACAAACGGTTTGCAACCCGATACAACTTATACAGTAAGCTTGTTTTACAGGTATTTTCAGAGTTTTATGTATGAGGCTGCAAAAGCAGGCTTCAGCACAACATTTAAAACTGCAAAATTTGCAGCGGATGATTTATATGTAACAGGTGTTACTCCTTCCAAGGATGCAACCAATGTTCCGGTAAACACATCGGAAATTAAGGTTAATTTCTCACAGCCGGTTAATAAGGAAAGTGCGGCAGGAAAAATTAAATTATCTCCCGATTTTGATATCAGCTTAGGAGAATACAGCTGGAACGAAGCGGCAACTGAACTTACAATCCCCGTAAACGGTGAGTTATACGGTAATTCGGAATATACAGTTATTTTAGGCAATGGAATTTTAAGCACCGGAAACAAAGCGTTAGTTGGCGACAGCAGATTCACATTCACAACAGGCGAAGGCGAATATCTGTTCCATCAGGGCTTTGAAGCGCTGGAGGGAAGCCTTCCCGTAACTGTATTCAACAAAGGTATGAACGCTTCCAATGCAAAAACCTTTACAGTTTTAAACGATGAAGTTCAGGGTAACTACGGTGAGTTCAGAGTAGAAGGCGACTGGGCACAACATGATCTGTATCCTCAGCTGAATGATGTAACTCCCGGAATTGAGGCAGGAAAAACTGTTTCGGTAGGCTTTAAGGTTCGCTTTAAAAACGAGCCTATGGATCCCACCCGTAACGATTTGTCTGTTATTCAGTACAACAGAGACGGCCAAAATGATCTTAACCTGATTGACTACGACAAAGCTACTAAGAGATTTATTGCAAGAAACGGTGTAGATGTAGTTGGCAATTATGTTGCAAATGAGTGGCTCGAATTCGGAATGGTATACAATCTTGAAAAAGAACTTGTTGATATTTATTATAACGGCGAAAAAGTTATAAAAGGTCTTCCGCTTGATAGCTTATACGCAGGAAACGGACTTGCACGTATTACTTTCAGACCATTTAATGCAAGAGCAGATAAAAATTATCCGCTTGCAGAAACTCCGTCTATTTATGATATTGATGATATTACATGGTCTTACGATCCATACTTATTTGAAAGCGATTTAGAACTTAAAAATTCTTCAGAACAGCAGAACATCAATGTTAGCGATTTAATTACTCTTGATTTCAACAATGCTGTTATGACAGAAGGTATTGCTGAGGCAATTTCTGTAACATATGATAACGGAACTGTTGCAACAATTAAAAATGCTCACATTTTCAATTCCGGAAAAACAGTTCGTATTGAGCTTGACGGTGGATTGCTTCCAAACAAAGCTTATAAAGTTACAATAGATGCTGATAAAATGAAGAGTGAAGCCGGAAAAGCGTTTGCCGGTAACAATGAAGCTAATTTCTTAGTTGGCGAAAAATCCTATCAGCTTGATGTTAAATTCTACCGTGGTCTTTTCAAATTACCTGCAACCAATACTGTATCAGATGAAATGACTGTTCAGGCTACCGTTGCTCTTATGGAAGACAACGCACAAATTGTTATTGCACGTTATAACGGCAATACTTTAATGGCTCTGGAAGCTGCTGAGCCTATTACAAACGGAACTTCGGCAGCAAGCACAACCTTTACAAAAACACTTAAAGGCTGCAACGCAACAGATACTATCAAAGTATTCTGCTGGAACGGCAAGGCTATGCCTGTAGTTAACGCAGTACAGCTTCTGCCTGTAAATTAATTAATAAACAGCAACAGCGTGTCGATAAACCTATCGACACGCTGGCAGATGCCGAAAAAGGAAGGTATATTTCGTCAACCCTCTCCGTCACTTCCTGCCACCTCTCCCAAAGTGAGAGGCTTTTTAAGGCACCCCTCTTCAGGGGAGATGGATTTGCTGCCGGCAAAGACTGAGGGGTTAATCCTTTAAATAATATTTTTCTGCGGTAGACCGACTTTTTCGACAGAACTGAGTTTTATACTCAGGTGTTTTGACCAAAATAAAGACTATGAGGAGGACTTTATGGAAAAATATGTAGAGCATCATGAAAGTAGTTTTTTCCGATTTGGTAATGATGTTGAAAAGATAATTGAAACTATTTCCAATAAATATATTGCAGAAAATCCAAAAGCTCCTTTTGTATGGCGCAGTTTTTCAAAGGAGAGCTTTCTGAATGACGAAAACAGTCTTTATAATATGGATTTAAATAAGAAATTTCCTGATTCAAAGTATGGCGATGTTGCCTATGTTGCAGGAAAATTTCTGTCAGCAACCGAGGGAATAACCGGATTTCAGTTATATTGCCGTTCGTCTGTTGAAGTTATATTCAACGGAAAAAGTATCTTTAAATCGTCCATTTTAAACGAACGCGGAAACAAACAGGTTACAGTGTGGGGAGACCTTCTTAAAGGATGGAATACTGTGCTTTTAAAATTCAAAAAATCAGCATCGGGGTTCGGATGCCTGTTTGCAAGTGCAAGCCCTCAGTGGGGGCCTATGAATTTTGCTTCTGTTTTTAAAGAATGGGAAGACTGGAGCGGATTCGTTTATTCTGTTCCATACAGCGAAGATCCAAGAATTGAAGAAATGGAAATAGACTGGGAAAAACCATCGGAGCAAACAGGGCTTGAATGGTTGCCGAAAATTAAAAGGGAAGATTCCTTCTTCAAACGTATTTTTTCGGAATACAAAGAGGGTTATGCTGTTGCGTGGACAAAGGTTGCATTATCAGAAAAAGGCGTTATAAAGGGAAGTTCAAATAATAAGTTTGAAATTTGGATTGACGGCGAAAATTATTATAATTCTGACGGCAACGGAGAATTTTCTTTTGATATAAGCCATAATAAAGCGGAATGCGATATGCTTATTAAGCTTGAACTTGGAAACAATAACGGAAGCTTTGAAATAAAGGCGGAAAATGCTGAATTTTGTTGTCCGGCTGATGTAAAAGGGTATGACGGCAAGTGGCTTTATATGGCACCTTTAAAAGAAGTTTCCAAAGAAGATATCAGGAAATTTCCGTCTCTTACACATCTGGGCACAGGCTTTTCAGGAAAGGTATTCTGGCAGATTGAATATCCCGATTGTGTAATACGTCCGTTCTGTGAAAATGCACTGTTCGGAAGATGGACATATCCGCTTGGAGTAACGCTTTACGGGTTGTTGCAGGCAGGAAGAGAAGTTGGAAATAAGGCTTATGTGGACTATGTTAAGGACCACGTTTATTCTGTTTCGGATATACAGGAATATGCTCTGTGGGAAGATAAAACCTATGGCTATCCCGGGGTTAATCATCAGATTTGCTGGCTTGACGCTCTTGATGATTGCGGTTCTTTCGGTTCGGTTATGTTAGAAACATATCTGGAAGAGGCAAGAGAGAGTATATTGCCTTTTGCTGATTATATTGCAGATTATATGAGTAATAAGCAGGAACGCTTGCCTGACGGTGCATTTTACCGCAATCTTCCCGAAACAATGTCTGAAAATACCTTGTGGGCAGATGATTTGTATATGAGTGTTCCGTTTCTGGTAAGATATTATAAGGTTACCGGAGATATTTCCTATCTTGAAGATGCGGCAAAGCAATTTTTATTGTATAAAAAGTATTTGTATATAGAAGAGTATTCAATAATGTCTCACGTGTATGATTTTTCATATAATACAGCTACATATGTGCCGTGGGGAAGAGGCAACGGTTGGGTGTTGTTTTCTCTTACGGAGCTTCTGGCAGTTATGCCTGAGGACTTTTATATGAGACAGGATATACTTGATATGTATCTGGATTTATGTCAGGGATATTTAAAATTACAGGGTGAAAACGGTCTTTGGCATCAGGTTCTTACTCATCCCGATTCTTACGAGGAAACTTCGTGTACATCTATGTTTATATATAGCTTTGCAAGAGGAGTTCGTTTCGGATGGATAAAGGAAAATACGTCCGAATACAAAGATGCGGTTAAAAAAGCTGTTAACGGACTGTGTAAAAAATGTATAGATATATACGGAAATATTTACGGTACGTGCGCAGGCTCACGTTTTTCATTTCTGCCCGACTATTATAAATACGATTTAAGAACAAGGCTGAATGATACTCACGGCATAGGAATAGTGTTGCTTGCTCTTGTTGAGTATTTAAAAATAAAAGAAAAATAGATTTATTATATTATTTGTAAAAAAATGATAAATCACCTTATACTAATGAGCTGTACAAATTTGTGCAGCTCATTAGTATTTAACAGGGATTGTAAATTATGTCTTCTGATATTTGATTTTTTATTTAAGTCCGGTCGTGTAAACTTTTTTCTGATTGGCAATTTTGCTTTGTAAACGGTCTAATGCTTCACCAAAACGCTGGAAATGAACAATTTCTCTCTGTCGTAAATATCTTATAACTTTAGTTACATCAGGATCGTCGCATACACGAAGAATATTGTCGTAGGTTGCTCTTGCTTTTTGTTCTGCTGCGAGGTCTTCAACTAAGTCAGCAATCGGATCACCTTTTACTGCCATTGACGCCGCATTATAGGGAAATCCTGCTGCGGCGGAGGGATACACACCTCTGCCGTGATCTATGAAGTAAGGAGCCATTGGACTTTTTTCTATTTCGCTTGTAGAGGCATTTTTTGTTAGCTGATGAATGATTGTACCTACCATTTCAAGATGGGCAAGTTCTTCAGTTCCTATATCTGTTAGAATCCCTTTGCAGACGTTGTCTGTCATAGAAAAACGCTGTGACAGGTATCTTAGTGAAGCACCCAGTTCTCCATCCGGACCACCGTACACCAAATGTTTGAGTATAGAAAAAATGGCGGCTATTTATTCTAAAAAATTCAGCAAATATCAGGCGCAGGAGCACTTCCTGTTCTTTTTGCATTTATAACAAACTGTATTGCACTTCGCAAGATCTGACGCATATATTTTCGTTTGATATACCAATTGTAATATTAGGTAAAATATGGTATAATTATGATGTAAAATTTCATTTAATGCTTCAAAAGTTCTATGGTAAGATTAAGAAGGGATTCTAATGAAAATTGATTTTAATTATTTAAACTCTTTAGGTGACGGCAAGAAAATTGCTGTATATGAAGTCAATGCAAATGACCACTTGCGTTTCATTGCCCCGTATGATGGGAAATTCTATGTGTTGTTTTGGCTTGAACTTTCTTCGGATGGATCTGTGTGCTGTGGTGTACGAGATTTAAAAGCAAAAAAATATTCAAGTGGTGTTATTCAATGTCAAAATGGCGTAACAACATTAGATTGGAGTAACATACCGGAACTTACCGAAGTAGAAACACCTGAAAAACTTAAAAAAATGACTTTCCATACCTCTGGGAAAATACATGGTGTAAAATATGGAGAAGTAACGCATCGAAGACCTTTAAATGAATTAAAAACTCAAGAAGAATTATTTATAGCAATATTTAGAGAGCCAAGTGAATATGAAGAGATTAAAGATACAGCAAGAAAAAAGGATATATGTATATTATCGGAAATACCCCAAGGACATCCTATTTTTCTCCAAACATTTATTGCTCCTAAAGACAAATTTTGCGATGTAAATATCAATAATGGACAATATCAATATTCGGCGATACTAGAGTGTAATGGAATTCCAAATGTTGGTGATATTATAATTCAAATGTGTTTTAGTTTTAGTGAGAAGTCATCATATCCACCATATTCATTTATGGTATGGCCGACACAAAATAATAATAAATAATAAGGGATTTGTTATGATAAAAACAATTTGTTTAGTGATGTAATAATTAAAATGAATGGACGGGGAGAATAAATATGAGTTATGTAGATAATCAAAATGATATATTTAAAAGAATTACAGATGCATCAAGGCGTGGAACATTATCTTTTTTTGTTGGTGCAGGAGTTTCAGCGGTATCTAAAGCACCTAAATGGTCAGAATTAATAGATGTGTTTTGTGAAAAACTTGGTAAAGAAAAGAAGGATAGATATACAAGCGAAGAATATCTTTCAATTCCTCAAAAATACTATTGCTCGATAAATAATGATATTGATGAATTCTACAAAATAGTAGAGTCGTGCTTCAATAAGACAGAATTACAGCCCAATATTATTCATTATTTGATGTGTTATCTTAAACCTTGTAATTTTATTACTACAAATTTTGATGACTTAATTGAAAAATCCGTTGTTCAGCATTGTCTTCATTACAAATCTGTTGCGTGTGATGCTGAAATTGGGGGGCTTAACGGAGATAATTATATTTTAAAAGTGCATGGAGATTTAGCTCATCGAAATATCGTTTTAAAGGAAGAGGATTACTTAAACTATAGTGAAAATTTTAAGTTGATAGAAACTATATTAAAATCGATTTTCTCTACAAATACAGTTGTGTTTATTGGATACGGATTAAATGACTACAATATAAAACTTATTTTGAATTGGGCAAAGTTTTTGTTGAAAGATAGTTTTAATACTCCTATATTTATTTACACAGATAATGAAGAGCTCGATAAAAATGACATACTTTATCAGGAATCTAGAGGACTAAAAGTTTTAGATTATAGAAATTGTACCCCCAATGCAGATATTCCTTTCTTGGAAAGATATAAATGTGTCTTAAATAAAATTATAAAATATAATGATTTTTCTTTTGAAAATAAAAATGAACTTGAAGAGTTTAAGACATTATATAATATTCTCGCCCCTCTTGATGAATTTGAAACATTAAGAGTATATGATATAAAAAAGGCACTTGGAAAATATGCTTATGTTGAAACGAATGGAGTTATTCGGATAGACGACGAAGCGAAGATGAAGTTGCTTATAAAACTTGTAAAAGGTGAGGTTTGTATAAGCAAAGATATTCAAAATATGTATAAAACTATTCAGAGCGTTTTTAATAAAGCTTTAATATTGGGTATTAGGCAAAAAGAGAAATTTTATAGCATTGATAATGTAAGCAAAAGATTTGCAGACGATAAATGTATTTTGTTTAACTATAATGGAATGGAGAAATTCTTAAAAAAGGAATCGAATTCTCTATTAGTTAAATATAAAAAAGCATATTACTTATCTAAATTAAAGCGGTACAAAGAATCACTAGATATATTTCAAGAAGTTGCAGAACACGCTTTTAAAGAAAAAAACTATTTGTTATGTTACCTATCGCAGATAAATTGTAGAAGTCTATCTATGGCGATAAAAAATATTAGTTCAAATCTATTTATAGGTAAAAATTTTGAACTCAATGAAGTAGAAGAATTGGCTTTAGAAAGTAGAACAACAGAAAATATTTTTAAAAATATGCCGATTGAATTTCAAATGCCATATAAGAATTTTTCTGATTTGTATTCGGCAGGACATTTGTACAAAAATGCGTACGAGATGTTTATTGAAAACGAAAAGCTTCGTAAAAATATGGGCAAGAATGTTATGGAAGCTGGCATTACATCAGCAGATATGGCTATTTTAAGAATTAACAACAATATTCATTTTATGTTAGGAAATGGATTGTTCATTGATGAATTCACTGAGTTTAGAGAAACAATAAAACATTCTTTAAAACTTATTGTAGAAAAGTATTCTCTCGTTAATAAAAAGATAATTGCGAAGGAAAGTCCTTTTAGAAGTAAGAACTCTATAACATTTGATGAAATCGATGTTTATTGTTTTATTGAATATTTCAAATCAGATGAAATTATAAGTTTGATGAGTAAATGTAACATTAAAGATTTGCCTGTAAACAACAAAGAACTAATAGATTTAATGATTTGTAACTTATTTAATTATTACGATAAAGTTATTTCGTCAAATGCGGATTATTTTATAGTAGCATCGTATCAACAAAAGATGAAAACATGTTTAAAACTACTTAGGTACATAACTGTTTCGCCAAAAACTATAAAACAAGTATGTAAAGTTATATTTAAGTATGGATTTAGAGAAATTTATTTAAACGACATAATTCTATTTTTAGATTCCCAAATTTCGAGAAACAAAATTTCTTGCAAAATGATTAGAAAAGAATTGCTAGCATATCTTATTAGGATTATAGAAGAAAATATAGAAGCCATAAATAAAGGTGAGCAATATGAAATACCTTGTAGCTCAACGGGTTTTGAATATTGGCATTATGCAAGATATTTAAAGTCGGATAAAGAAAAATTTGTTTCTAAAAAGCTTTCTGACAAAATATCGTGGATTCTCGAAAATAAAAAAGATATTAAATTAAAATCGCTTTATGAATGCAAAGATGTAATAAACTCAAAAACAAGAAAGCAGTTAATGGGTTGTATAAAAAGCAGCTTTGCTGATTCATTTGATTTTGATTTGTTTACATTGTTTATAGAAGATAAAAAGTTTGTATCTTCACATATTAAAAGTCTAAAGAAGTATCTTGATAATTTGATCACTACAACAAATAGTAGCAAAAACAAATCCATTGCTTGGCCTATAAGAGATTCTTATGAAGATTTAGTTAATGTGGGTTATTGGTGTCTATCCGGTTATTTAAACAAAACAGAATTTTCTGAATACATTGGAGTTTATGATAAGTTTACACATATTGAAGCTATGATGAAGCTTTACAATCAAAAATTTAATAAAGAATAACGGATTGAGAGTGGTTAAAATTTTTGACCACTCTCTTTTCAATTTAAGGAGGTGGTTCCAATGAAGTTCAGGAATATTTGTGGTGACACAAGTTGAATAACAGACAGAAAGAAACAAAAAATCTTGTAATTGTGTTTATATGCCTTTCTCCCGTAGTTGTGTGGTTTGCTCTAATAATTGCCGGATGCTATCAGGAAGGAAATAAACTCTTTGAGCTTTTGGAGAGAATTACAATAGCACTTGAAAACCCTATGAAGATAACCTTTAATGAGTATAGTCTAAAGACCGTGCTCATTTTTTTGTTCTTCTATGTTATGGGTATAGGTGTTTATTTTTCTTCAAGAGAAAATCGCAGACCGGGAGAGGAACACGGTTCAGCAAAATGGGGTGTTGTGTCTCAAATTGCTAAAAAATATGCTGACCACGAAGAAAAGTTTAACAACCTTATCTTTTCTCACACAATGAGAATCGGTCTTAATGCGAAAAAGCACAGACGAAACCTTAATGTGTTAGTTGTGGGTGGTTCGGGTGCAGGTAAGACGAGGTTTTATGCAAAACCGAACATAATGCAATGCAACACCTCTTTTATTATCGCAGATCCAAAAGGCGAAATGCTACGCTCTGTTGCTCCGCTTTTATTGGAAAAGGGTTATGATGTAAAGGTATTCAATCTTATAACACCGCAAAATTCTGACGGGTACAATCCATTTACATATATCCGCACAGATGAAGATGTTATGAGGCTCATAACAAACCTTATACAGAATACCACTCCGAAGAACGCACAACAGAACGATCCCTTTTGGGAAAAATCAGAAATTGCACTTGATACTGCCTTAATGCTTTATCTGTTGCATGAAGCTCCGCCTGATGAACAGAATTTTGAAATGCTTATGTTCTTAATCGAAAATGCGACTGCTATGGAAGATGATGAAGAATATAAATCTCCGGTTGACCAATTATTTGATGCTTTGGAGAATGAAAATCGTGAACATATTGCAGTTAAGCAATGGAAGATATTTAAGCAAGCAAGCGGTAAAACTGCAAAGTCTATTTTGATTTCTGCGGCAGTAAGACTTGCTGCTTTCAATCTCCCTGAAATTGCAAGAATGACATCGTATGATAATCTTGACCTCGGCAGTATGGGAGAAAAGAAAAAAGCAATATTCTGTGTTATTCCCGACAATGACAATTCATTCAACTATCTTGTAGGTATGCTTTATACACAAGCCTTTCAGGAGTTATATTACAGAGCTGACCATAACTACGGCGGAGAGCTGCCGATACCCGTTCATTTTGTTATGGACGAGTTTGCCAATGTTGCACTTCCCGATAATTTTGAAAGATTGCTTGCAACAATGCGTTCAAGGCGAATTTCTGTAAGTATTATCATTCAGAATATGGCACAGTTAAAAGCATTATTCAAGGATAGTTGGGAAAGCTTGGTCGGTAACTGCGATACGATGCTTTATCTCGGCGGTAATGAGCAATCCACACACGAATACATTTCAAAGATGCTCGGTAAAGAAACCATTGACACAAGGACAAGAGGAATTACTAGAGGTTCACACGGCAGCAGTAATACTAATTACCAAAATACCGGACGTGAGCTTCTTACACTTGATGAGGTGCGCTTACTTGATAACAGTAACGCACTTATTTTTGTTCGTGGCGAAAAGCCTATCGTGGATAAAAAATATGATATTCTTTCACATCCCAATATTAAATTGACCGCTGATGGCGGTGCGGTTCCTTATACCCATAACAAGCAAGGGAAATATTTCAAAGAGAGCTTGTCATTTGAGGTTGATGAAATTGTAGATGTGTCTGAAATTGTAATTGATTCAAAGGAGGGAGATTTTGTGAGCAATAAACGGAACGAGGTGATGAACACACAGACAAATGGCGATGGTGTTGCGGTATTTTATACTGTTTTGGAAGGTCGCACAGATGATGAAGGAAAAGCTGAAGTAAGCAAATATGTGGTAACAGTTACAAACACCCTGAAAGAAACAAAGCCAATAAAGAATTTGCTTGTGAAGTATATTCCGGAAGTGCTTGACAAAGACAGAAAGATAGTAACCGAACGGGAAATCAGAGTTATTGCAGACGAACCCGATACAGTTCCCAAAGGCGGTAAAATACAAATTTCTGTATTTGATAACGAATCCCGTCAATATGTTCAGAATATTAAGGTTCGTTTCATCACAGACATTAAAAAGACTGAAGAAGCTCCAAAGGTAGAACCCAAAACAGAACCAAAAGAAGAAAAACAACCACAACCACAAAAAAAGCAGATTAAGGACTATCTGCTCAATTTATTCAAAAAATCTAATTAACTTTACGGAGGTATTTTGCGTTATGAAAAAGAATAATAAAATTGAAAAGGCTACTATGATTTTAAGAAAAACAAAAATCGTGCTTGTTGTTATGGCGGTTGTTATGTCTATGATGACAAACACCGTGCTTGCTGCAGGCGATCCGCTTTCAACAATCAATAGTCTGTCAGACTTTATCTTCTCTGCAATTAAAGCAATCGGTCTTATTTTGCTCGGCTTTGGTATCGTGCAGATTGGTTTATCACTCAAATCTCACGATGCTTCGCAGAGAGCTAACGGCTTTCTTACATTCTTCGGTGGTGTAATTATCGCCTTTGCGAAAGATATTCTTGACATGATTATGTAATAGGGGTAGAATATTTAATGCAAAGTGACGAAAATTGCATTATTTTCGCTCAACTCTTGACTTTTTGCTAAATATGTAGTACAATATGTATGCAGAGATATGGAAGTATCAAATCCTCTTAATCTGCATACAATGTAAACTGTAGGACGAAAGTTCTATTTGTAACAGTGGGTGTATCTCAGCCCAAAATGAGAAACTTATTTAGAGAGCTTCTCTTGGCTCTAATCAAGAAAGTTAAGAGTGAGTGTTTCGCTACTCTAAAAGCGAGCGTAACAGAGGGCAAGCTTGCTTGCCCTTTTGTTGTATGCAAGGAGAAAAAACTATGGACAATATTAAATTTTATGAGATAAGCCATAAGTACATAAATTACTTATCTCCCCATGCTCCACACTTGTTCCTGAATAAAAAGTCGGGACAAAGAAATGAGCGAAAATATATCGGTATAATTCTGCAAATTAACAATGTGGATTACTTTGCACCATTATCATCATTCAAACCAAAGCATAAAACAATGGATGAAATGCTTGATTTTATAAAGATTAAGAATTATGCAGTTATCAACCTGAACAATATGTTCCCGGTTCCTCAATCGGAATGTACTTATGTTGATATTGCTCAGGAAAAAGATTTGCGTTATCGTTCATTACTTCTTTCTGAATATCGTTACATAAAATCCATTCAGGAGAAAATCAGAAAAAATGCTTTAGTTATATACAAGCATAAATTGGAAAAAGGTAATTCAACCGGACTTGCGAAAAGATGTAATGATTTCACATTGTTAGAAGAACTTTGCAAAAATTACAAATAACTAAAAACTAAATATATGTATTTAAAGCCATCACCCTAAAAAGTGGTGGCTTTTTTGCGTTCAGGAGGTGAAAACTTTTGAGTGATAATTGGATTGTTGCCAACTTGGAAAATGCCTTTGCAACTTGGAATGATAAAATGGCTGAAATATGGACTTTGGTAACAACATCCCCTCAGAACTTCAAGGGCGGTACTGTATGGTCGGTTGTGCAAGGTATTAACGGAGGACTTCAAGCTATTGGACTTGGCTTGTTAGTTCTCTTTTTTGCTATGTCCATATTTAAGAGCACGGCATCCTTCCGTGATTTTCAAAGACCTGAATATGCACTCAGGCACTTTATCCGTTTTGTAGCGGCCAAAGTTGCCATTACCTATGCAATGGATTTAATGGTAGCT
>JAFQLQ010000023.1 GCA_017414505.1 Clostridia bacterium
GGTAACAAGCTTACCGAAGAGGACAATCGTGGCGTGATAAGCAAATATACATACGATGAACACGGAAATATTCTTACCTACGAGAACACTACAGGTTACCGGGAAAAAAACACTTACGATGAAAACAACCATAACATCACTCACGAAACGGATGCCGGAATAACAACCCATACCTACGACGAACACGGAAACCGTATTCAAAGCGAAAGAAACGGTGAAAAAACTTATTATAAATACGAATATTTTGAAATATAAAAATTGCCCTCTCCGTTTGGAGAGGGCAAAATTTATCTGTCAAACAATATTATCTTTTTTTCCTTAAGAGATTTCTGAACATCAATTATCCTTTGATTGGTTGAGCCTTTAAAACGCAGATTAAGTTCCTTTTTATCCTCTTCAAATCTGCCGTCTACCAACACTTCACACATTGAAAGAAGCTGTTTTTTCTTCTCATCCTTAATAATATCCTCAAAGAGATATCCGGAATAAATCCACACGGTTTTATTGGTATTCTCTTTAATTTCCTTTGTAAGTGCAATAAGCTCATCGGTCTGGCAGAAGGGCTCTCCCCCACTGTATGTAATATTTGTTATTCTGCTTTTTGTAAGATTTTCGTAAACCTCAGAAAGCGGAACAACTCTGCCGTTTTCAACATTCCAGGATTCGGGATTATGACACCCCTTGCAATGGTGAGGGCAGTAGTTCACAAAAAGAACATCCCTGAATCCCTCTCCATCCACAGCCGAGCTGTACATTATGTCCATAATTCTTATAGTTCCCTTAAAATTAGTTGATATCATGAGTAACTCTGTCCTTTAATTCACTTTTCTTAGCGGAATTCCAGTTATTTACACTACCTACAAGATAACCTGTTATCCTCTGAATCATATCAATATTTGTACCACCGCAAACAGGGCATTTTTCCATATCTTTTTCTGCATTTTCAAATCCGCAGTCAAGACATCTTGTTCTTGTGTGGTTTACAGAACCGTAACCCATATTATACTGATCCATAAGATCAACAGTCTGCATTATGCAGGCAGGGTTATGAGTAGCGTCACCGTCAAGCTCAACATAGAAAATATGTCCGCCGCCTTCAAGCTCATGATAAGGAGCCTCAATTTTAGCCTTGTGTTCAACGGAACACTTATACCATACCGGAACATGAGAACTGTTGGTATAATAGTCCTTATCGGTAATATTTTCAATTACACCGAATAATTCTCTGTCTTTTTTGGTAAACTTACCGCTAAGACCTTCCGCAGGAGTTGCAAGCAGGCTGTAGTTAAGATTTCTTTCGTCTGCTATTTCAACAATTTTATCACGCATAAAGGTAATAATTTTAAGACCTAACTGCTGAGCCTCGTCACTTTCACCGTGGTGTTTTCCAACAAGAGCAATCAGACATTCAGCAAGACCGATAAATCCAATACCAAGTGTACCTGTTTTAAGAACATCCTTGCAGGTATCGTCGTAGCCTAATTTTTCGCTGTTTTCCCACATACCTGTCATAAGCATCGGGAACTGCTTTTTAAGCGCACTTCTCTGGAAGGAATATCTGTCATAAAGCTGGTCAGCAGTAACATTAATGCAGGTTTCAAGCTTCTTGAAGAATTTTGCAATTCTTGCATCTTTGTCCTCAATATTCATGCACTCAATAGCAAGTTTAACAATGTTAATAGTGGAGAAGGAAAGATTTCCTCTTCCGATAGAGGTTTTTTCACCGTGACGGTTTTCAAAAACTCTGGTTCTGCAACCCATAGTTGCAACTTCATATTTATATCTTTCAGGATCATTTGCATCCCATTTTGCATGCTGATTAAATGTAGCATCCAGATTTACGAAATTCGGGAAAAATCTCTTTGCAGTAACCTTGCAGGCAAGCTCATACAAATCGTAGTTTCTGTCATCCTTAAGATAGTTGACACCACGTTTTTTCTTCCATATCTGAATGGGGAAAATAGGAGTTTCACCGTTTCCTACACCTTTAAATGTGGAATTAAGAATTTCTCTTATAATACATCTTCCCTCTGCGGAGGTATCTGTTCCGTAGTTAATGGAGGAGAAAACAACCTGATTTCCGCCTCTGCTGTGGATTGTATTCATATTATGGATAAATGATTCCATAGACTGATGAACACGGTTAACAGTCTGATTTATAGCGTGTTTCCAGTATCTTTCCTTACCTGTTAAACCGGTTAAATCGGTAGTTATGTAATCATCCAGTTCAATATCCTTGAACTCGTCAAGATTTTCGCCGGTTAATTTTTCTATTCTTTCAATTTCTTCTATATATGTAAGGCGAACATAAGGTGCAAGATAGTAGTCAAACGCAGGAATAGCCTGTCCTCCGTGCATTTCGTTCTGGATAGATTCCATAGAAATACACGCAATGATTGCCGCAGTTTCAATTCTCTTTGCAGGACGGCTCGAACCATGACCTGCACGGAAACCTTCCTTTAAAATTTTATCAAGTGGATGCTGCAGACAGGTAAGAGATTTTGTAGGATAATAATCCGCATCATGAACATGAATGTAATTGCTCTTAACGTAATCTCTTGCTGTTTCGGATAAAAGCATATCCATAACGAAAGGCTTTGAGGTTTCGCTGGCAAATTTCATCATCATACCTGCAGGAGTTTCTGCATTCATATTTGCATTTTCTTTTGTAATGTCGTTAGCAATTGTGTTTATGATACTCATATATGTATCATAAGTTTTACGTCCTCTTGCAATATTTCTTTTATCGCGGTAAAGAATATATGTTTTCGCAACATTTTTATACTGCGATTTCATCAGCTCAACCTCAACGAGGTTCTGAATCTGTTCAACATCTGCAACCGGGATATCCATATTGCTTAAAGTATCAGCTATTTTTTCCGCACATTTTATGTCATTAATAAAGTCTGCATTCATGGCTTTAATAATAGCACTTACTATCTTTTCTTTGTCAAAATTTTCTATTCTGCCGTCTCTTTTTCTGATATTTTGAATCAATTTAAACATCCTCCCTTTTTTCTATATATTGTGTCTCAAAAAATGGCGCATACCATATATTGAGGTGGTAAAGCGTGAAAAATGCTTCGACTAAAAAGCCGAAGCACAATTTTTCAAATTTGGATTTGTGTTCCAACCAAGTTTTAGTGTATCATTAAATAATACATTTGTCAACAGTTTTTTATAAATAATTTTAATTATTTTTTATTTATTTCTCTGGTATGTTGGAACAACTTTTTTTATGGCATCTTTTATGACTTCGCTATCCCCTGTTTCCACCGCATCGGAAAGCAATTTTATGTATTCTTTAACGGTGTTTATATCGGAAAAAACAGGTTTGCCGATAAATATTTTTTCGTGAGAAGTATTTGTAAGACCTTCTTCATCCATAAGAAGTTCTTCGTATAATTTTTCTCCGGGGCGAAGACCTGTGACTTTTATTTCTATATCCACATTCGGTTCATAACCGGAAAGCTTTATTAAATTGCAGGCAAGGTCGTAAATTTTAACGGGCTTACCCATATCAAGAACAAAAATCTCTCCACCGTTGGCAAAGCTTGCCGCCTGAATAACCAGCTGAGCAGCTTCAGGAATAGTCATAAAAAATCTTGTAATTTCCTTATGAGTTAAAGTAACCGGGCCGCCTTTTTCAATCTGCCTTTTGAAAAGCGGAATAACAGATCCGTTTGAACCAAGCACGTTGCCGAATCTTACAGCAACAAAATCGGTTTTGCTCACCTGCGCCATTGACTGAACTATCATTTCGCACATGCTTTTTGTAGCACCCATAACATTGGTTGGATTAACCGCTTTATCTGTGGAAATCATAACGAACTTTTCAACGCTGAATTCATCAGCGCACAATGCAACGTTATATGTACCCACAACATTGTTCTTAATTGCCTCTCCGGGAGAATCCTCCATAAGAGGAACATGTTTATGCGCCGCCGCATGGAACACAATCTGAGGTTTAAAATCGGCAAAAACCTCTCTCAGCCTCTCTATATCTCTCACCGATGCAATAACAACAGATAAATCCAGTTCGGGATATTCGCTTTTTAATTCAATTTGAATATCATATGCGTTATTTTCATAAATATCAAGAATAATAAGCTTTCCGGGATTAAATTTAACAAGCTGTCTGCAAAGTTCAGAACCTATGGAACCTCCCCCGCCAGTAACAAGAACGGTTTTTCCGCTGATTTTTTCAGAAATACCTTTGGTGTCAAGAATGATAGGATCACGGCTTAGTAAATCTTCAATATTTACATTTCTTAAACTTTCAACCATTTTTCTTCCGTCCTGAACAAGCTCAGAAACTTTCGGAAGAACTCTTACAGCGCAATTTGTTTTATTACAGATACGAAGTATTTTTCCAAGCTCTTTTTCATTAAGAGAAGGAATTGCAATAATAATTCTTGTTACATCTTTTTTTCTGCAGATTTCAACTATATCATTTCTGTTTCCAAGAACAGTATATCCATATAGTATTCTGCGGCGTTTAACTTCGTCATCATCAACAAATCCTACAATTTCACAGTCACTGTCAGGAACATTAAGCTCTCTTACAATAGTTTCTGCAGCCGCACCGGCACCAACAATAAGAGTTTTATCCCTTTTGGCACGCGCGCGCAGAAAATTACTGTTAAGTACCATGCTTACAACAAGCTTTATACAAACTCTGTAGCCTATAACCAATGTTGCTGTAACAAACAGTGAAAAAAGCTGATATTTGAACCGTATAAACAAGCCGGTATTGTAGCATAAAAGCATAACAATAAATATGCCGATATCCATTCCGATAACCACAATCATAAGCCTTACATAATCCCTGAAATGGGCATTAAGCCATAAATTATCGTATATACGGAAAACAAGGAAAAAACACAGCAAAAATGTTACCGTAAGAACAGCCGTATTTTTTACAAGCAGCATAAATTCGGCAGGAATTGA
>JAFQLQ010000024.1 GCA_017414505.1 Clostridia bacterium
ATTATTGTCTATGTTGCCTTTATTCATAGATAAATCCTCCTAATGTGTTTTTTTATTTGACTGGCAGGTCTTTTTTATTTTACCACATTAGGAGGATTTTTTTCATCGGTTAACCTTTATTGAACCACGCGACTATCGCGTGGTTTTCGTTATACAAAAATGCTCGCCTATTAAATAACAGGCGGGCATTTTACATAAAAATTATTATAAAAAAACGGAAAACACGACAAAATTTGCCCCTTTATCTCTGCGGAACAATACAGTCTAAACACTTACTACGAACCCGGTTTTTTATTATAAATCTATTCTGTTTCTTATTTCTCCATCGAAAAAAGCTTTCATATTTTTAAGCATTTCGCCAAAACATCTTTCTCTTGCTTCTATTGTACCCCAAGCCATATGAGGAGTAAAACAAACGTTATCATAATCCTTTATTTCATAATAAGGGCTATCCGTTCCAAAAGGCTCAGTAGAATAAACATCCGTTCCAAAGCCTGCGATTCTTTTTTCTTTTACAGCATTGCAAACCGCATCTTCATCAAGAACCGCGCCTCTTGCTGTATTAACTATAACCGCATTTTCTTTCATCTTGGAAATAAGCTCTTTTCCGATAAGACCGCGTGTTTTATCCGAAAGAGGAATATGAACTGTTATAATATCGCTTTTTTCTGCAAGTGTATCTATATCCACACACGAAACACCGTCAACAGGCGTTCTTTTATATGCAATAACATTACAGCCAAGGGCTTTTGCTATTTCTCCGACTCTGGAACCTATTGAACCGTAACCAACAATTCCCCATGTTTTGCCGTAAAGCTCGTGATACACCGGTTTCAAAATATTAGCCGTACCGCCGTTTGTGTACGTTCCGTCCGAAACAAAGCGGTTGTATTCCTTCAAACGGTTAACAAGATTCAAAACCAAAGATACAGTTACCTGCGCCACGCTGTAAACCGAATACCCCGGCACATTGCAAACTGCAATGCCGTGATTTCTGCAATATTCAACATCTATATTATCGTACCCCGTTGCCGCTTCGCAAATAAGCTTAAGGGATTTTGCATTTTTAAGGTTATGTTCTCCAAGCTTAACCTTGTTTACGAATACAACATCCACATCCCCTATATGTGCTTCAGCTTCGTCAGGGGCGGTAGAATCGTAAGACACAACATCACCGAATTTTTCTGCACCGGAAATATCAAGGTCATCCCCTAAAGTAAGTCTGTCCAGAACTGCTATTTTCATTTTATCAACCCTTCAATTATATAAATTGATTTATGATAACACGACAAGGGAAAAAAATCAATGCTTTTTACGAAAAAATTTTCAAATTTTTTTATTAAAAACTATTGCATTTTATATACATATTATGTATAATAGATTTGTTTAATTGCGATAAATCATAAGTTTAGTACAACTAAACTTATTTAATAAAAATAAATTTGAAGTTTACTAAAACTAAACAAAGAAGGCTTTAATATGAATATTGGCGACAAAATTAAAAAATTACGCCACAAAAATCAGCTTACTTTAGAGGAGCTTGCCAACCGAAGTGAGCTTACAAAAGGTTTTTTATCTCAGGTTGAAAATAATATGAGTTCCCCCTCCATTTCTACTCTGGAGGATATTTTGGAGGCGCTCGGTTCATCACTTCACGAATTTTTCACCGAGGAAAAATATGAAAAAATAGTTTTTACCGATGATGATTACTTCATAAGCGAAAAGGACGATTACAGCATAAGCTACATTGTTCCCAACGCTCAGAAAAACATTATGGAACCTATAAAAATAAATATAAAGCCCGGCGGACGTTCTGAGGAAATTTCTCCCCACGACGGTGAAGATTTCGGTTACGTACTATCGGGCGAGGTAAAACTCATTTACGGAGAACGAAAGCATATTTTAAAAGAAGGACAAACCTTTTATTTAAGGTGCGACGAGGCATATTATCTTAAAAACGATAAAAAAGAAGATGCCGTGCTTATCTGGGTTTCCACCCCACCGTTTTTTTAATTTTTATGTAAAGGAGCTTCTGTATGAACAAGCTTATTGAACTTAAAAACATCACAAAAACTTTTGACGACAGTCAGGTTCTCAAAGGTATAAATTTAGATATAAATGAAAACGAATTTCTTACGCTTCTTGGCCCCAGCGGTTGCGGAAAAACCACCACTCTGCGTATTATTGCAGGCTTTGAGGAGCAGGATAAGGGCGAGCTTTTATTCAACGGAATTGAAATTTCCAAAGTTCCTCCCTACAAGAGAGAATTCAACACCGTTTTTCAGAAATATGCACTTTTCCCTCACCTTAATGTATTCGACAATGTTGCATTCGGTTTAACAATTAAGAAAACCGATAAAAACGTTATAAAGCAAAAGGTAGAAAGAATGCTTAAACTTGTTGGTCTTGAGGGATTCGGCCAGAGAGATGTTACCTTGCTTTCAGGCGGTCAGCAGCAGCGTGTTGCCATTGCAAGAGCTTTGGTCAATGAACCAAAGGTTTTACTTCTGGACGAGCCTCTTGGTGCGCTTGATGCAAAATTAAGAAAAGAAATGCAGGCTGAGCTTAAAAAAATTCAGATAGAAGTAGGTATTACCTTTATATATGTAACTCACGACCAGGAAGAAGCACTTTCCATGTCGGATACTGTTGTTGTTATGAACAACGGAGAAATTCAGCAGATTGGTACTCCCACCGATATATACAACGAGCCTGAAAACCGCTTTGTTGCTGAATTTATAGGCGAATCCAATATTATTGATGCTATAATGCTTAAGGATTGCCTTGTACAGTTTGACGGTTTCGATTTTGAATGTGTTGACAAAGGCTTCAAGGAAAACGAAGAGGTTGAAGTTGTTATCCGTCCCGAGGATATTGACATTGTAAAAAAAGGTAATGCAAAGCTTGAAGGTGTTGTTAAATCAATCGTTTTCAAGGGTGTTCATTACGAAATACTTGTTGAAACCTCCGAGCGAACCTATATGATTCACACAACCGATTATTTTGAAACAGGACTTGAGGTTGGCTTAAGCTTCGGCCCTGAAGATATTCACGTTATGTATAAGGATTGAGGTGGCTTTATGAGACATTTTAAAAATCTTGTAAGACCTTACCTCGTATGGTCATTTCTGATTATTGTAATTCCGCTTTTTCTTATTTTTATGTATGCGGTTACAACAAACGGAAATTCGCTTATAAATATTCAGTTTACTCTGGATAATTTTAAAAAGTTCATAGAACCCGTATACATAACGGTATTTATGAAATCTATAAAATTAGGTGCAATAACCGTTGCAATATGTCTTATTCTCGGCTATGCACTTGCCTTTATAATTTCAAAATTCAAGGAAAAAACGCAGGATATTTTAATCCTTTTCGTAACAGTTCCAATGTGGATAAATATGCTTCTTAGAACTTATGCGTGGATGAGTTTGCTTTCCGATAACGGTGTTGTAAATTCCCTGCTTGGTTTTCTTGGAATTGATCCCATTAAAATGATGTATACCGATTTTTCCGTAATTGTAGGTTTGGTGTGTAACTTTCTTCCGTTTATGATTATTCCTATTCACACCTCCCTTGCAAAAATGGATAAATCGCTTATTGAAGCTTCCTACGATTTGGGAGCTAACCCGGTTCAGACATTTTTTAAAGTAATATTCAAGCTGTCGCTTCCCGGCGTGGTAAACGGTGTTATAATGGTATTTCTTCTTTCCATTTCCACCTTCGTTATTCCCAAGCTTCTTGGCGGCGGACAGTTTGTGCTTATCGGAAATCTTATTGAAAATCAGTTTATTTCCGTTGGCGACTGGAACTTCGGCAGTGCCGTTTCGCTTATTCTGGCTATTATTATTCTGGTGCTTATCAGCGTAATGAAAAAGCTGGATATAGACGGAATGCAGAAAGGAGCGTAGCATATGAAAAAAACCGGAAAAGCCTTTTCAATTTTATACATTTTCCTGTGCTTTGCGTTTTTCTATCTGCCTATACTTGTAACCATCATATTTTCCTTTAACTCTTCAAAATCCCTTACTCATTTCAGCGGATTTTCAATGAGATGGTACAAGGCGCTTTTAGAAAATTCGGAGATTATGTCGGCAGTGTATGTTTCGGTTTCAATTGCGGTTATTTCAACTGTGATTTCCACTTTTCTGGGAACACTTACCGCGATAGGATTATCCCGTTCACGTCATATTTTAAGAGAATGGATTTTAAATGTTAACAATATCCCGATTATGAACCCCGAAATTGTTACCGCAATAGGGCTTATGATTCTGTTTTCTTCCATGAAAATAGAAAAAGGCTATTTAACAATGCTGCTTGCGCACATTGCCTTTTCAACACCCTACGTTATAACCAGTGTTTACCCCAAGGTTCGCGCACTTGATCCCAACCTTGCCAATGCAGCAATGGATTTGGGCGCAACCCCTGCTCAGGCATTGTGGAAGGTTATAATCCCCGTTTTAAAACCTGGAATTTACGCAGGAATGCTTCTTGCTTTCACCATGTCCTTTGACGATTTCGTAATTTCATATTTCGTTACGGGTAACGGAGTTATGAACATTTCCATTATAGTATATAATATGACAAAAAGAACCAACCCGACAATCAATGCGCTTTCAACAATAGTAATACTTGTTATATTCATAACTATTCTTGTTGTTAAGCTTGTTCCAATACTTAATAAGAGAGGTAAAAAAGTATGAAAAAATTATTATCTTTATTAATTGCTGCAGTCCTTGTATTAACCTGTTTTGCAGGCTGCGGTGAAGAAAAACCTACACTTAAGGTTTATAATGCCGGCGAATATATGGATATGAATTTAAAATCCAAATTTGAAAAGGAATATAACTGCAGTATTATCTACGAAACCTTTGATTCCAACGAAACAATGTACACTAAAATTCAAAGCGGAGAAAGCTACGATATTCTTATTCCCTCCGACTATATGGTGGAACGTCTTATAAAAGAAGATTATCTTCAGCCCATCGACAAAAGTCTTATAACAAATATGGATGCTGTAATTCCCGATATTTTGGGCAAGGATTACGATCCCGAGGGCGAATATACAGTTCCCTATTTCTGGGGAAGTGTTGGTATCCTTTACGATACAACAGTTGTTGACGAGGCAGATGTAAAAGAAGGATGGGATTTGCTTTTAAACGAAAAATATTCTGATGAAATCTATATGTACGATTCGGAAAGAGATTCCTTTATGATTGCCTTAAAAGCTCTTGGATATTCTATGAATACCGATAATCCCGATGAGCTTAACGCTGCTTATGAATGGCTGATTAATCAGAAAGCAAAGGTTAATCCCGTTTATGTTGGCGACGAAGTTATAGATAATATGATTTCCGGAAACAAAGCCATTGCAATTGTTTATTCCGGCGATGCATCGTATATTATGACTGAAAATCCTGACCTTAACTATACAATGCCCGACCAGGGAACAAACATCTGGTATGACTCTATGGTTATAACAAAGAACTGTCAGAATACAGATTTGGCACATAAATTTATTGACTTTATGCTAAGAGAAGAAAACGCACTTTCCAACACAGAGGTTGTAGGCTACAGCTCATCTGTAAAAAGTGTTTTTGAAACAATGCAGAAGGATGTTTATGCAGGAATAGGTGCTTATGTTCCGAGAACAGACTACGAAAAAGACGAAGTTTTCCGCTATCAGAGCCCCGAAACAAAAAAACTTTGCGCGGAGCTTTGGACAAAGGTAAAATCAAAATAATTTTTAAAAAAGGCTGAAAAGCCTTTTTTTATTGAAATTTTCTGATTTGTGATATATAATGAAATTGTTAATCGTATACCGGATGTTTCAAAAAGGAGTAACAGAATGAAAAAAGTAATAATAATCGGTTGTCCGGGAAGCGGAAAAAGTACTTTTGGACGAAAGCTCAAACGCATTACAGATTTACCATTGTACCACCTGGATATGATGTATTGGAACCAGGACAAAACAACTGTATCAAAAGAAATTTTTATTGAACGTTTGGAAAAAACCATGAACAATTCCCAATGGATTATTGACGGCAATTATGGCAGCAGTATGGAAATGCGCCTTAAAGAATGCGATACTGTTTTCTTTCTGGATTATCCAACAGAAGTATGCATAGAAGGAATAGAAACAAGAAAAGGAAACCCCCGTTCTGATATGCCGTGGATTACTAACGATGGCACAGACGAGGATTTTATTACCTTTGTAAAAAATTACAATTCGGAAAGCAGACCGGAAGTTATTAAGTTGCTGGAAAAATATTCTTCCAAGAATATTATAGTATTTCATTCCAGAGAAGAATCGGAAATATACTTATTAGCTTTGCAATATTTTTTATCTCTGACTTGACATAATTTTTTTAAAAAATGGGAGGTTACAGCTATGTGGTTATTAATATTAGTATTAACTGTTCTGAGTTTGATTTTTGTTTATAAAAACAATTTTTTTACAGCAAAAATTACTGCTGTTATAACAACAATACTCTACTTTGTTTTATCTTGGCATAAAATTTTGAATATGATTATTATGATACAAAGCGGTATTATCGGAACGTTTGCTTTGATGTTAGATATGATAAATTTAGCATTGTTAATTCTATTGTGTGTTTTGGTTTTCAAAAAAGCAAAAAAAACGTCTTTATATCTATTATGGATAATGATAATTATACTTATTTTAAGTAAATGGAACACTTGGTTATCACTCACATTATATTTAAAAAACTTGATGAATAAATAAACAGGACACAATTTTGATAAAAACAAGCACTATCTGTTTCATCAGATAGTGCTTGTTTTTATCAATTTGTATTCCTTTTTGTTATAATCAACAGTTATTTTAATACCGTTCGAATAGGTTATCTCAAAAACATTTTCGCTTATTTCTGCGTGGTTTTCCATAAAAGCGGTATGAATTTCTTGCAGGCTTTCATAAATATCATACCCCTCTTTTATTTTTGCAACCGATTTTTTTAATTGTTCATCACTGCCACATACCGCATCGGTATCCACATCACCCATCCAGTTATTCCAGTTATCATTTTTATCTACAAATGCAGAATAAAAATAGTAAGACGGACGACCGCCGTATTCTATCATTTTCAGTACAGTTTTTTCATCTTTGAAAGTTGAATTAACCGTATGAGTATAGGGGTTTGAAAGCACACTTCCGTGATAAACAAGCTGCCAGAACGGAATTGACTTATCGCAAAGATTTCCGTCTGCCTCGCTAAAGGAAATATAAAGTCCGTAATCAAGGTGCGGTGCAATAAAATCATATGCCCCCTCAGAAGAAATTCCGCCAAACAGTTCACGGGCAAGTTCACACATTTTCCTTGCATATTTTGCTGATTCGCCCGAATTTACAGGATGCTTTTCGTGATAGCATTTTCTCACAGGCAAAACACCAAGAACATCAATATAATGCGAACCTTTGAATCCCAGTTTTGCAACCTCGGGAAGCATTTTTTTCGCCTGTTCATAACCCACTTTGTGACACAGCCAATACATTTCTCCGCCACTCCACGATGTACCGTTAATAAGCGGTTTACCGTTTTTATAGACTGCGGTATTGTCCGAATCAAAACAATCGGCAATTTCATACTGGTCGGTATGATTGGTATGGCAAACAATCTTATAACCCATTGTCTGAGCCTTTTTTATAAGCTTTTTGAGCTTTTCTTCACCGCCAAGTTCCTCACATACGGGAAAAGCCTGAGGCCATCTTCCATCGTGCCCCTTTATATTCCAGCCAACAAGGCAGATTTCTGCCTTTTCCACTCCCTGAGCCTTTAATTCATCAAGAATATTACCAACTCTTTCAAAATTGCAGGCAACAAACATAGGAGGCTCATTTTCAAGTGTCTGATGCAAAATTTCAGGAGGTGCCGGCTTCCACCCTAAACGAACTCTTATCATAACCGAATTAACGGTATAATCTGTACTTTCATTAAGCTTCTCAGAGAACGGCTTTAACTCGCCCTTTTCCATTCTGAATTGGCGGTATTTTCTTGCCATTCCCGAATAACTTGCATCCTCGCCCGTAAGCTCAAAATATTCAACCTTTAAATCTTCGTAGGGCTGTTCACCGTTAATTTCAAAAATGGGATAAATTCTGTATTTTCCGTCTTTCAAAACAATTTTCAGCGTGTAATCGTAGCTCATACCGCTCACTATGCCTAAATAGCATTTTTTATCTGTTTTGAAACCGAAAACAGGCATATTACAATTTGTTATTTCCTTTTCAAAATTTTCAGAATGTCTGTTAAAATAAAGCAGAGAATAATCAGCATTTCCGTCACCACGAGGCATTACAATATATCCGTTATCCTCTGTGGATGCAATTTCGTCGAAATAATCTGCTTTCAATCTTTTAACATCCGAAAAATCATTATTTTCAGAAAGCGACAGACAAATATATCCGTCGCTTTCTTTTATTTTAAACTTCATCTTTTTCATAATTTTCAAAATCTGACAAGTCAAATTTCCATTCTTCACGTTTACGGAAAGGAGAATTGAATTTTTTTGTCAGAACACCTTTTTCCTCCAAGTGTATATAACAAGCCATATCGCAGGCACGTCCGCATATTGAACACTGATAAGCGTGGCCTGCAGGCGGATAGAAATACAGATTATCTATAATTTTTCTTGCAGTTTCGGGAGTAACCTTTGCTTCACCTGCAATTATTTCAAGTCTGTTTTCAAAATCCTCAAAAGCATATGGCGGCATAAATGGATTTTTTGTTCCGTTTGCACCGTTATAATAAACCGCACACTGCCACGGGTCAACATCACCGTTTTCGGCAATAGCGTTTCCGGGGCAGGCTTCGGAGCATTTTCCGCATTTATCGCATATATGAGGCTCAACCACCTTTGTTTCTTCAAATTCTGCATCTGTTAAAATAAAGCAGTATCTTACCATAGGACCGAATTCATCTGTTAAAAGAACATTATGAAAGCCTTTTTCTCCAAGTCCGCATTTAATGGCGGTATCAAGAAAATCAAGCTGAATTTCATTAGTTCTTCCTCTGTATATAGCATCATAAGCTACTTCGGGATTAGTGCTGTTTTCTTCTGCCATTATCTGCTGATGACGTCTTTGTGGAAGCGCTGTATAGCCTTCTTCTTCCAGCATCATAGAAATTCTTAACTGTGCCATTGGCATTACGGTTTCTTCCATATTTTCAACAGCCATTGTGGTGTACTGATAATATGTACTTCCCTCTTCAATACCCCTGTAAATTCCTCTTAAAATTCTGAAAGCAAGACCTATAACTGTTTTGGTTTCGGGAAGAATTTTAAAAATTTCACTATCCTTACTAAAACGGCTTTCAGGAGCAAAGCCAACTATATCCGCACCGTTTTTCTTTGCCAGTTCTATTACTTTATTTCTCACGTTACAGCGCTCCTTTCAAATGCTTGTAGCAAGCCATATCACATTTTCTTCCGCACAGACAAGCTGCATATCCCCAATGTGTTTTGGGAAGAAAATCAAGCTCTTTATAAATTTCTCTTGCCGACTCTGCATCAAAACGTTTTTCACCGTTTAAAATAGCTTCTCTTTCGGGATTATCTTTAAGAAAATCGTCGGTTATAAAGGGATTTGATTTATGAGCACCTTTATAATAAACACTGCACTGCCATGTATCAAGACCGTTTTCGGAAACAGCATTTCCCGGGCACGCTTCAATACAAGCTCCGCATTTATCACATACATCTTCTTCCATTGCATCGTCACATTCAAGCGGCAAATCGGTTATTATAAAGCAGTAACGCATAAACGGACCATATTCTTTATTTATAATTTTTCCATTTAAACCAACAGTTCCAAGTCCGCAGGCTTTTGCCGCTTTTCCGAAATCAATAATAACATCCGGAACAGGCTTACCCTCTTCAACCGCTTCTGCGTGGATAAGCTCGTATGTATCGGCAACCTCGGGATTGGTGTCCTTATCACCTTTTATTCTTAAATTGGGAACAGCTTTCTGCAGGCAGGCATCGTAGCCTTCGTTTTCTATCATTGCACCCATTTTAAGAAGAAAAATTTCCGCCATTTCTTCATCTATATATTTAACGCCAAGTGTTGTATATGTATAATACTGATTTTTGTTTTCCATAGCTCTGTACATTCCCTTTGGCACAATAAAGCCAAAACCGATTATACATTTTGCACCCGGAAGTATCATTTTAGGATCTTTTTGAGGATTCTCCTCATCGTACACTCTGCCTATACGGCAAACTGTTGCGCCAAGCTCTTTTGCTTTTTCCTTTATAATTTCAGATGTAAGCATATTATTCCTCCTTATCCCTGTTCAGTCTCCACGCTTTTTTTGTTCTTAAAGGCTCTTTAAAACGGTTTTCCATACATCCGCCCTTTTTCTCAAGCATAGATACACAAGCACGGATACATCCTCCGCATTTTGCCATATTGTAGCCTACCCAGCTTGGGAAATATTTTTGAAGTGCTGAATAAACCTTAAGAATTTCTTCTTCGGTTGCAACATCTGTTACCCCCTCCATAAGGTCAAGAGAACCGTTTTCGTTTTTATCCCACACTTCCTTGGGAACAAAGGGATTGTAGTATCTTCCTGCGTGGGTGTAGAACGCATAGCAGCGCCACATATCAATGTCGCCCCATTCGCATACCTTATCTTCAATTTTTACTGATATTTTCCTGCCCGAATTAATAGCAGGAATACATCCGCCGGGACATTCACGGACACAAGCTCCGCACTGTCTGCAAAGAGGTTCTCCGTTATACATTTCATCGTATTCAAGCTCTGCATCGGTAAAAAGAAACGCAACTCTCTGCAAAGGGCCGAATTCGGGAGTTAAAAGCATTTTACTCCATCCTATTTCGCCCAGTCCGCAGGCAACAGCCGCCAGACGAAACTGAAACTGCAAATCAGGCGCAACTGTTCCTTCTCTTACAGGTCTTGTGGTATCAACGCTTCTGTGGTGAGCAGTTGCAGTTTTAGCATGTTCGTTGATTTCAATCTGTTCTTCGGGAGAAAGGGTACTTCCGGGGCTTCCGTCCATATCGGAAACAACACCTCTCGCACCGGTATTACGGTAAACAAAAGCTTCATAGCCTTCATCTTCAATAACCTTACCAACGTGGTATAAAACAGCCGGGGCAGAAATTTCGTTTATTCCGCCATACGCCATTGAGGGATACTGGAAAAACTGTGTACCCTCCTCAATACCTCTCTGCACGCCTCTCGGAATTCTGAAAACAAATCCGATAACGCTTTTTGCTTCGGGAAAAAGAAACTGTGGATTCATTTCATCGGGAGCACCGTCAAAACGGCTCATAGGACCTATTCCGCATAAATCCGCACCTGCCGCCAAAGCAGCCTCCTTAATCATTTTACTTGTAAGCATTTTCATACTCCTTTACATTATATCAGTGTTTAATTTAACTAATTTAAGCGGTTCGCCGTTTTCCAGAACATACGGATATATGCTGTGGGCAGGCTCCAAAACGGAGAGAATATCACCGCTGAATTTTCCTCTCACATAACTGTTCAGTACACTTTGCGGTGCCTTGTGGATTCTTGTTGCAAGCTTTGCCGCCGCAAAATATTCCTCGTATTTATAAATATCCTCGGGACGGACAAAATTAGTGTAATTTATAAGCTTTGAGTAATTTTTTTCATCCTTTAAAAATTGATGGCAAATCCCTTTGAAATTATAGGCGTTATCCATTTTTGAAATTTCATTTTCGTGCGCCACAAGATTATCGTGGAAATTATGTGCCGAGCAGTAATTAAGGCAACCGCTGTTTGCAAGCATATAAAACTCCTTGCCGTTTTCTTTGCACCAGCCGGAAAGAATTTTAATACTTTCAAAATCACGGTTCAGTTCTCTTTTCATATAGTAACCGTCAAAATATTTTGAAACATATTCCATTCCCGGAATGGAACCAATTTCCATATTAACGGATGCTCTTGTTTTTAAATTTTCAAAATTACTTTTTATAAACTCAGCTATAAGAGGCGAAGTTGTGGTAATTGATTTCAAACGGTAGTTTTGGTTAATGTAGTCCACCGTTTCGCCTATTTTATTGTAAAAGCTGTTGGAAAGACTTTCCGCACCGTAGCAATTTGCGTTGAACAAAAGATTAAGGTCAATTCCGCATTCAGAAATTTCCTTTAACACACTGCGCTGAATATCAAGCATTTCCCAGGAGGTGTAGTTATCGTTCATAAGCTGGTTGCTTCTGCCGTTGGGAAAATCTGCCCACGAAAAATATACCTCATAAATATGATTTTTGTTTTCTTTGATACAGTCAATAAACGGTCTGTTTAAATACTGCAATCCAACCGAAAATTTCAAAATTCCACCTCCATAGCATATTTATCTTGATTTTATAACAATATAGTGGTATCATAAATACATAAAACAAACATTTTTTTATAAAAAACAAACTTTTTCAGGTGGTAATATGATTATTTCTGAAATAAATCCTCATATCCGTTTAGTAGACCGGTTTTTATTCAGTTCGCAAGGCGCAACCTTTCAGGTTAAGGATTGCAGAATATTTTATATTATATCAGGAGCAATTGAAATTTTTATTGAAAACCAACAATATATTTTAAATCCGGATTCAATGTTCTACTGCTGCGGCGGAAGTATATACAACATAAAAGCAGATGAAGGAACTGAGCTTATTGCCGTAAATTTTGATTTATCCCAGCGAAAAAGCAGGGATATAATGCCCCATTCGCCGGTAAAGCTTGATGATACGCATACTCCAACAGATAAGTACAATATAGATATAGAAAACGGCGGATTTTTAAATTCACATCTTTACATTGAAAACGGAACAGAATTTTTTCACGTTTTAAGAAATATAATAAACGAATTTTCATCGAGAGAATTATTTTTCAGAGAAAAAAGCTCGGCTCTTTTAAAAAATCTTTTGATAGATTTAAGCAGAATGAAAAACGAAAAAACAAAAAACACATCTGATACCGTACTTAAAGCGGCAGATTATATAAAATCAAATTTCAGAATAAACCTTAAAAACAAAGAAATAGCCGACATAGTCGGCTATCACGAATATTATTTAAACAGATTGTTTTTAAAGCATATGGGAGTAAGTATGCATCAGTATGTTCTTGAAACAAGACTTGAAGAAGCAAAAAAGCTTCTTATTTCAACAACAATACAATTAAGCGAAATTGCAGAAAAATGCGGATTCAACTCCAACGCACACCTTACCGCCTGCTTTAAGCAGAATTACAACATTTCTCCTTTAAAATACAGAGAAAAATTCAAAAACAAAATTTAATTATTCATAAAGAAATCGTATGTCATATCATCACACTGAGGAAGTCCCTCGTGACCGAAATCGGGATAAATAACGGATTTTTTATTACAGGTCATTTTGTTATAAGCCGCAAACTGAGTGGAAGGCGGACAAATATTATCTCTGAGACCTGTAACCATTATTAAATCAGCCTTAATTCTCGGTGCTAAGAACTGTAAATCTATGTAACCCAATTTTGTGAAAATTTCTTCTTCTCTTTCGTGTCTGGGATCAAAATCTCTGAAATATTTTTTAAGTTCAGCATAAGCATCCTTGTCAAGATCCATGTCCCATACTCTCTTGTAATCGCAAAGGAAGGGAAAAACAGCAACTGCCTTGCTGATTCTCGGTTCCAGCGAAGCACACGCAATTGTTAAAGCTCCGCCCTGACTTCCGCCAAATGCGAAAACCTTCTTTTCGTCAACAAAGTCAAGCCCCATAACGATTTTAGCAAGTTCAGCGGTATCTAAGAAAATATCTCTGAAAAGCAATTTATGAGGATCATCGTTTTCAAGACCTCTGATAATGTGACCGTTTAAGGTGTTACCTATAACTCCGCCGACATCTTCACTTTTTCCTGCCTGACCTCTAACGTCAAGAGCAAAAATTGCGCATCCCGTTGCCGCCCAGCTTACTTTCTGTAACCAGTCGCCGCAGCTTCCGGAATATCCGTGAAACTGTAAAACAGCAGGAATTTTACCTTCTATATTCGCAGGACGAATATGTTTACAATGTATTCTTGCACCGTTAACACCTGTGAAATACATGTCATAACATTCCACGCCTGCGGCTTTGAAATCAGCAGGAATAAATTCTGTTTCAGGATTAACGACGTTCATTTCCTTTAAAGCCTTTTCCCAGTATTCATCGTGGTCAGCAGGCTTGGGATTCATTCCCTGATATTTTTTTAATTCGCTCAATGGCATATCTAAGCATGGCATATTAATCGCATCCTTTTTTCAAAAATAAATTTTACGAATTAATTATATCAGTTTTATTATAAAAGTCAATCTGTTTTTTTAAAATTTTACACCATTTTTTACAAGTACGTTATGAAGCTCAACTATATCAACGTTATGAGCGTTTTTTCCTGTTTTATATGCAACTGCAGCAGCAGTTCCTGCCGCTTCTCCCATACATGCACAAATTGGCATTATTCTTACCGAAGCCTGAGCCTCGTGAGTTGCCGAAATACATCTTCCTGCCACAAGAAGATTGGTATATTCTTTGGGAAGAAGGCTTCTGTACGGAATAGTGTAATATTCACCTTGTTTAAAGTAATGGTGACTCGTCCCTGCACCTGTTGGATTATGTATGTCAAGATCATAGTTTCCAAGGGCAATGGAATCTTCAAATTTTGTGCAATTAATAAGGTCTTCGCCCGTTAATACATAAACACCCTTAAGCTTACGGCTTTCTCTTATTCCTATATGATTTGCTATTGAAATCACCGTGCTTTTTTCAAAGGCAGAGGAGTATTTTTTAAGAAATTTAACTATTTCGAAAATCTGCTGTCTTGAAAGAATCTCCGCTTTGCTTATTTCAAAAGGATTTGTGGGATCGTGTTTTATTATTCTGGTTGTATTGAAATGTAAAATACCCTCGCCTATTCCCCAGAAAACAAGTATATCCTCTCTCGGGTTTAAAATCTCGCCTTTTTCTTTCAGTTCCTTATATTTTTCATGAAGAAATTCTCTGTCTCTTTTATAACCCTCAAGGTCAACACCACTCATACGGAAACAGGTTGTCATCGGCTGACACAAACCGTCGCTTTCACGTCCAAGCTGATAATCACAGCCTGCAAGTGCGAATAATTCGCCGTCGCCTGTTGTATCAATAAAGAAATCTGCTTCAACTTCCAAAACTCCCGATTTGGTTACCGCTTTAACGGATTTTATTTCTCCGTTTTCCGAAACCGCCTCAAAAACCGAAGTGTGAAACAGTACATCAACACCTGCTTCAACAATCATATCGTCAAGTGTGAATTTTAAATCCTCGGGAGAAAAAATCATATAACTCTGAACACTCCCCTCAACACAGTGTCCTTTGATTTCCTCCATTTTTTTATGATGTCTTTCTCTCATTTCAGTAAAAATTCCTGCACTCAAATCAACAGTTTCACCATCTATTTTAGTTCTTGTGGGCATAAACGGAAAAACAAGATTATTGGAAATTGCACCGCCAAGCGAACCGCTTTTTTCAATAAGAAGAACACTTAACCCCTCACGAGCCGCACTTACAGCCGCCGCAACACCGGAAAGTCCTCCGCCTGCAACCAAAAGATTGTACTTTTTCATTTTTATCACCTCGTCAGAAATTATAGCATAATTATAATCCAAAGTCCATAGCATCAAAAAAATTGACTACTTTTTGAAAAAAATGAATATTATTAGAATATACCGGCAAAAATATTATTGACAAAAAGATTTTTATTTGTTATAATGTTAAACGGAGACTCGGTTTTTGTGGAAAGTCTGTCAGGGAGAATGCGTCACCGACTGAAAGCGCGTTTGAGATGAGTAGTAAGCTTGGGAACACTCCGTATATTTTTACAACTAAACATAAAAGAGGATACTTTGTATCAATGCGGGTGGCACCGCGGGTGAAAATTTTGTTTACTCGTCCCGGAAATATTTTTTAATATTTCCCGGGGCTTTTTTATTTTCCGATAGGAGGTAATATATATGTACAGAACGTTATTTTGTAACGACATCTGTGATAAGCATATCGGTCAGACTGTTCAGCTTGCCGGCTGGGTTGACGTTGTGCGTGACCACGGTGGCGTTATATTTGTTGACCTTCGTGATTACACAGGTGTAACACAGGTTGTAATTCACAACGAAGAACTGCTAAAAAACGTGAACCGTGAAACAGTTATTTCTGTCAGCGGTACCGTTGAAAAGCGTGATCCCGAAACAGTTAATACAAAAATTGCAACAGGCTATGTTGAACTGGTGGCAGACAGCCTTCAGGTTCTTGGAAAAAGCCAGAATATGCTTCCCTTTGAAGTAAGAGCTTCAAGAACAAGCAAAGATGAGCTTCGTCTTAAATACCGTTATCTTGACCTTCGTAACCCGAAGAACCACGATAACCTTGTTAAACGTTCTCAGATTATCCGTCATTTAAGAAATAAAATGGAAGAAAAGAACTTCCTTGATATGCAGACTCCTATTCTTACTGCATCATCTCCCGAAGGAGCTCGTGACTTCCTTGTTCCCAGCCGTAAGCATCCGGGAAAATTCTATGCACTTCCCCAGGCTCCTCAGCAGTTTAAACAACTTCTGATGGTTTCCGGATTTGACAGATATTTTCAGGTTGCACCCTGCTTCCGTGATGAGGATGCACGTGCAGACCGTTCTCCCGGTGAATTTTATCAGCTGGACTTTGAAATGGCATTTGCAACTCAGGAAGAAGTTTTAGAGGTTTGTGAAGATGTAATTTATGATACTTTCAAAACATTTTCCGATAAAAAAGTAACAGAAAAACCTTTCCGCCGTATCACATATGCAGAATCCATGATGAAATACGGTTCGGATAAACCGGATTTAAGAAATCCGCTTATTATCTGCGATTTAACAGATTTCTTTGCAGGTGTTAACTTCCCCGCTTTCAAAGGCAGACCTGTTCGCGGTATTGTTGCAAACTGTAAAGGTAAATCCAAGAAATTCTTTGAGGATTCCTTAAAATATGCTACATCTGCAGAAGTAGGTCTTGGCGGTCTTGGTTACATCACCTTAAAAGACGGTGTTTTTACAGGACCTATTGCCAAATTCTTAAGTGAGGAACAAAAAGCTGAAATAATTAATCTTACAGGTGTTAAAGAGGATGAAACTCTGTTCTTCATCTGTGACGATAAAAAGAACGACACCGAGAAAAAAGCAGGTCACATCCGTACCTGGCTTGCAAAAGAAGAACAGCTTGACCTTATTCGTGACGATGCTTTTGAATTTTGCTTCGTAGTTGATTTCCCAATGTATGAAAACGACGAGGAAACCGGCGAAACAATATTCACTCACAACCCGTTCTCAATGCCTCAGGGCGGAATGGAAGCACTGTTAACAAAAGATCCCACCGAGGTTCTTGCATATCAGTACGACCTTGTTTGTAACGGTATCGAGCTTGCTTCCGGTGCGGTTCGTAACCACGATATTGATATAATGAAAAAGGCATTTGAAATTGCAGGCTACGACGAAAATGAATTAAAGAGCCGTTTTAATGCGCTATATACCGCATTCCAGTACGGTGCTCCTCCTCACGCAGGTATGGCACCCGGTATCGACCGTATGGTAATGCTTTTAACTGATGAAGAAAAAATTCTTGATGTTATCGCGTTCCCGTTAAACGGAAATGCTCAGGATTTACTTTTAGGTGCTCCCAGCGAAGTTACAAATCAGCAGCTTGAAGATGTTCATCTGCTTGGCAGCGGAAGTGCACTTGCACAGCGTTCTGCTGCTTCCTCTTCAGGTAAACAGACGCAGGGCAAGCGTTCCACCTTCTCCAATGCTCAGCAGCTTAATCAGCTTTCTTTAACAGAGGAAGAAGAAGCAATTATGCAGGGAATTTTCACTTCTATGAGCGAAAGCGAAAAGAAGCTTTCTTCCTGCGATACTGAAAATGTTGAAGAAATGGTTCACGTTATGCCTATGACAAATGTACTTCGTGAGGATGTACGCAAGCAGCCTTTCACAAGAGAAAGCTTGCTTGAAGGTGCTCCCGAACGCAGTGACGACAGTTGGCAGGTACCAAGACTTGTAAAGTGAGGTGTGTGAAATGAAATATTATTCAGCACAAATGTGCGATAAAGGAACCATTGCAGTTGACGATACAATTCTTATAAAAGATGTAGAAGCAACCGCAGGTTCTCATATACTGGAAGGCTTCAAATCTCTGTTCAGTGCAGAGGTTGTTGAAAGACTTTTAAACAAAGGCTACGAAATTTCCGGAAAAACTCACGTTGGTGAATTCGGACTTGACTTAGTTGGCGAATTTTCCTACTACAATCAGCAGGAAGGCTCTTTATCCGGTGCTGCGGCAGCACTTGTTGCAAACGGTGATGTAAAAGCGGCACTTGGTGTTGATATGAACGGTACAACACGTCGTTCAGCAGCACTTTCCGGTGTTGATTTTCTAAAACCCACCTACGGAACAGTTTCCCGTTACGGAGTTATCTCCTGTGCGGCTTCCGGCGAACAGGTTGGTGTTTATTCAAAAAATGCTGAGGGCATAAAGGAAATTATGGATGTAATTGCCGGTCATGATGATAAAGACGGCACAAGTCTGCCCGAAGCAGCTTATGATTATTCTTTAAATGATGTTTCAGGCAAAAAAGTTTGTATCATAAAAGAGCTTCTTGAAAAAGCTGACGATGAAACGAAAGCTAAGGTTAACGCTTTTGCCGATTCGCTTCGCAAAAACGGTGTTACCGTTGATGAAATTTCCTGCGATTTATTTGAAATTGCAAATACAGCATGGCAGATTTTAATGTCTGCTGAAACCTGTAACAATGTTTCCCGTTATGACGGTGTAAAATTCGGTCACCGTTCTTCAAAATACAGAAACATTGATGAATTATATGTTAACACAAGAACCGAGGGCTTCAATTTCCTTACAAAGGCTGTAATTCTTTACGGTTCAGATGTGTTATCCAAAAACCGTTATAAAGACTGTTACGATAAATCCTTAAGAGTGCGTCGGGTTGTATCCGAGGGTATTTTAAAGCTTATGGAAAGCTACGATGCAATTCTTACTCCCGTATGCTCAAAAACTTCTTACGAAGCTTACGACATTCACGAAGCATTCGGAAAAGTATTTAACGAAAGCGTATTTACATCAACTGCTAACCTTATCGGTATCCCTGCTTTAGTAAGCGGCGGAGTTCAGCTGATGGGCAAGCATTTTTCCGAAAGTACGCTTCTTAGTCTTGCACACATTGTTGAAAGGAAGGGTGAATAATTATGAACTACGAAATAGTCATCGGCCTTGAAACTCATGTGGAGTTAAGCACCGAATCCAAAATATTCTGTTCCTGCGGCGGTCATTCTGCTGCTAAAGAGCCCAACGATTGCGTTTGCCCTGCTTGTTCAGGTATGCCGGGTATGCTTCCCGTTATGAACAAACGTGTTGTTGAGCTTGCAGTTACTGCAGGACTTATGTTAAACTGTAATATCAACCGTTACACTACTTTTGATAAGAAGAACTACTACTACCCCGATCTTCCCTGTGCATATCAGATTACTCAGCTTAATCACCCCATCTGCACAGACGGATGCGTTACTTTAAAAACC
Source organism: Clostridia bacterium (assembly GCA_017414505.1). Taxonomy (GTDB): domain Bacteria; phylum Bacillota; class Clostridia; order UMGS1840; family HGM11507; genus RGIG1932. The sequence goes on from JAFQLQ010000024.1 coordinate 19,603, forward strand.
TCCGGTGGAAACCGTGATATCCGCATTAAGCAGATTCATATGGAAGAAGATGCAGGTAAGCTTGTTCATGGCGGAAATTCATCTTTCGTTGATTTCAACCGTACAAGTGTGCCTCTTATCGAGATTGTTACTCAGCCCGATTTTCGCAGTGCAGAAGAGGTTGTAACCTATCTTAACAAATTAAAATCAATGTTCCGTTCCGGCGGAATTTCCGAATGTGAAGAAGGCGCTATGCGTTGCGACGTTAATATTTCTGTTCGCCCCGAAGGAAGCGAAGAATTCGGTGTTCGTACCGAAATTAAAAATATGAGCTCCTTTGAAGCAATCGAACGTGCTATACGTTACGAATCTCAGCGTCATATTGATGCTATTGAATTTGAAACAGAAGAGCTTGTTCAGGAAACAAGACGTTTTGACGATGTAAGCGGCAAAACTATGGCAATGCGTAACAAGGAAACCGAAGCGGATTACCGCTATTTCCCCGATGCCAACTTAATGCCCATTATAATCGACGATGAATGGCTTGAAGAAATCAAAGCAAACAAACCCGTTGCAGTGGATGAAAAGGTTGAAGAATATCTTGCAGCAGGTATTTCCGATAAGGAAATTGATATGCTTATTTCCAACAATAAAATCAGCTCGCTACTTGAAGATACAGTTAAGCTTGGCTGTAATACGAGAGATGCCGCAACCTGGATTCTTACCGATTGCGCAGGTGTTCTCCGTAAAGACGGAAAAAGCTTTGACGACCTTGTAATAACTGCCGAAAAGCTTGCAGTTATTATCAAAATGGTTAACGACGGAACAATCAACCGTAACGCAGGTAAAAAAGTTCTTATTGCTGTTGTTGAAAACGGTGCAGATCCTGTTTCCTACTGTAAAGAACAAGGTCTTGACAGAAAGGTTGATACAGCCGCAATAGAAAGCGTGATTGACAAAGTTATCAGCCAAAATCCGCAGGCAATTGAAGATTTCAAAAACGGTAAAACAAAAGCCGCTCAGGCTCTGTTTGGCGCTTGTATGCGTGAATTAAAAGGCGCAGGCGATCCGTCTGCAATAAAAGAATTGCTTGATAACAAACTTAAAAATATGTAAATTAAAAACAGAGGGGGCAATTGCTCCCTCTGCTTTTCAGGTGACTGATGTGAAAAAAATTTTATTGATTTTAGTTGGCGGAACAATCTGCACCGCCGTTAACGAAAAAGGAACTCTTTCCGTAAGCGAAAAAGCCGGTTTTGTATTAACAGATAATTTTGATAAATCCGACTCGGAATTTGCCAAAAAGGTTAACTTTACCCTGACCGAAAATTTGTTTATTTTAAGCGAAAATATGACGGTTAAAAACTGGAATTTAATAATTGAAACTTACAGAAAATACATTGTAAAGGACAACTTTGACGGTGTAATTTTTGCCCACGGAACCGATACATTGGCATATTCTTCGGCGCTTTTTTCGTTGCTTCTTGCAAACACCGAAATTCCCGTATTTTTTGTTTCCAGCAACAAACGTTTAGACCACCCCGAAGCAAACGGAAACGAAAATTTCAGATGTGCGGTTGAATGTATATGTAAAGGAATATCCCCCAACGTATATGTTTCCTACAAAAACATTTCAGACAGTCAGATGTATATTCATTTAGCATCACGCCTTAAGCAATGCGAAAATTATTCCGACGATTTTTTCAGCAAAGGTGCAGTTAAAAGCATTGAAGAAATCAATGAAGACAACAGAAAAAATCTTCCTTTTGGCTTAAATGATGTGCATTTATCCGAATGTGTATTAATGTTAAAACCATATCCCGGGATTAACTATAACGCCTTTGATTACAACCGTTTCAAAGCTATTCTTCACGGCACATACCATTCGGGAACAGCCTGTGCGGAGGATAATGAAAATTCCGTACTTCATATGATTAAGCTGTGTAAAAAAAGTGACATATATCTTTCGCCCTCTATTCCCGAAGGCGAAGTTTACGATACCGTAAGAGTTATAGGTGAAAATAAAAAAATAAAATTTCTTTACGGTTTAACCAACGAAATGGCATATGCAAAACTGCTTATTGCCTATTCCGTATTCAATAACGAAAACGATATTTCAGAATTTATAAATACAGAATATAATTATGAAATTACAGAAAAGAGATGATTAATATGACAGAACGCATATATGAGCACGATTCTTACTGCCGTGAATTTACGGCAAAAGTTATCTCCTGCGAAAAGAAAGACGAATTTTACTATGTTGAGCTTGATAAAACTGCATTTTTCCCCGAAGGAGGCGGTCAGGCGGCTGACATTGGTACATTAAACGATGCCGAAGTGCTTGATGTTCAGATTAAAAACGGCATTATAACCCACAAAACAAAAACCGCCTTTGAAACAAATCAGGAGGTTTTTGGAAAAATAGACTGGGAAACCCGTTTTACCCGTATGCAGAGCCATTCGGGAGAACACGTTTTATCGGGAATTGTGCATAATTTATTTGACTACACAAATGTTGGGTTCCATATGAGCGAAGCTCTTATGACAGTTGATTTCAGCGGCCCTTTAACGGCAGAAGATATAGAAAAGGTTGAGTTTTTATCCAATCAGGCAATTTACAAAAATGCTTTAATTACCGCAACATTCCCCTCTGACGAGGAGCTTGAAAAGCTTGATTACAGAAGCAAAATAGAAATTGACGAACAGGTAAGAATAGTTACCATTGACGGTATTGACTGCTGTGCCTGCTGTGCACCTCACGTTGCAAGAACAGGCGAAATAGGCATTATAAAAATCGTGGATTTCTACCCCAACAAAAAAGGCACAAGAGTGGAAATGCTGGCAGGTATCAACGCTCTTAAAGACTACGCCTTTCTTAATGCTTCAAACAAACAGCTTATGGGAGTTTTATCTGCAAAAAGAGAAAATGTAGCTGATGCCGTTACTAAACAAAACGAGCTTATCGGAGCATTGAAAAGCGAAAATTCCAGAATTTCAAAACAGCTTGCAATGTATGAGCTTAACCCAACCGAAATAAACGGTTCGGTGTATTCGATTTCAAACGGACTTAATTACGACGAATTAAGATACTGCGCAAATAATCTTACCGAAAAAGGCGTTAAAATCTGCATTCTTCTGTCAAAAGACGCAGAAGGAAACTACCTTTATGTTGTAAGCAGTGAAGAAACTGATGTTAAACCCATAGTTTCCGAGCTTAACAGCACATTTAACGGAAAAGGCGGCGGAAAACCCAACTATGCACAGGGCAAACTTTCTGCCGAATCGGAAGAAGCCTTGACTACTGTTGTCGAAAATCTATTAAAATAAGCACTTTACACATATAATAAAAGTAAAATTTACAATTTATTTTTATTTTTTTGATTGACACAACAACCTTTTTAAGATACAATAGATAGGTATTTTTTAAAAAAGGAGGCTTCCGCAATGCGGTTTTTTCGCAAATTAATATCCCGTATTATAATTCTAGCCGTACTCATTGTGGCGGCCGATATTTATATAGAAGTGAATTATCCTTATTGCGAGTACGTGCAGTTTCAGTCAGCAAAAATTAACGACAGTATAAAAATTTTAAGCATTGCCGACCTGCACAGCAAGGAATTCGGCAGGGATAACGAAAGGCTTTTAAACCTTATTCGTCAATGCAATTTTGACGCTATTGTCTGCAACGGAGATATTGTAGATATAAATTCCGACCAGCTTCCCTACATAGAAAAATTCTTTTCTATGCTTATGAAGTTTAACAAACCTGTTTTCTATGTTTCGGGGAATAACGAAAAATGGGAAAACTGGGAAGAAATAACCACTCTTTGCGAAAATATGGGAGTAAATGTTTTAAGAAACGAAAACGCAACCGTAACACGCGGTTCAACAACAGTAAATCTCTGCGGAATTGACGATTATAACACCAAGGAATGGAATCTTGATTCGGCGCTTGACGGGATTAACCCAAATAATTTTACGGTGCTTATCTCCCACACACCCGATATTTTATACGAAGAAAAAGCCATCAGATCTGACCTTGTTTTAAGCGGTCACACTCATGGCGGTCAGGTTACAATCCCGTTTTTAAAGGATTACATTCAAACGGGTAAAAAATGTATAAATGACTATATCAAAGGCACATATCAGTTCGACGATTCTACTACCCTTTATATCGACAGCGGTATGGGTACAACAAAAATTCCGATGCGTTTCGGAAACAGAAGCAAGGTTACTTTAATAACGCTTAAAAATAATATGTAAGAGAGATTGCATACAATCTCTCTTTTTTATTGACAAACCAAATAGTCATATGATATAATTACTCTGCCACACAATTTAATAAAGAGTGTAATTTACAGTGTGTATTTTTATATCTTTTTGGTAAAAATACAGACTCTATTTTCGCATACTGTAAGTACGCTCGAAAATTGTGTGGCAACAGTCGGAGTTATGTATTTTTCGTGCACACTCCGGTGTGCACTTTTTTAATGGAAAATACACGCTCATTATTGTTGCGAGACAACTTCATAGCAAAAGGAGGAGGGTATTCAAGCCCTCCTCTGCTATATCCTGAAATATATAACATTTCTATTCCCATATTTCACTGTCTAAAAGTATTGTAAAAGGCCCGTCATTTACAAGCGAAACCTTCATATCAGCACCAAAAGAACCGTGCTGAACCTTTTTAAATTTATCCTTTGCAATTTCAATAAAATATTCATAAAGCTCCTCGGCAAGCTGTGGATTTCCTGCATTTGTAAAGCTGGGGCGATTCCCTTTTTTAATATCCGCATACAAGGTAAACTGCGAAACAATTAAAACCTCTCCGTCTACATCTGCAACGGAAAGATTTATTTTATCATTCTCGTCAGGAAAAATTCTCATTTTTGAAATTTTATCCATTAATTTATCTGCTCTTTGTTTAGTATCACCCTCGCAAACACCAAGAAGCAGAAGATATCCCTTACCTATACTACCTATAACTTCGTTATCCACCGTTACAGAAGCTTCGGAAACTCTCTGTAATACAACTTTCATTTTTGTCACCTCGAATTAAGTATAACATAAATTTAAAAATAGTCAATAGTTGACACATTTTGCAGATTAATGTATAATTATAAGAAAAACTAAGGAGAAATCAACTTGAAACACAAAACAACCTTTGCAAAACTTGCATTGCTTCTTGCTACAATAATATGGGGAAGCTCCTTTGCAATTATGAAAAATTCGGTGGAGGTAATTCCGCCCAACACCTTGCTTGCCATAAGATTTTCGGCGGCGTGCATTATACTTTCGTTAATCTTTTTCAAACGACTTTTAAAAATCAACAAAGAATATATGTGGCAGAGTGCAATTATCGGACTTTGTCTGTTTCTTGCCTACTGCGTGCAAACCTTCGGGCTTGCCGAAACAACTCCCGGGAAAAACGCTTTTCTGACGGCTGTTTACTGCGTTATAGTACCATTTTTATTCTGGTTTGTAACCAAAGAAAAGCCCGGATTTTACAATGTTATCGCCGCAATTATATGTATAGTAGGAATAGGCTTTGTTTCTCTTGACGGCAACCTTACTATGGGCATAGGTGATGCCCTTACTCTTGTTGGAGGCTTTTTCTACGCCCTGCACATTGTTGTGGTAGCAAAATTCGGAAAAGAAAAAGATCCCATTGTAATAACAATTCTGCAATTTTTCTATTGCGCAGTTTTTTCAACAATTGCATCTCTTTTATTTGAAAAACCCGATTTTTCATTCACTCCGCAGTTATCCTTCGGACTTGCCTACCTTGCTGTTTTCTGCACTGCAACAGCACTTTTACTGCAAAATGTTGGTCAGAAGCATACAAATCCATCCGTTTCAGCGCTGATTCTTTCCTTAGAATCCGTTTTCGGAGTTATTTTTTCCATAATTTTATACGGCGATAAAATGACTTTAAGACTGATTATCGGATTTATTTTAATTTTTTCATCAATAATAATATCGGAAACAAAATTATCATTTTTAAAAGGTAAAAAATAATGTTTAAAATTCTTCTTTTAATTAATTTGCTTTGCATACTTTCCGTAATATTTGTAGAAAGAAAACGTCCCCAGGCTACCATAGCCTGGGTGCTTGTTATGAATTTTTTACCGATTATCGGTGCAGTTATATACATTCTTTTAGGAAGCACCGCAATTCCCGCCTTTGGAAAAAAAATACGTCTTTATTTTGAAAAATATGATGAATACACCAATCATTTCTACCGTTACCTTGATTTAAACAAGGAAGAAGTAAACAATTCAAACGACGAAAACCTTGCCAAATACAAGGATATAATTTATACCAACATGAGCAATAACGGCAGTCTTTACAGCGAGGGAAACTCTGTAAAAGTATATACCAATGCAAAAGAAAAATACGACGACCTTATTTCAGATATAGAAAACGCTAAGCACACAATAAACATTGAATATTTTATAATAAGAACCGATGAAACGGGAAAAAGGCTTGTAAACGCCCTTTCCAAAAAAGCAAGCGAAGGCGTTGAAGTAAACCTTTTATACGACGAGCTTGGCAGTTTACGCACAACCAAACGTTTCTTTTCTCCGCTGATTAAAAACGGCGGAAATGTGGAACGTTTTCTGACACGAATTTTCACAAATCTTATCCGCTTCAATCACCGTAATCACCGCAAAATAGTGGTTATAGACGGTAAAATTGGTTATACCGGCGGAATGAACATCGGAAACGAATATATGGGCGAAGGAAAGATAAAAAACTGGCGTGATACCCATATAAGAATTGAAGGGCCAAGCGTTCATATGCTGCAGGTACTTTTTATGCTGGACTGGATTCTTTCCTGCAGGAAAAAAGTAACAAGTAAAAATATAAGTAATTTTGAAAAATATTTTCCTCATATTGAAAACACAAACGGAAATATCGGAATGCAGATTGTTTCTTCAGGGCCTGATTCAAAGGAACAGCAGATAAAATACGGCTTATTTAAAATGATAACGGGTGCAAAAAACAATATTTATATTCAAACACCTTATTTTGTGCCCGATGAAGCACTTTTTGAAGCACTTAAAATTGCCGCAATGTCGGGCGTGGATGTGCGTATTATGATACCTGCAATTCCAGATAAAAAATACGTTTACTATATCACCCGTTCCTATGCCGAGGAGCTGCTGGAATACGGAGTGAAAATTTATCTTTACAACGGTTTTATCCATTCAAAAACTATCGTAACCGATTCTTATGTTACCTCTGTGGGAACTGCTAATTTTGATGTACGGAGCTTTGTTTTAAACTTTGAAGTAAACGCCTTTATGTTTGACGAAGCATTTGCAAAAGAAAATGAAAATATATTTTTTAAGGACTGTGAAAATTCTTCGGAATTAACCCTTGAAGCTTCAAGAAAAACCTCGGTTTTTAAAAAAGTCTTGCGTGGAATATGCAGATTATTTGCGCCGCTTGCTTAGCCTGACGGTAATTATACGAACCTGATTTTTAGTGGCAGATTTCCACTTGCACTGCGTTGAAATACTCGCAAATCCACCTAGGATTCGCTGTGTTTTTGCCTTGTTCAAACAAAAATCTGCTCACTCAAAATTCGTAGACCTGAAAAGGATGGAATTTTGAGAAGATTTTAGTGCGAAGAACGCAGACAGGCTGGTGCCTGTTAAGGTCGACAAACAAAAATATGCCGAAATTACGCCTTTTCAGGCAGGTTCAGATAACTACTGTCAGGCTAAAAATAACACGAATATTGCCAACCCCGTTTTCATAAATTATGATACGGGGTGATTTTATGTATAAATTCTTGGTTTTCAAATTTAATCCCAAACCTCTTATCATTGGGGCTTTTCTTATGTTTTTCTTTTCAATGGGATACATTATCCCAAAAAACCGCGCCGCCGATTCCCAAATCACATTACCCATTATTATGTATCATCAGGTGCTTAAGGACAGCGTTCTTCACGGAACCTACGTTATTTCTCCCGAAGAGCTTGAAAACGATATTAAATACATAAAAAGCAAAGGCTATAATTTTGTTACTGTTTCGGATTTGGTAAGCTATGTTTACAATAATATTCCACTGCCTCCAAAGCCAATAATTCTTACTTTTGACGACGGCTTTGCAACCGGATATTCCTATGTTTATCCCATACTCGAAAAATATGGTGCAAAAGCAGTTATATCTGCAATCACAATCCATTCCGAAATATATTCCCTGACCGAAGATAAGCATTTAAGCTATGCACATCTTACCTGGGATGAGATGAAAGCTCTTTCTGATAGCGGAATAGTTGAAATTGCCAATCACACTTACAATATGCACTCAACAGAGGACAGAAAAGGCATAAAAATAAAAGACGGTGAAAATCCAGATGAATACAAAAATCTTTTAAGCCTCGATATTTCAAAGGCTCAGGAACAGATAAAATCCGCAACGGGAAAAGCTCCTGTAACCTTCACTTATCCTTTCGGATATTCCTGCCCCGAGGCAGAAGATTTTATCCGCAATACCGGCTTTAAGGCAAGTCTTTTCTGCACTGAAGGAATAAACATTATTACAAAAGATAAAAACTGCCTGTATAATTTAAAAAGGTATAACCGTCCGCATAACATAGACCGTTACACCTTTTTTAAACAAATGGGAATTTAGAAGGTAAAACTTTCGATATATTCAAGTCCTATATCTCTGTGAAGGGCAAGATTTATACCGTTTGAAATCACCTTTGCAATATGCGAAATAAGATTATCAATTTCTTTCGGGGTTACTATAAGCTCCTTTTCCTCGTCGGCAAGTAATCCCGAAATTGTTCCGTCGTCATTTTTATAATGCTTTATTTTTTCTGATAGTTCGCTGTTTTCTTCCGAATTTTTCAAAAGTATATCAAGAATTTTTGTTGCTGAGTCAACACCAATGGAAAGTGCATTAACAACAGTAGGAACACCAATTGCAATAACCGGAACACCAAGAGTATCCTGATTAAGCCCCTCTCTTGCATTGCCAACTCCCGAACCGGGTGTTATGCCGGTATTTGTAAGCTGAATTGTTGTACTTATTCTACCCGGAACTCCGGATGCAAGTGCATCTACTGCAATAATAAGTGCAGGGTTTATTTTTCTTGCAATTCCCTTTACTATATCCGAGCTTTCCACACCGGTTATACCAAGTACACCGGGCGATATTGCGCAAACCGGACGCAAATTATCGTCTATATGCTCGGGAATATATTCTATAAGGTGCTTAGTTACCATTGTTCCCTCAACCACCTGCGGGCCAAGAGCATCGGGAGTTATATTCCAGTTTCCAAGCCCCACCACAAGAACGGTATCACCGTCCTTTAAATCGGTAAGCTCATTTATATAATCCTTTAACATATAACTTAAATTTTCGGTTGTTTCGGGATTTAATTCCTTTATAATTTTTCCTTCCAGAGTTATATATTTTCCAACCGGTTTATTAAGAAGCTGTGAGGCTTCCCCGTCTTTAACTTCTACGGTTGTTATCAGAATTCCGTCCTTAGTTTCTGTTGTCATCTCAACTCCTGCAGGCATATCCGTATTATACCTTTTATAAATTTCGCTCGCTTCCAACGCAAGATCGGTTCTTAAATTTATCATTTTTTTCTTCCTTTCCGTTATAATAATAGTTAGTATTCTCCGTTAAAAATTTATTATAACAAAAAAAGAGAACCGCTTGGGGAACGGCTCTCTAAAGAGGAGTAAGATGAATGAATCCATCGGGGAACGGATTACAATTCTTCTTCGAAATTATAATATATAATTTCACATTGATTATAACACTTTCTCCATTAAATGTCAACAAAAAACTTTTATATATTAATTATTTGTAAAAAAATTTTCCATAATTGTAAAATTCCTTGAAATTCATATATAATTGTGTTATACTATATTCTGTTGAAGTATATTTCTTAAATACATGAGTTAAAATTTTTATATAAATATTTTTTAAGATTGTGCTTTATTATGCAAATGAAAGGCTGTGGAAATTCCAATGTTTAAATCCATTGTGGATAAAATATTCGGCACATATTCGGACAGAGAAATTAAACGAATAATGCCGATGGTTAATAAAATTCTTGCTCTTGAGGAAGAATATTCTAAGCTTACGGATGATGAGCTTAAAGCAAAAACTCCTCATTTTAAAGAAAGACTTGCTGCCGGCGAAACGCTTGACGATATTTTAGTTGAAGCATTCGCAACCGTTCGTGAGGCTGCCTGGAGAGTTCTTTCCTTAAAACATTACCCTGTTCAGCTAATCGGTGGTATTGTGCTTCATCAGGGAAGAATCGCCGAAATGAAAACCGGTGAAGGTAAAACTCTTGTGGCTACCCTTCCGGCATACTTAAATGCACTTTCCGGAAAAGGTGTTCACATTGTAACCGTTAACGATTACCTTGCAAAGCGTGACAGCGAGTGGATGGGTAAATTATATAAATTTCTTGGTCTTACAGTAGGTATAATCATCCACGATATTCCTCCTATGCTTCGTAAACAGCAGTACGAAGCCGATATAACCTACGGAACAAACAACGAGTTTGGTTTCGATTATCTTAGAGATAATATGGTTATATATAAAGAACAGATGGTTCAGAGAGGTCATAATTTTGCCGTTGTCGATGAGGTGGACAGTATCCTTGTGGACGAAGCAAGAACACCTCTTATAATTTCGGGTGCAGGCGATAAATCCACCGAAATTTACAATGTTGTAAATGCTTTTGTAAAAAAATTAAAATACAAAACCATTGTTGAAACCGATATGAAGGAAGACAACGATGATGACAATGTTGACTACATTGTGGACGAAAAGGGCCACACCGCAACTCTTACTGCACGTGGTGTAAAAGCGGCAGAAGCAGCTTTCGGAATAGAAAACCTTTCCGATCCGGACAATCTTACAATTTCCCATCACATCAATCAGGCAATCCGTGCTTACGGTCTTATGAAGCGTGATGTTAACTACGTTGTAAAAGACGGCGAGGTTGTTATTGTTGACGAATTTACAGGTCGTATGATGTTCGGAAGACGTTATTCTGACGGACTTCATCAGGCAATCGAAGCAAAAGAAGGCGTTAAGATTGAAAGAGAATCTAAAACCCTTGCTACAATTACATTCCAGAACTTCTTCCGTCTTTACGGCAAGCTTTCCGGTATGACCGGTACTGCCCTTACCGAAGAAAAGGAATTTCAGGAAATTTACAAACTTGACGTTGTTGTTATTCCCACAAACAAGCCAATTGCCAGAGTGGACGGTTCTGATTACGTTTATAAAAACGAAATGATTAAATTCACCGAAGTTGTTGAAGAAATTGTAAGACGTCACCAGACAGGTCAGCCCGTTCTGGTTGGTACTGTGTCTATTGAAAAATCTGAAATTTTAAGCAGAATGCTTAAGCTTAAAGGCATAAAGCACGAGGTTCTTAACGCAAAGCATCATCATAAAGAAGCTGAAATTGTTGCTCAGGCAGGTAAAATAGGCGCTGTAACCATCGCTACCAATATGGCAGGCCGTGGTACCGACATCATGCTTGGCGGTAACGCTGAATATCTTGCAAAAGCAGAAATGATGAAGCAGGGACTTTCCGATGAAATAATTGCCGAAAGTACCGGATTTGCAGAAACAGATAACGAGGAAATTTTAGAAGCAAGAGCACTTTACGCTTCGCTTCTTGATAAATACAAAGCAGGCATTGAAGAAGAAAGAGAAAAAGTAAAAGCTGTTGGCGGTCTTTGCATTATAGGTACAGAACGCCACGAAAGCAGACGTATCGACAATCAGTTAAGAGGTCGTGCCGGCCGTCAGGGTGATCCCGGTGAAACAAGATTCTATCTTTCTCTGGAAGACGATATTATGCGTCTTTTCGGTTCGGACAGAATTTTAGCTATGGTTAATGCGCTGAAACTTCCCGATAATGAGCCTATCGAGCACAAAATGCTTACCGATGCCATTGAAACCGCTCAGAAACGTGTTGAAGGAAGAAACTTCCAGATAAGAAAGCACGTTCTTCAGTATGACGATGTTATGAACACACAAAGAGGTGTTATTTACTCACAGCGTCAGCAGGTATTAAACGGTGAAGATATCCACGAAACAATTATCAAAATGCTTAAAGATATGGTTGCAAACTTTGTTGCAAAACATACTGCCGCAAGTGAATTCCCCGATTACTGGAATATGGATTACATCTGCGATTACGCAACAAATCATTTTGCTCCCGAAGGCGAGAAAATTGAATTTTCAGATGACGAATTCAGAGAACTTAACCGTGACAGACTTCAGAATATTTTAGAAGATGCTGTTATGGCAAGATACGAAACCCGCGAAGAAATGTTTGGCGAACAGTTAAGAGAAATCGAAAGAATTATTCTTCTTAACACTGTTGACAGCAAGTGGATGGATCACATTGATGCAATGGATCAGCTTCGTCAGGGTATCGGACTTCGTTCTTACGGTCAGCGTGATCCCGTTGTGGAATATCAGTTTGAAGGCTTTAATATGTTTGAAGAAATGATTGCTTCCATAGGCGAAGAAACCTCACTGAAACTTCTGCACATTATCCCAAAAGAACAAGTGGAAAGAAAACAGGTGGCGGTTCCTCTTAACGCAACTCATTCTGACGGAACTATTGAAAAAAGACCTGTTCGCACCAACAAAAAAGTAGGCAGAAACGACCCCTGCCCCTGCGGTTCCGGCAAAAAATATAAAAAATGCTGCGGATTTTTCGAAGGTGAAGAATAAATACGTTAAAAATTTAACGAAAACTATTGAAATATTTATAAATATGTTGTAAAATATTAAATGGAAAAAAATTGTATAAAAATTATTATAATATGAGGTGTTTAAAATGCTAAACAAAAAAACAGTTGACGATATCAGCGTTAACGGCAAAAGAGTTCTTGTACGTTGCGATTTCAACGTACCGATTAAAGACGGTAAAATTACTGACGAAACAAGAATTGTAGGTGCTCTTCCCACAATTAAAAAACTAATTAACGACGGCGGCAAAATCATTCTTTGCTCACATATGGGCAAACCGAAGGGTGAACCTGTTCCCGAATTATCTCTTGCTCCTGTTGCTGAAAGACTTTCCCAGCATCTTGGAATGAACGTTATTTTCGCTGCTGACAACGAAGTTGTAGGCGAAAATGCTAAAAAAGCTGTTGCTGAAATGAACAATGGCGAAGTTGTTTTACTTCAGAACACCCGTTACAGAAAAGAAGAAACAAAGAATGAAGAAAACTTCTCCAAAGAATTAGCTTCTCTTGCTGATGTTTTCGTAAACGATGCTTTCGGCAGTGCTCACAGAGCTCACTGCTCCACAGTTGGAGTTTCCGATTATGTTGATGTTTCCGTTGCAGGTTACTTAATGGCTAAAGAAATTAAATTCTTAGGCGATGCTGTTAACAACCCTGTAAGACCTTTGGTTGCTATTCTTGGCGGTTCTAAAGTTTCCAGCAAAATTTCCGTTATCAACAATCTTTTAGAAAAAGTTGATACACTAATCATCGGCGGTGGTATGGCATACACATTTATGGTTGCTCTTGGCTACAATGTTGGTACTTCTCTTCTTGAAGCTGACTATGTTGAATATGCTAAAGAAATGATGGCAAAAGCTAAAGAAAAAGGCGTTAAGCTTCTTATCCCCGTTGATACAGTTGTTGCTCAGGAATTTGATAACGATGCTGCAAGCAAAGTTGTTCCCGAAGGCGGAATTGAAGATGGCTGGATGGGACTTGACATTGGTCCTAAAACAATCGAAATCTTCTCCGAAGCTGTTAAAGATGCAAAAACAGTTGTTTGGAACGGACCTATGGGCGTATTTGAAATGCCTAACTTTGCAAAAGGTACAAATGCTATCGCAAGCGTTTTAGCTGAAATTGATGCTACAACAATCATCGGCGGCGGTGACAGTGTTGCTGCTGTTAACCAGGCCGGTCTTGGCGATAAGATGAGCCATATTTCCACAGGCGGCGGAGCTTCCTTAGAATATCTTGAGGGTAAGGAACTACCCGGTATTGCTTGCTTAGACTAATAAACAATTAAAAGGGCGGTAATTACCGCCCTTATTTGAGAATAGAAAGAGGTAAATATTATGAGAAAATATATTATTGCAGGTAACTGGAAAATGAACAAGCTTCCCAGTGAAACCTATGATTTTGTTAAAGAAATTGCTAAAGTTACTGAAGGCGCAACCTGCGAAGTTGTTTGCTGCACACCTTACGTTTGCTTAACAGAAGCTGTAAAAGCTGCGGAAGGCACACACGTTAAAATCGGTGCTGAAAATCTTCATTTTGAAGATAAAGGTGCATTCACAGGCGAAGTTAGCGCTGATATGCTTAAAGATATTAAAGTTGACTATGTTATAATCGGTCACTCCGAAAGAAGACAGTATTTTGCTGAAACCGACGAAACAGTTAACAAAAAAACTATCAAAGCTCTTGAAAAAGGTCTTATTCCGATTGTTTGCGTTGGTGAATCTCTTGAAGAAAGAGAAGCAGGAATTACAATGGACTTAATCGCTATTCAGATTAAAAAAGCTTTCGCAAATATCGAAGCAGAAGATGCTAAAAAGGTTGTTATCGCATACGAGCCTATCTGGGCTATTGGAACAGGAAAAACAGCTACTGCTGAACAGGCAGAAGAAGTTTGCAAAGGTATCAGAGAAATTCTTGCTGAACTTTACTGTGAAAAATGTGCTGAAGAATTTGTTATTCAGTACGGCGGAAGCATGAACGACCAGAACGCTGCAGAGCTTCTTGCTAAACCCAACATTGACGGTGGTTTAATCGGTGGTGCTTCCTTAGTTGCAGAAAAATTTGCTCCTATTGTTAAAGCTGCAAAATAATATTGCCTGAAAGGACTTTTAATATGAATAAACCTATTGCTTTATTAATTATGGATGGCTACGGCTGTAACGACAGCGATAAAGGTAACGCTATAATCGCAGCCGGAGAAGGAAATATTGCAAAATATTTAAAAGAATACCCCAACACCCGCATTAATGCAAGCGGAATGAGTGTTGGTCTGCCGGACGGTCAGATGGGTAACTCCGAAGTTGGTCACACCAACATTGGTGCAGGTAGAGTTGTATATCAGGAGCTTACAAGAATAACAAAAGCCGCAGAAGAAGGCGAATTATTCAAAAACGAAGCTTTGCTTGGTGCAATTGAAAACTGCAAAAAATACAACACTCCCCTTCACTTAATCGGTCTTCTTTCCGACGGTGGTGTTCACAGCCATAATAAGCATCTTTATGCTTTGATTGAAATGGCTAAGAAAAACGGTCTGGACAGAGTTTATGTTCACGCTCTGCTTGACGGCCGTGATGTTCCCCCCAGCTCCGCAATCAACTATCTTGCTGAGCTTGAGGATAAAATGAAAGAAATCGGCGTTGGTAAAATTGCCACAATTATGGGCCGTTACTACGCTATGGACAGAGATAACAGATGGGAAAGAGTTGTTCTTGCATACAATGCAATGACAAAACTGGAGGGCGACAAAGCTGCTTCTTCTGCTGAAGCTATCAAAGCTTCATATGACAAGGAAATTGTAGACGAATTTGTTGTTCCCTGCGTTATCGACGGTGCGGAAGCAATTGCCGCTAACCATTCTGTTGTATTCTTCAATTTCAGACCTGACAGAGCAAGAGAAATAACAAGAACCTTTGTTGACGAAAGCTTCGACGGTTTTGAAAGAGAAAGTTTCTTCCCTCTTTACTACGTTTGTATGACACAGTACGATGCAAGTATGCCTAACGTTGAAGTTGCTTTCAAGCCCGAAGAATTAAAGGATACTTTTGGTGAAATAGTAAGCAAAGCAGGCTTAAAGCAGTTAAGAATTGCCGAAACAGAAAAATATGCTCACGTTACATTCTTCTTCAACGGCGGTAAGGAAGAGGTTTACGAAGGCGAGGACAGATGCTTAATCCCCTCTCCCAAAGTTGCAACCTACGATTTACAGCCCGAAATGTCTGCTCCCGAAGTTAAAGAGCAGGTTCTTGAGAGAATAAATAAGGATATGTACGATGTTATAATCCTTAACTTTGCAAACTGTGATATGGTTGGTCACACAGGCGACTTTGAAGCTACCAAAAAAGCCGTTACAACTGTTGACAGCTGCGTAGGCGAGGTTGTAGATGCAATTCTTGCAAAAGGCGGAACAGCTCTTATCACTGCAGACCACGGCAACGCTGATGTTATGTGGGATGATGTTGAGGGCGTTGTTACAGCTCATTCAACAAATCCTGTTCCTTTCATCGTAATAGGTGCAGGCGATGTTAAGCTTAAAGAAGGCGGAAAATTAGCAGATATCTGCCCCACAATGCTTGATTTAATGGGAATTGAAAAACCTGCCGCTATGACAGGCGAATCTTTAATTCAGAAATAATAATACTTTTATATCAAAAGACCTCCTTTAAAAAAAGGAGGTCTTTTGATCATTAACGTAATCAGCGCTTAACTGTCCGCAAGCGGCATTTATGTCGCCGCCAAATTCTCTTCTTACAGTAACATTAATACCGCACGATTTAAGAATATCAAAAAATTCTGCAATACGTTTTTTATCGCTGGGTTCATAATCGGTTGAACGGGTTTTGTTATAGGGAATAAGATTTACATAGCAGTTTACATCTTTTACAAGCTGTGCCAGCTCAACCGCACATTCGTTACTGTCATTCAGATTTTTTATCATTATATAAGCAAATGTGACTTTTTTATTTCCGCTTTTTGTATATTCCCTTGCGGCATCTATAAGTCCGCTTACGGGATATTTTTTGTTTATGGGCATAAGTTTATTTCTCAGCTCATCGTTGGGTGCATGAAGACTGATTGCAAGACTGTTTACAACCTTACGCTGTGCAAATTCTATGATTTTAGGTGTAATACCGCTTGTTGAAACCGTAACATGTCTTGCCGCAATTTCAATACCCGGTTGCTCGGTTACAATATCAATAAAATTCATAGTATTTTCATAATTATCAAAAGGCTCGCCAATCCCCATAAGAACAATGTGGGAAACAGGTATATTCAGTATATCCCTTATATACAAAACCTGCTGAACCATTTCATAAGTATGCAGATTACGCACTTTTTTAAGCTTTCCGCTTTCACAGAAAATGCAATTCATATTACATCCCACCTGAGTGGAAATGCAAACTCCGTTTCCGTAATCGTGCTTCATAAGCACCGTTTCTATTGTAAGTCCGTCCGAAAGGCGGAACAAATACTTTGAGCTTGTTTCGTTTTCGTATTTGGTTACAAGCTCTGCCGGTGTAATTTCAAAATCCCTGCCAAGTTTGTCTTTTACTGATTCGGAAAGATTTGAAATATCATAAAAGGAAGTTACTCTGTTTTTGTATATTTCATTAAAAATTATTTTTGCCTTTGCAGGATTTTCGCCGGAGGATGCGAAATAATCCTGAAGCATTTTTATTGTCATACCGTATATATTCATAGTTTTTCCTCGTGTCAAACAATTTTACTCCATTTATTATACACAAAAATACATTTATTGTAAAGACTATTTTTTCTTGCCTAATCTGCATTTTTATGGTATAATAAAAATATAATTAATCTGAGGTGATGCCATTGAAATTTTTAGAAAAACTCAAAAATATAAAACTGTTCAACATAATTATGCTTACCATTGCCGGTGCGATAAATGCATTCGGAATAACGGTATTTCTTAACCCGGTTAAACTGTACGACAGCGGTATTTCAGGAACATCAATGCTTCTTGCACAGATAACTCCCGAATATTTAACTCTTTCTGTATTCCTGCTTATACTTAATATCCCTTTATTTCTTTACGGGTTAAAAAAACAGGGTGCTTTATTTACAATTTATGCAATATGGACTGTTATAATATATTCTTTTGTTGCGTGGCTTATAACCGATATTCTTCCCGTTGATGTAAACCTCGCTTCCCCTCTTGCAGGAACAGATTTACTGTTGTGTGCTCTTTTCGGAGGTATAATTTCGGGTGTTGGAAGCGGTCTTGCAATACGCTACGGCGGTGCAATGGACGGCATTGAAGTTATGGCTGTTATCTTCGCGAAAAGGCTTGGAATTTCTGTTGGAAGCTTTGTTATGATTTATAACATTATTCTTTACATAATCTGCGGATTTACAATTCACAGCTGGATTTTGCCCCTTTACTCCATTGTTACCTATATGGGTGCATTAAAAACCGTTGACTTTATTGTAGAAGGTTTAGACAGAGAAAAATGTGCAATGATAATTACTGTAAAGCCTGATGAAATCTGCAAAGCACTTTCAGATGAATTTGAATCCGGTACAACTAAAATTTCTGTTACCGGCGGATATTCAAATGAGCCTAAAACAATGGTTTATTTTATTGTAAACCGTTTCCAGGTTGTTAAAACCAAAGAAATTGTTCACGAAATCGACTCTTCTGCTTATATCACAATAAGCGAAGTGGCAGATGTTTTTTCTGCAAATCAGGAATTAAAATAGTATTATATATTAAAAAACTCAACTCCAATTGCGGAGTTGAGTTTTTTTGTATTATATTTTTGCAATTCCAAGTACATCAAGCACGGAGCTTATAAGTATAAGAACAATGCAGATTGGTGCAATGTATTTTATAACCACTCTGAACAAAGTTTTTGCCTTAAACGGTGCTGTTTCTTCCGCTTCTGCAATAATTGATTCGGGTTTTATAACGTAGCCCACAAATATACAGGTAAGGAAAGCAACGATAGGCATCAGCACGCTGTTACTGATAAAATCAAAGAAGTCAAGGAATGCAAGTCCGATAATTTTAATATTGCCCCAGATTCCGTTTCCTAAGGAAGAAGGAATACCAAGAATAACCGAAATTGCAAGAACTATAAGAATCGCTTTATTTCTCGAAACATTGAATTTATCACGAACAATTGAAACAACTGCTTCCATCAGCGAAATCGACGATGTAAGAGCCGCAAACAGAACAAGCAGGAAGAAAAGTCCGCCTATAAAGCTGCCGCCTGCCATACTGTCAAAAACCTTGGGAAGAGTTACAAACATAAGTCCGGGGCCTTTTCCAAGAGCCGCTTCATCTCCGCCGGAGAATGCGAATACTGCCGGAATAATCATTAAACCTGCGATAAAAGCAATACCTGTATCAAAAATTTCAATATTTCTTACAGACTGTTCAAGATTTACATCCTTTTTCATATAGGAACCGTATGTAATCATAATTCCCATAGCAAGTGACATTGAATAGAACAACTGTCCCATAGCAGCTAAAACAGTTGTTGCTGAAAAATGAGAAAAATCCGGTTTTAAGTAATAAATTACACCATCCATTGCTCCCGGCATAAACATTGCATAAACAGCAATAATTACAGAAAGCACGATAAGAATGGGCATCATAATTTTACTAACCTTTTCGACACCTTTTTCCACACCCAGAAAAACAACTATTGCTGTAAGTCCAAGATAAAGTGCAAACCACAGCATAGGCTCAACAGGCTGAGCTACAAAGTTACCGAAGAAACTGTCCGCAACAGTAGCGGAAGCCTGTCCGCTTAAAAAAGAAACAAGATATTTGGTAACCCAACCACCGATTACACAGTAGTAAGGCAAAATAATCATAGGAATTATCGAAACAAGATATCCGACAAACGAAAATCTCTTATCAAGAGCCTTAAATGCACCAATAGCACTTAAGCCTGTTTTTCTTCCGATTGCAATTTCGGCACTCATAAGTGCGAAACCGAATGTAATAGCAAGAATTAAATAAACCAGCAGAAAAATACCTCCGCCGTATTTAGCAGCCAGATACGGAAAACGCCATATGTTTCCCAAACCAACTGCAGAGCCGGCAGCCGCAAGCACAAAACCAAGCTTACCGGTAAAGCTACCTCTTTGTTTTTCCATAAAGAAATCCTCCATGTTGTTTTTATTTTTATAATTTTTTAAACAATGTATAATAAAATGTAAAGCATATGAAGAATACTTCCTGCTACTACAAATAAGTGAAATACTGAGTGCATATATCTTTTCTTTTTAAGAAAATAGTAAAAAAGTGCGCCAATTGTATAACTTATTCCGCCCCAGATAAGAAGTGCTGTTCCGCCTGCCGCAGCAACGGGTTTCCATGCAAACACAATGCACCAGCCCATTGCAAGATAGCAGATTGCCGAAAATTTTCTGTAATACTTTATATCTATGGAGTTAAATGTTATCCCTATTGCCGCTGCACCCCATATTATTCCGAAAAGAGTCCATCCCATCCAGGTGGAATGTGCTCTTAACGTGCTTAAGCAAATAGGTGTATATGTTCCTGCAATAAGAATAAATATTGAACAATGGTCGATAACCTGAAACACTTTTTTCGCCGTAAGATGAGGCTTCAGGCCGTGATAAATACTGGAACAGCTGTAAAGAATAATCATTGCCGCACCGTAAATTGCACTTCCTACAACACCGTATACATTCCCGTGAAGTGCCGCAAAAATAACACACAGTGTAAGCGCAGTAATTCCCACTGCTCCACCCACAATATGAGAAACCATATTAAAAATTTCTTCACCTTTTGTATAATCAGGAAGCTTTCTGTCTGCAAGCTTTTCTCTTTTTAGCATAAATACCACTCCCATTAATTATTGTTATTATAATATTTTAACATAAAATAACAATAAAATCAATATATAGTTTAATTTTATTTACAGCAGAAAAATCTTGACATTTTTTTAACAAAGTGCTATTATACTTATATATTTTTACAGAGGAGATGATTCAATGTCCAACATATGGCATGATATAAGTCCAAGAAGAATTTCAAAAGAAAAATTTATGGCTGTAATCGAAATTCCCAAAGGATGCAAAAACAAATACGAAATGGATAAGGACACAGGACTTTTAAGGCTGGACAGAGTTCTTTATACCTCTACCCACTACCCTGCAAACTACGGTTTTATTCCGAGAACCTATGCCGAAGACCGAGATCCTCTTGATGTTCTTGTTTTATGTCAGGAAACAATTGTACCTATGACTTTGGTTGAATGCTATCCTATTGGTGCGCTTAAAATGATTGATAATGATGAAATTGATGAAAAAATAATTGCAGTACCCATACACGACCCGGCATATAACTGCTACAAGGATATTTCAGAACTGCCAACACATATTTTCGATGAAATTTCCCACTTTTTCAAGGTTTATAAATCCCTTGAGGGCAAGGAAACTGTTGTTAACGAAATAGTTTCGGCAGATGAATCAAAAAAGCTTATAGAAAAGTGTATTTTGCATTATAAAGATAATTTTTGTTAAAAACAAAGCCACCCTTACGGGTGGTTTTATTATACAAAAAGAATTATTACAGCAATAATTATAACAATTACTCCTCCTATACGGGTAAACGCAAGGGAAGCTTCCGACGGTTCGGCATCCTTATAGTGCCATCCCCGTGAAAGATACCAGGAAGAATAAGGCGAAATAACATTCCACAATCCGATAATTATCAGAATAAAAATCAACAGAAAATTTTTGTCCGACGAAGGTTGTTTTGCTGTTTTTTCTTCAAGAACAGATATTAAAACATCTCCGTCAACATATTTTTCAGGATCGTAATCATCGCTCCATCCGCCCCAACCGCCGCCGGGGCTGACTTTCCACCAATATGTTGAGCCATCGGGGTAGGTTATGTTTATCTCACTTCCCTCGCCCGAAATTATATACTGATAAGTATTTGTGCCGTCAGAAATCGTCATAGAATCGGTATCTACGGTATATTCTATGCCATTTCTTGTTACTGTATATGTTGATGCCAGGCACATCAAAACAGAAATTAACATAAGGCATATAATTCCCACACAGAATTTCTTCATAGTTAACACTCCTTTTTAAAGATGAGTTCCGCCGGAATTTACAATGGCAACAAGCGTGCCAAGATTATCAGTTATAGTGATTTCATAAAAGCAATTTCTTTTTCCGTCTTTAAGAAGTTTACTTTCGCTGTACAGGGTATCACCTTTCGGACTGCCCATAAAGCTGATATTGCTTGTGGTTGTAACGGTAAGCGGTTGATTGAAATTAGTTGCAACTGCAAATGTAAAATCTGCAAGAGTGAATATTGCGCCTCCCATAACGTGACCTGTTGCATTAGTATGATTTTCATTTATTTTAAGAGAACATCTTGCATATTTTTCTTCCACTTCTTCAATTTCTATGCCTGTGGTTATCATAGCATATCGGTCTTTTATAAAAAATTCTTTTGCTTTTTCAATATTTGTCAACTGTATCACCCCGAAGTTTCAAAAAGGCAGGAATAACCTGCCTTTTAAACATTTATTTCAATAATTCTTCTGCTGCTTTAACAATATGGTCTGCGGAAATTTCGTAAGCATCCATAAGTTCAGCAGGCTTTCCGGAAGCACCAAACACATCCTTTGTGCCGATTCTTGCCATTTTTGCAGGTGCGTTTTCACAAAGAACTTCTGCAACTGCACTGCCAAGACCGCCGTTGATATTGTGTTCCTCACATGTTACAATACCTTTGGTTTCCTTAGCCGCTTTAATGATAATATCCTTATCAATGGGTTTTAAGGTTGCAATGTTTATAACTCTTGCAGAAATGCCTTTTTCAGCAAGCTTTTCTGCCGCTACCATCGCCTCGTTAACCATAATACCTGTGCCTATTAAGGTAATATCATTACCGTCTTTTACCGTAACGCCTTTTCCGATTTCAAAATTGTAGCTTTCATCAAAAACGACCGGAACAGCAGCTCTTCCAACTCTGATATAAACAGGGCCGTTATAGTTTATTGCCGCTTCAACTGCTTTTTTTGTTTCGGTATCATCAGCGGGGTTTATAACAACCATATTCGGAAGACTTCTCATAATTGCCAAATCTTCAAGACACTGATGAGTTGCACCGTCTTCACCAACAGTAATACCTGCGTGAGAAGCAACAATTTTAACCGGAAGGTTAGGATAGCAGATAGAGTTTCTTATCTGTTCAAAAGCTCTGCCTGCCGCAAACATTGCAAAAGAGCTTGCAAATACTGTTCTTCCACAGGAAGCAAGACCCGCCGCAGTACACATCATATTTGCTTCCGCAATACCGCAGTTAATAAATCTTTCAGGATATGCTTTTTTGAAAACATCTGTTTTTGTAGATTTAGAAAGGTCCGCATCAAGAACCAATATATCATATTTCGCGCCGCATTCTTTAAGAGCGTTTCCATAGGATTCTCTTGTAGCAACTTTTTTAATATCAGCCATTTAAACGTCCCTCCAATTCTTTAATACTTTCCTTAAGCTCGCTTACAGCTATATCAAACTGCTCCTGATTTGGTGCAGCACCGTGCCAGCCTGCCTCGTTTTCCATAAAGGAAACACCTTTACCTTTTATGCTTTTTGCAATAATAGCAGTAGGCTGACCTTTTGTTTCACGTGCTTTTTTGAAAGCTGCTTCTATTTCATCATAGTTATGAGCATCTATTAAAATTACGTTAAAGCCGAAAGCTTTGAATTTTTCGTCAATGGGGCAGGGTGACATAACATCGGTGATATTACCGTCAATCTGCAGACCGTTAAAGTCAACAATTGTAACAAGATTATCAAGCTTATAGTGAGCCGCAAACATAGCTGCCTCCCAAACCTGACCTTCTTCACACTCACCGTCACCAAGGATGGAATAAACTCTGTAATCCTTGTTAAGAAGCTTTGCGTTAAGCGCCATACCGCCTGCAACCGATGTTCCCTGACCAAGAGAACCTGTTGACATATCAACGCCGGGAACGCCTTTCATATCAGGATGTCCCTGCATTCTTGAACCAAATTTACGAAGTGTTGCAACCTCAGCAACATCAAAATATCCTTTTAATCCAAGTACGCTGTAAAGTGCAGGTGCTGTGTGACCTTTGGATAGAACAAAACGATCTCTGTCCTCCCATGCGGGGTTTTCGGGCTTAACATTCATTTCTTCAAAATACAGGTAAGCCAGCAAATCTGCGATAGAAAGAGAACCGCCGGGATGACCTGAGGAAGCATTGAAAATACCTGTTAATGCATTCAGACGAATTTTATTGGCAATTATCTGAAGCTCAATTTTTTTCTTACTGTCCATTTTAGCACTCCTTAAAAATTTATTGTATCATTATATTAACATTTGTATAAACGGAATTGTAAAAATAGATAATACCGATGAAATTAAAATATAATTTGTACCTATATCACTTCTGCCGCCATAGTTTTCGGAAAAAAGAACAATATTTACCGAAAGAGGATTTGCAGCGATTATAACAGGAACATAAACCATATATCCGGTGCAGCCAAAAGCTTTCAATATGTAAATCATAACAACCGGTATTATAACAAGGCGGAAAAGACTTACTATATATGCGCTTACATCTTTGAAATTAAAAGAATTTTCTCTTGCAATAATCATACCGATTACCAGCATAGAAAGCGGTGTAGCCGTATTTCCAAGAGAGGTTACTGTACCGTTTATTACAGACGGAAGCTCTATATTGAATAAAAAGAGCAACAGTCCGATTCCAAGTGAAATAATGGGCGGTGATGCAAATTTTTTAAGACTGAATTTTTCGTTAACATTCGTATCTCCGCATTTTTGCATTATGGAAATTCCCATTGTTAAGTTCAGAATAAACTGAAAAACATTAAAAAGTGATGCATAAAATATTGATTCTTTTCCGTAAAATCCCTCCAGAATGGGATATGCGGAATATATAAAATTGGAAAACATAAAAGAAAACGCAATAAGACAACGGGTTTTCTTATCTTTTTCAATCAGCTTTGCCACAGGAATAGAAAGCAGATAACCTCCAACTACCGAAAGTATTGAAATAACGTGCAAAGGGGTTGCTTTTATAAATTCCTCCATAGAAATATCAAACTGCATCGACGATATAATACTGCAGGGAAGCAGAATATTAAAAAGCAAAGTTACAAGCTGTTTCGGAAACTGTTTACTTACAAGTCCGGTTTTATAAAATGCTATACCCACAAAAACAGGCAGGAAAAGTGTAAAAATAAGTTTAAGATTGTCTAAGTAAGTCATAATTTCACTCCTAATGCTTTTATTATACACTAAAACTGCTCACAAGGCAACAATTTTTTAACCAAAAATTGCAAGTATCAGTATGAGATTTTTGGAAATAATTATAAAATGTAACAAACAAATACAATAAAGGGGTGTCGGTATGATAAACAAGGTTGAAATATGCGGGGTAAACACAGCAAAGCTTCCCAATCTTAAGCGAAAAGAAAAAGAAGAGCTTATGCTTAAAATAAAACAGGGCGACACACTGGCAAGGGAAGAATTTGTTCAGGGAAATTTAAGGCTTGTTTTAAGTCTTATTCAGCGATTTAACAGTCGTGGCGAGATTCCAGACGACTTATTTCAGGTGGGCTGCATCGGACTTATCAAGGCTATTGACAATTTTGACATTTCGCAGAATGTTCAGTTTTCCACTTATGCTGTTCCTATGATTGTGGGAGAAATAAGGAGATATCTTCGGGATAATAATTCCATAAGAGTAAGCCGTTCGCTTCGTGATACGGCGTATAAAGCTCTGAATGTGCGAGAACAGCTTACCAATAAAAACATGACCGAACCGAGCATTGAAGAAATTGCAAAGGAGCTTGAGATAGAAAAAGAAGAAGTTGTTTTTGCACTTGATGCCATTTCCGAACCGGTTTCGCTTTTTGAACCGGTTTATAACGATGGCGGAGACACAATTTTTGTAATGGATCAGCTTAAAGACGATAAAAATTCCGACAGTAAATGGATAGAAAAAATTGCGCTTAAGGAAGCCATAAACCGCCTTTCGGAAAGAGAAAGGCATATTGTGGATTTGCGTTTTTTTGAAGGAAAAACACAAATGGAGGTTGCCTCTGAGGTAGGAATTTCTCAGGCACAGGTTTCACGAATAGAGAAAAGCGCAATTGAAAATATGCAGAAAAATATAACTTAAATCAGGCAGGGCGAAATTAATCGCCCTCTTTTTGCATATCCTTTGGGAATTTATATTGCCGGAAAAAAGTGTACTGAAAATTTCAGTACACTTTTTTATGGAAGAACTGAATGGTTTAGATGCCGGTTTCTTTGTTAAACAAACACCTATTCAACTTTCATCATCCTATATCCGACACCTATATGTGTCTGGATATACTGCGGAGAGTCCGGAAGCTTTTCAATCTTTTTTCTGAGCGTTGTCATGAACACCCGAAGAGAACCTACATCTGTTTCCCATGCTCTGCCCCAGATTTTCTCTGCAATAAATTTATGCGTAAGCACCTTTCCTACATTTTGCGACAACACACAAAGCAGGCCGTAGATGTCGAGCTGCTGTGTGCTGAGCAGGTACTCGCGCCCCAGTTTCATCATTTTGAAGCAACGCACATATTCGGGTGGGTCGGCAGGGTTGAACTTGGCGTCGAAGAGAC
>JAFQLQ010000025.1 GCA_017414505.1 Clostridia bacterium
AAGTCCTCTATACTTATCATCTCAACTTGATATCTGTTTTCATATCCTTTTTGCATCATATTTCATCACCCAAGGATATTATACCATAAAACGCAGAAAAAGCCCAGACTTTTCTGGACTTTTTCGACAGTCTGAACGGCTATTCTGATAGAATGGCCGTTCTTTTTGTGTTTAACGGACACAAAAAAGATGTCGCTCTAAATAGATGCTGTGATTCAAATACTGCAAAGAAAAAACTCTCTCTGTTTTTTTATTAATGAATCCGACTATGTATAAAAAAATTTCAGTTAAAAAGAATAAAGAAGAGATATTGATTTTACAAAATATTTGTGCTATAATTAGTGAAAAATTCTGTTAAGAGGTAGACCAACAATGTATTTTGACGATTTTGTACTTGGCGCAAAAACAGAAATTGCACCTGCAGTTATTGATAAAGGTGAAATGATTGATTTTGCGAAAAAATACGATAATATTCCATTACATACAGATGAAGAATATGCAAAAACAACCCATTTTGGCAAGCTTATTGCACCCGGAGTTATGTCGTTTATGTCGGTTTGGGCAAAGTATCTTGAAATTGACCTTGCAGGCGATGAGCTTATTGCAGGAAAATCCACAAAAATAGAATGGCTGAAGCCTGTTTTCGCCGGGGATGTGTTATCCTCCACCTGTACGGTAACCAAGCTTACAAAACGCAACGAAAAGAACGGAATTGTTGAGCTTTTGATTGAAGCATTTAACCAGAACGGTGAACCGGTTTTAACAGATGTAACTGAAATGGTTGTTAAGTGCAGAAGAAACTGAGGCAAAACTATGAGTAAAAAAGAAATTATAAAAAGATACATATTATTTATAATAAGCTTGTTTTTTATCGGGCTTGGAGTAGCGTTTACCAAGCACGGAGAGCTTGGAATATCTCCGATTTCTTCTGTTGCAAATATTCTCAGCTATAAATTTACTTTTATGACTTTTGGTTCGTGGCTTATTTTTTCAAACTGTATTCTTATTGCAGGGCAGATTATTCTGCTTAGAAAGAAATTTCAGCTTTATCAGCTGCTGCAGCTGCCTTTGTCGTTTATTTTCGGGTATTTTACGGATTTTGGTATGTGGTGCGTTTCGCATATTCCGAATGAAGTATATGGAATGAAGCTTTTGCTTGTTTTTGTTGGTATAATTATTCTGGCTTTCGGAATTTCTCTTGGTGTAATTGCAAATGTTATACTTAATTCCGGAGAGGCATTTGTAAAAACGCTTGCACAAGTTTTGAAAAAAGAATTTTCGGATGTGAAAATTGCTTTTGATGTATCGTGGGTTGCCATATCAATTATACTTTCGCTTGTTTTCTTTAACGGAAGGCTCGTTGGCACAAGGGAAGGAACAGTAATTTCTGCGGTGTGTACCGGGATAGTTGTTAAGTTCTGGAACAGAATTTTAAAAATGCCGCTTGAAAAAATTTTGAAAAAAATTTAAAAAAACTCTTGACTTTATTAAATTAAAGTGATAAAATACAATACATAAAATGCGTTTGAGCAGGAACAAGTAAGGTTGGCAGAAGCCCGGAGAGAGTTGCCGGTTGGTGCGAGGCAATGGTGGAGTCAATTCCGAATACATCCTGTGAGCAGTGCACCGAACAAATTATTTTAAGTAGGCTGCAACGGGTGTTCCCGTAACAGAACAAAAGTGCTGATGGGCACTTTCTAAGGCCGGAATCGTGAGATAACGGTAAACTGAGGTGGTACCACGGGAAATTCTCGTCCTCTGTATCTATTAAAGATGCAGAGGATTTTTTGTTTTCTTCTCTGCAGTCTTAAAAAGGAGGAAAAACAAAATGACAAATGCACAACTTTACACTATCATTGCTCTTGGCATTTACGCATTGGCAATGGTTCTGATTGGCTGTATAAGCTACGGCAAATCAAAAACTCTTGACGGTTTCCTCATTGGAGGAAGAAACATTGGAGCTTGGGCAACCGCTTTCGCTTACGGTACTACATATTTCTCGGCAGTTGTATTTGTTGGATACGCAGGTCAGCATGGCTGGAACATCGGTATAGGAAGTGTATGGATTGGTATTGGTAATGCCATTTTGGGTTGTTTGCTTTCCTGGCTACTGTTTGCAAACCGCACAAGAAAAATGACCAAGAAAATTCAGGCGAAAACCATGCCCGATTATTTTGAAAAAAGATATGGCTCCAAAGGTATGAAAATTCTGGCGGCAGTTATAATATTCGTTTTTCTTGTTCCATATTCTGCAGCAGTTTATAAAGGACTCGGCTCGTTGTTTGGTGCAGTATTCCCAAGTGTTGAAACATGGGTTTGGATGCTTATGATTGCCTGCATTACCGCAGTTTACCTTGTTGCAGGCGGATACATAGCCACAGCTTACACGGACCTTGTTCAGGGCGTTATTATGATTGTTGGTGTTATTTGCCTTATTGCCACAGTTCTTAACCATGAAACTGTTGGAGGTATTTCCGGATTGATGGCTAATCTTGCTGCATATCAGGCTGCAAACAGCGGAGAACTGGCAAAAACAGGCATTGAACTTACAAGCATTTTCGGTGGTTCATCATTCAAGTTCCTTTGCTTTAACATTATGCTTACAAGCTTTGGTACATGGGGACTTCCTCAAATGATTGGTAAATTTTATGCTATTAAAGATACTGCCGCTATTAAGCGAGGTACAGTAATTTCCACCATTTTCTGCCTGATTATCGGTTGCGGTGCTTACTTAATCGGAAGCACTTCCAGATTAATTCTTGGCGGTCAGCTTCCTGCAGGCGGAATCGATTCTGTTATTCCTACTCTGCTTATGGAGGTTTTAGGCGGAGGTACACTTGGAATTATTCTTCTTGCCATTATAATGATTCTGCTTCTTTCTGCTTCAATGTCAACTCTTCAGGCGGTGGTTTTAACTTCTGCTTCGGCTGTTGCTGTTGACCTTATTCCTTCGGTAAGAAAGAAACAAACAAAAAATGAAACTCAGATGCTTCTTACAAGAATTTTATGTTTTGTGTTTGTTGCTTGTTCTTTTATATTTGCAACACAGAACATTCCGATTATTGTTAGTCTGATGTCCTTCTCGTGGGGTGTTGTTTCGGGTTGCTTTATCGGACCTTACATCTGGGGATTGTTTTCCAGAAAGATTACCAAAGCAGGTGCTTATGCAGGTGTTCTTTCCGGCCTTTTAGTAGTAGGAATTGCAACGCTTGTAATTACAGTTAATGCTGATTTTGCAACAGCTGCAAAAATGTCTCCCGAAATGGGTGTTTCTGCAATGGCAGTTTCTATGATTGTTGTTCCTCTTGTAAGTGCATTTACTAAAGTAAAAGATACAAAGAGGGTAGACGAAATCTTTGAATGTTATAACGAAAATATATAATATATGAAAAAAGGCTGCCTTACTTTTGGTAAGACAGCCTCAGCGTGTCGATAAACCTATCGACACGCTGGCAGATGCCGAAAAAGGAAGGTATATTTCGTCAATATGAATGCAGACAGTACTAAGGTACGGCAAGGCTCATTTTGGCGGAAAGCAGTGCCCGTGAGTCTTTCACCCTCTCCGTCACTTCGCGACACCTCTCCCGGAGTGAGAGGCTTTTCACCGGCACTTTTCATTGATAAATAATTTTTCTGCGGTAGACCGACTTTTTCGACAGTCTGAGGCTGCCTTACTTTTGGTAAGACAGCCTTTTTGATTTTATATTCCAAATAATAAATCACCGTAAACCGGCATTGGCCAGTATTCTTCGGAAACCATAGTTTCAAGTGTATCTGCCACACTGCGCAGATTTGCCATTTTAACAAGAATATCATCCTTGCAGTAAACAGCACAAGCTAAAATATCTTCAGAACTGCATCCCTTTTCGAGAGCAGTTTCAAGAAGCTCAATATTTTTGTATAATTTGCTGTTAAGCTCGGAAAGCTTGCCGAGCAGAGCTTTTTCCACATCAGAATTAAATTCTGCGCCAAGCTGTTTTTTTACAAACAGCGTATCGGCAACATCCTTAATATATTTTCCGACTGCAGGAAGAATATCACGTTTAGCGATATCCAGCATTGTAGCCGCTTCTATATTGATTGTTTTAACATAATTCTCAAGAATGATTTCATATCTTGCGTGAAGCTCGTTTTCGGTGAAAATTCCGTGCTTTGTGAAAAGGTCAATGCTCTTTTTTGTAATAAGTACGGGAAGTGCATCGGCAGTTGTTTTAAGGTTTGCAAGACCACGTTTTTCTGCCTCTGTAACCCATTCATCAGAATAATTGTTTCCGTTGAAAATTATACGCTGATGGTCGGTAAGAGTTTTCTTTATAAGCTCGGAAACAGTTGTTTCACCGTTTTCAAGCTGAGTTGCAAAATCAGATAAAACCTCGGCAACAATAGTGTTCATATAAATATTGGGACTTGCAATTGAAGCCTTTGAACCGGGCATTCTGAATTCAAATTTATTTCCTGTAAAGGCAAGGGGAGAGGTTCTGTTTCTGTCGGTTGTATCTTTTCTGAATTTGGGAAGAACCTTAACTCCGACTTCCATTGTGTAGTCTTCTTTTTTCTCGTAGTGAGTACCGTCGATAATGGATTTTACAATAGCCTCCAAATCATCACCGATAAACATTGAAATAATGGCAGGGGGAGCTTCGTTTGCACCTAAACGGTGGTCATTGGAAGGTGTTGCAACCGAAACACGAAGCAGCTCCTGATAATCGTCAACAGCCTTTATTACTGCACTTAAGAACAGTAAAAACTGGTCGTTGTCCTCGGGAGAATCACCGGGCTCAAAAAGGTTAACGCCTGTATCGGTTGAAAGTGACCAGTTGTTGTGTTTACCGCTTCCGTTAACGCCTTCAAAGGGTTTTTCGTGAAGCAGGCAAACAAGACCGTGTCTTTCTGCAACCTTCTGCATCATTTCCATAGTAAGCTGATTATGGTCGGTAGCAATGTTTGTTGTGGTAAAAATCGGCGCAAGCTCGTGCTGAGCGGGAGCCGCCTCGTTATGCTTGGTTTTGGATAAAATTCCAAGCTTCCACAGCTCTTCGTCAAGCTCTTTCATATATGCGGAAACTCGTGTTTTGATGCTTCCGAAATAATGGTCGTCCATTTCCTGACCTTTGGGCGGTTTGGCTCCGTAAAGAGTTCTTCCCGCATACATAAGGTCTTTTCTTTTATTGTAAATTTCTCTGTCTACAAGGAAATATTCCTGTTCCGCACCAACTGTTATTTTAACTCTGCGAACATCGTCTTTTTTGAAAATTTTAAGTATGCGAAGTGCCTGTTTGCTTAAAACCTCCATAGAACGCAGAAGGGGAGTTTTTTTGTCAAGAGCTTCTCCGCCGTAGGAACAGAAAGCAGTGGGAATACAAAGACTTCCGTCCTTAACAAAGGCGTAGGAAGTAGGATCCCATGAGGTGTAGCCTCTTGCTTCAAAGGTTGCTCTTATTCCGCCGGAGGGGAAGGATGAAGCATCAGGTTCGCCTTTTATAAGCTCCTTACCGGAAAATTCCATAATAACTTGTCCGCCGGGAATATCCGAAATAAAGCTGTCGTGCTTTTCCGCAGTAACACCCGTCATAGGCTGGAACCAGTGGGTATAATGAGTTGCACCCTTTTCAATTGCCCAGTCTTTCATAACTGTGGCAATAACATTTGCCATACTTATGTCAAGAGGGGTGCCTCTTTCAACCGTTTTATGCAAAGCTTTGTAAATATCTTTTGGTAAACGTTCGCGCATAACCTGGTCGTTAAAAACCATACTGCCGAAATAATTTTTCACATCTGACATACTTTGTTCCTCCATATATTAAAAAACGGCACTGCGGGAAAGCCTTAAAATTTCCCTCGGCGCCACCACTTTTCGATGGTAGAATTATATAATATTTTTGAAGATTTGTCAACCTGTTATTGAATATTTTTATGTTTTTTAAGAAAAATATATAAAAAAGAAAGGATTAAAATTATGGAAGATTTGAAAAAACTTAAAGATAACAGAGCGGCGTGGGTTATAATAGGCGTATTTGCTATATTGACGGCGGTTTTCGGCTCGCTTTATTATTACAAGGCGAAAAAGCTGGATATAGCGGTTCAGAACCAGTACCGTGAAGCGGTATACGAGCTTTCTGCATCTCTTAACAACATAGACGTTAACTTATCCAAAGCTCAGCTTACAACCGATCCGAGATATCTTGCACTTATTTCTTCTGAAATAGGAAAGGAATCCGCTTATGCAAAGGCAAATCTTGGCAGGCTTCCTATTTATCACGTTGCTCTTGACAACACGCAGAAATTTTTATCTCAGGTTTCAGATTATACCAATATGCTCTCGGTAAAAGCGGTTCAGGGCGGAATGGTTTCATCGGAGGAATATAAAACTCTCGGAAGGCTTTCGGAATATGCGGCAACTCTTAACGATTCGGTGGAAAATATGCGTGTAAGCCTTGAAAGCTCTGATTTGTCATTTGATAAGGTTACTTCAGTTTCTGCAAATGCCGAAGCAACCGAAAATTCATTTACAACTATTGAGGACAGTTTTGAAAATTACCCCACAATGATTTATGACGGCCCTTTTTCCGACCATATTTCAAGTGCTGTTCCGCTTCTTACAAAGGATAAAGCGGTGATAACTGCAAGCGAGGCAATGAAAGCCGCAGCAAAATTTGTGAATACAAAAAATCTTTACAGAGGCTCGGATTCTGACGGTAAAATTCCATATTACGGATTTAAATTTGAGGATAAAACAAATAAATTTTATATAAACATAACAAAACAGGGCGGATATGTGCTTTCCATGTTTAACGGGCGTGATATTAATAATGAAAAATTAAGTGATGAAGAAGCAATTTTAAAAGCAGAAGCTTTTCTTAGCGAAAAAGGTTTTCGTAACACCAGACACAGTTATTTTGAAAAAGGCTCGGGAAAAATTACGGTTAATTTTTCGCCTATGGAAAACAATGCGGTTATTTATCCCGATTTAATCAAGGTTTCTGTTGCTCTTGACAACGGTGAAATTGTGGGCTACGATGCCACTCATTATATTCTTAATCACAAAACGCAAAGAAATTACACTCCGATTATTTCCAAAGAAGAAGCACAGAACAAAATTTCCAAAAATCTTAAAATTTCCGATTCACAGCTTTGTATTATTCCTCTCGATAACGGCAAGGAAGCTTTATGCTACGAATTTACGGGCAAGCTTAACAAGAGAGAGTTTCTGTGTTATATAAATGCCGAAAACGGCAGGGAAGAGCAGATTTTGCTTGTTGTTACCGATGAAAACGGAACACTTACTATTTAAGATGAGCATTGAGCGTGTCGATAGGTTTATCGACACGCTGCAGACTGTCGAAAAAGTCCAGAAAAGTCTGGGCTTTTTCTGCGTTTTATGGTATAATATCCTTGGGTGATGAAATATGATGCAAAAAGGATATGAAAACAGATATCAAGTTGAGATGATAAGTATAGAGGACTTGGTACCGCACGACCATTTG
>JAFQLQ010000026.1 GCA_017414505.1 Clostridia bacterium
AATAGCAGAAGAAACGGGCGGAGGTGTCGGTGTAAGAGATATTGGATTATTGGAGAGTGCTCTTAATAATGCGTATGCAACATTCGGAGGAGAAGAACTCTATAAAACAAAAGAAGAAAAAGCAGCAAGCCTTGGATATTCGTTAATATCTAACCACGCATTTGTTGATGGTAATAAGAGAATTGGCGTATATGTTATGCTAATATTTTTGGAAGCTGAGGGAATAAAAATGAATTGCACCAATGAAGATGTTGTTGATTTTGGTTTGTCTGTTGCAGCAGGGGATATGAAATATGCTGAAATTCTGAAATGGATAAATAAATTCAAGAAGTAATCTTTGCTCTTAATTAGATACCAAGATGTTTTCATAATGTTGTCATCCAGTTTGTACAGTTTTTTATAGTAAGCATGCCTTTGATGTAAGTTTTTATAACTAACGAAATTTGCTGTAATATTTTTTCTTAAAATGAAAAAACTACTTAATAAATTAAGAAAGGAAGGATAGTTATGAATTACACTCCTGATACCGGAAGATACGATAATATTGAATACAGAAAATGCGGTGAAAGCGGTTTGAAGCTTTCTGCGGTTTCTCTTGGTTTATGGCACAATTTCGGCGACAATGCTGATTTTAACAATATGTGTCAGATGTGTTTTACTGCTTTTGATAACGGGATAACACATTTCGATCTTGCCAACAATTACGGTCCTGAGGCGGGAAGTGCGGAAACTAATTTTGGCAAAATACTTAATAATCATATGAAAGGCTATCGTGATGAAATGATAATAAGCACCAAGGCAGGGTATTATATGTGGCCCGGGCCTTACGGTGACTACGGAAGCAAAAAGTATCTTACAGCAAGTCTTGACCAGAGTCTTAAGAGAATGAATCTTGATTATGTTGATATTTTTTACCATCACAGAATGGATCCTGATACTCCTCTTTACGAAACGATGTGGGCGCTTGACAGTATTGTGAAAAGCGGTAAGGCGCTTTATGTGGGCTTATCCAACTATGACGGTGCTACAATGGAAAAAGCGGCAGAGATTCTTGACGGACTTCATTGTCCTTTTGTGATTAACCAGAACAGATATTCTATTCTGGACAGAACTGTTGAGAAAAACGGAATTATTGAAAGTGCTGTTTTAAAGCAAAAGGGAATGATTATTTTCAGTCCGCTTGCTCAGGGGCTTCTTACCGACCGTTATTTAAACGGGATTCCTGATGACAGTCGTGTTAAAACAGACGGAAGATTTTTAAACGAGAACGCCTTATCCGGGGAAATGCTTCAGAAAATAAGCAAATTAAATGAAATTGCCCAAAAAAGAGGTCAGACTCTTGCACAGATGGCTCTATCATGGGTGTACAGCAGGGAAGGTGTTACCAGTGTTCTGATTGGTGCATCAAAACCCGAGCAGATACTGCAAAACCTTAAAATGACAGAAAATATTAATTTTACCAAAGAAGAATACGAAGAAATTGACAGGATAGTTAATATATGACGGTTTCCCCTTAAATGGGGAAACTGCTGTATAAAATGGAGAGATTGTACATGGAGAAGCTGTTACAAAATATTATAAATGAGTGTTACCCTTACATAAAAAACGGTGAAGTTGCCACATACATTCCCGAGCTTGCAAAGGCTGACAAAAATGAGTTCGGAATATGCACTGCATCGCATGGGGAGGGCATAAACGGAGTTGGTGATTACAAAAAGAGCTTTACAATGCAAAGTATTGCAAAAACCGTTATATTATTAAGGGCGCTTGAAGATAAGGGTGAAGAGGGAGTTCGCAGGCTTGTTGGAGTGGAGGCTACTGGAAAGCCTTTTGACGCTTTTAACTACAGCGATCAGGCACTTAAGAGTGAGCACATCAACCCTATGATAAATGCAGGCGCAATTGCACTCTGCACACTTATAGACGGAAAAACTTATCAGGAAAAATTTCAGCGGTTACTTGATTTAACCCGTAAAATTGCAGGAAATCCTTCGCTTGACATTGATGAAGATGTTTATTTATCCGAAAAGGCTACCGGCAACAAAAACAGGGCTCTTACATATATGCTCAAGGCTTACGGAATTATAAACGAAGATGCTGAAGAGGTTCTTGACTGTTATTTTCGTGCCTGCTCCATAAAGGTTACAAGTGTGGATTTGGCAAAGATAGCCTTTGTTCTTGCAAACAGAGGCATGGACACGCTTTCGGGCAAACAGATTTTTGATAAAAATCACGCAAAATACATAAATGCGGTTTTAATGACCTGCGGAATGTATGACGGTTCGGGAGAATTTGCCGTTACTGTAGGCGTTCCTGCAAAAAGCGGTGTTGGAGGCGGAATAATGGCAGTTGTGCCCGGCAGAATGGGTATAGGAATTTATTCTCCTGCTCTGGACAGCAAGGGAAACAGCTGTGCAGGAATTAAGGCTCTGGAATTATTAAGCAAAGAACTGGAATTAAGTATTTTTTAAAATATATTTAATCCGGTGAAGTTACAGAGGATTGGAATCAATCTTTTGTTTAGTTAAAACAATTACATAAATTACCCCGCTTACACTTCCTGCAATAATATCCCACATTGTGTCGGATAGGGAACCGTTCTGTGCATTGGTGTTTAGCAGGCTGTCGATTGCAAATTCGTAAATTTCCCAGCCGGCGGCAAGAGTTACTGCAAACAAAAGTGTGAAGGTAAGCATTAATCTTAAGTTTTTAACATCGCCTTTTAAATTGAAATACGCCTGTTTCCCGATTGGGGCTGTTATAAATCCCGAAATAAAATGCAAAAGCAAGTCCCAGAAGGGAATGATTTCATAAAAATGAAATGCTTTTCCCAAAAGAAGGGAAAGCAGTATAAAAACAATGGAAGCATAAAATGTATAAGGTGTGAAAATACGGGTGTATTTTCTTATGAGGAAAACAGCCGCTATACAGATTGCTAATAATATATATGTCATTTTTTTACCCCCTTTTTAAGATATTATTTATTATATGTGAAAAAAGGTGTAGACATTCAGATTTTTTTGTGATAAAATAAAAGATAATGCAGATTTATTTAAAAGGATTGATAAAAATGAATAATTACAGGGAATTTGATAATTATCTTAAGGAATATCCCACAGAAGACGGATATTTCGGCAGCTACGGCGGTGCTTATATTGACGAAAAGCTTGTTCCTGCTTTTAAAGAAGCAAACGATGCTTACGAAGCAATCTGCCATTCTGCACAGTTTATAAACGAGCTTCGCAGAATTCGTAAGGAGTTTCAGGGCAGACCTACTCCCGTTTATCATTGCGAAAGACTTTCCAAAATATTCGGTAACTGTCAGATTTATTTAAAAAGAGAAGATTTAAACCATACCGGTGCTCACAAGCTTAACCACTGTATGGGTGAGGGCTTGCTTGCTAAGTATATGGGTAAGAAAAAACTGATTGCCGAAACCGGTGCAGGTCAGCACGGAGTTGCTCTTGCTACTGCTGCGGCTTATTTCGGTATGGAATGCGATATTTATATGGGTGAGGTTGACATTGCTAAACAGCACCCCAATGTTATAAGAATGAAAATGCTTGGTGCTAACGTTATTCCCGTTACCGCAGGCTTAAAAACCTTGAAAGAAGCGGTTGATGCGGCTTTTGAAGCTTATCTTAAGGAATACGACAATGCTGTTTACTGCATAGGCTCCTGCCTTGGCCCCCATCCGTTCCCAAAAATGGTAAGAGATTTCCAGTCGGTAATCGGAATTGAGGCAAGAGAACAGTTTCTGGAGATGACAGGTATTATGCCTGATGCTGTTTGTGCCTGCGTTGGCGGTGGTTCAAACTCTCTTGGTATGTTTGTTCCGTTCCTTTCCGATCCCGTTGAAATTTTCGGTATTGAACCTCTTGGAAGAGGCTCAAAGGTTGGCGACCACGCGGCTACAATGAAGTTTGGCACAAAGGGCAGAATTCACGGATTCGATACCTATGTTCTTCAGGACGAAAACGGTGAGCCTTTGCCCGTTTACTCCATTGCAAGCGGTCTTGATTACCCCGGCGTTGGCCCTGAACACGCCCTTCTTCGTGATATGAACCGTGTTACCTATGATGCAGTTTCCGACGAAGAGGCTATGGAAGCTTTCTTCCTGCTTTCAAGATACGAGGGTATTATCCCTGCTATTGAAAGCGCTCACGCAGTTGCATATGCTATCCGCTATGCAAAAGAACATAAATCCGGCTCTATCCTTGCCTGTCTTTCCGGCAGAGGGGATAAGGACATTGATTATGTTTACGAAAATTACGGCTGCGGAGAAAAATTTAAACTGGATTATGATATATAGTTTCTTAGCTCCGCAGTTTCTGCGGAGTTTTATTTTTATAAAAAACTATTGACAAAGCTAAAAAAATATATTATTATATAAGTAACCAAACGGTTACTTGCTGATTACGGCAAGTTTTCTCTCCGTTTTTCCGCGAATATATCTCCCCAAAAAAATTCGGAAAAACGGAGGGAAGTGTAAAGGTTATATTGCTTTGCAGTTATATATTTGCTGACGCAAATGTTGGCAAAATCGAGGTGATTTTTTTGAAACAGCGTATATTTGATGCAATTGAAAAAAACAAAGAACATATTTTTGACTGCGGTGAAAAGATTCTGAAAAATCCCGAGCTTGGTTTTAAGGAATTTAAAACTGCTGAGCTTGTTAAAAAAGAATTCGAGGCACTTGGAATACCGTACACCGATAATCTTGCTGTAACGGGTGTTAAGGCTACATTGAAAGGCCGTTCTCACAAGCGTAACATTTGCATAATAGGCGAAATGGATGCGGTAAAGTGCTTTGGTCATCCCGATGCGGACAGGGAAACCGGTGCGGCACATTCCTGCGGTCACAATGCTCAGATAGCTTCTATGCTTGCGGCGGCTTACGGTCTTAAAAAAAGCGGTGTTATGGATGAGCTTGACGGTGATGTTACCTTTTTTGCCGTTCCTGCAGAGGAATTTGTTGAGGTGGAATACCGTGAAGCCTTAAAAGCCGAAGGAAAGCTTACTCACCTTTGCGGAAAGCAGGAGCTGATTGAAACCGGTGCCTTTCATGATATAGATATTTCTATGATGGTGCATTCCCAGGCAGGTGTTTTGGAACCGAATGTTTACCTTGACGGTTCAAGTCTTGGTTTTGTAGCAAAAACTGTTGAATTCAAAGGGAAAAGTGCTCATGCAAGTATGCCCTCCGAG
This sequence comes from Clostridia bacterium, assembly GCA_017414505.1. Lineage (GTDB taxonomy): Bacteria > Bacillota > Clostridia > UMGS1840 > HGM11507 > RGIG1932. The sequence goes on from JAFQLQ010000026.1 coordinate 5,209, forward strand.
GGAATAAATGCATTAAATGCGGCAACTCTTGCTCTTATGGGAATAAACGCAAACCGTGAAACCTTTAAAGAAAAGGATTCCATAAGAATTCATCCCATAATCACAAACGGCGGAGACCTTGTTAACGTTGTGCCCTCAAGAGTTACAATGGAAATGTATGTAAGAGGTACAAATATGGATGCCATAAACGATGCCGCAAGAAAAACCGATCTTTCCATAAAAGGCGGTTGCATGGCAGTTGGGGCAGAATGTGAAATTAAGGATATAAGAGGCTACAAGCCACTTCATCAGGATATTAATTTAGGAAAAGTTTTTGAAGATAACGCTCTTTTATTTGTAAAGCCTGAAAACATAACTCACGGAATGGATATGACGGGTTCTACCGATATGGGAGATTTATGTGATATTATGCCCTGTATTCAGCCTACGATGGGCGGTTTTGCAGGAACGGCACACGGTAAGGATTTTGCGGTTTCCAATAAGGATACTGCATACATTATGCCCGGTGCCATAATGGCGGCAACTGTTGTGGATTTGCTTAAAGACGGTGCCCGAAAAGCTGAAAAAATTATAGAAGAATATAATAAAAACAAAGGAGAATAATACTATGTGGAACGAAGAAAAATTAGACAATCTGTTAACAGAGCCTTCTGACGCTTTAGTTGAAGACATTAAGAAAATTGAAGGCGACATTATGGTTCTTGGTGCAGGAGGAAAAATGGGCCCTTCACTTTGTCTGCTTGCTAAAAAAGCTATCGAAAAGGCAGGTATTTCAAAGAGAATTATTGCAGTTTCCAGATTTTCCGATCCTATTGCAACCAAGCTTTTAACTGACAACGGAATTGAAATTATAAGTGCTGATTTACAGAACAGAGAGCAGTTTGATGCTCTTCCACTTTGCGAAAACGTAATTTTTATGGCAGGTAAAAAATTCGGAACCGACGGCAACGAATGGGCTACCTGGGGTATGAATGCGGTTCTTCCTGCATTTGTTTCGGAAAAATACAAGGCTTCCCGTATTGTTGTTTTCTCTTCCGGCAATACTTATCCGCTTGTTCCCGTCAGCAGCGGCGGATGCACCGAACGTGATAAGCAGGGCCCCATCGGCGAATACGCTATGAGCTGTCTGGCACGCGAAAGAGTTTTTGAATACGGTGCAAACACCTACGGCACTAAGGTTTTCATTTACCGTCTTAACTTTGCGGTTGACCTTCGTTACGGTGTTATTTACGATATTGCTGATAATATTTTAAATCACAGACCTATTTCGCTTCGCACTCCTTTATACAACATTATCTGGCAGGGAAGTGCAAACGAAATTGCAATAAGAGGTTTGCTTCACGCAGATAATCCTGTTAAAAAGGTTAACGTAACAGGGCCCGAAACACTTTCCGTTAAGAAAACTGCAATCGAACTTGGCGAATATCTTGGAATTGAACCCATATTCGATGGCGAAGAAGGTACAGACGCTTATCTTAACGACGCTTCTCTTGCTATGGAATTGTTCGGATATCCTTCGGTAAGTGCAAAAACTCTTATAAGATGGCAGGCAGAATGGCTGCTTGCAGGCGGAAGAGGTTTAGGAAAACCAACTCATTTTGAAGAAAGAAAGGGTGCATATTAATGTCCAGACACGAAGATGCTTTAAAAAAATTACATATGGGTACTGTTATCCCTGCAATGCCACTGGTACTTGACGAAAACAGAAAATTTGACGAAGAAGGTCAGAGACTTTTAGTAAGATACTATCTTGATGCAGGTGTTGGCGGTATTGCTATGGCTGTTCACACCACTCAGTTTGAAATAAGAGATCCCAAAATCAACCTTTTTGAAAAGGTGCTTGATGTTGTAACCGACGAAATAAATAAGTTCGAGGCGGCAAACAACACCGTTATAGTAAAAATTGCAGGTGCCTGCGGTGAATCAAAACAGGCTGTAAAAGAAGCTGAAACTGCAAAAAAATACGGCTGCGATGCTGTTCTTTTAAGCCCCGGCGGTTTGAAACATTTAAGCGAAGCTGATATGGTTCAGCGTACAAAAGATGTTGCGGCTGTTATGCCTGTTGTTGGCTTCTATCTTCAGCCTTCGGTTGGCGGCAGAGTGTTTACCTACAACTACTGGGAACAGATTTGCGAAATTGACAATGTTGTTGCTATCAAAGCGGCTCCCTTTAACCGTTACTTAACTCTTGATGTTGTACGTGCTGCGGCTCTTTCCAAAAGAGCTGACGAAATTGCACTTTACACCGGTAACGACGATAATATCGTAATCGACCTTATAACAAACTACAAATTTGAAGTTGACGGTAAAACCTACGAAAAATCCTTTGTTGGCGGTTTGCTTGGTCACTGGTCTGTTTGGATTAAAAAGGTTGTTGAATATTATAATATGCTTAAGGATGCCAAAAAATCAGGCAACATCACACCTGAAATTCTTGAGCTTGCAAACGCTGTAACCGATGTGAATGCTGTTTTCTTTGATACTGCAAACAACTTTGCAGGCTGTATTGCAGGTTTGCACGAGGTGCTTAGAAGACAGGGACTTATGAAGGGGATATGGTGCCTGAATCCCGACGAAACTATGTCTCCCGGGCAGAATGAAGAAATCGACAGGGTTTACAGAATGTATCCTGAGCTTAGCGACGACGATTTTGTAAAAGCTAATATTGAAAAATGGAAAAATATATGATATAATAAGGGGGAGCTTTCACTCCCCCTATTTTTATTAAAAAAGGTGATACTAATGCGTGTTTTTGATATATTGGGGCCGGTAATGATTGGTCCGTCCAGTTCTCATACGGCAGGTGCCTGCCGTTTGGGGATGGTTGCAAGGGCGCTTCTTGATGAAACGCCTGAAAATGCAACAATCCGTCTTTACGGTTCGTTTGCAAAAACCTATTCCGGACACTGTACCGACAGGGCTATTGTGGGCGGAATTTTAGGCTTTTCGCCCGATGATGTTCGCTTGAGAGACAGTTTCTTTCACGCGGACGAAAACGGATTAAAATGGCATCTGGAGCTTGCAGAAAGCGAAACTCTGCATCCCAATTCGGCTGATATTACTTTAAAAGGAAAAACAAGAGAAATTACTGTAACCGCTTCTTCAATAGGCGGAGGAGCAATTAAGGTTGTTAAAATAAACGGTGCAGATGTGGATTTTTCTGCCGAATATCCCACAACAATTCTGTTCCACAAGGATGTTAAGGGCATAATTGCAAAATATTCCGATTTGTTTGCCCGTCACGGTGTTAATATTGCTTATATGCGTGTTTACCGCCACAAAATAGGCTGCGATGCAATAACTGTTTTGGAAAGCGACCAGCAGATTTCGCCCGAGCTTCTTAACCTGCTTAAAAATACAGAAAATGTGGACAGTGCAGTTTATCTGCCTGCCGCAAGATAGGAGGGGATTTTGTGTTTACTTCGCTAAAAGAGCTTGCCCTTAAGGCAACGGAAAATGATGTTAAAATTTCAGAAATAGTAATCGAAAACGAATCGGAAGAAACCGAAGTTCCCAAAGAAGAACTGATTTTACGAATGAGTGAAAATTTAAGGGTAATGCGTGAAGCCAGTGAGGTTAAAAAACAATGCTCCGCTTCGGGACTTTGCGGTGAAAATGCGTATAATTACAGTTTTTCCGCAAACAAAGGCTCGCTTTTATCAGATATTTCCTCAAAGGCTATGGAATACGCAATGTCAATTGCAGAGCATAACGCCTGCATGGGAAAAATTGTAGCCGCGCCAACTGCAGGCTCCTGCGGTATTCTTCCTGCGGTTCTGCTTGCGGTTTCGGAGGAGGAAAATATTCCCGATGAAGATGTTGTAATGGCGCTTTTCAATGCGGCGGGAATAGGTCAGGTAATTGCAGAAAAAGCCTGTCTTGCAGGTGCTGAGGGCGGTTGTCAGGCAGAATGCGGAAGCGCTTCTGCTATGGCGGCATCGGCTGTTGTTGAACTGATGGGCGGAACTCCCGAAATGTGCATAAATGCGGCGGCGCTTACCATTAAATTTATTCTTGGACTTGTGTGTGATCCCGTAAAAGGGCTTGTGGAAGTACCCTGCGTAAAAAGAAACGCTTCGGGGGCAATAAATGCTTTAACTGCGGCAGAATTATCCCTTTGCGGTGTAAAATCATTCATCCCTGCCGATGAGGTTATAGAAGCTATGAACGAGGTGGGAAAAATGATGAACTACCGCTTAAAGGAAACTGCTCTCGGCGGACTTGCCGCAACAGAGATTGCAAAAAATCTCCATACTGAAAGGACAGATAATTAAAATGAGAAATGCCGCTGTAACAAAGGCTAATATTTTAAGAGCTGCCGAGGAGGAATTTTCCGAAAAGGGAATTTACGGTGCAAGAGTAGAGGAAATTGCAAAAAAATCCGGCAGTAACAAACGAATGATATATGAATATTACGGCAACAAGGAAGACCTTTATATGGTTGTTCTTGAAAATGCTTACAACCGCTTAAGCGAAAAGGAAGAATTTATCTTTCACCATGTAACAGACTGCGAAAAAGCCGTTGAGGACATTATAAGAATGTATTACGATTTTCTCGCAAACGACGAAAAATTCGTTAATATGATTATGTGGGAAAACCTTAACAGGGCGGAATATATGAAGCGCTCCGAAAGCTTCGGAACTCTTAAAAATCCTTTGCTTACTTCACTTCATAAAATTCTTGAAAAGGGAAAGAAAGAAAAAATTTTCCGTGATGATATAAACGAGGAACAGCTTGCCGTTTTGCTTATAACAAGCAGTTTTTCATACTTTTCAAATGTGCACACTCTGTCTTATCTTATGAAAACTGACCTTACCGATACAGAAAAAATGGAAAAACGTGTTGAAATGGTTGTTAAAATGATTCTTGATTTTATAAAGGTGTAGTTTTCTGATTTTATGCGGTTGAGTATCACATTAAAAAACGAAGGCAGGTAACCGGGCATTGAAGACTGTTTTTATTATAAATCCCAAAGCCGGGCAGGGGAAGAATATTTGCCGGTTAAAGGAAAAAATTGAAAAATACATAGAATATAACGAAGCGGATGCGGAAATTTACGTTACAAAATCCGTAGATGATGCGAGGCGTTTTGTAGCGGAATTTTGCCGTAAAAACGGTTCTGCACGTTTTATTGCCTGCGGTGGTGACGGCACGTTAAACGAGGTTCTTAACGGTGCTTTCGGGCAGGAGGGGGCACAGATTGGTGTGATTCCTGCCGGAACGGGAAACGATTTTTGCCGTAATTTTAATCCGTCGTTTGATTTTTCCGATATTGAAAATCAGATTAAGGGAAAGGCAATAAAATGCGATGCAATCCGCTATTTAACTGTTTCGGACGGTGTGAAAAAAGAAGGTTACTGTCTTAATATGATAAACATCGGCTTCGACTGCAATGTTGCCGATATGACTGCCAATATGAAGAAAAAACCGTTTATTTCGGGCTCTTTTGCATATCTTCTTTCCATTTTTGTGAATATGGTTAAGAAAAAAGGTGCAGATATTCTGGTTGAGATGGATGGAAAGACTGTTCATAACGGAAAGCTTCTTCTTACATCTGTTGCAAACGGATGTTACTGCGGAGGCGGAATTAAATCCAATCCCCGTGCTTCGGTAAACGACGGTGTTATGAACGTGAACATTATAAAAAATATCAGGAGAGTTCAGTTTATTCCGCTGTTACCTCATTATATGGACGGAACTATTCTTGATGTTGAAAATATAAACCGCTATCTTATAAACAAAGACTGCAGAAAAATTGTGATTACTCCAAAAGGCGGAAAAATGCGTATTTGCATTGACGGGGAAATTATAAATGCAGGAAAAACAACCTTTGAGATAATACCCGATGCTTTTAGCTTTGTATGTGAAAATAAAGTTTCCAAATGCCAGCTTGAAAACGAGGTGAAAATATGATTTCTTTATTATTGATTGTTAAAATTACACAGCTTTTTATTATTATGCTGATTGGCTGTATTATTACAAAGCTTAAAATTGTAAAAGGCGAGGACAGTCTTGTTTTATCCAAAATATCTCTTTATGTTCTGCTTCCTTCGGCTATTATAAATGCTTTTAACGTGGAGGTTAACGATGATATTAAACGGGGACTGCTACTTGCTTTTGCAGCTTCTCTGGTTATTCATATTATTCTTTTTTTAGTTGATGCAGTTTACAAAAGAATTACTGATGCTTCTTCGGTGGAACGGGGTTCTTCCATATATTCCAATGCTGCAAATCTGATAATTCCCATTGTTTCTTATGTTCTGGGCGAAGAATGGGTTATATACAGCTGTGCGTATATGTCTGTTCAGCTGGTGTTTTTATGGACGCACGGCATAAGCCTGTTTGATACAAAGAAAAAAAGTATTAAAAAAATTTTGCTGAATGTGAATATTATTGCCATAGCAATCGGGTTACTGCTTATGTTTGCAAATGTGAAGCTTCCTGAAATTATTGTTGATGCCATAGCTTCGCTTGGAAATATGTTAGGCCCTGTAAGTATGCTGATTGCAGGTATGCTGATTGCAAAAAATAATCTTAAAGATATTTTTTCCAACAAAAGAACCTACCGTGTTATACTTATGAGAATGATAGTTTATCCGCTGGTTGTGCTTGCTGTTATGAAAACTGCGCTTTATTTTATGAATACCCCTGACGTTAAGGAAATACTTCTTATACCGTATCTGGCGGCAATAACTCCTACGGCGGCGACCGTTATGCAGTTTGCTCAGGTACACGATGTGGATGTTGAGCTGGCGGTATCTTCCAATATTGCAACCACCTTATGTTGTCTTGTTACTATGCCTGTAATGGTGTTTTTATATATGCTGTAAGGAGGGGAAATTATGAAAATATGCCAGCAATGCAAGTTTGAAAATCCCGATTCTGAAGCGGTTTGTCAGAAATGCTACGCTTCACTTTCAGGGGTTGAATCTTCCGATTCGTCGGAAATAACCGAAGAATTTTTCGCGAAAATTGAAAGAAAAGATAAAATAACAAAATTTATACATACTGCTCTTATTCCGTTGTATTACTTAATTTGTCTGCCTTTGTCGGTGATGTGTTATCTTAAAATTAAAACGGCGGGGGTACTGTTTCTTATTTTTCTTTTTCTTCCGCTTTTATACTGGTTTAGCATATTCAAGCCCGAAGCAATGTTCTATCTTCAGCATATGTTTGAAATAGATAACATTGATGAGGTTGAAATTTCCGACTGGTATTATACATCCTCCCGTATTGGCGGTTATATTATCCTTGCTTTCGGAATTTTTGCTGTTATAAGAATTTCAGTATCTGTACTGATGTAAAAAGGTGTATTAATATGAAAAGAGTTACTCAATCGGACATTGCTAAAATTTGCGGAGTATCGGTAAATACCGTTAGCCATGCGCTTAACGACAAGCCCGATATTTCCGACGAAATGAAAAGAAATATTAAAAAAACCGCAGAAGAGATGGGGTATATTCACAATACCTCCGCAAGCTTTTTAAGGTCGGGAATAAGCAAAAGTATTGCCGTAATTATAGGCGATATTTCCAACCCTCATTTTTCCATTCTTATAAAGGAAATTGAAGAAGCCGCAAAGGCAAGCGGTTACAGTGCTTTCGTTCTTAATACCGACGAAAACGAGGATGCTGAAATGGAAGCCATAATTTCCGCAATAAGTAAAAATGTGGACGGAATTATAATATGTCCTGTTCAGAAAAGTGATAAAAACATTAAATTTTTATTAAAAAGTAAAATTCCTTTCACCTTAATTGGCAGACATTTTGATAATCTTGACACGAATTATGTAATTCTTGACGATGAACACAGCGGTTATATTGCCGCAAAATACATTGTTGAGCGAAAAAATAAAAAAACGGCTGTACTTACCGCAAATTCCTACGTTTCCAGCGCAAGAGAGCGTATGAACGGTATAAAAAAATATTACAGGGAAAACAGCATTTCTCTTTCCGATAATGATATTTATGAAATTTCCGTTTCCGATTTCAGCCACAAAAATCAGATGGAAGCAATTCTTGAAAAAGGTTACGACAGTTTTATCTGCTTTAACGACCTTATGGCACTCGAAATTCTCTCTTACACCGACAGAGAACCGGACATTGTAAGCTTTGATAACATCCGTTCCAAATTTATTATGCCATTCCGTTTTGCAAGCATAACTTCCTCCAAAACCAAATTAAGCCATACGGCGGTACGGATTCTGCTTGATGCCATAAACGGAAGAAAGACAACCTCACAGATAACTTTGCCTACAAAACTTTCATGAAATTATTGACAAACCAATAAAAATTTGATATAATTATTATACATTAACGATAATGTTTTTAAAGGAGTGTTTTATTATGACAAATTTACTTGATTACATTGTTTCAAAAAAGCACCATCAGTTCAGAAAGGATTTTCCTGAATTTGATAATATATGTGAAAAATTTAAAGCCGAAAATCTTTCTCCCATTGAAAGAATGACAAGACGTTTTGAGCTTTTATCAAGCCTTGAAACTCCTGTTTTTCTTCCTGATGAAAAAATATGTTTTTTAAGAACTGTTAAAAAAATTCCCGACTGTTTTACCGAAGATGAATGGGCAGAATTTAAAAATAAGCATTTTATTCATGAGCTTGGCTATATTTCCAACCTTTCTCCCAATTACGAGGATGCAATTAAGGTCGGGCTTCTTAAAAAACGTGAAGAAGCTGACGAATACGGAAAAAGAATTATAGATGCAATTTTAAATTTAACAAAAAGATACAGGGAAGAAGCCTTAAAGCAGGGCAAAACCGAAATTGCGGAAATTTTGGACAGAGTTCCTGCATACGGTGCAACATCTTTCAGAGAAGCACTTCAGTCTTTCAGAATTATTCATTACAGTCTGTGGCTGGAGGGTAACTACCACAACACCGTCGGCAGATTCGATAAATATATGTATCCTTACCTTAAAGCGGATATGGAAAAAGGACTTTACACTAAAGAAACCGCACTTGAACTTCTTGAGGATTTCTTTATTTCCTTTAACAAGGACAGCGACCTTTATGTTGGTGTTCAGCAGGGAGATAACGGTCAGAGTATGGTTCTTGGCGGAATGGATGAAAACGGTGACGAGGTATTTAATCTTTTATCCGAGCTTTGCCTTACTGCAAGTAAAAATCTGCTTCTGATTGATCCTAAAATCAACTTAAGAGTTAACAAAAACACTACTGAAAGAATATACGAGCTTGCCAGCGAGCTTACCAAAGCAGGACTTGGTTTTCCCCAGTATTCCAACGACGATGTTGTTGTTGAGGGGCTTGTTAAAGCAGGCTATGAATTAAAAGATGCAAGAAACTACGTTGTGGCGGCATGCTGGGAATTTATTATTCCCAAGGTTGGGGCAGATGTGGCAAACATCGGCGCACTTTCTTTCCCCAAGGTTATTGATGCTGCTCTTCACGAAAGCCTTGTAAAAAGTGAAACTTTCGATGATTTTATGACGGCTGTTGAGGCGGAAATTAAAAAACAGAGCGATGAAATATGCGATGGAATAAAGGATTTATGGTTTGTTCCGTCTCCCTTTATGAATGTTATGATTGACGGCGGAATTTACAACGGTGCAAAATACAACAATTTCGGTATTCACGGCACAGGTGTTGCAACCGCTTCCGATTCTCTTGCGGCAATCAAAAAGTATGTTTTTGAGGAAAAAACAATTTCCAAAACCGATTTGATAGAGGCCGTGGACAGCGATTTTGAAAAACACAGCGAAATTCTTCCCATTTTAAGATTTGAAGCTCCCAAAATGGGTAACAACGATGATTATGCTGATGAATTTTCGGTAAAGCTTTTAAAAACCTTTGCGGAAGCTTTAAAGGGTAAAAAGAACTGTCGCGGCGGTATTTTCAGAGCAGGAACAGGTTCTGCAATGTTCTATCTGCGCCACGCAGACGAAATTGGCGCTTCTCCCGACGGAAGAAGAAAGGGCGAGCCTTTTGGAACAAACTTCTCTGCAAGTTTGTTTGCTAAAATCAAAGGCCCGATTTCCGTAATAAAATCCTTCTCCAAGCAGGATTTTATAAGTGCAATAAACGGCGGACCTTTAACTCTGGAATTTGCCTCCTCTATGTTTGCTGATGCGGACAGTGTTAAAAAAGTTGCTTCTTTGGTTAAAGCTTACATGGATATGGGAGGTCATCAGCTTCAGCTTAATGCGGTTAACACAGAGCGTATGCTTGCGGCTCAGAAGGAGCCTGATAAATACCGTCAGCTTGTTGTTCGTATATGGGGTTGGAGTGCGTATTTTGTTGAGCTTGACGAGGAGTTTCAGAATCACGTTCTGCGCCGTCAGCAATACACAGTTTAGGTTTTTATTATGAACGGTACGATATTTGATATAAAGGAATTTTCCATTCACGACGGGCCCGGTTCCAGAATCACCGTTTTTCTTAAGGGGTGTCCTTTAAGATGCAGGTGGTGTCACAACCCGGAGGGTTTAAAGGCTGAGCCTCAGCTTATGTTTAAAAAGAATTTCTGCACAGACTGTAAAAAATGCTTTGAGCCCTGTTCTCATTCGGAATGCAAGCCCTTTAACCGCTGTATTCACGCTTGTATGAACGGCTGTTTAAGCGTTGCCGGTGAAGTGATTTCTGCAAAAGAGCTTGCTAAAAAGCTTCTTGAAAATGCCGATTTCTTTGAAATGACGGGCGGAGGAGTAACCGTTTCCGGCGGTGAGCCTATGATGCAGGCTGATTTTGTTTGCGAGCTTGCAGATGAGCTTAAAGGGGTTCACAAAGCTATTCAGACAAGCGGTTATGCGGATTTTGAAACCTATAAAAAAGTGATTTCAAAATTCGATTACATAATGCAGGATATAAAGCTTGCAAACTGCGATGAACACAGGCTTTATACCTGTGTCGGAAATGAAAAAATCTTAAAAAACATAGAATGGCTTAAGGAAAGCGGAAAGGAATTTATTTTCCGTGTTCCGCTTATTCCCGGTATTACCGAAACGGAAGAAAATTTAAAGGCAATTTCCCAAATAGCAGGGGATTTTCCCGTTGAGCTTTTAAAATACAATGTGCTTGCAGGTGCAAAGTATGAAATGCTTGGCGCAGAGTATCCTTTGGGAGATCTGGAAAATAAAAATACCGATTACACAAAATATTTTAAAAATGCTTATATGAAGCATTAGGAGGAGTTTTAAGATGTTTGATTACAAGGTTAAAATCAACGAGCTTTTTGAAACAAACAAGCCTCGCGGGGGGATGAGCGAGGATTATCTTGATAGCGGTGCGGTTGCTGTTTACACAAATATTTTAACAGGTGCACCGATGAATCCGGATTCCGGTGTTTTAATAAACATCACTTTAACCGAGAAAATAACAGGCTATATGGCGGATTACAGACGCTGTGAATTCTGGTGTTATCCTCATTTCGGAACAGACTTGAAGGAAATGCCCGATGAAACTCAGATTCTTGTTTTAAAAAAGGAAAACGGAGAGTTCAGAGTTGTTGTGCCCGTTGTTAACGACAAATACAAGTGCGTTTTAAAGGGCGGAGAGGACTGCGATTTTTCTGTTCGCATTTTTTCCTGGTATGATAAGCTTTGCGATTGCAAAGGTCTTGCCTTTGTTTATGCTGACGGAGAAAATCCTGCCGAGCTTACAAAGCTTTGCGTTTCCGAGGCACTTAAAATTTTAAACAACGGTGTGCGTCTGAGAGAAAACCGCCGTTATCCCGAAATTTTCGATTACCTCGGCTGGTGCAGCTGGGACAGTATGCAGATTCGTGTTTCCGAAGAGGGACTTGTTACAAAATGTGAAGAGTTCAAGGAAAAGAATATCCCCGTAAAATGGGCGATTATAGACGATATGTGGGCTGAAATAAGAGATTTTTACGACCAGTATTACGACGGAACTGACGATATGATTGGTCTTATGCATAAATCGGCAATGTATCATTTTGAGGCTGATCCCATCCGTTTCCCAAACGGACTTAAGGGTGCGATTGACAAAATTAAGGATTACGGAATCCACGTTGGTATGTGGCATCCCACAACCGGCTACTGGAGAGGAATTGATCCTGACGGAGAGGCGTATAAATACCTTAAGGATTATCTGATTTTAACCGACGACGGCCGTTATGTTCCCGACTGGCAGAAACAGAATTCATATATGTATTACAGAACTCTGCACGACTTTTTTACACAGTGCGGTGCTGAATTTGTAAAAATTGATAATCAGTCTATGACAAGAAGATTTTATAAAAATCTTGCTCCCGTAGGAAAAATTGCAAGAGAGTTCCACGCAGGAATGGAGGCTTCTGTCGGCGAGCATTACGATAACACAATGATTAACTGTATGGGTATGGGAAGCGAAGACATCTGGAACAGAAGTGTAAGCCCGATTTCAAGATGTTCGGGTGATTTTCAGCCGGAAAACAGAGAATGGTTTGCTCACCACATTATTCAATGTGCTTACAACTCTCTCCTTCAGGGGCAGTTCTACTGGTGTGACTGGGATATGTGGTGGACTGATGACGGTCAGGCAAACAAAAACAGCCTGATGCGTGCTGTAAGCGGAGGGCCCGTTTATGTCAGCGATAAGCTGGAGAGAAGCAATGCTGAGGTTTTTGAACCTCTTGCGCTTAAAGACGGAAAAATTCTCCGCTGTGACAGACCTGCTCTTCCCGCTAAGGATTGTATGGTTGAAAACCCAATGACAAGCGGAAAAGCAATGAAGGTTCAGAACAATGTTGGCAACTACGGAATTATGGCGGTTCTTAATATCGACGAGGCTGACAAAGCAGTTACGGCAACAATTTCCGCCGATTTGATAGACGGAATTGATGCAGAAGAATTTGCAGTTTACGAATTTTATTCAAGAGAAGTTAAAATGCTTAAAAAAGGCGAAAGCTTCGATATTACTCTTAATAACAACGATGAATACAAGCTTTATATTTTCGCTCCCGTTGAAAACGGCTTTGCCGCAATTGGCAGAATTGATAAATTCATTACCCCGAAAACAATAAAATACGTTCACAAAGAGGATGTTGTTCTTGTTGAAGACGGCCCATATGCGTATGTTAAGGACGGAAAGCTTGTAATTAAGGAATAATTTTAAAAGGGCAGAAATTAATTTTCTGCTCTTTTTTGTTAAAAAGTGACCATCGGCGTTAATTATTGTCTATTGTTGTTTTACCCCTTTCTATGATATAATCTCATTATCAGCTTTGAAAGGGGAAAAAATATGAAAAAGAAAGCTTTAGTTATATTTTTCTTATTGTTTCTGATGTGCTTTGCAGTTTCCGTATATGCATCTGTTGATACGGTTAAAATTCACGGGGAAACAAAAAATGTGTGTATTCATCGTGACGGAGGTATAACCAACAACATTATACCCGAAATAACTGTTCTGCTTCAGAACAAAAATGATAATTCAATTGGATATCTCAATCAGTTTCCCGTTGAAGAGGATGGCAGAATAGATGTAAAATTCAAATTTGAAGGTAATCTTGATGATTACTGTCTTATGATTCGTGATACTGACGGTGATGCGGTTCCTTTTTCCAATATTCAGGTTACCACAGAGGAAAAAACAAGTATTTCTCTTAATCTGGAGCTGGATAACAAAGGAATTTTTATTGCGGAGGATGAAAAGGCTTACGCTAAAGCTTCTATAGCAAATATCTATGGCGACAGTGAACCGTATTTGCTGATTTTAGCTATGTATGACAGTAACAATAATCTGATAGACGTTAAAACCTCGGAACAAAAGAGTTTGTCTTATGACGGTGCGGTGTATGAGGATGTGTTTTCTGCGCCCGTTGCTTTAAACACCCGTACTGTAAAAGCTTTTTGCATTTCTGATGTTAAAAGAATGATACCTTATGACGAGGCTTCAAGGTGGGTGTTTGAAGGCTTTGTTACTTTACCGAATTTAATTTCCGACCATATGCTTGTGCAGGCTGATGAGCCCATTAAAATATGGGGAAGCACTTCTGCTGCAAATGGAGAGGTAAATGCTTATCTTACCGACGAAGCAGGCGAAATTAAAAGCTCGGGAAGCACTGTGAGCAGTGCTGACGGAAGCTTTAAACTGGAAATGTCGCCTCTTAAGGCAGGAAACACAACATATACATTGAAAGTTTCGGCTGACGGTGCAGAAAAAATTGTAGAGGATGTACTTGTGGGCGAATTGTGGCTTCTTGGCGGTCAAAGCAATATGGCAATGATGGTTAAAGAGCTTCATTCGGATTACAGCTCGGTTATTCTGCCAAAGGAAAAGATTAATCAGATACGTTATTTCAGAAGAACAAGCTCAACAGTAAGCGAAGACAAGCTGGGAAAGGATCTTAACGGTTTCTGGGCAGTTGCAGACGGAACCTCCGTAAAGAATTTTTCCGCAATTGGGTGGTGTGCGCTAAAAGAGCTTTACGATCAGCTTAATGTGCCTGTTGGCGGTTTATACGGTGCGTTTGGCGGAACTCAGATGTATCAGTGGGCTGCTCCCCAAAACAGACTTGAGCTTGCAGAGGGTGATTACTTTAAAAGAATGGTAAAACCGTTTACTCAGTTTAATTTAAAAGGCGTTTTCTGGTATCAGGGTGAGAGCGACACAAGAAAGCTTACATTCGATAATTACTACACTTTTACCGATTTGTTTGAAAACCTGATTACAGGCTGGCGAGGTGCGTTTAACGATTCTGATATGCCGTTTATTTTTGTTCAGCTTGCTTTGTGGAACGACAGGGATGTTGTTCCCGGAATGCTTGCTCAGCTGGATACTTATCACATGGTGGAAAATACGGGAATGGCTTCGGCTATTGACTGTCCGCCTGATTCGGATTACGATCTTACTGCCAACGGCGGACTTGGAATGGTGCATCCTACCAATAAGGAAAAAGTAGGTAAAAGACTTGCTTACAATGCACTTTCTATGCTTTACGGCAAAAATATTCCCTCTACCGGCCCCCTTTATTTATCGGAAAGCGTAAGCGGAAATACAATGACTGTAACCTTTTCGGCAACCGAAGGCGGTCTTAAAACCACCGACGGCAAGGCTCCGGAATATTTTGAAATTGCAGGTGCTGACGGTGTGTATTATAAAGCAGATGCCAAAATAGGAGAGGATAAAAAAACCGTTAAGCTTTCTGCCCCTGAAGTTTCTGAGCCTGTATATGCAAGGTATTTCTGTCTGTACGACAGCACATGGAGCAATAATTTTCCCGTTGGTAATCTTGTAAGTGAATCCGGCTTGCCCGTAAGCCCGTTTATTACAAATCCAAAGGTTACACCAAAGGAACACTAAAGGAGGGCAATTATGTTTAAAAAATTTATATCTTTATTTGTTTGCTTTTCGCTTTGCTTTACCGTATCGGTATTTGCTGAAATTTCGGAAACAAAGGGTGTTTACAAATATTCTTTTTCGGATGATTTTAATTCATATACTGCCAATGTTCTGGCTCACGGTCAGGGAAAGACCTTATCCGAAAACTGGAGAGGCAAAACCTCTGAGGAAGGCTATATGGGCGGAACTGCCGAGCTTTATACAAACGAATCCAAATTCGGTTTCGACGGTTCGGCAATTAAAATTTACGGAAGCAGTGTTTCGCCCTCATATAATTACAGATTAAGGTACAATTTATCCAACTGCACAAGTATGCCTGCGGTAATTTTCGATGTACCGGAGGATGCCCCGAAGCAAAAGCAGATTATCCGTTTTTCTGTAAGAAAAACCCATGCCGCTCATACTTTTGCATTTCGTTTTATGGTTCATAAAAACAGCGAAACCAACACCTTTGACGGATATACTCTCTGGCTTCCCGGAATGTATTCCAGTGGTAATGTATGGTCGCTTTACAAGGATGTAGGCGGAACTGTAACAGAGGTTGCAAACGGAGGCGAGGCGAATACCTCGTCAGGTACAAACGGCGGCGGCGACAAGGCAACGGGCTATATAGGCGTTAAAACCAGTTATGTAACAATTATTTACGATTCAGGTAAAATGAGCTTTGAAATTTCCTGCCTGAGCGGTACGGAAAATGCTTATACCTTAAGCGGAAGCTATACAGATGCCAATCCATTCCAAATTGCCGATTCTCAAAAAAGCACTGCGGTGTGGCTTATGACGGGTGCTATGCAAAACGAAACCCGTGACCGTTATGTGCTTTACGATGATTTTTCCTATGAAAGCTCAAAGGATATTCCCGAAGCGGAAATTTTCTGCGAATCGGAAAGTGAGCCGGGAACTTATTCAAAAATAGAAAACGGTGTTTTAACCCTTAAAGCAGGACAGGAGAAAAAGCTGTGTATGCTTTTGGGAGAAGAGGACATAAGCGATAAATGTATGTGGTCGGTAACCGATGGAATCACCGGTGTATGGGTGAGTGAGAACGGACTTCTTAAATCGGATTCGGCGGTTAAGGATGTTGTTGTTTCGGCAGTTTATACTGATGAATCAGGGAATATGCAGGAGGCAAGTATAACGGTTGAAACCTTGTTAAGAGAGGCAGATTTTGTTTTAAAAAATAAAAACGATAACCTTTTTGTTAACATAGCATCTCCGGACTGTGCATCTCTTAATTGCAAAGGCTATATTGTTTATTATAACAAAAATCACTCTATGTCTTCTGTTTCGGAACACGATGTTTCCTTTGACAGTTCGGGTAATGCGCAAATTTCCGCAAAATACGCTCTTTGCGAGGGCGGAACAGTAAGAATTTTGCTTCTTGAAGATTTAAAATCCCTTAATCCGCTTGTTAAAATAAAGGAATTTGATGTAACCGAAATTTTACTTGAAAATTAAATATCATTCTGATACAATAAAGGCAGAAGCGAACGCTTTTGTCTTTATTTTATTTTCTGGAGGGATTTTTATGAAAAAAATCATCGCAATGATTATTATTACACTTATGTTTATTAATACGGCTGTTTCAGCCGAAATAACCGTTGATTTTGCAAATGAAAATGTGTATAAATACGCCCGAACCTTCAAAAAAGGGCTTTCCATAGTAACTACGGACATCGGATACGGCGTTATAAACAATTACGGAAATTACGTTCTTGAAAACATTGAAACTGCCGTCGGAATTGCCTCAAACGGGCTTATTGCGGTGCTTGGCGAAAACGGATACACCGGTTTTTTCAATGGTAAGGGCGAGCAGGTAACTGATTATATTTACGATTCTTTTATTGATGTTCACGAAAAAAATCACACCACCAATGTTGGGTATATTTCAAATCTTCATAACGGCGGTGACGGAACAAGCGATTTGATTCCCGTAAGCTATCAGGGAAAATTCGGTTTTATAAATTATCAGGGAACGGTTGTTATTCCCTTTAAATACGAATACGCTTACGGCTTTAACAGCGGAATTGCACGCATTTGTTCGGGCGGAATTTTAAGCGATTACGGTACTTACACCAACGGAAAATACGGTTTTATAAGAACAGACGGAACTGAAATTCTTCCTGCCGATTCTTACTGGGCGGCATCTGATTTTCAGTCGGAGTTAGGATATGCTTACGCAACCAACGGCAATTCGGACAGAGTGTTAATTGACCGCAATGGCGTAGTTCACAAGGCTGACGAAAACTGGTATGCTCCCATTGATGCGGAGTATATAAGAGTTAACACTCCGCAGGATGAAAACGGCATTTCAAAGAACGGGATAATGGACAGATACGGAAATGTTGTAATTCCCATTGAATACGCTTATCCTGTTGAAATTTTAGGCGGAAATCTTTTCCGCACCGACGACGGAATTATTTACAACAGCAAATTTGAGGCGGTTCACATTCCAAAGGAAAACGAAAAAATTTTTGCGCCATACAGCAGTAAGGTTTTTCTTGGCATAAGCGTTGCCGATTCTGAGGTTGAAAACCACTGGTTTACAGGTCTTATGACTTATGACGGAAAAATTGTTATTCCTCCGGAATATGAGGTTGTAAGAGATATGGGCGAGGGGCTTATTTACGCTCAGAGCTCTGCGGAAAATTTCCTTTTTGACTATTCGGGCAGATTGCTTTCAAAGCTTAACGGGCAGGCGGTGGATGTGTGTTCCGACGGGTTTTTCATAATGAAGGATTTTGATACAATGGATTACAAAATTGCGGTTAATCCCATAGAACGTCCGACTGTTTATATGGACGGAGAAAAGGTGGATTTCACCGATGCTTTTCCTTTTGTAATAAACGGACGAACTCTTGTTCCGTTAAGAATTTTAGTTGAAAAAAGCGGTGCTGAGGTTACCTGGGACGATGAAACTCAAACAGTAACCGCAAAAAAAGGCGAAACCGAAATTAAGCTTACCGTAAACAGCAATATTTTAACTATGGGCGACGGCACAGCTTTGGAAATTGATGTTGCTCCCGTTCTTCGTGATGACAGAACCTATGTGCCTCTCCGTGTGTTCTCGGAAGCACTTGGTGCAGAAGTGGGCTGGGATTACGATAATTATACGGCGACAATAAAAAATCATTGACATTTAAAAAACAATATGTTAAAATAAATTAAATACTGTGACGGAACGAGTAGTAAAGAACTTACTTCCAGAGAGAGGGATTGTATGCTGAAATTTCCCTTAAGAAAAGCTTTATGAAAACCACTCCCGAGTTGTGTGCGATGAGCATTACCGTATGCCTGCGTTAAAGGTGTAACGAGTGAAACTGCAAGGTGGAACCGTGCATATTGAATTTGCACCCTTGATTCGGATTTTTCCGGATTGAGGGTTTATTTTTTATAAGGAGAGATTATTATGAAAGTTATGCTTAAAGACGGCTCTTCAAAAGAATATGAGAGCGGAATTTCTGTTTTTGACATTGCAAAAGACATCAGCGAAGGTCTTGCAAGAGTTGCTGTTGGTGCTTTGGTTAACGGCGAGGTTAAGGAGCTTAACGATACTGTTACCGAAGACTGTGAATTAAGTATTCTTACATTTAACGACAAAGAGGGTAAGAAAATTTACTGGCACACTTCTTCCCACATTCTTGCTCAGGCGGTTAAAAGATTGTATCCCGAAACCAAGCTTGCAATAGGTCCTTCTATTGACAACGGTTTTTACTACGATTTAGACCGTGAAGCAGGTTTTGAAAACGAAGATTTGGCTAAAATAGAAGCTGAAATGAAAAAAATTATAAAAGAAAATCTTCCTCTTGAAAGATTCGAGCTTCCGAGAGCAGATGCTCTTAAATTAGCAGAAGAAATGGGCGAGCCCTACAAGGTTGAATTAATAAACGACCTTCCTGAGGACGCTGTAATTTCTTTCTACAAGCAGGGCGATTTTACCGACCTTTGTGCAGGCCCTCATCTTCCCAAAACAGGCATTATCAAGGCGTTTAAGCTTATGAGCGTTAACGGTGCTTACTGGAGAGGAAACGAAAAAAACAAGATGCTTAGCAGAATTTACGGTATTTCTTTCCCGAAAAATTCCGAGCTTACAGAATATGTAGAACAGCTTGAAGAAGCTAAAAAACGTGACCACAACAAGCTTGGAAGAGATTTGGAACTTTTTACAACCTCCGATGTTATCGGTCAGGGACTTCCGATTCTTCTTCCCAAGGGCGCGAGAATTATTCAGACACTTCAGCGTTTTGTTGAGGATGAAGAGCAAAGACGCGGCTGGCTGCTTACCAAAACTCCTCTTATGGCTAAGAGCGATTTGTATAAAATTTCCGGTCACTGGGATCACTATCAGGACGGTATGTTCGTTCTTGGCGACGAAGCGGTTGACAAGGAAGTTTTCGCCCTGAGACCTATGACATGTCCTTTCCAGTATCAGGCTTATTTGAACAGAGGTCGTTCCTACAGAGATTTACCAATGCGTCTTGCTGAAACCTCAACTCTTTTCAGAAACGAAGCTTCGGGCGAAATGCACGGTTTAAT
>JAFQLQ010000027.1 GCA_017414505.1 Clostridia bacterium
AAAGAAAAGAGGTCTGCTATCACTAACAGACCACTATCTAAAAGTACATACTGAAATATGAATTGAACCGCCGTATGCCGAACGGCACGTACGGTGGTGTGAGAGGGGCGAAACTCATTAAGAGTTAGCCTCTACTCGATTGAAGCAATTGTAAGAGTATTTGATCCTGACGGTTTTCTGAAAGCCCGTATAAATATTCCGGATACTCCCTTGTTTGAAACGGAATTGCTAATTCCCGATGGGAAAATAGGTATATGGAGAGTATCGGTAAGCGGAGGAAACAACGGTGATAAGGTCACTATTGGTTTGCCACAAACCGATATATGGGGAATAAGAGGCGAAATGGCGCTTGGAATGACAGAAAATACCCTCCACGAGGGGTATATGTATATGGCAAAAACCACTAATCATGATGACAGAACAAAATGGCATAATAATATTCTTCCAAGCGGATTTTTGTTTGGCGAGGCTGTAGGAAGCTCCACTGAAATAAGTGTAAGTGATATTAACGGTAATTTCATCTGCAAAACAGAGCAAAATGATAAAAGAAAAAACTTTATGCTGGATCCCATTACCGAGGGCGAAGTTCTTAAAATAAGTATCAGCGGAAATGGTGGATACGTAGCTTTTGACGGAACTCCCGGGCTTATTTGCCCTACTGTGGAAGCCGCAGAGCAGTTGAAAGGCGGAACTGTTACGGTAAGCAACGGTTTTTGCTTTGCAGGGCCTTTGCAGGCTAAAATTTATGAGCATATGGTTGAACTTACGGAAACTAAAAATTTTGATGTTTATTTAAATTGGCCAACATCAATTCCGGAAAACGCAGATTTAATGCGTGAAGTTTTGTTTGTGGGAAAATATTCCCCCATTTCTGATTTAGAACTGCGTATTGAAAATCAGATTATGGATAAAAATCATCCGTATTTTGGTCAGATGCTTGAAGCAGACGGTTCCAGATGGAGTTCAGCAGGCGGACTTGCAACTGCGTACACACAATACGGAGAGCTTAATCCTGCGTATCATAACGAGGCTTTGTTTAACCGTGCAATCTTAAATTGTCTTTCTGAGATTGTTTATACACAGGGCGATGGAATTGTAAGAAATAAGGATACTTTTCAGAACTCGGGATATCCTTTCTCAGGTTTTTTCTTCCTTTTTGAGGAGCATTTAACGGGTGCATACCGCAATCTTCATCAATATCTTGATGAGAATACAAAAACACTGTGGCGGGAAATGATGCTTGATATAGGTGATAAAGCGGCATATGTAAGATGCTATCAATCCAATCAATGGGCATTTATGATGGAAGGACATCTTAATATCTATCTTGCAACGGGCGAAGAACGTTTTTTAAATTATTTTAAAGCTCAGATGGCGGCGTATCTTGACAACAGTTATGGTCCGTCGGCAAAATTAGGTCAGCATCCGGTAGGATATTTTCTTGAAGAATACGGTCCTGACGGAAATTATCAGAGCTTAAATTTATACGTTCTGGTTAACTGTTATAATAAATATAAACAAATTTCACAAACTGATGAATTATATCAGAAAATGAAATCGGGAATTGACAAAGCTCT
Organism: Clostridia bacterium; assembly: GCA_017414505.1. Lineage (GTDB taxonomy): Bacteria > Bacillota > Clostridia > UMGS1840 > HGM11507 > RGIG1932. Next base: position 1,578 of record JAFQLQ010000027.1, read on the forward strand.
TTATTTTAACAGTTTTTACTGGCTTAAGCAGCCAAATGGCACTATATCAGGCCCCACTCATATGAACGGAAGAACAGATTCATATATGGGGACACCTTCGTATCCGGGAGATTATATGGCAAAAAGCGAGTTTTCTCTTGCATACAGACGTTGGCTTATGAACGAAAAAACAAATGCCAATTCGGGCTTTACAGGTTCTTCGTCAGTTAATAATGAAGACTGGGCACAATATGTTATCGAATCCTTGATATCCGAAAACGGAAGAACTGATTACGACAAATGGAATATGTTTCCCTATGTTGGCTTGTTTGAAGCCTACAAACAGGAACAAATTGCAAAGAGTGCAAGTATTCCTACAGACAGCAACGATTCAACCTGGATACTTCCGGGGCAGAATGCTTGGAAGAAAGGTTCAATTTACGGAATGGTGTTTTATGATGTTGCAGGAAGCACTTATAATATACCTAAATCCATTTTAGGTGGTGCACCCTCTGTTTTATGGAGCAAAGGAACAGGTATAACACTTTGTTCTTTCTGTAACGACAACCAAAACAATGCAGTTTCTCAGGAAAATCATCTTACATTCTCCTGCGTTTACAAGTATAATGAGGAGCAAATATTAACAACGGGAAGAACACATCCTGAATATTCCGGAACGGGGGATAATTTCACGGTTACAGAAGCGCTTGACGGACAAAATGTAAGCTGGAATTATAATATTTCTGATGAAAATACAAAAATAACCGTAGAATATAGCGGAGAAGATACAGTGTATCTTAATTTACCATTTTATAATCACTCCAACAGTATTAATATGGCGTTTTCTGATTCGGATACATTTGCGGTAAGCTATGGTGAGTCAGTTATGGAATTTAGTGGTGTAAAAGGTGCAACACTTTCTGAAGATATCACTGTTGGTACTAAAAAAATTAAAAGACTGAGTATTCCTCTGAATAAAAAATTAACAATTACCGTTAAGGCTTACGATAAAGGTTATATCCGCAGTGACGATTATATTATAAAATATGATTTTAAGGATAAAGCCAGCCTCGGGGAACACACTCTGGCAGGAATTACAGAAATTGAAAACGGATGGCTCAAGGTATCGTATAATCCTTATACGACTGATGAAAGCGGAAATGTTACCTCCAGCAATCATAGCGGAAGATGTTCAAATAAAGTTAAATTCAATGCTTCCGGTAAGGTAAGGATAGCAGGAAGCTTTATGTTTGAAGATGGAGATAGCTATATCCCTAAAAGAAATCTGCTTTCCTTCGGCGAAAACGGCACATATGAAAATCCGGCTTCATACGGGCTTTCAACAGGAACTTCTGAATATTTTTATTTTTATGGAAAAGTAATATGTAAGATAGTGGAAAAACAAAAATACTATCTTGAATATATAGTTGATTTTGACAAGAAAACCTGCGAGGGGTACCTTAACGGAGAATATTTGGGAACTCATGTTCTGCAGCATAATATTGATGGAATAGATACATTAAGATATATTGACAGCTTTGGCTCGAGTACAGGAGAGCATGTTAACTATGCAGATGATGTGTCAGTTTGTAACGTAAAAGAATTAAATACCTGCAGCGGTGAATTTACGGTTAGCAATATAGATTTCTACAATGGAATAAGCCGTGCGGTTTCCGTTAGTGACGCGGACAGTATAAAACTTTCGGTTTATAATATTAAGAATTCATCTGAAAATATCAGTTGCTGCGTAGCTATGTATTCAGACGATATTCTTAAAGATGTTAAGTATGCTTCGTATAAGGCGGAGCCTTATGAAGTCATAGATGTTGATGAAAATATTACTGTGACTGACGGAACTGATAAAATCGTATGCTATTTGTGGAATAATGAAAATCAGCAACCGTATATTTCAAAATATATTCTTAATCAGAGGTAAAAAATTATGATTTACAGAAGTGAAGAAAAACGAAAAGACTATTTCCCTCCTCTTTTAAGTAACGGAGATTTGTCTCTTTCTGCCGATTGTGAAGGCTCGGTTTGTTTTGATAAGGATGGGTTTGAGGGCATAACTTCTCAGACAGGACGAATTTTTCGTGCAGGAAGGCGACAGTCTTACACCTATAAGCATCCGTCACCTGCTCCGCTTTTATGGTGGGGTGCATTGAAATTCGACAGCGGTTCGGAGTTGGTATCTTTTACTCATGAATTAAACGAAGAAAACGGCTTCACAAATTCAATCTGCAAATACAAAAGCGGGCTTTTAATTGATACAACCTGTTTTGTACATCAGGATTTTAATTTGTATGCAATAAGAAAAAAATTCAACGGCGCAGCGGCAAAGGTTAAGTTTTCGCTTATAATTGATGAGGTTCTTTTAAAAGAATCTACTGCGGTTTCTTTTATTAAAGAAGAAAAAACAGTTTTTGCAGATTTTAATGTAAAAGCATACGACACATATTCGGCAAGAATTGCATTAAGTACCGATAAAAATGTAGAAATTACTGTTGAAAACAATATTATAACCTTTGAATATTCGGTAAAAGACGGTGATGAAATATGCTTTTACTATATTCTTGAAGATTCATTATACTGCGATAATCATATAGGGAAAATTGATAGTATAATTGAAAAATTAAGTAACGGATTTGACAGTGTTTTTAATGAAACCTGTAAAATCTGGAACGAATTTCATAATAACGGTTATATAAAAACGGAAGATGAATTTCTTAATTCTGTTTACCGTACAGCTTTGTATAATCTGAAATGTCACACCACAAACTGGTCTATTGCAGTAGGAATAGACGACAGAGCGTGGGATTCCAAGTTTTTTGCATTTGATGAATATTATTCGTTTTTAGGACTTCTGGAAGCCAATAAAACCAAACTTGCAAAACGTGTGCCGCAGTTCCGTTTAAACGGACTTAAAAAGGCAATAGAAAGAGCTACGGATTACAGTAAAAATCCCGAAATGGTTCAGGCTATGTATGTGTGGGAAGCCGGAGAACACGGTGAAGAACTTGCCAGAGTCGGTTTCTGGTATCAGCACATATTCCACATGGCTGTAATAGCTCTTGGAGCATTTGAATACTATAAATACACCAATGATAAAGCATTTTTGGAAGAATGCTATCCAATGATAAAAGCCTGTGCAAAATTTTACACATTAAGCTACATATATGAAAGACCTGACGGAAATCTTTTTGTAGGAAAATGCACCGACCTTGAACGTTTGGGTTCATCAGTTGAAAATCCATTCTTCACTTCCTGCGGTGTTATAAAAACGCTTGAAGTTCTGGTAAAGGCCTCTGAAATTTTAAATTTGGATGAAGAATACAGAAAAGAATGTGAATATAAAGCTGAAATGCTTAGAAAAACATTACCGCATGACGGTGAAAAATACGTACCATTTGAAGGCTGCGAGCAGAAAAGTATGGCAGTATTTTCAGGAAAATATCCTTTTGATGTTATTTCAAATGATGATCCCAAATTAATGCCTGCGCTTACAGATTTTATCGCAAACGAAAAAATTTACGGAAATATGTACCCCTTTGGAGAAAAAATGTCTATTTGGTATGCCTCCTGGAAGGCGGTTTCTTTTGCAAGAATGGGCAGGGCGGATTTTGCATATACCGCTTTGAAACAGACCTTTGAATCAGTTGGGGTATTTGCTGAAACTTATGAAATAAACGAAAAAATTTATTCCGGTCGTCCATGGTTTTCAACTGCGGCAGGTGTTCTTACTGCGGCTGTTAACGAAATGATGGTTCAGAGCGATGGAGAAAATATTTATCTTCTTCCTGCGGCGCCTGAGAAGTTTACAACTGTTTCATTTAAGCTTGCAGTTAAAGGCGGAGCGGTAGTAGAGGCTGTAATCGAAAATAATGAAGTTAAAAAGCTTGACATATGCTTCAGAGATGGTGTAGAATATAAAAAGTTCAATATCTATTTACGAGGAAAAAAGATAAAGGAGCTTTAATATGAACTTCAGAGAAAGAATGGGCAAGGTTTCCGAAAATTCTGTTTTTAAAATGGAAGGATACCATGTTTGGTGCGGAACTGTTACCAAAGGTGATGACGGACTTTATTATCTTTATTTTTCATTCTGGCCTAAGAAAAAAGACCGTTTTAATTATGACTGGGTTATTTGCTCTAAGGTGGGCTATGCTGTAAGCGACAATCCCTACGGTGGATTTGAATATCGGGGAATTGCACTGGAAGGCGGAACCGGATGGGACAGAGATTCCATTCATAACCCTGCTGTTATTAAGCATAACGGTAAATATTATATGTATTATATGGGCAACTACGGAAACGGAGAATTCTGGAATCACCGTAATCATCAGAGAATAGGTGTTGCTGTGGCGGAAAATCCTGCCGGACCGTGGAAACGCTTTGATAAGCCTGTTATTGATGTTGGTGAATCAGGTTTTGATTCTCTTATGACATCCAATCCCAGCGTTACGGTGGGTGGTGACGGTAAATTTTATATGATATACAAGGCGGTTGCGGATAACGGAATATATCCCAAAGGTGGAGCTGTTGTTTGCGGAATAGCAGTTGCCGAAAATCCCGAGGGGCCATTTGAAAAACACGGTAAGCCTATTATGGTTAATCCTGAGCACGACTGGTCGGTTGAGGATGCTTTTATCTGGTATGAAAACGGTAAGTTTTATTCTCTTGCCAAAGATTTTCAGGGTTATTTTACAAAGGCAGGAAAAGGTCAGGTTGCGCTTTTTACATCGGATGACGGTTTTGACTGGAAGCTCCACGAAAATGCTCTTGCATTCAAAAGAGAGCTTATGTTTGAAGATAAAGTTGTTCCTATGCACAGAATGGAACGTCCGCAGATGTATTTGGAGGATGGCAAACCAAAGGTTCTTCTTTGCGCCTGTATGCCGGATGAAATTACCGAGGATACGTTTAATATAAGTATACCAATTATAAATTAAAGGAAACTTATGTTTCCATATACTCCACAAAACAATTTTGTGGGGTATAATATTAAGAACGTCTGAGAATAATCTCAGCCGTTCTTAATATTAAAACTCAATTTTCTTATTAACGTAAGCAACAAGGTCTTCAATCTTGATTCTTTCCTGTTCCATTGTATCTCTGTCACGAACGGTAACAGCACCGTCTTCAAGAGAATCAAAGTCAAAGGTTACACACAGAGGAGTTCCGATTTCATCCTGTCTTCTGTATCTTTTACCGATACTTCCGGATTCGTCGTATTCACACATAAAGTGCTTGGATAGTTCTTCATAAACCTTTAATGCACCTTCTGAAAGCTTTTTGGAAAGAGGAAGAACTGCAACCTTGATAGGTGCAAGGAACGGATGAAGATGCATAACTGTTCTTACATCGTTCTTTTCAGCGTCAACAACCTCTTCGTCATAAGCTTCAACAAGAAATGCAAGAGCAACACGGTCTGCACCAAGAGAAGGCTCAATACAGTAGGGAATGTATTTTTCGTTGGTTTCGGGATCGTGGTATTCCATAGATTCGCCGGAATGCTCAGAATGCTGTTTTAAGTCGAAATCAGTTCTGTCTGCAATTCCCCAAAGCTCACCCCAACCGAATGGGAACAGATATTCAATATCTGTTGTTCCGTTTGAGTAATGAGATAATTCTTCCTGTTCGTGCTGTCTTAATTTTATGTTTTCTTCCTTCATGCCAAGAGAAATCAGGAAGTTTTTACAATAACTTTCCCAGTATTCAAACCATTTCATATCTTCACCGGGTTTGCAGAAAAATTCAAGCTCCATCTGCTCAAATTCTCTTGTTCTGAAAGTGAAGTTACCGGGTGTGATTTCGTTTCTGAAAGATTTACCTATCTGACCGATACCAAAAGGAATTTTCTTTCTTGATGTTCTCTGAACATTTTTGAAGTTAACGAAAATACCCTGTGCAGTTTCGGGACGCAAGAATAATTCAGACTGAGAATCTTCTGTAACACCCTGGAAAGTTTTAAACATAAGGTTGAATTTTCTGATATCTGTAAAGTTTGTGGAACCGCATTCGGGACATTTGATTCCGTGTTCTTTAATGTAGTTCAACATTTCATCGTTTGTCCATCCTGCAGGATTTTCATCAGAGTTTTCTTCAATAAGATGGTCCGCTCTGTGACGTGTTTTACAATCTTTACAGTCCATAAGCGGATCAGAGAAACCGCCAACGTGACCGGAAGCAACCCAGGTTTTGGGATTCATTAAAATTGCAGCGTCAAGACCAACATTATAAGGACTTTCCTGAATGAATTTTTTCCACCAGGCTTTTTTTACATTGTTTTTGAATTCAACACCCATAGGGCCGTAATCCCATGTGTTTGAAAGACCGCCGTATATTTCGGAGCCTGCATATACAAAGCCTCTGCCTTTGCAAAGAGCAATGACTTTTTCCATTGTTTTTTCAGTGTTTTTCATAGTTCTATTCCCCGTTTACTGTTTTTTGATTTTTGATGATTTAACTGAAATCACGATTATGGAAACAACAAGATAAATTGCAACTGCAATCATTGTTCCCAAAACAATTCTTAACTGGCCCTGACCTAAAGTGATTTTGCTCATAATTGTTCTTAACCATGTCTGAGCATTGTCAGACCAGAAGAACAGCCAGCTGAAGATTTTGTTGTAAGAAATCAAAAAGCTTATTGCCGCATATGCAACTGCAAACCAACCCCAGTTTCTTAAGGTTTTTTTCTTTGTTTCGTCAGTTGCTTTTTTGGACATAACGAAAAGAGCGATAAGAGCCGCAATTGAAACGAAAGTTAAAATTGCAACAAAAACGTTTGTTCCGTTTATCATTGATGAATTTCTCATAAAAGAGTATAAATACATCAATACAACCTCGGATAGCAAGCCTGCTGTAAATATAACAAGCATTTTATTGGAAAGCTTCTCAAGAGCCGCCTTTTTCTGCTGTTTTTTCTGCTGGTTTGCCTGCATTCTGATTTGTTTGTTCATAGGTAACCCTCCTAAAAAATTTATTATAATTCTAATTCATATATTATATTGAAAACTGCCGCCGCGCCCGCTGTTTCGGTTCTTAAAATTCTTTTGCCGAGCGATACTGCAACAAAGCCGTTTTCAATTAAAATATTTGCTTCTTTTTCCGAAAATCCACCCTCGGGGCCGATTATTACGGCGATTTTTTCACCTGTAAAATCTTTTAAAGGTGTTTTGATGGTTGTATCTTTTGCAAGCTCATAAGGGAAAAGTAAAAGGTCGAATTCATCTTTTGTTTTTATAAGCTCGTCCAGATTTATAAGAGAGTGGATTTCGGGGATAATTCCTCTGCCCGACTGCTTGGAAGCCGCCTCCGAAACCTTTCTTAATCTGTCAACCTTTTTCTCGTAATCTTTTTTTGTAGATTTTACAACGCAGTTTTTCAGTTCAACGGGAGTGATTTCAAAAACTCCGGCTTCTACGCATTTTTCAACTATATAAGAAAACTTGTCGCCTTTCGGCAAGCCCTGAAAAAGTGAAATTTTTGTTTTCGGCTCATTTTCGTTACTGCATACCGAAGTAATGTCGCAAACAATGCCGTTTTCACCTATTTCGGCAACAACGGTGTTGTAATCCGTACCCTTGCCGTCGCAAAGGGTAACTGCATCACCAACAGAAACTCTTAATACTTTTTTCAGGTGGCGTGCGTTGTCACCGTCAATATAAGCTTTGCTGTCCGAAATATTTTCTGCATTTACAAAAAATTTAGGCATTTTCCACACCTCTTACTATTATATCAAATATAATTACTATTTTCAAGATGTTATTAGAAATTAATTAAACATTATAGCTTTTAAAATCAATAAGCTCAATATCTTTTGTTAAAAAGTCATCTTTCATTTCGTGTTTTTCGGTGTAATCGGTTGAAAGATACTTTTTATTGTCGTCTGCAAAAACGGTAACAGCAACGCTGTCCGGTGACTGCATATTCTGTGCAAGAATACAACCTAAAAAGTTCGCACCGGAAGAAATTCCAACACCTATCCCAAGCTTTTTGGAAAGTAACTGCGCCATAATAATAGCATCGGTGTCGTCAACACTCACAACCTCATTAAGCTCAGAAAGTTTAACAATAGGGGGAATGAATTCATCGGAAATTCCCTGAATTCTGTGCATTCCGACTTTATAGCCGGTTGAAAGGGTTGGGGAATTTTTAGGCTCAAGCGGATGAATTTTACAGTTGGGATTTTCAGCCTTTAATCTTCTGCCGATACCCATAATAGTTCCGCCTGTTCCAACACCTGCAACTACTGCATCCGCCTTTAAGCCGATTTTTGCAAGCTGATTGACAATTTATTCGCCGGTTGTTTTATAGTGAGCTTCGGTGTTATCCTCGTTTGAGAACTGACAGGGCAGGAAAACTCCGCCTTTTTCAAAAAGCTCTTCTGTTTTTTTGATAGAGCCTAAGAATCCGCCCTCTTCCTTTGAAACAAGGCGAACCTCAGCACCGTAGCTTTCCATAAGATTTATTCTTTCTCTGCTCATCCAGTCCGGCATATAAATTACAACCTTGTGGCCAAGATATGTACCGATTGCAGAAAAGGAAATTCCTGTGTTTCCGCTTGTTGCTTCGGCAATAATATCGGTTGCCTTAATTTTACCTTCGTTGTAAGCTTTTTCCATTATATAGCAGGCAACTCTGTCCTTAACGCTTCCGCTTAGGTTCATTGCCTCATATTTTGCAAAAATTCTTCTTTTCTGCCCTTTGTACAGAAAATTAATTTCAAGTAAAGGTGTGTTTCCGATAACCGCTTTCAGATTATCGAAGTTTTTTGTTTGTGACACGAATATATCTCCTCTTTTCGTTACTATTTTATCAGTATAACACATTTTTCCAATCTATGCAACAGAATTTTGTTGTAAAGTTGTATATTTTATGCTAAAATTATTTTATGAGGTGAGCTTTTATGAAATTCCTGCATTTGAGTGATTTGCATATCGGAAAAAGAGTTAACGAATTTCCGATGCTTACAGATCAGAAATATATTTTTAATCAGATTTTTGATATTGCCCAAAAAGAGAATATTGATGCCGTTGTTGTGGCAGGTGATGTTTACGATAAGGGAATACCGACAATTGAGGCAGTTGAGCTTTTTGACGGATTCTTAAATAAATTCCGTATGCTTGATATTCCCGTACTTTTAATAAGCGGAAATCACGATTCTTCCGAGAGACTTGATTTTGGCGGAAAAATTTTTGAGCAAAGTAAAATTTACATAGCAGGTGTGTTTGACGGCTTGCCAAAAAAAGTGGAATTTTCTGATACGGATTTTTATTTACTGCCGTTTGTTAAGCCTCAGAACGTTAAACGGTTTTATCCTGATTGCGAAATAGAAAATTACGAGCAGGCTGTAAAATGTGTAATAGATAAAACAGAAATTAATGCGGAAAAATGCAATGTTCTTGTTGCACATCAGCTTGTTACGGCGTTTGGAGAAAATGACGAGCTTTCTGTAGGCGGAGTGGAAAATATAGATTTTTCAGTTTTTGATAAATTTGATTATGTTGCTCTCGGGCATCTTCACGAAGCAAAGCGTGTTGGCAGAGAAACAGTCAGATACGGCGGCTCTCCGCTTAAGTATTCAACTTCGGAGGTTTCTCAGAAAAAGTGTGTAACCCTTGTGGAAACGGGAAAAGAAATAAAAATTGAAAAAATCCCCCTTGTACCTCTTCACGACATGCGCGAAATTAAAGGACCTCTTAACAGGCTGATTTCTCCCGGGGTTTATATGGAGCAGGAAAGAGAGGATTATCTTCACGTTACATTAACTGATGAGGAGCGGATTTTTGACGCAATAGGTCAGTTAAGGCGTGTTTATCCCAACATAATGCGTTTGGATTTTGAAAATCGCAGAACTGCTGAAAACAGTGATTTTCTGCAGATTCAGGATAATGAAAAAACACCGCTTGAAATGTTTAAGGAATTTTACAGAATGCAGAATAATGAGGATGCCGATGAGGCAAAAATTGAAATAATTTCTGCAATACTTGATAAAGAGGAGGAAAATTAATATGAGACCTCTTAAACTTACCATGAATGCTTTCGGCCCCTATGCAAAAAAAGAAACTGTGCCTTTTGAAATGATGGGTAACAGCGGAATTTATATTATTACGGGGGATACGGGTGCAGGAAAAACTACGGTTTTTGACGGAATTATTTTTGCTCTTTACGGTGAAGCAAGCGGAAGCAACCGAACAGGAAATATGCTTCACAGTGATTTTGCATCGCCCGATGAAAAGCCGTATGTTGAGCTCGAATTCGAGCTCAGAAATCAGAAATATAAAATAGAGAGAAACCCGAAATATTCACGTCCTTCAAAAAGAGGCGATAATTTTGTTACGCAAAATGAGGATGCAACCCTTACTCTGCCTGATGGAAATGTTATCACGGGGGCTGATAAGGTTACAAAGGAATGTGAAAAATTAATCGGACTTACAAAAAATCAGTTTACGCAGATTGCAATGATTGCTCAGGGGGATTTTTTACGGTTGCTTCTTGCCGAAACTAAGGACAGAACTGCAATTTTCCGTAAAATTTTCAGTACGGATAAATATGATCGCCTGCAGGAAGAGGTAAAATCTGTAAAGAACCGTCTGGATAGCGAATATAAGGCTCTGTCAAGCAGTATTCTGCAGTATTTAAGCGGAGCTAAGTGTAAGGAAGAAAGCTTGTTTTACGGCGAGCTTAATGTGCTCAAGCAGGAAAACAGCATACATAATCTTGCGGACTTTGAAAAACTTATAAAGCTTATAATAAAAGAGGACGAAGCGGATTATGAAAATTCGGAAAATAAGAGGAAAGAAGCAGACAAAAAGGCCGGCGAAATTTCTTCGGAATTATCCTTGACGGAAAAACAAAAAGAATCTTTAAAATTAGTTGAAAAGAGTATAAAATTTTTGCAGGAGGATTGCAAAAAGCTGGAAGAAAAGATTAACAGCAGTAAGGAAAAGATTCTAAAAAAAGAGCAGGAAACAGCTAATATCAAGGAGTATAATTTGCAGCTTTCATCTGCAGAAATGAATTTGGTAACAGAACAAAATAAGCTTGAAAAGCTTATGGCAGAAAAGGAAGCAATTTCAGATGCTTTAAGGCTTCTTAAGGAAAAAAACAAGCTTTCTGAAAGCCTTTCTGTCAAGCGGAAAGAATATCTGAATGCTGAAAAAAATGTTCTGGAACTGAGCCGTAAATATAATGAACTTAATAATATATTTTTAAGAGAACAGGCAGGAATACTTGCTGAAACACTTGCAGAGGGAGAAATGTGTCCTGTTTGCGGAAGCAAAGAGCATCCTGAACCTGCAAAAAGAGAAAACAGTAATGTTAATGAAGCAGAAGTTAAAAAAGCCCACAAGGCAGAACAAAATGCAAGAGAATTTCAGGCAGGCTTAAGCCGGGAAATAGGTTCTCTTAACAGCTCACTTGATAATTGTTGTGAAATGCTCAGCTACAGACTTAACAGTTTGTTTGACGAGGTTTATGAAAATATTCCTCCTGAACAGCTTGTAAACGGAAAGAAAGAAGAAAATTCTGAGCTTATAAAAGAAAGCGAAGAAAAATGTGAGATTCTTAAAAAGCAGGCAAACCTTTTTAAAATTAATGTAGAAACTATTGCTGAAAACGAGAAGTTAATTTCAGAGCTTAAAAATACTGCAGAAGAAATAAAGCAAAAGTATGATTTGAAATTGCTTGAAATCAAAACAAAAGAGGGAGAACGTAATGTTCTTCTGGCTGACCTTCCTTTTGAATCCAAAGAGGAGGAAGAAAAAAATATTCTTCTTTTAAAATCTCAGCTTCGTGAAGCTGAGGAAGCAAGTGCGGTTCAGGCTGATATATCAAAACGGATTTTCAGCAGAATTCAGGCAAATAACGAAATTCTCAAAAATACCGGTAAAAAAAGCAAGGAATATGAAACCAAAATTGCTGAATATTTGTGTTACAAAGATTTATCCGACACCTTAAACGGCGATCTTTCGGGAAAACAGAAAATTAAGCTTGAAACCTATGTTCAGATGGCGTATTTTGATAAAATTATCTATGAAGCGAATTCAAGATTCGGAAAAATGACAGATATGAGATATGAGCTTCGCAGAAAGGAAACCGCAGGAAATCTGCAGAAGCAGGCCGGCCTTGAACTGGAAATTTTCGATAACTATACGGGAAAATTAAGAAGTGTAAAATCTCTTTCGGGCGGTGAATCTTTTAAAGCTTCTCTTTCTATGGCACTCGGGTTATCCGATGTTGTTCAGCAGCATTCGGGCGGAATAAGACTTGATGCAATGTTTATAGATGAGGGTTTTGGCGGACTTGATTCGGATTCTCTTGAAAACGCTCTGGAAATTTTAAAGGAGCTTAGCGGCGGAGACAGACTTATAGGAATTATTTCTCATGTTAGTGAATTAAGAGAACAGATTGATAAAAAAATTATTGTAAAAAAAGATGTAACCGGAAGTCATATTTCGGTGGTAGTGTAAAAAACCGGCAGTTTTATTCGCCTTTCGGCGAGTGGTATTTGCTCTGCAAGTGATATTGCTTCGCAGTGGTATTGTGCTTCGCACAGTTTATGGCGAATAAAATACCACTAAAACCAAAGGTTTAATAACACTTTTGATTTATCAAA
>JAFQLQ010000028.1 GCA_017414505.1 Clostridia bacterium
AATCCGTTTGGAACGAGTAAAGCTTGCTTATGAAGATGGTGTAGATACTCTTGAAGAGTACAAAGCAAAGAAAAAAGCCATTACAGATGAAATCGAAAAGTTAAAAGAGATGCTTGAGCAAACTCAGGAGGGAGAGCCAAAAGAAGAAGTCAAGCTAAATAAGAAAGAGCTTCGCAGACTGATCGAAGTTTTGAAAGACGCTGATGTAAGTAATGTAGAAAAGAACAACATGGCAAGGACAATTTTTAAAGAAATTATAAAAGGCGGAGATGGCGTAAAACGGCTTAAATGCGTGTTTTGGCGGCATTAGCTAGGCTACTCAAACATAAGGAGGTGCAAAAATGAAATTTCAATTTGAATATTTTTACGTCAGTGAAGCAGATGATTTTACATTCTATCGCATACCAAAGAAGATTATTACATCACCATCTTGTAGTATTTTAGTTTTCCTCCTTAATTTCGCAGCTTTCTTTTATATTAAATTCTTTAAAATAGCTTTCCTCAAGCGGAATCCATTTGTTTTTGAAAATTTTCGCTATTTCTTCGCCGTTGCGTTTTTCTATTCTTTCGAGTTGAGTTTTGCAATCTGTATCAACAAAAATATGCAAATCGTAAAAATCCCAAAGTTGAGGATGGCAGGAATATGAACCCTCTATAACAGTAACTTTTGACGGTATTATACTTATCGGTTCTGACAGAGATTGTGTTTTACAGTTAAACGGACGGTAAGAAAAACTTTTGTTTTCCGAAAGAGGTATCAGAACCTCATTTAAAAATCTTTCGTGGTCAATATTTTCACCGGGTGTTAAAAGTCGTTTTTCTGTTCTTTGCTCCGGGCGTAAAAAGAAATCATCCATATGAATTACATTTGCCGAAAATTCCTTTCCAAGTTTTTCGGCAAGTGTGGTTTTACCCGCACCGCATCTTCCGTCAATTGCTATCAGAATAAAATCTTTTTTGCTGAGAAGCTCTTTTATTTTATTTGTCATGATTTTTCCCCTTGTATATAAGCGGTACTAATTTTGCTCTGTGAAGCCCCACCATTATGGCAGGAATAAGTATAAACTGAAGAATTATTCCGGGAATTGCATTTAAAAATGCTCCTGCAATAAAGGCGTGAAAAGTAAAACCATCGTTTCCTATTCCAAGAAGAAGCACCTGCACAATGCCCCAAACAGCTCTTCCCGAAAGCATGGAAATAATCATGGATTTTAAAAGAGATTTAATGCATTTCCACTTGGAGCGTGAGTATAAAAATCCTGCCGCAAATCCGTAGGTTGCAAGCTCAAAAGCCATTGAAACCGCATTGGGAAACATATGAGGCATACTGAAAAGAAATGAACGGAGTATTGGCATAATAAAGCCTGCTGCAAGCCCGTATTGCCATCCGCAGATAAGTCCGCAAAGAAGAACCGGAATATGCATAGGCAGAAGCATATTTCCTATTTGCTGAATTTGTCCTGTAAGAAATGGAAGAACCAAACCAATTCCGAGAAACATTGCAGAAAGTATAAGATTTTTTAGTTTTATATTTTGCATTTTATCAACTGCTTTCATTCGTATATAAATATATTATAATCGTTATATGATAAAAAGTCAATTTTAAAATAAATTTCATTGACACATTGAAATAAATATGCTAATATGTGAAGTGTGCATGAGCACGCAGAAATTATAAGGAGGGTGTTTTATGGCTGTTACAATAAAACAGATTGCCGAAATTTGCGGAGTTTCCCGAGGTACGGTGGACAGAGTTCTTCACGGCAGGGGCAGAGTTAATCCCGAAACAGAAAAATTAATTAAGAAAACGGCAGAAGAAATGGGATATTCTCCAAATACGCTTGCAAAGGCTCTGTCGGCAAAAAATAATCCTCTTAATTTTTATGTTGTTATTCCGTCCTGGGGGAATCCCTATTTTGATGATATGTATGCCGTAATAAGCAAGGCTCAGCTGGAGCTTGAGGATTTCGGAATAAATATAACCGTTAAAACCACAAGAGGAATGGAATTGGAAAATCAGATAAAAATTTTAGACGAAGCGAAAACAGATGCTTCAGGTATAATAATTATGCCTGCAAAAAGCGAAGAAATAAAAGAAAAAATCAATGAACTGTGCGAAAAAAACATTCCTGTTATTACGTTAAATACTGATATTGCAGATTCAAAAAGACTGTGCTTTGTGGGGGCAGATTACATAAGCGGAGGCGAAACAGCCTGCGGAATAACCGGACTTTTAAAAGGCGGAAAAGCAAATGTTGGAGTAATAACCGATTATATCGAATCGGAAGCACATTCGGGGCGAATTTCGGGCTTTGAAAAAATTTCCGGTGAAAAATACCAAAATATAACCATTGTTGATGTGAAAGAGTGCGGAAACGAGGATACAAAAGCGTATTATGTAACTAAAGAACTGCTTATGAATCATCCTGAAACCGATACTCTGCTTATTGATGCAGGGGGAATTTACGGTTGTATTCGCGCGGTGAGAGATTATGAAGAAAAAATTGATGTAATTTGCTTTGATGTTCCAAGAAAAAATGCGGAACTTTTTAAAAGCGGAGATATAAAGGCGGCGGTTTGTCAGAATCCGTCAGGTCAGGCATATATTGCCATAAACATACTTTTTAACTATGTTGTCCGCAGTATAAAGCCGGAAAACGAGTGTATATTTATGAACAACGAAATAAAAATTGCAGAAAATTTTTGAACATTCTTAAATTATTTTTAATAATTTGTAACTCTTCTTGATTTTTTTTACAATTTATAATACAATTCACTTGCGGAGGTTAATCCGACAATATTAAAAAAGGAAAGAAAAAATTGGAAAACGAATTAGAAAAAGTAGTCATAAGCAGGGCAGTTGTGCCGCACGATACGGAGCATTTTTTTGCTCAGGCAAAGCAGTTTGAAGAGCTTATGATGGTGTTTAACAGTGCCATAAAGGAAGTAAGAACAAAATTTGAAATATTAAACGATGAGCTTACGGTTACTCACAACAGAAGCCCCATTGAGGTTATAAAAACAAGAATTAAAAAGCCTCAGAGCATTGTAACCAAGCTTCAGCGAAAGGGTTATGAGGTTTCGATATCTTCTGTGCTTTATAATTTGAACGATGTGGCAGGTGTGCGTATTGTATGTTCATTTATAGATGATATTTATGCCATTGCAGAAATGTTTGCAAAGCAGGACGATGTAAAAGTTATTCAGATTAAGGATTACATAAAAAATCCTAAAGAAAACGGCTATCGCAGTTATCATATGATAGTGGAAATTCCTGTTTTCTTTTCAAACAGAAAACAGCCCATTCGTGTGGAAGTGCAGATACGTACAATCGCAATGGATTTCTGGGCAAGCCTGGAACATCAGCTTCGCTATAAAAAGGATTATGAAAAAACCGAAGAAATCGAAAAAGAACTTAAAGAATGTGCAGAAGTCATTGCTCAGACCGACAGACGAATGCAGAAAATAAGAGAGAAAATAAATACAGAATTATGAAAAACGAATTAAGAAAAAAATACCGTGAAATACGGAAAAATTCCGATAAATCTGCAGACGAAATAATTTTTAATAAGGTTATTTCCTGCGATGAGGTAAAAAATGCAGAAAATATTTTTTGCTATATTTCGGTTAATGATGAAGTCGATACACAGAAAATAATAAAATATCTTTTTAAAGCAGGAAAAACCGTAACTGTTCCTCTGTGTGTTGAAAAAGGGAAAATGATTGCTGTAAAAATAAATTCTTTTGATGATTTGAAAGAGGGAATGTACGGTATTCCTGAGCCGAAAAGTCATACAGAATTTGAAAAAACGAAACTTGACCTTATTATTGTTCCTGCACTTGCATTTGATAAAGAGGGTTACCGTTTAGGCTACGGAGGCGGTTACTACGACCGTTTTATGGCGGATTTAACGGCTTTTAAGCTTGGAATTTGCAGAAGCGAGCTATATGTTGAAGCTTTGCCCCGTGACGAATTTGATATAAAAGCAGATAAGGTTATAACAGAAAGGGATTAAAATGTATCTTAAATACAGTAAGCTTTTAAAAAACATAAAAATGATTGAGGAATCGGATTTGCACGCTCTTTCGGATAAATTG
Organism: Clostridia bacterium; assembly: GCA_017414505.1. Lineage (GTDB taxonomy): Bacteria > Bacillota > Clostridia > UMGS1840 > HGM11507 > RGIG1932. The sequence goes on from JAFQLQ010000028.1 coordinate 4,099, forward strand.
CGGATGGAGCTTTTAATGAATATTTTAAGAGGCGCAACAGAAACGGAAGTTGACCTTGATAAATATTATCCCATATTTAAGGAGTGGCAGGCGGAAGATAAAAGTGTTCTTCTTTTAAGCCGTCACGAAAATCTTAATCTTGAAGAAACTGTTGCTATGATAATGTTTTATTTTGCGCAGGAAAGGTTTCACGAAAATTTATGCACCGATTTGCTGTATGACGGAACCTTGCTTAAGATGATAAAACAAGTTAAAAATTTCATATATTGATAATGTCGTAAATTGTCGCAATATTTTTGGTTTTTGGTGCCAGATTGCGACAATTTTTTTATATCCTTTGTTGTATAATTAATTCACAAGAGTGCTTCGGGAGGATTTTTTCGGGTATGGTTACTGTGTATTGGGATACTTTATTTCTTCTGAACTTTATTATAGATTTTCTTATTCTTCTTGCGGTGGTAAAGGGCGAGGGGATTAAGATAAACTATTTAAGAATAGTTACGGCATCGTTGTTTCTGGCGTTTTACAGTATTTTTATGATAGACAAAAGATTTGAATTCCTGTATAGCGGATTGGCGAAGTTTACGGTTTCTGCGGCAGGAATTTTGATTGCAGTAAAACCGAAATTCTTTTTAAAAACCTTTTTGTGGTTTTACATAACAGCCTTTGTTTTTTCGGGCTGTATACAATTTTTATACAATGCAACGGAGGGATATGCGGTGGATAACTTAATAATTATACTGCTTGCCGGAAGTACGGCTTCTTACTTTTTAATAACTTATTTTATAAAGGTGCTCACAAAACGCTATAAAAAAGAAAAAATTCTTATGGAGCTTATAATCGGTATGGAGGGGAGGGAGGTTTGCATAAAAGGTCTTATAGATACAGGCAACAGCCTTACAGATCCTATAACAAAATATCCGGTTATAATTGCGGAATTTGACACTATTAAAAATCTTTTTTCAGCCGAGCTTGCGGATTTTATGAAAAACAGTTCTGATATAAACTGTAAAATAAATAAAAAATATATAGAAAGAATACGTCTTATTCCGTATACATCAGTGGGAACTGTTTCGGTTATGAAAGGCTTTAAGCCGGACTATGTAGCACTTAAAGAAAATAAGGAAAACCGCATAACCAAGGTGGTTGTTGCGGCGTGCTACAATGCTCTTTCTCAAAGCGGAGAGTACAATGCACTTATAAATTCAGATATAGCATAAAGGGAGTTAAAAATGGAATTTTTTAAAAAATTATTTTATAAACTTATGATAAACCTCGGAATATACGAGGAAAATTCACTTTATTATATAGGCGGCGCGGATATTCTTCCGCCGCCTCTTACAAATGATGAGGAATACCGTCTGCTTTCCTTGCTTCCGGAGGATGAAAATGCCAAACAAACCCTCATTGAACGCAATTTAAGACTTGTTGTTTATATAGCAAGAAAATTTGAAAATACGGGAATAAACGTAGAGGATTTAATTTCGATAGGAACAATAGGCTTGATAAAAGCGGTAAATACATATAATCTTGATAAGAAAATAAAGCTTGCAACTTACGCTTCAAAATGTATTGAGAATGAAATTCTTATGTTCCTCAGAAAAATAGCAAACAGAAAAACAGAGGTTTCAATCGACGAGCCTCTGAATGTGGACTGGGATGGAAATGAGCTTCTGCTTTCGGATATTTTAGGAACGGATAACGACGTTATTTATAAAAGTCTTGAAGATAAAATAGACAGACAACTACTTTTTGAAGCTCTTGATAAGCTTCCTGCAAGGGAGCAGAATATTATTAATCTGAGGTTTGGAATAATAACCGGCAGAGAAAAAACACAAAAAGAGGTTGCGGATATTCTGGGAATTTCGCAATCTTATATTTCAAGGCTTGAAAAGAAAATAATAAAAAGATTAAAAAGGGAAATAGACAGAATGATGAATGCGTAGGCTAAAAAGCCTACGCATTCTGTTTTAGTTAAGTGTAAATATTTTTTCGCCGTTTTTGGGAAGTGTACTGCTGATTGTAAGCCTTTTTGCAATATCCATCTGTTTTTCAAGATAAATTTGTTCTGCAACGTCTTCTGTTACTTCTTTCATACACTTGTAAGCTTCTACTGTGCAGGCTCTGGTCAGTTCAAAAGACTGCACAAAATTAAGCCATGAATCCTCAGTTGCGTCCGGAGCAACATTATAATTAACTATGTTTGATTTTGTTTTATTGTAATTATCATGTACAATATTGTTGTGTATTCCCATTAAGAATATTGCACTTTCAACGTTTTCGGAATATTTTTTTGCACCCAGAGCTGTGGCACCCTGTTCTATAACAAATGCGGAAATAGCATACAGAGAACCCACAGATGAGCCTGCGAACTTAAGAATTGCAGAAGTTCCCATTTCCAGTACAGTAGTATAAGCAAATTTTCCAACATCGTTTATTACTTTTACATATTTGTCTGTATAATCAAGCATAAGCGAATCAATGGCATCCTTTAAGGCTTTGTCACATCCTTCTCCGGCAGCCTCCTTTATCTTATGAAGATAGTATGCATTCTGTGAAAAGTCTGTAAAAATAAAAGCAAGATCCTCAACTGTAAGAGCGGCTATGTTTATGGCAATTCCTGCTTTATCCATAGCATCTCCCAGCATTTTTGCATCTTCTCCTATTGCAAGATAGGTGAATAATTCATTGTCGCTTAGTGTATCAATATTCTTGTTTATAAAATCACATAATTCATCCACTTCAAAGCCTTTTGTTTTGCCTAAACCCTCTATGATTTTGGTGGCAAGAGCATTGCTTGCGGCTTTCATAGCATCAACATTCGGAGTTGCGGTAACATTGGAAAGTAAAAGCTTTAAGTTTTCTTTATATGCATCTTCTTCATAATTATCAAATTTGAAAGTAACAACTTTTTTTGCCCAGTCGCTTAAATGACTTGCCGCGTTTTGCCACATATAGCTGTTGAAAATTCCCCCCGACATATGCTCTTCCATAAAGCATTGTGAGAAATAGTCGAAATCGTAAAATCCGTTGTCACAAAAATCTCTGAAAATTGCTTCGTCGGTCAGTTCTTCGGTGTTTATGATAACAGTATTAGTTGCTTCATCCCATTTTACGCTTGCACCGAATATTTCGGATAAAGCTCGTACGGGAATATATGTTCTGTTATTTACAACCTGAGCCGCCACATCAAGATAGATGGTTTCCTTTGCAAAAACCTTGTTTTTATCAATCTGAAATACTGCTGTTTCAAGCCCTCTCTGTATAACGGCAGTTTGAGTGCTTTCGTTCCATTCCACATTGCTTCCGAGAGCTTCCGCAATAGCACGGATTGGAACTAATGTACGTCCGTTCTGAATAAATGGTGCATAATCAAAGTCAACATAAATTCCGTTTACAAGAACATTAATTTCATTTGGTTTATAGCCATTAGCAGGAAGTTCCAGAATATATCCTTGAACTTTGATGCCTCCGCCTTTATCTCCATCGTTCCAGGTATCATCCCAATATCCTGCAGGTAAAGAAACATCTTCTTTTGAAGGTGTAAATATTTGCATTACCATATTGTTTTTATCTCTGCCATTTGGTTCGCCCTTTGACCAATGCTGATACTCCATAGGCTCGTTGGTTACCCATTTAAATTCAGAATCCTGCTTGTAACCTCCTATCCAGTAGGAAGCTCTTGGCATTTCTACATAACTGAATAGTGAACATACCGCTTTCTGTTCTTCCTCTGATGTGATTGTAGCTAAATGTCCATCCTTTGCTTCGCACCTGGCTTTTGCATTATCCCAGGATAAATCATCGTTATAAAGTGCGTAGATTTTTCCGTTGTAGTTGATGCTTGATGCGGCATCGGAAACATCTGAGGATGGAAACTCACATATAAAGCCAACCTTGTCCAATGAAAAGAAATTTTCTTCTCCGGGGTAGGTATTGTCGTTAAACATATCATTCCATTTAAAACGCTTGCTTCCGCCAACTGCAGGATTAGGTTTGTTGTATATATGAATATATAGTTCTTTTGCATTGGTTTTTTGCTTGCCGTTCGGTTCTCCGTTGTCCCAGTTTGCATATGAAAGACTTTCATCGGTTACCCATTCCATCTTCCCGGATAGCCTTGAAAGACCGAGCCAGTATTGATTCTTTGTACCATTTTCGAGTAAGTTTTCTATTACTTTCTGTTCTTCCCCGGAAGTTACAGTTGTAAGATGTCCGCCTATACTTTCGCAATATGCTTTTGCTTCTTCCCATGTCATACTTTCGTCAAAAAGCTGGTATGTATGACCGTTTAAGGTTTTGGATGCTTTGGGAGAATACTTTTGCGGAGAGTTTGCGAAAGCAATCGTTGGCATAATCCCCATAATTATTGCCGCTGTCAATAACATGCTTATAAATGTTTTTCTCATTTGTTTCACCCTTTTTAAAATTTTCTATATTATACCATATCAATATCAGTATGTAAACAAAATATTTATAATTCCTGCAATAATTCCGCTTAAAACTGCACTGAAGCCTTTTGCAATAATTATATTGGTTAAGGAAATACTTTTGTTTCCGCAAAATGCTTTTATCTGAGCAAAAACAGATAATCCCGAAAAGCTTATAAGCATAGCTGCAACAATAATTTTTAAAGAATGGGAAACAGCTGTGGAAGCAAGAAGTGAAAGTCCGGTTGTCATTTCAAGAAGTCCGCATATTACTGCTTTTGCAGCAGCCGGCTCCGGAAAAATCATTGTAAGAGAATCAAGTATTTTTGTACCCTCAAGAATACCGGTTAATGCACCAAAAAATGTTATTATTGCCGCAACGTTTAACATGGAGAGTGCACCGTCACGAATACTGTCAATAAGGAGTGTGGGGGAATGGGGAGTTTTATTTTCAAAGCTTGCCACCATATCGTAGCGGTTGGTAAAAAATTTTAGTATAAACCCGGTAATCAGACTGCCGGCAATATGTGAAAAATATATTATAATTCCTGTTTTTGTGCTTTTAAAAAATGTTGCTCCAACCGTTGAAATAACAAACGCCGGCCCTGCATTATTTGCAAAAAGGCTCAGTTTTTTTACCTCGCCAAGAGTAATCTCTCCCTCGTCATACATATTAATAAGCATTTTCTGACCTACGGGATATCCGCATAAAAGCCCGAGAATAAGGCAGATTGCTCCGGATGCGGAAATATTGAAAATTTTTGCAATGCCTTTTACAAAAACGCTGTCTTTTTTTATTATGTGGGAAGATACAATCATTTTTGAAGCTACCATAAACGGAAAAATTGAACCGATTACGCTTGTACCACATAGTGCAAGGTTCCTTGTTGCTCCATTTGAGGCAAATTCGGGAAAAACAAGAAACAAAATCAGTATAATAACGGAAAAAACACCCATAAATTCACACTCCCTGTTAAAATTTAAGTTTTGCTATTGCAAAATTGAAAAAAAACATATATAATAATGTTTATGAAAGGATTGATACATATATGAAAAAAGCAATTATTACCGTTTTGGGAAAAGACAGCGTTGGTATTATTTACAACGTGGCTAAAATTCTATCGGAAAACAATATAAATATTCTGGATATTTCCCAGACCATTATGGATGATATTTTCACAATGGTAATGTCGGTTGATATAGAAAAGTCCGCAGTTGATTTCGGCACCCTTTCCAAAACCCTTGAAGATAAAGGTGTTGAGCTTGGCGTAAAGGTTATAATCTGTCTGGAAGAAATATTTAATTCAATGCATAGAATATAGGAGGATTTTAACCGTGCTGTCTAATTACGAAATTGTAGAAACACTTAATATGATAGAAAAGGAAAATCTTGATATAAGAACCATAACAATGGGGATTTCACTTCGTGACTGCTGTGATTCCGATGTTAAAAAGGCTCTTACAAAGGTTTACGATAAAATAACTTTTCTTGCTAAAGACCTTGTTAAAACAGGCGAAGACATTCAAACGGAATTTGGTATTCCGATTATTAATAAAAGAATTTCTGTTACTCCCATATCCATCATAGCTGAAAGCTCCGATGTGGATAATTATGTTGAATTTGCAAAAGTTCTTGATAAGGCTGCTTATGAAACAGGCGTAAACTTTATAGGCGGTTTTTCTGCCCTTGTTCATAAGGGTTACACAAATGGCGACAGAAAGCTGATTGCTTCCATCCCCGAAGCTCTTTCTGTTACCGACAGAGTGTGTGCTTCGGTTAACCTTGCAACTACAAAAGCAGGAATTAATATGGATGCCGTTAAAGAAATGGGCATTGTTATTAAAGAACTTGCTGAAAAAACAAAGGATAAGGACAGCTTTGGCTGTGCAAAGCTTGTTGTTTTTGCCAATGCTCCCGAGGATAATCCCTTTATGGCAGGTGCGTTTTTAGGCTGCGGTGAACCCGAATGTGTTATAAATGTTGGTGTCAGCGGTCCCGGAGTTGTAAAATCAGCCCTTGAAAAGGTAAAGGGTGCAGATTTTGCTACTGTTGCCGATACCATTAAAAAGACTGCCTTTAAGGTTACAAGAATGGGACAGATGGTTGCTATGGAAGCGTCAAAACGTCTTAATGTGCCTTTCGGAATAGTGGATTTATCTCTTGCTCCCACTCCCGTTGTTGGTGACAGTGTTGCTCATATTCTTGAAGAAATGGGACTTGAAAAATGCGGAACTCACGGCACAACTGCCGCACTTGCACTTTTAAATGACGCAGTTAAAAAAGGCGGAGTTTTTGCAACCTCTCACGTTGGAGGCTTGTCAGGTGCGTTTATTCCCGTAAGTGAGGATGCCGGCATGATAGATGCAGTGCAGTGCGGTGCTCTTTCTCTTGAAAAGCTGGAAGCAATGACCTGTGTATGTTCTGTCGGTCTTGATATGATTGTTGTTCCCGGTGATACCTCTGCTTCAACAATTTCGGCAATCATTGCGGATGAAGCGGCAATAGGAATGGTAAATACAAAAACAACTGCTGTAAGAATTATTCCCGCATACGGTAAAAAAGTGGGAGATATGGTAGAATTTGGCGGACTTTTAGGACACGGGCCGGTAATGAATGTTTCAAATTTCTCTTCGGAGGAATTTATACAAAGAGGCGGAAGAATTCCTGCACCCTTGCAGGCTTTAAAAAATTAATAAACGGAGAGAAGAAAAATGAAAAAATTATTAATTATGATTCTGGCTGTTATGCTTGTTTTTACTGCGTGCGGTAAAAAGAACGAGAAAAAAGAGGCTGATGAAGTAAAAAATACAAATGTAACAGAACAGAAACAGGAAGAAAATGTAAAAACCGAAAGCAAAGAAGCTGAACCCGAAAAGGAAGAAACAAAAAAAACTGAAGCTGAAACAACAGCTGATTCGGCAGAAGAAAATGCTCCTTCAAAAGAACAGCCTGCAGAATCAACCGAAACTCAGAACGAGGCGGTTGAAATTGACGGTGAAGGACTTGAAAATCTGCTTGGTGATTACGAGCAGGCAAAAGAAGACGGAAACGAAGAAGCAGAAAGAGCTGCTCTTGATGAAATTCAGAAAATTTTAGAACAGGTAGAAGCTCAGAGTGCAGAGTAAAGCTAAGGGGTATATCGCAGGATATGCCCTTTTTATAACCGGAGGTGAAAGAATGAGGAAGTTAGTTTCGTTGATTCTTATTTTGTGTATGCTGGTTTTTCCGGCATATGCAAACGAACTGAGTGAAGAAGAATTTTTGTATCAGCTTAATACCATTGCTGATATGGAAGATTTGCAGTATATGTTTGAAAAAAACAACGGTCACGTTGATATGAAAACTGTTAAACCGAGTATGTATTATAACCTGGATAGCTCCGGTCTTACGAGGTTTTACAGAGATATTATCCGTAACAGACCGTATTCTTCCCTTGAGGATGCAGAACAAAGACTTGATTTTTTTCTTGTTCTTGAAAGTATAAATACCAATAAATATCCCGTTATTGAAGAAGCGTTTGCTTATGCAGAAGAGTATTATGAGCTGAATCTTGTGGATTTGTATTCTCTTTGCGAAACTCACAGAGAGCAGGCGATTAATGAGTTTACAAAATATCACAGTCATATGGATATGACTGATGTTCAGGTTCGGCTAGATAATATTACGGATAAATATTTGCCTTTGGAAGAAGCCGAAATAGCCTCGCTTATTCCTCTTGACAAGGTTCAGGCAGAAGAAACAACCGATTTAACCCGTATAACTATATCTGACTGGGCAAAAAAAGAAGCAGAGAAAGCGGCGGCAAGCGGAATTATACCAAAAAATCTCGGTATGGATTACACCAAACCGATAACAAGGGAAAAATTCTGCGAAATAGCTTATCTTGCGGCTTTAAAGCTTGCAAAATTCTCTGTTAAAAATGTGGAATCTCATTTTAAGGATACAAACAGCGAAGCGGTAATAGCACTTTACAATGCAGATGTTATAAAGGGAACAGATGCCGCCCATTTTTCACCCGATAAAGAAATTTCCAGAGAAGAAAGTGCGGTAATTGTGCACCGTCTTGCCCGTTATCTCAACATAAAAACAGATAATACCGATTACAATATGATAAGCGGGGAATACCTGTTTTCTGACCACGAAAACATATCCGACTGGGCAAAGCAGGCTTGTTACAGTCTTAAAAGAAGTAACGTTATGAACGGTATCGGAAATAATCTGTTTGATCCGGAAGGAACCTATACAATAGAACAGGCGCTTGCCGTAATTTTACGAATTACAAACTGATTTAAAAAGCGGATGTAAAATTTATTTTTTACATCTGCTTTTTTATTTGTGAGAACAAGAAATGTCAATGGACAATTTGTTTACAAAGATGTAAAATTAAATCATAACAGTATAGGTATCAGAGGAGGAAAATTTATGAAACATACCAATAAAATTTTAGCTGTTGTGTTATCTTTTGTTATGCTGTCTGCTTTGGGCGTAATTCCGGCGGATAATTCGCTGGCAGCCTCCGAAGAATGGGATGCGCTTGATTATGCTGCAAAAGCAAATGTAGAATCGTTTACCGATTCGGGTATAACTTCCTGTTCCGATGAGGAATTTTTCGGAAAGTATAATTCTGAAACTCAAAGCTGGGTAAACAAGGGCTATCTTAACTATGATAAATATTCCGGTTTATCAGGCGTGAAAGAATCTGCAAAATCAGGTAATTATGCAGAAGCAAAGGAACTGCTTCTTGAATTTCACCGTGAACTTTACTCAGGTTTTCCGGAAGTTTTTGAAGATAAAGCACCAACAAAGCATCAGCTTTTAAGCGCTTATGCAGTAAAAAACAATTTTCAGCTTAACACAACTATGGTTAGCGCAGTGCTTGGCATACCAACAGTTTCCGCCGAAAATTCTTATGTGGAAATAGATTTTACAGAACGTATAACCAGAATTTTAAACCGTCCCTCTGCAGTTTACAGTGTTGAGCTGTTTGGGTTGAAAAAAGATGGAACAAGTCTGGAATTTGAAAGCCGTAATGCAAATAAAGGAAATCCTCCCGTGGCAGAAATTACGGTGAACGGAGTTGTACACCGTTTTGAAGCGACAGACGACGCTACTATTTCTCCCGATGATAACTATGCAACAAATTACGGAACAGAAGCAACCTTATGTGCAGAGGAAAGTGTATCGTCAATCGGGCTGGCACGATTGACCGATTCCAACACAAAAAGAAGTCTTATAAAATTTGATTTTTCATCTTTAAAGCCGCTTGGAACTCCAACTAAAGCCGTTATTCGCCTTTTCGGAAGAAATAAAGGCAGCGGAAGCGGAGAAATGCTTGCAATTGAATATGCCAATAACGCCTGGGCGGAAGATGAAGTTACTTTTTATATGGGGCAGAGCGGTGCCATTATGGAGCATGCAACCTTCTCCAATTACGGCTGTGATTCCTTCCGTTTTGACGGTGGTGTAGTGCCGGACAGAGACGGAGCACATCAGGTTTTTGCATACCGTTATCCCGAAGAGCTTCTTCGTTTTACATGGGCAACACCGCTTGCACAGATTTACCATTATAATCAGGATGAACGCTATGCTCTTACGTTTTTAAATCAATGGGCAGGTTATCTTAAACAGAGAGGTAAAAATCCCCGTTATGACAAATTTCTTGACGGACATTGCAGAGATCAGGCGGTTGCAAAAATTTTATTTGAAATGATTGACAGTGAATATATGACACCCGAACTCTGGACTGCCACAATGAAATATTATCAGATGGAGCTTCGTGCACAGATTGACGGAGGAAATGATTCAGGAAACTGGGGCACATATCAGATTAACGGTATGCGTGCGCTTTTAGGTTACGGTCAGACACTCAGTATTTATGATGAGGTGTTATCTACCCTGCAGGAATGGATACCTGCAAAGCTTGACGAAGCCTTCCGCCCGGACGGAAGCGGAAAGGAAATTGCATGGGGATATTCATTCTCCACCTTTACTCAGCTTATCGAAGGCGAGGAGATGCTTAAGCAAACAAATTTAAGCGATACAACATTCCCCGAAGATGTTCGGAAAAAAGCGTATAAAATTATAAAATATTTTGCATCGCTTCTAATGCCGGGAGGCGGAAATCCGCAGGTTGGCGACGAAGCGGGTTACAACGGAATCAATTATAACGATGTACAAAGAAATAATCTTTTGTACTCGGTATGCGATGTACCGTTCTGGAAATATCTTGCCTCCGACGGAAAAGAGGGAACTGCTCCTCACTGGACAACAATAGGCTTTACCGGTTCGGAAAACGAGGACGAATTTGTAAGCGGTGTTTACACTATGCGTTCCGGCTGGAGCGATGACGCTGTTTATTTATATACCGATGTAGACGGTAATACCAATCCTGGGCACGGGCACGCAGACGATAATCAGATTATTATTAAGGCTTACGGTCAGTATCTTCTTACCGACCAGAGCTTTTCTTCCTATGCAACTCAGAGGATTCCTCTTGATTCCACAAAATATCATAATACGGTTTACATTGATTCGGTTGATCAGAACCGTACCGGTGTAACGGAATATGAAAAAGAAAATCCTGTTGTTAAACAGAAAAGATTTGAAACCAATTCTCTCTATGACAATACAACACTTACCACTCCTCAGAATGGAGACCATTTCGGTTTGCATACACGAAACATTCTTTATTTAAAACCGGGCTTCTTTGTTGTTAACGATTATCTGGAGCCAACGGATTCAGATAACCATTCCTATGAGCAGAACTGGCATATGTTACCATCAGCAAATCCGGATATTGATAAAAATTATGTGGGAAAAAGTAATTTTACAGATACTGCAAATGTATATGTAGCTCAGGCAAACAGTACCGGTATGGCCGCATCTGTAAAAGACGGATATTTCGGTCAGGGAACGGGAAGTATTTATGATTCTCACTATTTAAGCTATGAAAAACAGGCTTCGGGAAATGTGCTTTACGATACTGTTATTTACCCTGCAAAACCTGGAGAAACGGCAGAAGTCAGCAGTTATCAGCATCCGTTAAGCGGTGTAACCGATAACGGTGCAACTGCAATGCATATTGATATAGTAAATGAAGAAAAAACCGTTGCAAATGCGGATTACTATCTTGTTCACGACATTGCTCAAAAAGCAGAAAGAGAATTTTTACATTACAAAACAGATGGCCGTTCAGCTTTTGTAAACAAAAACGAAAACGGCGAAATAACAGAGATTGTGGTGCAGGATGCCAGGTATCTTTTTGATACAGAATCCGGGAAATATCTGTTTAAAAGCACTTCCGAAACAGAAGAATTTGGGTACCGCAAGGATGATAACACATTATATATCGAAACTTCCGATGAAAGTAAGCTTAAAGATACCACATTATACGTTGAAAACATCCATACTGTATTTAATGTAAAAGTTAACGGCGAAGAAACCGCTTTTAAAACATTTGGCGATTATATTTATTTTGGAAATAAGCCTTCTGCTACTGATGAAAGCTTTGTTATTGCTGATTTTACACAGAAAAATACGGTAGAACAATGGACAGCGGCATCTGTTATAGCCTCCAATTACAGAGGCAAATATGATACTGTTTTCAATACATATTCGCTGAACTGGGCAATGGGTTCGGTAGGAGAAAATTATCTTAACAGTTTGCCTGAAAAATTTGCCAACCTTGATTTTTCTGATTACGGAAGTTTACATCTTGATTTCCACATCAACAGAAGTGAGGCTATGGCATTAAAGTATCCGCAGGTTAAAAACTGGTTTACCGTTGTGCTTTCCACATCTGAAAATCCCGGATTATACGATAAATATAAAAATAACGAGTGCCTTACATATGAAATAGATTTAAGTGAATTTCCACTGAATAAACCTGTTTCTAAAGACATTGCTCTTGCGGATTTTGTAACTCAGTTTGACGGAATGAAAGACGGAGTTCAGGGCGAAAAAGACGGAAAAACAAATTTAAATGAGATAAAATCCATCTCAATTTTCGGAGGACCTTCGGGAAGCGGTGCAATAAACGGAACCGGAAATCCCCTTGGAACCTGGGCATTTAAAAACAGTGAAGAAAATGATGAGCGCTGCTGCGGATTTTTACTTTATGACATAATGCTGGATTCCGGTGCAAATATAATTGAAAAACAGCTTTCTGAAATAATGTCGGAGCATACTCTGATTTCGGAAAACATCACACTTCCGTCAGAATTTTCGTCAGGTAGTGTAAAGTGGAGTTCTTCAAATGAGCAGATTATATCTTCCAAAGGTGAAGTGTTCACTACGGGAGAGGATGTGCGTGTGTTGCTTACAGCTGAAATTTCTGCAAACGACGGAACAACTAAAACTTTAGTTTATCCCGTTACTGTAAAGGCGGGCGAGCGGATAAAAGAAGCTGTTATTGCAGATTTTTCCAATCCTGATACAGTAACTGCATGGCTTACAAACACATCCGTAGGGGATAATAAGGGCACTCTAGGCGAAAAAATCGGTAAAAACGGAACAAGTGCATATAATCTGAGCTGGTTTTACGGCAGTTCCGGGGAAACGTATCTTGCAAACAGTGATGCAGCAGGAGTGGATTTTTCAAAATATTCTGAGCTTTGTATGGAAATAAAAGTACTGCCCGAAGCAGCTATAAACAATTATTTTACAGTAATTCTTTCTACTGTGGATAATCCTGCCGATACGGGTACTCTTTACGGTGATACTGCAAGATTCTGTGATAATGAATGCCTGATGTATGAGGTGGATTTGAATTCCGTTCCTCATAATGAGTGGTATACTTTAAGAATGCCTCTTAAGGATTTTGAAACTGTGTACGACGGAATGAAAAATGGTGTTCAGGGCACAAAAGACGGCACTACTAATCTAAGCGAAATCCGTTCTGTATCAATATATTCCGGAGCGGCAAACGGCGGCAGACTTAACGCAAATAATGAAAAATTCCATAGCTTTACAACCTGGGCATTTAAAAATACTGCACAGGCACCGGATGCGGGTTCAATGTATCTGCAGGAAATTCTGCTTGCGCCTATGAAGCTTGAAAGCACATCAATAGAAAACGGTGCAAAAGATATATTACCAAGTCAGAACGAAATTTCATTTGCATTTAATGACAATATAAATTCCGTTCCGGCAGGTGTAACCGTACTTAAAAACGGAAATAAGCAGGATAACTATCAGCTGAAAGTAAACAACAATGTTCTTACTGTAGTTTTTTCACCTTATCTTGATTTAAAGAGTGAATATCATATTATGATTTCCGGCGACCTTACAAATCGGGGCGGCGGTAAGCTTTCGGAAAATATTTTATTCGGTTTTTCCACCTCTGATAAGGATTGCTGGACAGGAGATTTCGGAATTTACACCAAAAATGGTAAATTTACAGATATGACAAGCTCTGCAAATGTTTATGCCCATGCCGGATATGTAAATTCCTCTTTGGAAAAAGATATTATACTCACAATTGCAGGCTATAATCAGGAAAAACTGGTTGATGTAAAAAGTGTTCCGGTTAAAATTACTTCTCAGTATAACAATGTAATTTCTACCGGTGAAATAAGCTACAATCCGCAGACGATGGATTGCATTAAAGCCTTTCTGTGGGACGGAAAAAACTTTACCCCTGTTGATTGTGAAATGCTTTTTAAAGAAAACTGATAATCGGATTAATAAATTTATATAATATATTTATTTGACAAAGAATACATATTGTGATAAAATTTTATATAATAAATTTTTAGGAGAGAATCTGATTTGAATATAGTTATTATTGGTGACGGAAAAATAGGCAGTACACTTGCAGAACAGCTTTTAAGAGAAGGGCACGACATTGTTGTTGTGGATAACGACGCAGAAGCTCTTGAAAATTCTATAAGCACGCAGGATATTATGTGTGTTGAGGGCAACGGTGCTCTTATGGAGGTTCAGGAGGAAGCAGGCGTAAAAGATGCCGATGTGGTTGTTGTTTGTACATCTATGGATGAACTTAATATGCTTTGTTGTCTTATGGCTAAAAAACTCGGTGCAAAAAAAACAATTGCTAGAGTAAGAAATCCTGAATATTACAGTCAGATTAATCTGATTAAGGACGACCTTGGGCTTAGTATGTATATTAATCCTGAATTTTCCGCTGCAGCTGAAATTTCAAGACTTCTTATTTTCCCCTCTGCGGAGAAAATCGAGCTTTTTGCAAAGGGAAGGGTAGAACTTGTTGAACATACCGTTGCTGAGGATAATCCCATTTGCGGTTACGCACTTAAGGATATTTATAAGAAATATAAAATAAAAATGCTTGTTTGCGCTGTTCAGAGAGGCGATGAGGTTTTTATTCCCGACGGTAATTTTGTTTTGGAAAGCGGAGATGTTATAAACATCAGCGCAACTCACAGCGAAATAGAAAAATTTTTCCACCACACCGATACTAAAAAGCGAAAAATAAACTCGGTTATGATAATCGGTGGCGGAAAAATAGGCTATTACCTTGCAAAACAGTTAAGCGATCTTAAAATGCAGGTTAAAATTGTGGATAACGATATGGAACGCTGCCGTCAGCTGAGCGAACTGTTACCTGATGTTTCGGTTATTTTCGGCGACGGAACCGATCAGGCACTTCTTTATGAGGAGGGTGTTGATCAGGTTGATGCAATGGTAGCCTTAACAGGTATTGATGAAGAAAATTTCATTGTTTCAATGTTCTGCAAATCCATAAATGTTCCTAAAATAATTACAAAAATCAATCGAGAAACATATATAGATATGGCAGAAAAACTGGGACTTGAAAGTATTATTACTCCTGCATCAATTTCTGCAAATCACGTTATAAGCTATGTGCGTGCTATAAAGAACTCTGAGGGCAGTAACGAAGAAACTCTGTACCGCCTTATAAATAACAGACTTGAAGCTTTGGAGTTTATAATAACCGAAAACGAAGGCTATGTGGGCAAACCGCTTAAAGAGCTTACGCTTAAGGAGAATAACCTTATTGCCTGTATTGTTCGTCACAGAAAAATTATTATTCCCAACGGTGACGACAGAATCGAAGTGGGAGACAGCGTTGTTGTTGTTACAACCAACACAAATGCTGTTCACGATATCAAAGAAATTATAGGATAGTGGAATTTAATGAATAAAAAGCTTATACTTAATATAGTTGCAAAATTTACGGTTGCTGAAGCACTTTTTATGTTTGTGCCTGTTCTTGTGGCGCTTTATTTCAATGAATTTTCATGTGCAGGAGTTTTTGCTCTTATAACTGCCGTTATGCTTTGCGTTTCGGTTCCTTTTGCACTTATTAAGCCTAAAAAAACAGATTTTTACGCTAAGGAAGGCTTTGCAATAATAAGCGTTACCTGGATTATAATGTCGCTTGCGGGGGCACTTTGCTATTATCTTACCGGTGTAATTCCAAGCTACATTGATGCAGTTTTTGAAACAGTAAGCGGTTATACAACAACCGGTTCTTCCATACTTACTGATATAGAAATTCTTCCGAAAAGTGTTTTGTTTTTCAGAAATTTTACAAACTGGATAGGCGGAATAGGTGTGCTTATGCTTCTTATGCTTTTTACCCCTGTAAGCAAGCACTCTATTCACCTTATGAGAGCGGAACTTCCCGGTCCTACGGTTGGAAAGCTTGTTCCGAGAGGAACCGTAAATGCAAAAATAATGTATTCGATTTATATAATTCTTACATTGGTGGAAATTATTTTGTTGAAATTTGGAGGAATGCCCTGGTTTGACAGCATTCTTAATTCGTTTGCTACTGCAGGAACCGGAGGATTTTGCCCCAAAAATGCAAGTATTGCCCATTATAATAGCGGTTATATTGATTGGGTAATTTCAATATTTATGATACTTTTCGGTGTGAATTTTAATCTGTATTTTTATCTTCTTATGAGAAAATTCAAATTAATTTATAAAAATACCGAATTAAGAGTTTTTATTTCGATAATAGTAACAGCGATTATTATTTTAACATTTTCTAATATAGACATTTTTGAAAATATTTTAACCTCATTGAGATACAGCACATTTCAGGTAGCATCTATAATAAGTTCCACCGGATTTGCTACTCATGATTTTAATACGTGGTCAGAATTTTCTAAATCAATTCTGGTTTTGCTTATGCTGATTGGTGCTTGTGCAGGTTCAACGGGCGGTGGATTCAAGGTTTCGAGAATTGTGTTGCTTTTTAAAATTATGGCAAGAGAATTTAATAAAATGATTCATCCTAATGCTGTTCATATAGTTAAGGTGGAGGATAAATCTGTTCACGAAGAAACCATAAGTACGGTGTGTGTATATCTTATTGTATATGTGCTTGTGATTATTATTTCAACTATTATTATAGCCCTTGATAATTTTGATTTTACAACAAATCTTACAGCGGTTATAACCTGTATGAACAATATAGGGCCCGGTCTTGAAATGGTTGGGCCAACGGGAAACTTCTCGCAGTTTTCCAATCTTTCAAAGATGGTGTTAAGCTTTAATATGCTTCTGGGAAGACTTGAATTTTTCCCGCTGCTTTTGGTTATGTCGCCAAAACTTTGGAATAAGAAATTTATATAAAAAGGTGATGCAACGCATCACCTTTTTTTATGGATTCTAAGTTAAAAATCATGTCTGCCACCACAATCCAGATTATTTCTTTCAAGTAAGCAGATGATTTCTTCTACTGCCTGAAAATCATCATATTCAATCGTTTTGATTATTTCCTGAATTTCTGATAGGATTTTTGCAGCGGATGATTCTATGATATCAAAAGCTTCAAATTCAGGTATGGTAATTTGATTAGTAATTAAATCTGCAACATATTTCTTTAATAATTCAGTGTTTATGTTCATAATACAATCTCTCCTTAATGTGACCAAATGATACCAGAGTATAATTAATTATAATACCATATGGTATCATTGTCAAGAGGTGATATAATTGTATTTTAAAAGATTATACGAGTTAAGATGTGATAACGATTTAACTCAGCAACAAGTAGCGGATTATCTTGTCTGCAACCGTCAGGTTTATGCCAGATATGAGCAGGGAAAGAGAGAAATACCTGTTTCAATGATAATAAAACTGGCAAAATTGTATAATACTTCAGCAGATTATATTCTGGAACTCAAAGATAAATAAAACCGTGTTTGACAAGATTGACAAACACGGTTTTTCTATTTTCCAAGACAAAATTTAGCAAATATATTATGAATAATTTCGTCGCTCACGGTCTGCCCCGTAATTTCGCCAAGGGAAGAAATAGCATTTTCAATTTCTATGGAAACAATATCAGGATAAATTCCGTTTTCAAGGTCGATTACGGCTTGCTTTATGTGCTCGCTGGCGTGATGGAGCATTTCAAAGTGACGTTCGTTGCTTATATACACATTTTCTTTTATATTTACATCGCCGTCAAGAATTTTATCCTTTATTGCTTCGGTCATTTCGTTTATTCCGTCAAAGGTTTTGGAGCTTATTTCAAAAATACGTTTTCCGGGAAGATGTTTTCTTATATCTGTCAGGGAAAGCTTTATTTCAAGGTCACTTTTATTAAGAACAACAAAAGCATTTTTATCCTTTATACGCTCCATAAGCTCAATATCCTCGTCGCTCAATTCTCTGCTTTTATCAAGTACAAAAAGCACAAGGTCGGCACTTTCGATATTTTCAATGGCTTTATCTATACCTATTTTTTCTACTTCGTCGGCAGAGGTACGAACTCCGGCGGTATCCATAATACGTACCTTAAGACCGTCAATTTCAAGACTTTCTTCAAGCACATCACGGGTTGTTCCCTCAATTTCTGTAACAATGGCTCTGTTTTCCTTTAACAGTGCATTAAGAAGTGAAGATTTACCAACATTGGGCTTTCCTGCAATTACTATTTTTGCGCCTTCTTTAAGAATTTTTCCGGTGTGATATGATTTCATTAAAAGCTGAATATCGTCATTTGCTTTTTTCAGTTTTTCAATTGTTTCTGAAATATTTTCAACAGTTATGTCCTCTTCGGGATAGTCAATAACCGCAATTATATCCGAAGTGATATCAATAAGAGAATTTCTGATTGCCATAAGCTTATCTGTAAGTGCACCGTAAAGCTGATTTTCGCCATTATATACGTTAAGCTCGCTGTCAGCATTTATTATGTCAATAACAGCTTCCGCCTGAGCTAAATCAATTTTTCCGTTAAGAAAAGCTCTTTTTGTAAATTCTCCGTTTGCCGCAAGACGTGCTCCTGCTTTTAAAAGCTCCTTTAAAACAAGCTTTACAACGCTTACGCCTCCGTGACAGGAAATTTCAGTAACGTTTTCACCGGTAAAGGTGTGGGGAGCATCCATTTTGGAAACAAGCACTTCGTCAATATTGCATCCGTCCTCATCCTTTATAAAGCCGTAAACAATTTTATGAGTTTCGGTTTCGGTGAGTTTTTTTCCGCTTTTTGTACAGAAAACCTTATCGGTAATTTCAAAAGCTCTGTCACCGCTTACTCTTATAACTGCAATTCCGCCTACTCCCTGAGGCGTGGAAACCGCCGCAATAGTATCAAAATTTTTCAAAATATCACCTCGTTTAAAAACGCAAGGCGGGTTAATTACCCGCCTCACATAATTTCTTATAGAATCTTACGCTTTGTTTACAGAACCGAAAAGCTCCATTTTTTCCTTAACTGTCTGCTTAATAGCTTCAGCACCGGGAGCAAGAAGTTTTCTGGGATCAAATCCTTTACCTTCTAAGTCTTTGCCTGCTTCAATGTATTTTCTTGTAGCTTCTGCAAAGGAAAGCTGACATTCTGTGTTAACGTTGATTTTGGAAACACCTAAAGAAATTGCTTCTTTAATCATAGCTTCGGGAATACCTGTACCACCGTGTAAAACAAGAGGCATAGTTGTTGTTAATTTCTGGATTTCGGCAAGAACTTCAAAGTTTAAGCCGCCCCAGTTTGCAGGATATTTACCGTGAATGTTACCGATACCTGCAGCAAGCATATCAACGCCAAGATCGGCAATTTTTTTACATTCTTCGGGATCTGCAACTTCGCCTGCACCAACAACACCGTCTTCTTCACCGCCGATGGAACCAACTTCAGCTTCAACGGAAATGCCCTGAGAATGAGCAAGATTGATGATTTC
The DNA here is from genome assembly GCA_017414505.1 of Clostridia bacterium. Lineage (GTDB taxonomy): Bacteria > Bacillota > Clostridia > UMGS1840 > HGM11507 > RGIG1932. The sequence goes on from JAFQLQ010000028.1 coordinate 23,670, forward strand.
GGTTGTTTTTTCAACGTTTTCATCGATTCCGTAATGAGAACCGTCAAACATAACGGAAGAAAAACCTGCTTCAATAGCTTTTTTAGCACCTTCGTAGCTTCCGTGGTCAAGATGAAGAGCAACGGGAACTGTGATGTTTAATTCTTCAATCATAGCTTTAACCATAGCTGCAACAGTTTTAAAACCTGTCATATATTTTCCTGCGCCCTCGGAAACACCAAGAATAACGGGAGATTTACATTCTTCTGCGGTAAGAAGAATGGATTTTGTCCATTCAAGGTTATTGATGTTGAACTGACCTACGGCATATTTACCTGCTTTTGCTTTATCAAGCATTTCTTTTGCGGATACTAACATTTATATATTCCTCCTAAAATTAAATCGTTTGCTGATATAAAAAATTTTCATATCACTTCAATATATATTATAATATAATTATCGTAAAAAGTCAATCACTGTGAAATATTTTTGTAATTAATTTCAAATACTATTTACATTCGGGTGTGTTTTATGTTAAAATATATTAATTAATAGAATCTGGAGATGTTATTTTATTATGTTTTATTTCGATTATTATTATGTAATTCTTGTTGTTCCTGCTCTGATTTTGTCTTTGTGGGCACAGTCGAAGGTAAGCTCAACTTACAGTAAATATTCAAAAAAACATTCTGTAAGAGGTGTTACGGCAAATCAGGTAGCAAGAGATATTTTAGACAGTAACGGACTTAATCATATACCTATAGAACACATAAGCGGAAATTTAACCGACCATTACGATCCTAAAACCAAGGTGGTTCGCCTTTCCGATTCTGTATATCAAAGCTCGTCAATTGCGGCAATAGGAGTTGCCGCTCATGAGGTTGGCCACGCTGTTCAGCACAGTGTCTCCTATGCGCCTTTAAAAGCAAGAAACGGAATTTTTCCTGCGGTAAGCTTTGCAAATAAGCTTGCACTGCCTGTTGCGCTTCTTGGCGCTGTGCTTTCTTATCCGAATGTTATAGTAATTGGTCTTGCTTTGTTTTCGCTTACGGTTTTGTTTCAGCTTATAACTTTGCCGGTTGAATTTAACGCTTCAAAAAGAGCGCTAATGGTGCTTGAAACCGACGGTTATCTTACTCCTGATGAAATAAAGGGAACAAAGAAAGTGCTTTCTGCGGCTGCAATGACCTATGTTGCGGCGGCACTTACATCAATTGCAAGCTTTTTAAGACTTGTTCTTATATTTTTCGGAAACAACAGACGCAGAAGATAAGGAAGGATTAAAATTATGAAAAAGAATGAAATAAAAATTCCTTTGTGGGAACAGGAGGTTCCGTCAATATGCCGTTTTTGCGCATATGCAAAGCGCTTCAATATAAGAGAAGAAGTTATGTGTGAGAAAAAAGGTCGGATATTCCCCGAAGATAATACCTGCAAAAAATTTGTTTACGATATTCTTAAAATTGATACGGTGCGTGTTAAACGTGACAAGCCAAAATACAATAAGGAACAATTTCAGCTATGAGTAAATTAAATTTGTTTGATAAAAATTTCATAAAACTGTTTCTTGGACTGTCGCTTCCGATGGCACTGCAGAATCTTATTACCAGTTCCGTAAATCTTATAGACACTCTGATGATTGGTCAGCTTGGAGAAACGGCAATAGCAGCAGTAGGACTTGCAAATAAGGTTTATTTTGTGTTCTCCATAATGATTTTCGGAATGTGCGGAGGCTCTTCGGCATTTTTAACCCAGTTTCTCGGGAAAAAGGATACCGCAGGAATAAAAAAGGTGTTGTTTCTTAATTTAGCTCTTGCAGGCGGTTTTTCTGTTATCGCTTTTTTAACAGCGTGCTTTTTCCCCACCGTTTTAATGGGGTGGCTTTCGGATGATACTGCTGTTATTCAGGAGGGAGCAAAATATCTGAGATTGGTTGCTGTTTCGTATATTCCAACTGCAATTTCCTACGTTATGGGATATGCACTAAAAAGTGTTGAACAGCCAAAAATTCCTCTTGTAACATCACTTATATCCATTGTGACCAACGCATTTTTCAACTATACGTTCATATTCGGAAAATTCGGAGCTCCCGAGCTTGGTGCGGTTGGTGCTGCAATAGGAACAATTATTGCAAGATATATTGAATTTGCTGTAATAATAATTCTGTCCCTTAAAAAGCTGGAATATTTACGCCATAATATCGGTGAATATTTCCATAAACGTCCGGGATTTATTAAAAATTATTACAAGCTTGTTGTTCCCGTAACCCTTAACGAAACACTCTGGTCTTTAGGAACAACTCTGCTTTCTGCTATTTTTGCAAGGGTTTCAACCGAATGTATTGCTTCGGTAAATATTATAAATATTCTTTACGAAACCTCAAGTGTACTGATTTTTGGTATGAGCCACGCGGCAGGCATAATAATTGGCAAAGAAATAGGTGCAGGCAGAAAAGAAAATGCATATCTTTTTGCAAAAAGGTTCAATATTTATGTTCCTGTGCTTGCCATAGCGTGTATTCTGATTTTAAATCCGCTGATGCCGATGTTTTTAAATTTGTTTAAGATAGATGCAAAAACTCTTGAAATCACAAAAAATCTTACCAAAATAATGTTCTTTTTCTTCCCGCTTCGTTCCTTTGCACATCTGAACATAGTAGGAACCTTAAGAAGCGGCGGTGATGCGATTTTCTGCGTTTTTGCAGATGTTGCATCCCTGTGGATTATTGCTGTGCCGTTTACGTTTATTTTCGGAATACTTTTGGAACAGTCGGTAGAAGTAACGTATTTTGTTTCTCAGGTTGAACAGTTTATCAAAATAACTGCCATTTTAGTAAGAATGAGAAAAAATACGTGGATTAAAGATCTGGTTAATTAAAACTGCTTGACATTTAATGCTTATTGTTATAAAATAAAAGGATAAAAGGAGGAATATATTTATGCTCACAAATGACTATAAAGCAAAGCTTTTAAACGGAGATTTTAACAAATCCTTGTCTTATATATATTGCGGAAAGGATACCGATGTCTATGTTGCTCGTTATGTAAGAGCCATCGAATCCTTTGAAAAACAATTTGGTGAAGGAAAAGATATCGAAATTTTTTCTGCTCCCGGCAGAAGTGAAATAATAGGTAACCATACAGACCATCAGAGAGGTAAATGTATGGGTGCCAGCGTAAACCTTGACGTTGTAGGTGTTGCCGCTAAAAATGACGACAGAATAATAAGAATCAAATCCGAAGGTTATAAAATGGATGTTATAGACCTTAAGGATTTGCATTTTAAACCTGAAGAGGTTAATACCTCTGCGGCACTAATCCGCGGAATTGCAAGCAGTTTTGAGGATATGGGCTACACTATTGACGGCTTTGATGTATATACCACATCAAACGTTCTTAAAGGCTCAGGACTTTCTTCATCTGCGGCTTTTGAGGTTTTAGTCGGAAACGTTATAAACGACCTTTTCTGTGACGGCAAGGAGGATGCTTCTTCTATAGCAAAAATCGGTCAGTATGCCGAAAATAAATTCTTCGGCAAACCTTGCGGAATGCTGGATCAGATGTCCTCTTCTGTAGGCGGATTTGTTTACCTTGATTTTTATGACCTTAAAAATCCTAAATTTGAAAAAATAGATTTTGATTTTGCAAAGGCAAATCATTCACTTTGTATTATTGACACCGGCGGTAACCATGCGGATTTAACACCCGAATATGCCGCTGTAACCAAAGAAATGAATAAAATTGCAGGCTACTTCGGTAAGGAAGTTTTAATTGATGTGGACAGAAATGATTTCTACAGCAATATTTCCAAATTGAGAACAATCGCAGGCGACAGAGCAATTTTAAGAAGTATTCACTTCTTAAACGAGGTTGACAGAGTTGATGAATGTGCTGAAAATCTGAAAAACAACGATTTTAAAGGCTTTAAGAAAAAACTGATAGAATCCGGACATTCGTCGTTTATGTATCTGCAGAATGTTTATCCGGCTTCTCTTCCCAAAGAGCAGGGAACATCTCTTGCACTTGCTGTATGCGACCAGATTCTTGATGGCGAAGGTGCTTTCCGTATTCACGGCGGCGGCTTTGCAGGAACAATTCAGGCTTTTGTTCCCAATAAAAAATTAAACGATTTTAAAGCGAAAATTGAAAGAATTTTCGGAGTAAACAGTTGCTACGTACTTGCTGTTCGCCCTGTTGGCGGATATAAGCTTGCTGAATAAAGAAAGGACTTGTAAAAAAATGGCAGAATTAAGATGGCATCCCCTTATAAATGACTGGATTATGATTGCTTCAAACAGACAGGCAAGACCTACAATGCCAAAGGATTATTGTCCGTTTTGTCCCGGTTCCGGAAAGGTACCCGACGAATTTGAAGTTTTAAAATATGATAACGATTTTCCTGCGCTTTCGCAGAATCCGCCTGTTCCGGACCCCGTAGATACAGAATTTTTCAAAACAAGACCTTCCTACGGTAAATGCGAAGTTATTTTGTATTCACCCGGTCACACAGTTACACTTCCCGAGCTTTCCTATGAGCACGTTGGCAAGCTTGTAAATCTTTGGTGTGAACGTTTTTCGGAAATAAGCTCGGATAAAAATATCAAATATGTTTTCATTTTTGAAAACAGAGGTGAGCCTGTTGGCGTTACAATGCCGCATCCTCACGGTCAGATTTACGGATATTCCGTAGTTCCCAAAAAAATTCAGCTTGAAATGGAATCTGCAAAGACTTATAAAGAAGAAAAAGATAAATGTCTTTTCTGTGATATGCTGGAAAACGAAATGAAAGAAGATAAGAGAATTATCTTTAAAAACGAACATTTTACTGTTTTTCTTCCTTTCTTTTCAGAATATCCTTACGGCGTTTACATTATGAGCAATAAGCATAAAAATTATATAACCGATTTCAATGAGGAAGAAAGAGCGGCTCTTGCTGTTACCCTTCGTGATACAGTAGGAATGCTGGATTCACTGTTTGACTATCCTTTCCCCTATATGATGTGTATGCATAATGCACCCGTTAATGTAGAGGAAAAAATTGATGATAACTTCCACTTCCACATTGAATTTTTCCCACCGATGAGAAGTAAGGATAAACAGAAATTTAATGCTTCAAGCGAAACCGGTGTATGGGCTCACTGTAACCCTACTTGTCCGGAAGATACAGCGGAAGAATTAAGAGCAGCGTATAAAAAATTCACAAAAAAGGAGAACTAATATGTACTGGGACGAGAAAATTGAATGTGCTTCACCTGAAGAAATAGAAAAAATCCAGTCTGAAAGACTTGTTTCCACAATTAAAAGAGTATATGAAAATGTACCTTACTACAGAAACAGAATGGATGAACATGGGGTAAAACCTGAAGATATAAAAAGTGTTAAGGATATTGTAAAACTGCCTTTCACTTTAAAAACTGATCTTAGAGATAACTATCCTTTCGGAACTTTTGCAGTTCCGCTCAAGGATGTTACAAGAGTTCACGCTTCCAGCGGTACAACCGGCAAGCAGACCGTTGTTGGTTATACCGATAAAGACCTTGATATGTGGTCGGATTGCGTTGCAAGATGTCTTACATCTGTTGGAATCGGCAAGGACGATATTGTTCATGTTTCTTACGGATACGGATTATTTACCGGCGGTCTTGGTTTGCACGACGGTGCTCAGAAGGTTGGAGCAACTGTTGTTCCTGCTTCTTCCGGCAACACAAAACGTCAGATTCAGCTTCTTATAGATTTTAAGGCTACAGTTCTTTGCTGTACACCGTCTTATGCATTATACATTGCGGATGCTCTTTATGATATGGGATATTCCAAAGATGATTTATGTTTGAAATACGGTATTTTCGGCGCAGAACCCTGGACAGATTCCATGAGAGAGCAAATTGAAGAAAAACTTGGAATAAAAGCTTACGATATTTACGGACTTTCCGAAATTGCAGGCCCCGGTGTTGCCCAGACCTGTACTGAGCTTGACGGACTTCACGTTCACTGGGATCATTTCATTCCTGAAATTGTTGATCCCGATACATTTGAACCTCTGCCCGACGGTGAGGTTGGTGAGCTTGTATTTACCTGTATTTCAAAAGAAGCTTTACCACTTATCCGTTACAGAACAAAGGATTTAACTTACATAACACACGAAAAATGCAAATGCGGAAGAACTACACCGAGAATCGGTAAAATCACCGCAAGATCTGATGATATGCTTATTATCAGAGGCGTTAACGTGTTCCCGTCTCAGATTGAAAGCGTTCTGCTTTCTTTCCCCGAGGTTGAACCTCATTATATGATTTATGTTGACCGTATCAATAACCTTGATACAATGGAGGTTCACGTTGAACTTAAAGAAGAATTCTTCTCCTCACGTGTTAACAAAATTCAGGAAATAACCAAGAGACTAAGAGCTCAGGTGGAATCCACATTGGGTATAAGTGCTGAAATCAAGCTTGTTGAACCCAAATCAATCCCACGTTCCGAGGGTAAGGCTGTTCGTGTTAAGGATAACAGAAAAAATAAATAAAAATAAGTAAAAACGGAGGAAACAATATGAAAAAAATTATTTCTTTGCTTCTTGCTTTTACAATGATGTTTTCAATGCTTGCAATGGTTCAGGCGGCAGATAACGAAACCATAACAATTTCTGCCGGTGAGCTTACTGCCGCAGATTTTAACGAAGAAGACGGCGTATATTATGTGCCCATAAAGGTTGATAAATTCCATTATGATTCTGCCGATAAAGGTTATGCGGCAATTGCTTTTTATGTGTATTTTGACAGCAGAAAAATCAAATGGGATGAAAACATTAAATATACCGCCGGTACTGTAAAATCAGTTGGTCAGGGCGGAGTAGAATCCGATTTGGGATTTTCCTGCGCAATAAATAAAACCGATACCAATGAGCTTATTATGATATGGTATTCAATCGGAAGCACACTTTGTAACGAAGGTCTTCACGACGGAACAATCATTTATCTTCCCTTTAAACCCGTTGAGGGTGCTGAAGGCAAAGCTACTGTAAAATTCACCGATGCTCAGTTTGCAACACTTGCATCCGAAAGCTTTATGCTATCCGATAATACAGGTGTTGTTGCCAAAGAAGGCGGAATTCAGCTTACCGAAGCAACCGCAGGAACAACAGATGATTTTGTTGTGAAAACTGCAGAAGGTATCGTTCCCTGCAATGATATTACAGTAGAGTATAATAAACACGTAAATGATTTGGTTCTTCCCGAAACCGTAACTGTTAAAACTGATATGGGCGAAGTTTCCAATATCAGAGTTGACTGGGATAAATCTTCCTATAACGGAGCAGTTGCCGGAACATATCTGCTTTACGGAACACTTAATGCTGACGATGTTGTAAATAATGTAATCAGTAATAAAAAAGCCTATAAAGCAACAATAAAAGTTAACGTTAGCGAATCCGCTAACCCTGGTACTGAAAAATTATCAGTAAAAAGAGCTGCAAAAAATCCAAGATTTAATGTGCTTTTCGGAAAAATGTTTTATAACGCACTATTTATGGCAACAGAACAGTAAAATAATTCAAAATAAAAAATACAAGTGCTTTTGCGGCACTTGTATTTTTATTTGCAGTGTTTGTTGTTTTGGAAAGGCTCTCACTTTGGGAGAGCTGTCAGTTTTACTGACTGAGAGGGCAAAGATGCTTCGACAAGCTCAGCATGACATAAGGGCATTGCCCCGAGCCTCTCCCCGTGTCATCCCAAAATCGCTTAGTATCCCATTCATCTCTCTGCGTCATCCCAAAGTTGCTTAGTATCACAAGCCTCATCCCACGTCATCCCGAGCGTTAGTCGAGGGATCTCTTTATTATTTTAAAAACCTACTACTTTTCAATTATCTCAACTTCACCCTCGGGTTCATCAGTTGCTAAATCTTTCCATACCATAACCTTTGCGGTATCATATTCATATGCCGATTTAAAGGTTATATCATTTCCAATGTATTTTTCTTTTTGTAAATCAATAAGCTTGTTGCCGTTATAGATACCTAAAATAATGTAATTACCGTTTTCTATGTTGATTCCCGAAACCGTAAATTCTGTTTCGCCGTCTTTTTCATTAATAACGGTTTTTGTAAAGCTTGATTTTATAATAGTAAGCGTGTAACTGCCGTTTTCACATCCCGTTACACCGCTCCTGTCAAGCGTTATAACAGTTGTATCGTTAGTAAGATTAATTGTTCTTGCCCTGTTGTTTATCATTAAAACAGAATTATTCATCTTCAGCGTTCCACCTGTAAATGAAGCTGTTAAGCTTATACTCTCTGTTGCTTCATCAACATAAATTACATATTTTCTTACCTCGGGTAAAAATTCCGTATTCCACGTCCCTATGTTTGATTTAAGTTTTGTTATTGTTGCAACTCCTATTGTTACGGTAACAATTTTTATGCCCGAAACTCCACTTCCATCAGTTGCTGTGGCTGTTAATATAACGATTCCTCCTTTCAAGGGAGTTAATTTTCCATCAAGAGAAATTGTTGCAACACTTTCGTCATTGACCGACCATACAACGTTTTTATTTGTGGTATAATCAGGATAAACAGTTGCAGTATACACTGATTCGCCGGAAATACTGTCTGCGCCAATTATCTTAATTTCTTCTGCAAATTTCGGGAGAATTTCTAAAATATCAAATTTTTTTTCATTAAAATAATAATCAGTATCTCCAATTAGATAGGTTTCACTAGTAAATTCAATGCTCACAGAACCGATTGCTGCGTCTGTGGAAATATCAAAAAACAGCTCAAAAGGTTTAATATCAATATTGGTTGGAATATTAATATTATCTGAATACTGACAAGTTAATGTTAGATATTTAATACCAGAAATATTTTTTTCTGATTCTTGGTATACATATTTAAAATCTTTAGCAATAACATTTTTTAGAATTAATTTATCAGAATATTTTAAGGTACATATTAAATAATTTGCGTTCTTGTTTGTTGCAAAATGGATAATCTTCCTTATGTTACAGTCGCCTAACTCGGCTGATGATATGCCCTCGATTTCTATTTTTTCAATAAGCTTATGGATTCTCTTTATATATAAAGTGATTTTTCCATCAATGGGCATACCCTCTTCAAATTTATTAATGTATTCGGGCTCTCTGTACAATTCAAAATTATATTCATCGCCAACATTTATATCTTCAAAAAGATCGCTTGTATCTGCTTTGTAATATTTTTCTGCATAAATTTTTGTATCGTAATTTACTAATGTAATCCATCGAATATACTCTCGTTTAGCATCCTTTAATTCTTCGTTGCCTGCATTTATATCAATTTGATTCCAATCATTTTCTGTTCCGGTATACCCTACTTTGGATAGTTCATAACATCCATCAAATGCTGAGTTCCCTATTGTTTTAACACTTTTATTTATAACTATATCTTTTAAAAATATACACATAAAAAAAGCTGAATTTTCTATAGTTGTAACATCACTTTCTATGATTACTTTTTTTAGATTATAACACTCACAAAAAGCAAGTTCACCAATACTTGTGACATTGTCAGTAATTATTACTGTATCTATATCTTCATTTAATTCATACCATGAAAGTGGATAATTATCCATCTCGCCAGTTCCGCTAATGGTTAGAGTACCTGTATCATCTAAAACCCAAGTTAAATTATTTCCATATGCACCGCAATCTCCACTTGCAACGGTTGCGGCAGATGTGTTAAGTGTAAATATTGTACATAACAGCAAGGTTAGGGTAAATGTTAAAATTAAAAGTTTTTTGCCCTCTCCGGCTCTTTGAGCCACCTCTCCCAAGGTGAGAGGCTTTTTGGTTGCTCTTTTCATTTGTTCATACCTCCATAAATCAAAAAAGTGTACGGACAACCGAAGTCCGTACACCGAAAAATACACAACTCCGATTGTTGCCACACAATTTGCAATACCATTATGGAAGTATGCGAAAAAAGAGCCTGTATTTTTACCAAAAGGTATAAAAATACACACTTAGCCATAATGATACTTTATTAAATTGTGTGGCAGAATAATTGTATCATATAAATAATCGGTTTGTCAATAAAAAAGCTCAAAACCGTTATGGCTTTGAGCTTATGTAGCTTATTATATTATTTTTTCTTTCCAACAACCACCGTTACATCCACAGTAATTTCATTTATATCAAATCCGCTTTTGTTTGCTTTGTTCCACATAAGAGGCGTCATTTCAAGTAAATACGGTAAGTTTTCGTTTGTCACGCAGGTTGTGTAATTAACTCGTTTTTGTTCTAAAATTTCAAAGTGATTTTTGAAAATTTCCATAACGGGAGTATTGTCATAATCAGTGTTGATATTATAAAACTCTCGTAACTCTTTTAAGTAGCCTTTATTTGGAATAACCTTTATAAGTACGCCGTCAGTTTTCAAAATTCGCTTGAATTCGGCATAGTTTGAGGGCGAAAACACATTAAGAAGTGTATCAAAACTGTTATCGGAAAAGGGGAGATTTGCAAGGTCGGCAACTGCGAAAAAATTCCCGGTATATTCGCTTGCAGAATTTATCCCCTCTTTTGATATGTCAATGCCGAAAAAAGTTCTGTTTTCAACGGAAAGAAGCTTTATAAAAGAGCCTTCTCCACAGCCTATATCAAGAACTGAGCTCCCTTTTATCATTTCGTTAAGAGTGGAAATAAGTGGATTATAAAATCCCGAAAGAATAATTTTCTTTCGTGCTTCAAACAGTTCCTTTCCGTAGTTTTCGGAAGCTTTTCCGCTAAGAAAATTTACAGTTCCTTTTTTTGATAAATCGTAGCAATGACCGTTTTTGCATACGAGACTGTGTTCCTTAACAGAAAAATTTTCTCTGCATTTGGGGCACAGGAATTTTTCAATATTATTTATGGCGATATTTTTTGCAATTTCAATTTTCTTTAACATTTTTCATACCTCGTTTTCATAATATTATCATATTTTCCGCAATTTTGCAATAGAAATTACTAAGGTGATTACTATGATTGAAACAATTTTAAGCTTACAGAAAAAAGAAATTATAAGCATAAAGGACGGGCGAAGGTTAGGTTATGTTTCGGATATTGAATTTGATTTGGAAAACGGAAAAATAACGGCTCTTAAAATTCCCGTTCCGGGAAAGGGGATTAATTTTTTCAGTAAAAACGAAGATATAACAGTTTTGTGGACAAATATAAAAAAGATAGGCGATGATATAATATTGGTTGAGGAAGATAAATAAAAATGGGACTGTAAGCTACAGCCCCGTATTTTTATAATTCTCGTAATGTAATTGTTCCGTTTTCTATTTCGAGAATTTTATTGCTTATTTCAAAAGCGGCTTTTTTGTGCGAAACAAAAATACAGCTTTTGGTATTTTTGCTTTGAATGTTTTTAAGAACCTTTGCTTCGGTTTCTTCGTCGAGTGCGGAAGTTGCCTCGTCCAGAAGAAGTATGGGAGCATCGTATATAAGTGCTCTTGCTATTGCCAGCCTCTGAACCTGACCTTCGGACAAGCCAAGACCTTTTTCGCCGAGAACTGTTTCAAATCCTTCGGGAAGGCTTTTTATAAAATCGTAAATTTCTGCATCTTTTGCGGCAGAAACTATTTGCTCTTCGCTTACATCATTACGGAAAAAAGCAAGGTTTTCTCTTATTGTTCCGGATAAAATCATATTTCCCTGTGGAACGTAGGAAAATAGCTTTCTTGAAAGAGAATCAACAAAATATTTTTCGTTGCCGCTTTCTATGTAAAGCTCTCCGCCGTCGGGAGATAAAACGCCAAGTAATATTTTTAAAATAGTGCTTTTTCCGATTCCGGAAATTCCCGAAATACCAATGAAATCGCCTTTTTCTATTATAAAATCAGCATTTTTGATAATTGGCTCTTTATCGTAGGAAAAGCTTACGTTTTTGAAAACTATTCCGATTAATTTATCATAAACTTCTTTTTCGTTAAATTCTTTATTGAGTTTTGGCTCGTCTTTAATTCCCGTAAGCTCCATTATACGCTCGGTTGATGCAATTGCCGAATAATACTGCGGCAACAGATTGGAAAGTGAGGTAAGCGGAGTCTGAATCTGATTAACAAGCTGAAGCATTGCAGTAAGCGTACCAAAGGTCATAAGCCCCATAGATAGCTTAACCGCACCCCATGCAAGAGTGAAATAATATCCGAAAGTAAAAGCAACATACATAATAACTCTTGCAATTATGGAAATTGTGTTTCGTTTAAGCTTAAGCTTGTAATTTTCATCCTGATGAATGTTAAGCTTTGAAACAACGGGCTTTTCATTATTAAACGCCTTTATTACAAGCAGATTCTGCAGAATTTCCTGCAGATAGGATTGAACTTTACCGTCGGATTGCTGACATTTTTTGTGAAGAAGCTTCATTCTTTTACTGTAAAATCTTGTGCACAAAAGAATGAGAGGTGCAACCACTACAAATATAACAGCAAAGCTTTTATCAAATTTAAAAAGCCACCACATAGCGGCAATTATTTTTGTTACAAAGGAAACAAGCTCCGGAAGAATATCCACTACCAGATTTTTAATTACAGCGAGGTCGTTTGTCATCCGGTTTATAATTTCTCCGGAATGAAATCCTGAAACATCGCCGAGGTCCTTGTTTATAAGAATGCTGAATATGTTTTTCTTGGTTCGCATAAGCCATTTGTTGGTAATAACAACATTTAATGTGGTGAAAGAAATGTTGATGATAAGCTGAGCAACCACGAGAATAACAAGCCATATAATTTTTTCTTTGAGGCTTCCCGGAAGCACACCGGTTGCCACATCAATAACGTTTCTTGAAGCAACAGAAAAGCTTACCTGACAAAAGGAGGAAAGCATACTGAGCGCAACAAGAACCGTAAGAGGAATTGTTACAAATCTGGAATTTTCAATTATCCACAAAAGAGCACTTTTTTTAATTTTTCTCATTTTGCACTCCGATTGTTTTTCTTATTTTTTATTTTAACTATTTTTTTGTAAACCGTCATAACAGGGTTTATGATATAAGGGCGAACAGGAAGATTAAGACACCATAAAAATGAATAAAGACGGTAACCAAAATGGTTAATGGTGTAGGATTTTTCTTTGCGGATAAAGCCTACAACTTTACCTATAATCTGCTCCTCAAAAATGGGAGTTTCGGCAACGTACTGATTATCTCCGCAAAGGGAGAATACAGTTGTGCCGTTTTCGATTTTTTTATCCACTATACGGTGAAGAACGAAGTCGCCGGTATTTCTTATGTAAAAGATTATATCACGTTTGTTGTATTCGGGAACTCTTGCGATAACAACGGTGTCCCTCCCGTTTGAAAAAAGGGGAAACATACTGGTTCCCGTAACTGTGAACTGCGTTTTCTGACCGTTTGCAAGAGCAGCTTCCATAATGGAAAACATTTCCTTGAAATCGGTTGAAATAAATTCATTATTCATCAAGCGCACCTATTTTCCTTAATAAATCTAAAAATTCATCAATATCTGCTTCGGCAGTTTCTCTGTCAATATCAAATTTTTCAAGCATACCGCCAATAACAGCATCTTTTGTTGTATCATTTTCAAGAAGTCCCCAGAGAACAGCACCGCTGTCGTTTAAAGTAATCATTCCGTTTAAGTTAACAAGCTCGTTGCCGGTTGGAACAACAACATAATTTCCTGCGATTTCTTTCATTAAAAAAGTATCTTTTATTTTCATAGCTATCACCTTTTATTTAAAAATATAATTTCGTGCCGTTATTGCAGCATCGGGATTCATATTGCATTTTAAGCAGTAGCAGGGAGTACCGGAAATCAGTTTTTCAATAATATCCATAGTGTTTGACGCAAGCTCCTTGTAAACAGGAAGTGTAGCCTCGTTAAGCATTTTAAAAATTGCCTCAGCTGCGTTTATTTCAAAAATTTCGTTTTCGATTCCTCTTTCTAAAAATACTATGGCTTTGAGAGGAACTTGTTTGTTGTTATTGATTTCGGTTTTTCCGCTCCAGGGCGTTCCACAAAGGTAGGGTACAGAATCAATAAAGCGGATTGCCGGCATATCATCGTTAAGCATTACAACCTTGTCCGCAAATGTTTCACGCCACAGCCTTGTGTGGGTAGACTTTCCGGTTCCGGATTTTGCAGAAAACAAAACTCCGTTATCATCGTAAGAAAGTGCCGATGAGTGAAGAATAATTCCGTCGTGACGGGGAATAGCGTATTTTAAAACCTCACCAATCATATTAAAAGCACGAACATCAATAGCAGCACCGCCGATGTTTTCAATGTTGTTAAGACTGCATTCTACATTTCTGTAAAACTTGTCACTTTCCATGAGTGCAGTATTTTTACCGGTTGATTTAACAAAATCATAATTTATATATTTATCGTCGGTAGCAAGATATTTTCTGTATTCAAGCTCTGCTACTGTTTTTCCTTCGGGAGTTAAAATATCGTCGTTTTCTCTGTAAAGAAGATTAACATCCGGATTTTCAACCGCATCACATAGATACTGCTCCATTCTGCGTTTCGTGTATCTGTATTCAATACCGCTTACCGAAAAAGTTATTCCGGCAAAACTGTAATAATTCATAACCGTACTCCTTAAAATTACAATATTCCATCATATATTATTTATTATACAATAAATTATTTTATATGTCAAATAAATTGATAAAAAACATAAAAAAGAACAGAAAGAGCTGAAATATAACTCTTACTGTTCTTTTTGTCAAGCATAATGTTTTGTTTTAATAAATGAGTACGAAAATGCACATCCCAAAGTTATTCAAGCGGTTGTTAAATTTAACTGAAAAACATTTCTGCATTGTTGTCACGTTCCATAATATATAAGAACATGAGCATTCTCGGAAGATGGAACGGTCCTTTGAATATATTGCCTTTAAGAGTAGTTGATGGGGTATTATCATAATGAAGATATCCGTACCATTCACCATTTTCTATATCTGCAAAATTATCAAAGGCGTATTTTTTCTTTTATCATTATATAATATAGAATAATATAAGTCAATTAAATTGGTAAAATATCATAAAAACAAAATATTAAATATTACTTGCATATTAATTATTAATATGTTAAAATAAAATAAAGTAATTATAAATTGGAGGAGTATAACGTGAAAAAAAGACTATTATCATTAGCTTCCGCTTTGGCAGTTTCATTTTCTGCTCTTGGCGTAACAGCTTTTGCAGATACAAGCTTTATTGACCTTGATTCTGCCCATTGGGCGTATTCTTATGTAGATTATCTTGTAGAGGCAGGAACAGTAAAAGGTTATGAAGACGGTTCTTTTAAACCTGATAATACTGTAACAAGAGCCGAATTTTCAAAAATGATGGGTGTTGGCGATAATTACCGCAGCACCAAGGATTATCCGGATGTTCCCAAAGACCATTGGGCATATGAATATGTTATGACAGCTAATTTCGGCGAAGAAATAGCAAACTTCCAGCCGGATACACCTATTACCAGACTTGATACTTTAAAGCTTTTATGGAACAGACAGGGTGCGCCGAAGGATTATAAAGCGCCTGCAATTATCACAAATCAGGTAAGCAGCACAAACGACAAGGCAATGGTTGCCTGGGCTTATGCAACAAACCTTATGGCAGGTAACGACGGTGTTCATTTAAGACTTTCCGATACACTTTCAAGAGCAGAATCTGCTGTTCTTATATACAAATCCGAAAATCTTGACACTTCCAAAACATATAATTTTGTTGAAACGGTAAGCGATGATGTTCTTAAAAATATTTTTGAACAGAGTATGCTTTTTGATGACAGTACATATTCAAAAGACAGAACCTTTACCAACGGTGAAATTGCAAGAGCTGCATTCCGTATGATTCTTTGCGAATACGACCTTCAGGTATACAGAGGATATTCCAATTCTCCTGAGTTTGAACACGAATATTCACTTGATATTAAAAATATGTGCGCAAAGCTTTGGGGCAAGGATAATTCCAATGCACAGTTCGCGGATGAAACAGCTGAAAAAATTTATGCTTATTCCGCATTTGCTTATGCTGCGGCTGTAAAACAGAATAAGGCACTTCCCTCTGACGGAAAAACATATTCTGATATTGTGGAAATTCCAAATGACGAGATGAATTCTGCATTGATTGATTTGTATGCAAAGGGAGTTATGTTCTACGCTGATGATACAGTTAAGCCTTTTGAAAAATTAACCGGCAGAGACGTTGCTGCATTGCTTTTACAGATAAACGAATACAGCCCTCTTGGTAAAAAAGCTTCTACTGCAGGAGTAACTGAAAAGAATGTTGTTATCGGTTCTGCAAAGGTTATGACAAATCCTGAAGATCAGCCTTCCAACAAAGGCGCATATGCAGTTATTTACGACGGCATTCCAAACAATGTTTATGAATTTCCGTTTATAAGCGCAAGGGACGACGGTGCTCATACACTTCCTCATCAGGAATATGCAACTGCAATCAATTATTTTACCGGTTTTGCAAGATATTTTGATAAAGTGGCTCAGGGTATAAAAGAGATTTCAGGAGCAGAGGTTGAATTTACAATCTATCCTAACCTGATTTACGATGACGGTACACAGTTTGCTGTAAGAGTTCTTTGTACAGTAAAATCCAACCCCAATAATCACACTCCCGAAACACTTATCCCCGATGCTAAAACAATTACGGGAGCAGGAACTGTGTTAAAACCCGGCGACAGCTTCTTTACAGAAATTCGTCACGGATATTTCAGCATTCTGATATAGGAACGGAGATAGAAATATGAATGAAAGAAAGAGATTAAAGCATTTTGGAATTATGCTTTGCGCATTATTCGTAATGCTTGTTGTAGATAACTTTTTATACATTCTTTTTGCTTCACATAAAATAAGATTCAATATTCTTACATTTGGAATGTATGTGGTTCCGGCAGGCGCACTCACTATGATTTGCCTGGTGTATTTTACAAATAATTATAAATCGGTGGCTTTCCGTTCCAAGCATTTTACGGTATTTGCAATATTCTCAAATATTGTTTCGCTGCTTAACGGTATTCTGCTTATGGCTATCGGAACAGGTGTTGTTAAACTGAATCTGGAACGTGTTTCTGAAGTTCTTGTGCCCACTCTGTTTTCAAAAACACTGCTTTCTGTATATTATGCGCATTACTGTGTAAACAGAAAATACGGCAAATTTCTTCAGAAATTTGCAAGAGACCTTATCATAATGAATATTGCAGGTGTTGTTGCTACTGTGTTTGATAAAGAAATGAACCTGTTTTTCTACATTCAGCCTCTGATGATTATTATGCTTGGTATTTTCACCTGGATGGTGCTTCAGAGAATGCAGAATTTTTATAACAACCCCAAAGGTCTTGGACTTATCAATGCCACAAAGATGATTCTGATACTGAGCGTATTGGTTCTTATCGGTGTTATCTGTATGGGTTACGGAAACTATCAGCAGTATGAATTTTTATTCCTGTTCTTCTGCTTATCTCACGTTTTCGTTATGTTCCCGGAAGTGGTAATGATTCTTATTCAGTCTAACCGCTCATATTTTAAAGAAATGTAAAATTCTAAAGAACAGCCTCAGTGCAGTGGCTGTTCTTTTTACTTTTATAGATTATGGTTGGTAAAACTTCAACTGTACATGATTTGAGATTTATGCTATAATAGGTTTAACAAGTCAAAAAGGTGATGGTTTATTTATGGAAAATAAGGTAAAAAAATTTAATAATTATAAAGAAATAAACCGGCATTATAACGCTTTTTGGGAAAATGAATATCTGGAACGTTGTTGTCTTTATCTGAAAACAAAATGTGATAATCCATATATTCCCCAAAATGCAGAGCAGAAGTGGGCTGACCTTGATTTCCGCTGCAAACAGGTTGCTTATATGAAAGAAAACACTGAATTTTTTGCTGAAGGTTTTCCTCACGTTATTACAGATTTCGGACCGGGAAGTCTTGCGGAATTTGTAGGGGGAAGCTATAAATGGGCAGATGATACCGTATGGTATGACGAAGCACAGTATATAACGGATTTTGAAAATTTACCAAAGATAGAACTGAATAAAAATTCTGATATTTTTACAACGGCAATGGATTATACCAATCGCATTATGGATATGGGAATAGTGCCCTCTGTGCCGGATATAGGTGGAATTACAGATGTTATTGCGGCTTTGAGAGGTACAAATGATTTGCTTTTTGATTTGTATGATTATCCTGATGAAATGATGGATTTGAACGAAAAGCTCCGCCCGATGTGGCTGGAAAGCTTTAATTGTTTTTCTGCTGCCGTTATTAAAAAAACGGGTTATACAACCTCCTGGATGCCGGTTTTGAGTGATAAACCGTATTATCCGGTGCAATGTGATTTCTCAGCTATGATTTCACCTGAAATGTTTGACAAATTTATTATGCCGGAATTAAGATACATAACAGAAAATATTCCGAGAAGTATATATCATCTTGATGGCGTAGATGCTATACGTCATCTGGATTCGATTTTAAAGATTGAAAGTCTTAATGCAATACAATGGGTGCCGGGAGCAGGTAACCCCGATGCAGGCGATGAACAATGGTTTGAGTTGTATCATAAAATTCAATCGGCGGGAAAAGGTCTTGTTCTTTACGGAATAGAGCCGGAGGCTTTGGAGAATGTGGTTAAAAAACTCTCCCCGAAAGGACTTTTTGTCAGCACACACTACTGTGAGGATAAAAAGCACGCAGCGGAGCTTATTGAATGTGCTGTAAAAAGATAAAAATACGGTGTCTCAATTTGTGTTGAGACACCGTCAGACTGTCGAAAAAGTCGGTCTACCGCAGAAAAATTATTTATCAATGAAAAAGTGCCGGTGAAAAGCCTCTCACTCTGGGAGAGGTGTCACGAAGTGACGGAGAGGGTGAAAGGCTCACGGCCACTGCTTTCCGCCAAAATGAGCCTTGCCGTACATTAGTACTGTCTGCATTCATTTTGACGAAATATACCTTCCTTTTTCGGCATCTGCCAGCGTGTCGATAGGTTTATCGACACGCTGACGGTGTCTCAATTTATGTTGAGACACCGTATTTTGTATTTCTTAATTTTCTGCAGCAGCACGTACCGCTTTTGTAAGCTGGTCTGCGCAGGATGTATCACGCCATCCGCAGGTGTTGCCGGCAAGCTTTTCTTCAATTTCATCAACTGTCATTCCGTTTACAAGCTTGGAAACAGCTTTTAAATTTCCGTTGCATCCGCCGGTAAATTCCACGTTTGTAATTACGTTTTCGTCAATATCAAAGGTGATTTTTGTGGAACAAACACCTTTTGGGCTAAAAGTGAATTTCATAGTTTTCTCCTATAAGCTTTGTAAGAAGCCTTTTAATCTTGCGGCAATAATTTTATGTCCTTCGTCATTGGGATGAAGTCCGTCGGGACAGAATTTTTCGCAGATAACCTCGTGATTCGGCTGAATTCCGCTTGTTGCATAAAGGTCAAGAACGGGAAGCGAATAATATTCGCAAACTTCCTTTATAACGTCAACATAATCCTTTAAAACGTGACTTCCGTAAGGCTTGCTTCCGTCACCTCTGGAATCAAGCTCATTTTTTCTGTGCAGTGGAGTCATAAAAATTATGGGTTTTCCTGCATATTCTGCAATGAGATATTTACATAAGTTGTGCATAGCACCGTAAAAGCTGTCCACAGTAGTGCTTTTAAAGCATCCGAAAGGTGCAGTTCCGTGACCGAAATCGTTTGTTCCGCCAAAAACTACAACAACATCGGCGTTTTTATCCATTCTTTCTGCTCTTTTCTGAAAATATTCCAAAAAATCTTCGCAACCGGTAGTCTGACGTGCAATTCTTGTACCGCTTACTCCATAGTTGTTTGCTTTAATGCCAAGCTCTTTTGCAAGAACTGCGTGAAAAATTTTATCGGGGCCTGAAGTTCCGCAGCCCTGAGTTATGCTGTCCCCAAGAAAGTTTATTACTAAATTATCCGTTTTCATATTAATTTATTCCTTTCAAAAAATCTTTTGCGTTATTAATTGAAACCTGAACCGCTTCGGGGGATGGGCCACCGTAAACAGAACGTTCGTTAACGCAGGTATCCAGACTTATTGCAGTATAAAAATCTTCTTTTATAAGCGGTGAAAATTCTTTTAATACGTTCATAGGAATTTCATCAAGAGAAATTTTGTTTGCAATTGCGTAAGCCACCATTTCACCGATTATTTTATGCGCATCACGAAACGGAATTCCGCATTTTACAAGATAGTCAGCCGCATCTGTGGCATTGGTGAAGCCTTTTTTTGCACCTTCGTTCATATTTTCTTTTCTGAATTTTGAGGTTGCAAGCATATTTGTGAATACCGGCAGGCAAAGAGTAAGTGTGTCAACTGCGTCAAAAGCGGCTTCTTTGTCCTCCTGGGTATCCTTATTGTATGCAAGGGGCAAACCTTTCATTACAGTTAAAAGTGTGATAAGAGAACCGTAAACTCTGCCGGTTTTACCTCTTGTAAGCTCTGCCATATCGGGGTTTTTCTTTTGTGGCATGATGCTTGAACCGGTAGAAAAGGCATCATCTAATTCAACAAATGAAAATTCGTTTGTACACCACATTATAATTTCTTCGGAAAATCTTGATAAGTGCATCATTACCATAGATGCCGCGAAAATAAATTCAATGGCAAAATCTCTGTCAGAAACACCGTCAAGACTGTTTTCGGTAACTGCTGAAAAGCCAAGCATTTCAGCGGTAAAAGCTCTGTCGAGAGAGTAGGTTGTAGCGGCAAGCGCTCCCGAACCTAAAGGACAGAAATCCATACGCTTTTTGCAATCGGAAAATCTTCCTATATCTCTTGCAAACATCTGAAAATAAGCCATCATATGGTGTGCAAGGGTGATGGGCTGAGCCTTCTGCATATGGGTGTAGCCGGGCATGATGGTATTTTTGTTGTCTTCGGCAATTTTTAAAATTACTTCAAGCAGATTTTTAAGAAGTGAAATTATAGAATCGCATTCGTCCTTTAAATACATTTTAAAGTCAACTGCAACCTGATCGTTTCTGCTTCTGCCGGTATGAAGCTGTTTGCCGATATCGCCAAGTCTTTCAATCAGAATAGTTTCAATATTCATATGAATATCTTCGGCGGTTTCGGAAAATTCAATTTTTCCGTTTTCTATATCTATAAGAATTTTTTTAAGCTCTTCTGCAATTTTTTCAGCATTTTCCTTTGGAATAATATTCTGCTTTCCAAGCATGGTTACGTGGGCAATACTGCCGGTAATATCCTGCTTGTAAAGTCTTTGGTCAAAGCTTATAGATGAATGATAAGCGTTTGCAGCAGAATCGGTTTCCTTGGAAAATCTTCCGCCCCAGAGTTTCATAAAAATTCATCCTTTCAATAAAAGGGGACAGGTTAACCGTCCCCTCATTTTTATTTATCTAAATCTGTGTTTCCAAGAAGCATAGCTCTAACTTTTAGCGGCAGACCGTAAAGGTTGATAAAGCCTTCTGCATCCTTGTGGTTGTAAACTTCGTCTTCCGAGAAAGTTGCAAAATCTTCTGAATATAAGGAATAAGGAGATTTTGCACCTGCAGGCATAACATTACCTTTATAAAGTTTAAGCTTTACAGTACCTGTAACTGTTTTCTGTGTTTCGTCAACAAAAGCATCAAGAGCTTTTCTTAAAGGTGTGAACCAGTTACCGTCGTAAACTAATTCAGCATATTTTATAGCAATCTGTTCTTTGTAATGCATTGTCATTTTATCTAAGCACAGATATTCAAGCTCTTTGTGAGCGGCATAAAGAATTGTTCCGCCGGGAGTTTCGTAAACACCTCTGGATTTCATACCAACAAGTCTGTTTTCAACCAAATCGTCGATACCAACACCGTTTCTGCCTGCAATTTCGTTAAGAGTTGTAACAAGCTCAACAGGTTTTAATTCTTTGCCGTTAACCTTTGTGGGAATACCCTTTTCAAAGTCAACGGTAACATATTCGGGAGTATCGGGAGCTTTTTCCGGAGGAACCATTAATTTAAGCAGACTGTCGTACTTGGGTTCGTTCCAGGGATCTTCAAGATCCATACCCTCGTGGCTTAAGTGCCAGATGTTTCTGTCCATAGAATAGTTGTCTTCCTTGGTTACAGGAACATCAATTCCTCTTGCCATAGCATAATCAATTTCTTCTTCTCTTGATTTAATATCCCAGATTCTCCAGGGAGCTATAATTTTAAGCTCGGGAGCAAGAGCCTTTATTGTAAGCTCAAAACGTACCTGGTCGTTACCTTTACCGGTAGCACCGTGACAGATTGCAACTGCGCCTTCTGCTTTTGCAATTTCAACAAGTCTTTTTGCAATACAAGGTCTTGCGTGGGAAGTACCAAGAAGATATTTTCCCTCATAAACAGCGTGAGCCTTCAGAGTGGGGTATATGTAATTTTCAACATAGTCTTCTCTTAAGTCTTCAATATAACATTTTGAAGCACCGGTTCTTATAGCTTTTTCTTCAAGACCGTCGGTTTCTTTACCCTGACCAACGTCTCCGCAAACAGCTATAACTTCATAGTCGTAGTTTTCTTTCAGCCACGGAATGATAATGGAAGTATCCAGACCACCCGAATAAGCTAAAATTACTTTTTCTTTCTTATCCATTTGAAATTCCTCCTGAAATATGATAAAATATAATTTGTAGCTTGAATCATTTAAGATTTTGTGTTACAATAACTTCATAATATATCATTATACAAGAAAAATTTACATTTTTCAAGTATAAATGTAAATAAAGAGGTATTTTTTTATGAGAATTTTAGGAGTAGATCCCGGATATGCCATTGTAGGGCTTGGAGTTATTGAATATGAGGGTAATAAATTCAAGGTTGTTGACTATGATAAAATCACAACTTCTGCAAAAGATGACTTGCCGGAAAGGCTGAAAATATTGTATAATGAAATGACTGCATATATTGATAAATATAAGCCGGATGCAATTGCGGTTGAAGAACTGTTTTTCAACAACAATGCAAAAACTGCAATTAACGTAGGGCAGGGCAGAGGTGTTGTTCTGCTTGCGGCGGCAATGAGCGATATTCCTATTTTTGAATATACACCGCTTCAGGTAAAGCAGGCGGTTGTAGGCTACGGCAGAGCTACCAAGGAGCAGGTTCAGCAGATGGTTAAGGTTCTTTTGAATCTTGAAAAAATTCCAAAACCCGATGATGTTGCTGATGCACTTGCCATTGCGGTTTGCCACGCTCATTCTCATAATATGAACAGGCTTCTTAATATAAGATAGGAGAGAAATTATGTTTTATTATATAAAAGGAATTGTTTCCTATAAATCGAATAATTTTATGTGTCTTGATTGCGGAGGCGTTGGTTACAAAATTTACACTTCGCTTACAACACTTACTGCCGCAGAGCTTAATAAGGAATTTCTGGTATATACATACATCCATATAAGAGAAGATGCTTTTGATATTTACGGATTTTCCTCCAATGAAGAATTAAATACCTTTGAAATGCTGATTTCTGTTTCGGGAGTAGGGCCGAAAGCGGCACTTTCCATTTTATCCTTTATGCCTACCGATAAATTTGCAGTTGCGGTAATTCAGGGCGACGTTAAAGCCATAACCGGCGCACCGGGTATAGGAAAGAAAATTGCCGAGCGAATTATTCTTGAACTTAAGGATAAGGTTTCCAAGGAACTAAGCGGAACAGATATGGGAATTATTGCGGTTTCGTCTGATGATTCAAAAACAGGCGAAGAAGCAGTAAATGCGCTTATGGTGCTTGGCTATTCTGCACTTGAAGCAAAGGGTGCTGTTGCGGCAGTTAAGGATAAGGCGGATAATGTTGAAGATATTATTAAGCTGTCGCTTAAATTACTTATGAACTGATGGGGTGAGTAAATGGAAGAAAGAATTATTACAAGTGAGCTTACAAGCGAAGATACAGAGGTTTCTCTTCGCCCGAAAACTTTTGACGATTATATAGGTCAGAAATCCGCAAAGGAAAATCTTGATGTTTATATAAAAGCGGCAAAGCAGAGAGGCGAAGCACTTGACCATGTTCTGCTTTACGGCCCTCCCGGACTTGGTAAAACAACGCTTTCCAATATTATTGCAAACGAGCTTGGCGTAAGCATTAAAATAACTTCGGGGCCCGCAATTGAAAAGCCCGGCGACCTGGCGGCTATTTTAACCAATCTTGCACCTAATGAAGTGCTTTTCATAGACGAAATTCACCGTCTTTCAAAAAGTGTTGAAGAAATTCTCTATCCTGCGATGGAAGACTATGCTCTTGACATAATTATTGGTAAAGGGCCGTCGGCAAGAAGTATTCGCCTTGATTTGCCCAATTTCACTTTGATCGGAGCAACTACAAAGGCAGGAAACCTTGCTTCTCCTTTAAGAGACCGTTTTGGAATTATGCTTCGCCTTGAACTTTATACCAATGAGGAGCTTGCAGGAATAGTTAAACGTTCGGCAGGGATTCTGAATATAGAAATAACCGATGACGGTGCTCTTGAAATTGCTTCACGTTCAAGAGGAACACCCAGAATTGCCAACAGACTTTTAAAGCGTGTGCGTGATTATGCTCAGATTTTAGGTACAGGTGTTATTGATAAAGAAATTGCCGACAGTTCGCTAAAGAAGCTGGATATTGATAAAATTGGTCTTGATAAAATAGATAAAAGAATGATTCTTACAATAATAAACACTTTCGGCGGCGGCCCGGTGGGGCTTGAAACTCTTGCGGCAACCATAGGCGAGGAAGCAAGCACTATTGAAGACGTTTACGAGCCTTATCTTCTTCAGCTTGGTTTTATTAACAGAACTTTACGGGGCAGAATTGTTACCAAACCTGCTTACGACCATTTTGGAATACAGTTTTTGCAGGATGACGGACAACTTTCGTTTTAAATGAATATTAGAAAAATTTTCCTCATATATTGTATTAAAAAATATATGAGGAGTTTTTTTATGAATATTCAGAAAGAAAAATTCTGCACCGCAAAGGCTGTGGTGTGTGCAACCAACGAGCTTGGTTACGACTGGGATATTATTGTTCCCGATATGAAGCCCGATATAGGTAAAATTTTAAATTCCTGCGCCCACGTTGTAATCTCGGAAAAAGAAATTATGCAGGACAGAACGGTTATTTCGGGCATTGTTAAAATCAATATTCTCTATGTTTCTTCGGAGGATGACAAAACCATAAGAAATATCGAAAATATGCAGAATTTTACTCACGTTATGGAGCTTAAAGGCTTGCGTCAGTCTATGATTCTTGATGTTTCGAGCTGTGTGGCGGAAATTACGGAAAATGTAATAAACAGCCGCAAAATTAATCTTGCAGTTAAAATAAAGCTTTGCGGAACGGCATATAATGACGAAAATATGGAATTTATTTCGGAAGCAGAGGAAGATGATGTGCATTGCCTGTGTAAATGCATAAACACAATACGTACCTCCTGCGTTACCTCAAACGATGCGGTTTTAAAGGAAGAATTTGATGTTCCTTCGGGAAAACCGTCTGTGTTTGAAATTTTAAAGGTTAAAACATCAATTACAAATAAATCTGTTAAACCGCTTCTTAATAAGCTTGTTGTAAAGGGGAATATGGTGCTCAGCGTTCTTTATAATGCGGAGCTTGACGGGCTTAAATTTGAAACAATGGATTTTGAAATGCCCTTTACCGAAATTTTTGATATCGAAGGCTTGACCGAATCAAGTAAATGTGATACGGATTTTGAAATTTATGATACAAATTATTTCATAAAACCGAACAGCGACGGAGATAACAGAATTCTGGTTTCTGAAACAGTTCTGAGAGTTCGGACAAGAGCATATGAAAACGTTTGCCTTAACGCAGTTACGGATGCATACAGCATAACCGATAATCTTAAATTTGAAACATCAAAATACGATATAGATGAACTGCTGTGCGAAATGTGCTGTGACCATCAGATTAAGGAAAGTGTGCGCTTTGAAGCGCTTCCGCCTATAAGCAAAATTTTAAACTGTGCTTCAACCGCAGAAATTGTAAGCGCTGTAATAAAAAACGGCAAAATATGTGTTGAGGGAAATGTAAAAACGGAAGTATTGTATGCTTCTATAGACCGTGACGGATTTTTAAACTGTGCGTATTTTGAAACACCTTTTTCGGCAGCTTTTGACTGTGAAGAGGCAAAAGAGGGAATGTACTGCGAAGTAAATACCGATATTTTAAGCGACGGATATAATATAACCGGAGATTTTGAGCTCCAGATAAGAATGAATATTCAGCTTAATTTCAGAGTGAAAAAATCGGCAGAATGTGAATTGTTTAAAAGCCTTGATAAGGATGAAGATAACCCTTGCGAAAATACCCGTGCCGATATAGTTGTATATATCTGCGACGGAAATGAAACAATGTGGGATATTGCTAAAAAGTACAGAACCACTACGGAAAGAATTTTAACTGTAAACGGATTGAATGACGAAAAAATAAAATATGGTACGAAGCTTATAGTGTAAATAAAATGGGGATGTGTCAATACAGGCACATCCCCATTTTCACGTATTTTTTTATAATAATCAATCTTATTTTAAAAATATTTTGATAAAACACAAAAAAGCCACTTGAGCCAAAAAATGTACGTCCCCAAGTGGCCCCGTCCCCAAGTGGCCCCAAGTCAAGAGCAGTAAAAATGAGTACAAAAAATCACGCACAAAATATGCGTGAAAATCGGCTTTTTTGTCAAAAGGTCTTGAAATTTATGGATAAATAGTGTATAATACAAATTGTCGGAGAAATCCGATGTTAAAGGTAAGACTGAAAACAGTGTAAAAGCTGGGCGGTTATGCCACCTTATTCCTGTACTTATAGTCGGGAAAGGAGGTGGTTACAATGGGAAAATTTATATTGAGAGTATTTATACTAACGATAATTTTTTTGATTGTACTTACGAAAAAAGTAAGATAGCCCCCACCGACCAAAGTTAGGGCTATCTAAAAATAATCCTATTTTGGCATAACCGTTTGAGGTCTTGCCTTTTTCTATATTCATTATACATCTTAAATCTGTATTTGTCAACGGTTTTCAGGAAATTTAATAAATTTTTCGCAAATGGGTACTCATTTGCTGTGCTTGCTACCTGCCGAAAAGAAATATTGTCATTGTTCCGAATATAAAAATTTAATATTATCATACCAAGCTGTCTTTTTCTGAAAGGGACAGCTTTTTATTTTGCAAAAAAGGAGGCTTTGAGCTATGGAAGTATATGGATATGCGAGAGTGTCAAGCACAGACCAAAACGAGGACAGACAAATGATTGCACTCCGTCAAAAGAATATTGCAGAGAGAAACATATATATTGATAAACTGTCGGGAAAAGACTTTAACAGACCGTCATATAAAAAACTGATACGGAAACTGAAAAAGGGAGATTTGTTATATATCCTCTCTATTGACCGTCTCGGACGAAATTATGAGGAAATACAAAACCAATGGCGAGTGATAACAAAGGAAATCGGCGTTGATGTTTGCGTGATAGATATGCCCCTGTTAGATACAAGACAGGGTAAGGATTTAATGGGAACATTTATTGCCGATTTAGTGTTGCAGATATTATCTTTTGTTGCACAGAACGAAAGAGAAAACATAAGAAAAAGACAACTGCAAGGGATTGCTGCTGCAAAGGCAAACGGTGTCCGTTTTGGCAGACCTGAAAAGGAACTGCCCGAAGATTTTGCGTTGCTGATGAAACAATGGGAAAAGAAAAAAATCACATTACCGGAAGTGCTGAAACAATGCAAAATGAGCGAATCCACCTTTTATCGCAGACTTCGGGAATATCGGATAAAAGCAAAATAACTGTCATAAGGTACACCTTTTGACAGTTATTTTATTATATCAAATTATACCACATATTTCCTTGAAAATCAATATTTTATTAAAAATATTGTAGAAAACAACGAAAAAAATTTTATTTAAATTTATCTTCCAGTATTGTCAAAAGGTGTACCTTTTGACAATGTACGATAGCAGGGGGAAAACACAATGAGAGTATTATATGATAGCGGATAGGAATTTACTTTTGAGTATTTTAAAACGGATATAAAACAAAACGAAAGGAATTTTATTATGAAAAGAAAATCATCATTAATTTTAGTATTAGCTTTAATACTTTCTACACTTTTTAGTATAAATGCATATGCGGAGGAGTATCCCAATATATATTTCGATGGAGAAACTTTAAGAATAGAAAATTTTGATATAACTTTAGGGGAAAAATTATCAGAAAAGATTGTGGAGGAAAAAGACGGGAAAGTGTACTCTGAAAGATATATCTATGATAATTATTCATGGACTGCAGATTATGATACTGCATTTAGTTTATACCTTAAATCGAACGGCTGGACAGATACTACTGATAGAAACGGGTCGATTTACGGAGGACCGACAACACTTTATCGTGCAACCTATTCTAAAGGTAATTACCAGATACAAATGGATGGCAGCCCATATGGTGACTCCTTTGAATTGAACTTTTTTGTTTCTTCAAGCCCTGATGATACAGTTAAGACTACTTATGAAGGATATAAATATCAACCGTGTGGATATGGCTTGTGGCATACAGTAGAAAACGGCGTTCTTACAATAGGCGGAAATGTTGGTTTAACTAAATATGAAAATGAAAATCAAGTCATCACAGTAAATTTGAATGGCGAACTTTATAATTACATCAGTACAAGTAAGACACCTTGGTATGGTGAAAAAATAACAAAAATCATTCTTGAAAACGATGTAACTGATATTGGGATGGGATTTGGAGAATTACCTGAACTTACCACAATAGAAATAAAGGGTAAGTTAAAAAAACTTCAATATACATCACTCTCAGGTTATCCTAATCTGAAAGAAATTCATTATGTCGGAACACAGGGTGAATGGAATAATATTTCTCAAAATATCAGTTTGCCGGAAAATATAATAATTTACTTTGGTGATGGAACAAAGATAGGAAAAACTGATGAAGAAAAAGAATCAGAAGGTTTATTAAAACAGCTTCGTATGACCATTGGCTCAACTGTAGGTAAATTATACGGTAATGATTTTGTTATGGACGTGGCACCGCAAATTATTAACGGCAGAACAATGTTGCCTGCACGATATGTAACAGAAAATCTTGGCGGTGAAATAGAATGGATTGGAGAGCATCAGATTGTTGCAATAACCAAAGGCTCAACTACTTTGCTTTTCAGAATAGGTTCTGATTCAGCAACCCTTCTAACAACTTCTGATGAATATGATGATTCCTTATATGATATAGTTGACGAACAGGCAGTTCAACTAAATGATATTGTTGCAAATTCCGAAGTCATTAATAATAATTATAGCTATGATGAAAATATGGCGTTTGACTATTTAGATTATAAGTTTATAACAGATGATTATTATGGATATTGTGAAACATATTCAAAAGAAGTTCAGCTTGATTCTGCACCTGTTTTGATTAGTGGAAGAACTTTTATGCCAGTTAGAGTAATTGCAACATTTTTAGGAGCAGATGTAATGTGGAATGGTACTACACAAACCGTTATGATTGAACCAAAATAATTATAAAAATTAATACAACTTTTAAGAGTAACCAAAATAAGAATTGGTTGCTCTTTTTTTATACCCAAACGCAGAAAGGGGGTGATTTTAATGGCAAAGAAAATGACAAAATTATGAGCCACTTGGGGACGTACATTTTTTGGCTCTATTATTGACAACTAAGTTAAACACAAGTGACGGATTTGTTGTGCGAATTAAAGAACACAATATCTCCGTCCCCGAGTGGCTCGAGAAGAGAAAATAATATAACGCTTTTTGAGTTTCTTGATAAAGAATATGATTATAAAATTATAGGAAACATAAGGAAAACCCCGTATTTGTATAAATAATTAATAAAAATAGGAATGTGCTTAAAAACGGCACATTCCTATTTTTATACCCCCCAAGAGGGTGCTTACTGCATTATTCCTTTAACAACAACAGTTTTGTGAACATCAATTTTATCAACAGTTAATGAAATCTGATTATTTTTATATTCAAAATCACATTTAATGTGTCCCGGTTCAAGATATACTTCTTCCGGCTTGGTTTGTGTGTTGATTTTAACGTCTATGTTGTAAAGCGGAGGAATCTGGCGGTAAGTTCTTACGCTTTTTATTGCGTGAGTTCCGCTGTAGTTAATAAGGTTTACAAGCATATCTCCGTTTTTCTGCATTGTTACAACGTCAACAAATGCATTGTCAGTTTCAACAATCGGTGTGAAATCCAATGTTTTTAGCTGATTTTTTAGAAAATCATCAAGGGCTGCGGAAATATTTTCTTCGTAAGCCTCAGAAAAATCAAAGCACAGAGAAATAAGCTTTCCTTTACCGTATTCTGTCATATATGCTGCTGCGTGAGGCTTTTCGTCATAGAAATTTTCGTCATAGAATTCAGCACAACGGCTTAATTCATAGTTTTCTTTTAAAACATCTACTTCCATTGCCGCAAGAGCACTTATACCGTCAACAAATATAAGCTTGTTTTCGGTAGTTAAATCATTAATGCCTGTTATATCGGAGAAATATTTGTTGGACTTAAGGTCACAAATAACTTTTCCGCCGTTTTTAATGTATTCTTTAATTATTTCTGCCGAAGAAGCTTTTATGGCTTCGGAATCGGGAATAATAAGAATTTCATAATTATTCAGTTCGTTTTCATACAAGTGGTATTCGTTTATAACATTGCTTGAGAACTGGTTGTTCTGCAACGCCTGAACCCACAGATTAAGACGTCCGAATTCGTTTTCCGGATGTCCGAAAAGTGAATCGGTATCGTGGGGAGTTGTAGCCTCGGCAAAAAGCACAGCAATTTCCTTAACGGGCTTGGAACGGAAGCAGTATTCTCTTTCGTGAACAAAATCGGCAACCTTTTTCCATGTGGGAAGTGCCCATTTCTGAATACTTCCGCCGCCATCGTAAATAATGTTGAAGAACTGGAATCCGCCGCCCTGCGAAATAACTTCGGCAGCTTCCTGACAGTATTGAACATATTCTTTTGTACATCTGTTTCTTGTAATCCAGGAAAGGGGTATAGCATTTTGTCCCCAGGAAATTAAATCCCATGAATATCCACGATTTGATATTGCTCTTCCCTGAACTCTTGCGCTTGCAACTGCGTTGAAGCAATCGTAATCACCGGACAGAAAATCTACCGAAACATCAGGCTTCTGAGGCATATATGATGAGAATATCCAGTTACTGGTTATTTCAAAATCAGGTCTTACCTTTTTTATTTCGTCAACATAGTGCTGAACGTAATCGGTAAAGCCTTTTCTGCAGAAATTTCTGTATTCCTCGTAATCTGCATCGCCTCTTTTTGCAGGCTTTTTGCCTGTTTCGGCATAATATTTATTAACTGCCCAGTCGCTGTAATCAACATAAGAACCCCAGCATTCGCCGTCAATCCATGCACCGTCAAGCTTGTAGTCGAGAGCAAGCTCCTTTATCTGAGGGATAAGAACTTCATCAACATAAGGGCTGAAAGGCGAAACAAATCTGTCGTTTATCTTGCCGTTTTCATCCTTAACTGCCCAGTCGGGATGATTTTTAATAACTGTCATATCAAATAAACCGGAATGGTGACCATACAGAGCAATATCCCTTTCTTCTGTCAGGTCCCTCCACATTTTCAAAATATCTTTATTTATTTTAAATGCCTGAGTTCCCGCTTTTGTGGGATATGAGGATAACCCGGGATGTCCTTTTGTGTCGCACTGAACGAAATCCGGCTTTGCATAGTCAAGAAGCTCGGCTATAACTTCGGGGTGGTAACTTCTTGCAACGGTTTCTCCTTCCATTGCGTGAAAATCAAAATGAATTCCAAAAAATGAATTTTCTCTCTTTTTTTTCATAATCTTACTTAAATATATTTCATCAGAAATATATCCAAAACTCCTTTCTTAATATTGTAAAAAACTACTATTGATGATATTTATTATAAATGATAAAATAATAAATGTATTTATAACATTAAACTGTGTTTTTACAATATCTTACGATTGTTTTTATAAACGGTTGAAATAAAAAGTGTCTTTATTGTATTATGACATAAGGAGGATGTTCCGGTGAAGCTTATAAAATGTGAAATGTGCGATGTAAAAACAACTCATCCGAAAAAATTCATATTCAGAGATGAAAAGGGCAGAGCTGCATGGCTGCTCATGTGTTTTTACAGTGATTTTATTTATTTTGCCGATGGTGAAATGCACAAAGGAAAAAAATTTCAGTGTATTATTAATTCTCCGGGAACGCCCTTGATTCACGGCCCCGAAGGTAGCGAAAAGGGCTTTGAAAACGACTGGATTCATTTTTCCGGTGACGGTATAAACGAACTGATTAACGAGTTGGAATTGCCGGTAAACCGCAGTTTTTATGTGGACAATTCAAATTGCACCACGCCTTTTATAAAACAGATAATGGAAGAGGAAAAAATGCCAATCTGCTTTTCTGAACACAGAATTTCTTCCATTATATATGATATGCTGGTTTATATTGCCCGTCAGCGTGCAATTAATAAATTTACGGAGCATTATTCCTATAATTCTATAAGCAATGTGCGTGAATATATGCTGGAGAATTATATGAATAATTTTACGGTTAAAAAACTTGCCGAAGAAGCAGGATATTCGCCAAGCAGATTCTGCGAGCTTTATAAGCTTTATTTTAACAGCAGTCCCATTAACGACCTTATTAATATGCGAATAAAAAAAGCAAAGCAGTTTTTGCTGTGCACCGATAAATCGGTTGGTGAAATTTCGGTGCTTTGCGGTTTTGAAACGGTACATTATTTTTCTTACATATTTAAAAAATACGTTGGAAGCTCGCCTAATAAATACAGAAAATTTACCGACAACAGATAGAAAGGGAACCCATTTTATGAAAAAAACAAAAAATGGTATTTTATATAAAAAATTGTATAAACGAGTGCTGATTGGTTTTTATCTGGTATTTGTAATATTAACCTTTTTTATGGCAAAAAGGCACGTTGAAGATTTAACGGGTAAAAGCAGGGAGGTTAACAATTCTATTGCGGTTTCTCTTGCCACACAGCTGGATAAAAATCTCAACGTTTGCTTTAAACTTATGGATCAGCTTGCGCTTAACTCTATGGTGGAACAATTTGCCTCTTCTGATATAAATTATTACTCCAAAATACAGACTTATAATGAAATCAGCAAGCATACCCTTGTGCTGGATGATATGGGTGCACAGATAACCTTGTTTAAACCGGGATGTAATGATTATATCAACTGCAGCGGCATTTACCACGATTATAATATGAAATTTGATTACGGGTATGTTCCTGTTGATTCCCAAATACTTGACAGTATGGATTACGGGCAGATTGCGCTTTCAGAAGTGGCGGAAAACAGCGGAAATGATTCAAAGTATATAAATTTTATTTGTAAAAGATATACTCTTAATATGTCGCCGGTTTACTTTTTATTGTCTGTAAACAGAAATTATATAACGGAACTTATTCCCGAAAATGCAATTTTCAGCCTGGAGATTACAGACGGCGAAAAAAGTGTGTATAAATACAGCGGAGCTGTATCGTCTTTTACAACTTATACCGAAAATATAAAATCTTCGCTTTTATATAATCGTGTATATAAATTTAAATTTAATTTAAGCGTGAATTATTTTACTCTGGGATTGCTGATTTCGCTTATATTTATACTGTTTTTCTGCATACGGTTTGTTGCGAAATTTTTTACAAATATGATATACAGCCCGATTAATGATATTATTGTTAAAATTTCAGACCAGTATTATGATGATCCCAATGACGAAATGACCTATATAAATGAGCGTTTCAGCAGTTTAAGCGGCGAAAATATGCTTATGAAAAAGCAAATTGAGCTGAACGAAAGATGGAAGAAAAATCAATGCCTTAAGGATGCGGTTTACGGTTACGGAAACCTATCTGAAAGCGAGATAAAATATTTTTCCGGCAAAATGGTAACCTTTGTTCTTTATGAAATTCTTTCAGATGTGGAAAATATTGACGTTATTGACTATCTTCTTTATGAAAAGGAAATAACCGAAACGGTTAAGCTTAACGATAAACAATTTATAATTCTTGAAAATGAAAGCAGTACCGACAGGGTAATAAAACGCACAAATACGGTTCTTATGGATATAGAAAAAGAAACCGGAGTTGAATGCATAGCTGTTGTGCCGGGTAAATATGTAAATGATGTTTCTATGCTTAACGAAGTATATTTTGTGGCATCAACCATGCTTTTATCAAGGGGTACGGACAGAAGCAGAAAGCTTCTGGGCCCGGATGACTGTGAAGAAATTAAGATAAAAAGTTATTATTACCCCTTTGAAATTGAAAAATCTGTAATTGAAAATGCAGTAAGAGGAAAATTTGATATCGCAATGAATCAGATTGCAAGCCTGCTGGAAGAAAATCTTTGCAAGCTTCAGCTTTCTTCAAAGGATATTACGGAATTTAAATTCGCAATTGTTGCAACTATGAAAAGACTTATAAACGCTCTTGGTAAGCAGGAATCGGATATTTTTTCAGACGGAACTATTATATATGTGGAGCTTAATTTCGCTAAATCTTCCCTTGAGCTTAAAGAGAAAATTACGGAAATGTTTGATAAAATATTCAAAGCCTGCGAAACAAACAGCGAAGAATCTCCCAATCAGATGATTTCGGGAATTATAGATTATATTAATGAAAATTATGAAAATTCGGAAAGTCTTACCCTTATTAATGTTGCGCAGAAATTTAATATAACTACGGGTTATCTCAGTATGATTTTCAAAAATGAAACAGGCGTTAATTTCAGAGATTATGTTATAAAAGTAAGAATGGAAAAAGCCAAAGAATTAATTCTCGGAAGCAGTGAACTTAAAATTAAGCAGATTGCAAATATGGTTGGTTATGATAACCCCAACAGCTTTATAAGAACATTTAAAAAATATGAGGGAACAACACCTCAGATGTACAGAAAAGAACCGTAAGCCACGCGCCTTGCGGTTCTTTTGTATTCTAAATTAAGTTTTGAATATAAACTTGAAGTATTGTATATTGAAGTTGAATATTATCTGTTTTATAATTAGAATATGAAATTGACTTTAAGGAGGAATTTATTTATGAGGCAACAAAAAAGTCTGATTGCCGGCGTAAGGTCAACTTTAAGATATGATGGCGCATTGTATCTTATGCTTGTGCCTTTTATCATATGGTATCTGATGTTTGTATACAGACCTATGGGCGGATTGGTTATTGCTTTTCAGGATTATAATCTTTTTGAGGGAATCGGCGGAAGCCAATGGGTAGGCCTTAAAAATTTTAAGGAATTTATCGGCGGGCCTTACTTTGCAAGAACTTTTAAGAATACCGCTGTAATAGGAATACTCACAATGCTTTTTTGCTATCCTGCTCCTATTATACTGGCACTTCTTATAAATGAAATTAAAAATTCAAAAATCAAATCAGTTATCCAGACTTCCACATTTATTCCGTTTTTTGTATCGGCGGTGGTTGTAGCAGGTATTGTAACAAATATGCTTTCCCCGTCTACCGGTATTGTAAATGCCATACTGGAAAAACTTACGGGCGAAAGAATTTACTTCCTTTCGGAGGCTAAATATTTCCGGCCTATATACATAATGATGACAATGTGGCAGAATTGCGGATACAATGCAATTTTATATTTATCGGCATTATCTGCAATTGATCCGCAGCTTTACGAAGCCTGCATAATAGATGGCGGAGGTAAAATGAGGCAGATTCTTCACGTTACGCTGCCCGGAATTTTACCCACTATTACAATAACGCTTATAACCTCGCTGGGCGGAATTTTAAGTGTTGGTTATGAAACAATTATTCTTTTGTATCAGCCTTCAACTTACGAAACCGCAGATGTACTTTCTACATATATGTACCGTACAGGTATTCAGGAGGGCAACTACGGAATTGCCAGCGCTGTAACAATATTCAATTCCATTATTTCTTTGGTGTTCGTTACGGGTGCTAACTACATCAGCAGAAAAGTATCAGAAACATCTTTATGGTAGGAGGCGATAAATAATGAAAATTTCCAAAGCGGAAAAAATCGGAAATGTGATTTTAACGGTATTCATGCTTGTAATTGCATTTGTATGTCTGTATCCTCTGATATACGTCTTTTCGGCTTCTATAAGTTCTGTTGAAGATGTTCTGAAAGGAACAGTTGTATTATTGCCGAAAAATGTTACCTTTGCGGCTTACAAAAAAGTTTTTGAAAATCCTATGATAGGAACGGGTTACCTCAACGCCATTTATTACACCGTTGTAGGTACTCTGATTCAGCTTTTTGTAACAACACTTGGTGCATATCCTCTTTCCAAACCGCGTTTGAAGGGAAGAAGAATTATAAATTTTATGGTTGTGTTCTCAATGTGGTTCAGCGGGGGTATGATTCCCACATATCTTACTCTGGTTGACTACGGTATGGTAAACAACCGCTGGGGAATCCTTTTGGGCTTTGCGTGTACTGCGTATAATGTAATTATTTTAAGAACATTTTTCACATCTGTTCCAATGGAGCTTGAAGAAGCTGCACGAATAGACGGAGCAGGGCACTGGAGAACTCTGTGGCAGATTTATCTTCCTCTTTCCAAAGCCGCTTATGCAACCCTTGCTCTTATGTACGGTATCGGAAGATGGAACGGATATGTATGGGCGATGATTCTTTTAAACAAAGAAGAATTACAGCCTTTGCAGGTTATTTTAAAGAAAATTATTGTTGATACAACATTCGGAGGAGCAACAGGAGGTTC
Organism: Clostridia bacterium; assembly: GCA_017414505.1. Classification (GTDB taxonomy): domain Bacteria; phylum Bacillota; class Clostridia; order UMGS1840; family HGM11507; genus RGIG1932. The sequence goes on from JAFQLQ010000028.1 coordinate 60,480, forward strand.
AGGTGCCGATTCTGTTGTAAATTATTCGGAACAGATGATAGTTTATGCTGTTATTGTTGTTTCAACTCTGCCTATGCTTGTGGCATATCCTTTTGTTCAGAAGTATTTCAAAAAGGGTATGATGCTGGGCTCGGTTAAAGGCTAATAAAAAATTTTATATAAGAAGGGAAAATTATTATGAAAAAACTAATTGCAACATTACTTTCAATCACACTTATCGCTTCTTTAATTACAGGTTGCGGTAACGGAGAAAAATCCGGTTCTAACGGAGATTTACTTGAGCTTACATATTTTGGTATGAAGCCTACTACAGAAAAAACAATATTTACCGAAGCAGAAGCAAAAACAGGTGTAAGCGTGGATTTTGTACTGTCTGAAAATACAACAGACTATGCACAGGCTCTTGCACTTTCTATCGCTTCCAAAGATATGGCTGATATTATAAAGCATTCTTCAAGAGCCGATTTTATAAAATTCGGTATGCAGGGAGCTCTTGTTCCTCTTAACGATTTAATTGAAAAACACGCACCCAATTACAAGAAATTCCTTGACGAAAATCCCGATGTAAAGAAATACACAACTGCAAGTGACGGAAATATTTATTATATTCCCTTTGTTCAGGACGGTGAAACTTCCACAGGCTGGTTTATCCGTCAGGACTGGCTGGATAAACTGGGACTTCCTCAGCCAAAAACTATTGAAGAATTTTATAACACAATGGTAGCATTCAGAGATAACGATCCCAACGGAAACGGACAGAAAGACGAAGTTCCTATGTTCGGAATGGGCGCAGGCGAGGGCGTAAGCTCTTTTTACGGTTTGTTTAACACCTCCAATACAGTTATGTATCAGGAAGACGGAAAAGCAGTTTATGCTCCTATGGAAGAAAACTTTAAAACTGCAATGCTGACTTTAAGAAAATGGTATGAAGAAAAACTTATTGACGGTGAAATTTTCACAAGAAAGCAGACAAGAGAATATTTTATAGGCAATGACCTTGGCGGTGTTGTTCATCACTGGTTCGGAAGCACAGCAAGCTATACCAAACGTTTTGCTGATTCTGTTCCCGGTCTTAATTTTGTACCAATGGCTCCTCCTGCCGGCATCGACGGTGTTCAGAGAGAGTTGGAAAGACGTGATAAGGGAATGAACGAAGGCTGGGCTATTTCTTCAATGAATAAGCATCCGGAAGAAACAATGAAATACTTTGATTTCTGGTGGAGCGAAGAAGGAAGAAGAATGGCAAACTTCGGTATAGAAGGCGAAACCTATGATATGGTAGACGGAAAACCGCAGTTAAAAGAAATTATTACCAATAATAAAGAGAAAACTGCAGTAGCGGCTCTTAACGACTATGGTGCACAGCTTAACTTTGGTTTCTGGCAGGATTTCTCATACGAAGAACAGTGGGCAGATCCGATTGCCGTTGAAGGTATGAGAATGTATGTTGAAAACAAATATGTTCCCGAAAAGCTTGTAAAAGTTACATATCTTGAAAACGAAGAATCCGAAAGAACAAAGCTTAACGGTCAGCTTAATACATATCTTAACGAAATGATTCAGAAATGGATTTTAGGTCAGGAAGATATTGAAAGCGGATACGATGCATTTATAAAACAGCTGAAAAATTTAGGTGCAGACGAGCTTGTTAAAATTGAACAGGCAGCTTATGACAGATATTTAGCAGAATAATATGAAAAAATTTTGGATAGCATTTTTCCTTGCTTTACTCATTGGCAGTTTTTGTGTTGCTATGGCAGAAGCAAGCGAAACCTACAGTATTGTTATTGATACCGCAGATGAGGCAGTAATTTCTGCCTCATACGGTGAAAAAAATACTCAATATGTAAAAAGAAGCAGTTCTTCTGTAAAATGGCATAATCATACTAAAAATAATCATGTTAGCTTTAAAAGCAAAATAAGCAACTGGGATAATTATGCTTATTTGGATTTTATGATGTATTCCGAAAAAGCCACAGGCGCACAGTTCATTTTTCAGGCTATATGTGCAGATGGTGCAGGATATATGTACCGTTTCTTTGATATCAACTGGGCTGGCTGGAAGCATTTTAAAATACCGCTTGAAGAATTTAAAGGAAGCGGAAGTAATCCGTCTTTTAAAAACATAACCTCGGTTAACCTGTATGCCGAAGGGTGGAATATGGTTCCCAGCGCTGAATCGGTTTTATATGTGGAAAACATATATCTTGCCGGTGAATATGAATTTCTTAATTCAAAGGCTTCACAAACGGTTGCGGTTGATATGAATATGCAGTCAAACAGCCGTATGGTTACCGATGTATCTAAAAAAGCTTCAAAAAGTATGAAATGGGCAAATCAGGATAAAACAACGCATCTTGATTTTCCCAATTCCGTTTCTTCCGACTGGTCGGAATATACTCATCTTACAATGTGGATGTATTCCGAAAAAGCAATCGGCTCAAAGCTCCTTGCAGGTATAGAATGTGCAGACGGGCTGGGGTATTTCAGATATCCTTTTTCGGTTGACTGGGTTGGATGGAAACAGATAAAAATTCCGATTTCCGCTATGATTAAATCCAAAAATACGGCAACTCTGGGAAAAATATCAAAAATATGGCTTTATGCCGATGGTTGGGGGATGACTCCAAATCCTGAAACAGTTGTTTATCTGGACAGTATTTTCCTTGAAACTATAAAAGACGAAAAATTAAGCTTTCAGGAAAGTGCAAGCACAGACGATTTTAAAAAAGCTTTGGAAAGTGTAAGCGGTTTATCTCTGTGGCACTATGGAAATAAAAGTGTTCTTGTAAACGGAAACAGAGTTTTTTGCGACAAGGAAAATAAATACATAAAAGAAAACGGAATTATTTATGTTCCCGAAACTTTCTTTGCAGATATGCTGAATATTCAGGCTGAAAATGTAGATTTTAAGTATTTTGAGGGAGAAAAATACATTCCGCTCGAAAAAACTGCAAAAGAACTTGGCGTTAATATTCTGGTTGATAAAAAATTCATTTTTGCATCAAATAATGATTTGAGCAACCTTAAAAACAGTGAAGCTTTGTATCTGGCAAAGACTATGTATTCCCGCGAAATTCCGGATTTTTCCGGTATTACCGGGGAAGACTTTGAAAACGCCATATTAAAATGGGAAAATTATCTGACCGGCAACGACATGGAAAACAGCGATGTCGTGGCAGAAAAGAAAAATTCCGATGAATGGTATGCTCTCTATTATCAGCGTACAAAGGGAACTCCGGTAGTCGGAAATGTAATAACAGGTTACTGGGATATAGTAATTGATTCTACTGCAGATATGAATATTCAGTTTACCCGACTAAGACAGATGGCAGTAGGCTATGCAACCAAAGGAACCGACTCGTATAAAAGCGAAAGTCTTAAAAATGATATTTTATCAATGCTTGATTGGATGTATGAAAATCTTTACGGCGTTGATGAAATGAATAACTGCGGATGGAGAGATACCACTCTTTTCAACTGGTGGGAATGGCAGATAGGTGTTCCGCAGAATTTATCTCAGATTCTTCTTCTTATGCGTAATGATATGAGCAGTGAAGATATGAATAAATATCTTAAGCTTATTGATTATTTTGCAGATTATGACGGTGCTACAGGTGCAAACCTTGTAGATACAGCATATCCGAGATTAATTTCTGCTTTGCTTAAAAAGAACAGTAAAGAATTTTTTGAAATAAAAACCTATCTGGAAAGAGATATGGCTTATCAGCAATATACCAACGGAGAGGGAACTCACCGGGACGGTTCTTACCGTTATCATTACTATTATGCAATGAACGGTACATACGGAACCTCCTATGTTTACGGAATTGCAATGGTGGTGAATATTTTAAACGGCACTAAATTTGCAATAACGGGCTGCGAGAAGGATGAGTACATCGAGTGGATATTCAAAGGCTTTGAAACAACCATGTATAACGGTAAGCTTATGTCTATGTTCAGAGGAAGGCATCCCGGCGGTGAAAAAGGTACTGCAATAAGCGTTGTTAACGGTCTTTTGCAGATAGCAGATATAATGGATAATGATGAATATCAGCGATTATGCTCTGCAATAAAGTATAACTGCGTGCGGGGAGGAATTACTCCGGATTCAGGCTTTAAATATCCCGCCATAAAAAAATATAACGAAATAATGAGTTCATCCGAAATACCGCTTCGTGAAAAGTACAGCAATTTTAATGTTTTTTATATAACAGATAAGGTTGTGTGGCAGAACAATAATTTTGCATTTGCAATTTCCATGAATTCATCACGAACAAGCGGATGGGAAAGCATAAACGGCGAAAATAAAAAAGGCTGGTATCAGGGCGACGGTATGGTATATATGTATTATCCGGAGGATAACACATTTAATTACGAAAATGAATACTGGAATAAGGTTGATCCGTATATGCTTCCGGGCACAACTGTGGATGAGCAAGAAAGGGAAGAACGCTCAATTCACGATCAGAGAGTATATAAAAGCAGTAAAAATTTTGTTGGCGGAGTATCGTTAAAAGGGAAGTCGGGCATAGCTGTAATGGAGCTTGAATCCTGCCATAACGACTATGATGACGGTATGACTTCAACCTACGGAAACTCCCTGCCGGTGCATAACAACGACCTTGTTGCCAAAAAAGCCTGGTTTGCATTTGATGACGAGTTAGTTGCTCTGGGAAGCGGAATTAACAGTACAATGAATTCCAATGTTAAAACCGTTATCGAAAACAGAATTGCAGACGGCGTAAACATTGTTGCAGATGATGTTCCGGTTAATGCAGGTACAGAAAATGCAATTCTTACTCCCGGTTACATAAACGTAAACGACAAAGCAGGCTATATTTTCAATAATAATACCGAAATAAATCTGAAAAAGGAAGTTGACACATACAATTTCCTTAAAATATGGACAAATCACGGAAAAAATCCTGTAAATGAAAAATATTCTTATATTACATTGCCTGATAAAACCGTTGAGGAAACCAAAGCGTATTATGAAAATCCGGATGTGAAAATCCTTGCAAATACCGAATCGGTTCAGGCGGTTAAGGAAAAAAACGGAATTACGGGATACGTTTTCTGGGAAAGCGGAAGCTTTAATAACGTAACAACCAACAAGCCCATTGTTATGATGCTTAAGGAAAACGGAAATTATATAGACCTTGCCGTTTCAGATCCCACTCAGAAGCTTGATTCGGTAACAGTTAATGCAGGAATAGAAAAAATAATACTTCTTAGCGGTGATGAAAGAATTTCTGTGGGCGAAAAGGGAGATATAACCTTCAATTTAAGCGGTTTAAACGGCGCAACTGTTGAAGCAAAGCTTTACAGAATTCCGGATCTGGAAGTGATTTCCCGTGAAAACGGATATACAGTAAAAAACAATTCAGACTTAAAGCAAAGCTTTAATGTTATAATTGCTGAATATGAAAATAAAAAGCTTAAATATATTTCTGCCGAAGAAAAAGAAATCGAAGCAGAAAAGCAACTTGAAATCAGCAAGCCTTCGGGGCAGAGGTTATTTATCTGGCTGAACACCGATAAAATTATGCCTGTACCGGAAGCGAAAGGAGATGGCTAAGTATGAAAAAAATTATCAGTATGCTTGTTGCGGTTATTCTTCTTATAACCTGTACCGCTCCGTCATTTGCGGCATGGGACGGCTATACAGGTGAAGAAAAACCCTACACAATACTTGATACCGGAAACGTAACCAGAATTCTCGATACGGGACTTGTTCCGGTGGGGAAAGGTGTTGAAGGACTTAATAACAGTTCCATATACTGGGAGCATTCCACACCAACACCGCAAATGAGAATTCTTAAACAGGGAAAATATGATTTTTCTCAGTACAACAGTATGTGGCTGTGGATGTTTTCGGCAGAAAAAACCAATTCCAAGTTTATGTTTATTGTAGGAAAGCAATCTGACGGATATCATAGCTATACAATAAATGTTAACTGGGTAGGCTGGAAGAAAATTATAATGCCGTTTGATTCATTCAGTTCTACAACTACTACCACGTGGGATGATATTTCATATATAGATGTTTACGCTCACGGATGGGGGATGACACCCAATCCCAAAACAGTGCTTTATCTGAACACAATTTATCTTGAGAAAAACAACGAAAAAAACTCTGTTAAGGTAGATGAAAAGCTTTTGAAAACCTTACTTGAAAAATCCACTTGCTTTTATGCAGGAAGAAATCAGTATCTTGATAAAAACGAGGTAAAATATTATAAAGATAACGCCTCTTACGGAGAAAACGGAATATGTTATGTTCCGGATACCGAACTTGCCGGAATATTTAATAAGGAAATTTCAGTTGATACTACGGGAAAGGTAAAAATCAACGGAAAAACAACCAATGTATCCTGTGTTGAAAATAACGGTGTAAAATACGTTTCCGCAGCAGATGCGGCAAAAGAGCTTGGTAAAAACGTTATTACCTATAAAAATCTTGTTGTTGCATCGGATGATAAGGCGATATATGATATTGAACGCAATACAAAAATGCTGGATGCTTTTGCCTCTGCAACAACGGCAAATAAAATTTCTGCAGATGATATAACAGACAGCGATATTGAGTTTACTCTTGAAAAATGGAGCGATTATTTAACCGGAGGTAACAGCTCCGGCGATTCGGAATTTGAAAAAAATCTTAAGAGTAAAATTGAAAAAACTGCTCTGGATTTGCACGGGATAATGAATAAAGGCGACAACATTCCGCTTCTTTGGGGTAATGCTCCCTGTGCAAGCACTGCAACAATGGGCGTTCAGTACACCAATCTTTATAAAATGGCGTTAGCCTGGGCAACACCCGGCACATCTACATATCAGAACGAACAGTTAAAAAATGATATTTTATTCGGTATTGAATGGGGATATGAAAATCTGTTCGGTGAAGATGAAATAAACAATGAAGGTTGGAGAGATACAAAGCTTTTCAACTGGTTTGAATGGCAGATTACTGTTCCGGATGCTCTTGCTAAAATATGTTTGCTTATGCGTGATATTATTCCGGAAGCAAAAATGAAAAAATATTTAAGAACCATTGATTATTTCACAAACGAGCATTTTGGCATCCTTGTTGGCACACACAACAGAGGTGCAAATGTAGCACATACCGCTTATCCTTTTATAATTTCTCAGTTACTGCAGAAAAATACGGAAATGGTGGCAGGAGGTCTGCAGCTTATTATAAGAGACCTTGGCTACAGCTATAAGGAAGAGGAAGACGGTCAGCATCCCGACGGCTCCTATCGTTTCCATTACTGGTATGCAATGAACGGTACATACGGTTCAATGTTTTTAAAATCTGTTGTTCCTATTATAAATATAATGAGCGGAACAAAATTTGAAATTATTGATTATACTCTTGACCAGTATGGCGAATGGCTCGCAAAAGGCTATGATACATCAATTTACAACGGCAGAATGATGAGTGTATTCAGAGGAAGGTCTCCCGGTGGGGAAGCGGCAACGGCTGCAGGCATTATAGCAGACCTTGTTACTCTTTCCGAAGCACTTGGAAGCTCGGATAAGCTTCGTGTGCAGTCCACAATAAAATATTATGCACAAAACGGATATTTTTCCGAAGTTTCTTTAGAAAGTATTACACAGTATAATATATTCAAGGCGATTATGGAGGACGATTCCATTCCTGCCCGTAAAAGCTTTAACGACTTTAATATGTTCTACAATACGGATAAAGCCGTATGGCAGAACGACAATTACGCAATGGCGATATCTATGAGTTCTTCAAGAACCTCAGGATGGGAAAGCATCAACGGTGAAAACAAAAAAGGCTGGTATCAGGGCGACGGTATGGTTTATCTTTATACTGCCGACCAGCAGGATTCTTACGAATCACCTTTCTGGCAGAATGTAAATAATTACAGACTTCCCGGAACAACTGTTGATACGCAGGTTCGTATTGCCGAATCCATTCAGGACAAAAGAATATATCAGAGCAGTCAGCCCTTTGTAGGCGGAGTTGAGCTTGGCGAAAAATACGGTGTTGCGGCAATGTTCCTTGAATCCTGCCATAACGAAACCTCCGACGGTTACACAAGTCAGTACGGCAATGCTCTTCCAATTCACTATAATGACTTAGTTGCACAAAAATCATATTTTGTATTCGATGACGAAATGGTTCATCTTGGCGCAGGAATTAACAGTACAATGAATTTTGATGTTGAAACCATTGTTGAAAACAGAAAGTCGGAAAACACAATTAATTTTAACACCGAAAAAATCGAAAAATACAAGGTAGCAAGTATTGTTGCAAGCGATACACCCGAACCGCAGAACGTGGCAGAAAATGTTCTGGATGGCGACCTTGGAACAAAATGGGCAGGCGAAAATACTCAGAATCTGATATTGGATTTAGGCGAAGTTAAACCTGTCGGTATGGTTGGTATTGCTGTAATGTACGGAACAAAGAGAACTACTAAATACGATATCAGCCTTTCTGTTGACGGCGTAAACTACAGTAAGCTTTTTGAGGGGCAAAGCAGCGGAAAATCCGATATGGTAGAAGTTCAGGATATGAAAAATACCAACGCCCGTTATATTAAAATTGACTGCTACGGTAATTCCGAGGGCACATGGAACTCAATTACCGAGGTTGAAGTTTATCCCCCGAGAGCAGACGGAAAAATTGAAATTCCAAAAGGTCAGTATATGGGTAATGAAGTGATTATGGTAAACGGCGAAGATATCAAGGCTGATTATGATGTTAAAACCATTGAAAATACCAACTGGCTTCATCTTGAAAACTCAGCAGGATATGTTTTCTTAAAGCCGGCAACAATAGGCGCAAGAAAAACAAATTCTCTTGTAAGCTTCAACGAAATGTGGATAAAACACGGCAAAAATCCCGTGGATGATACTTATGCTTACGTAACCTTACCTCTAAGAACTCCCGAACAGACAAAAGCATATTATGAAAATCCCGATGTAGAGATTATTGCCAACGATAAAAATCTGCAGGCTGTTAAGGAAAAAAATCTTAATATAACCGGAATGGTTTTCTGGAAAGAGGGAACCTGCGGTGATATAACTGCTAATATTCCTTGTATTGTAATGATGAAAGAAACGGAAGATTACTACGAAATTTCGGTGAGTGATCCCACTCATATGGAAAGCAGTGTAAGTATTAAGCTTGCTATGGAAAACATAAGCTTTGATAAAGAAAATTCTTCTGTTTATGCTTCGTTTGACGAAGGCGTACTTACAGCAAATACCGTTGAAAAAGACGGACAAACAATAAGCGCAAGATTTAATAAAATAAAAAAATAAAATTCAGGGAGGAATTTTAAAATGAAAAAATTATTATCAATTTTAATGGTTTGTGCAATGATTTTAAGCCTTTGCACAGTATCTTTTGCAGAGGAAACTACAGTTTCAGATGAGCTTCTTCTGTTCGATTTTGCGGACGAAGCAAATGCAACCGCAGGTTTAACCTATACCACAGAAAAAGCAAATGACGGTAAAGCCGGTTCTGCAGCTGCAATTATTTCAAAAATCCGCGGCACAGGAACTCTTGTTCCGCCCACAAAGGACTGGAGCGGCTATGAAGCTCTTAAAATTACTGCAGCCTCCAAGTATAATTATACAGATGAAATGATTGTAATTATTCATTTTGACGATGCAGGTAGTGGACAGTATGCTCATACATCAGCATATATTGACAGTAATGAATTTAAGGATATTATTATTCCTTTGTCCACTCTTACGTTTAATAATGAATATGTTCCGGACTGGACAAAAGTAAAAGATATTCAGCTTTATTTTGAGGGTTGGAGCATAAATAATGCAGAAATTGATTATACCGCTGAATATTATTTTGACGAAATTTCACTTTTGGCAAAATATGAAGAGCCGGTAGAAGTTTTTCCCTACGAGGATGTAAGCGTTGAGTACGGTGTTGTTTTAAATGCACTTGGCTCATATGGTTTACGCAGCTGTTCTGAGGATAAAAAGGTTACTCTTTTTGATTATCCAACAGCTAAATGGAAAACTGCAGGCTCAGATTCTCAGGTAGTAATTGACAAAAAAGCTTCACCTGTTGATATTTCGGCTTATGATAATGTTTATGTTGATATTTACAGTCCAAAAGTAACTGCTGATGATATTCTTATAAGATTGAATGAAAGTCCTTATAAAAAGATAGTTGTTGACTGGAAAGGCTGGAAAACTGTTGCTATTCCTTTAAGCACCTTTGGAAATCCTGCAAGCTTAACTTATTTTGAAATGTTTGATTATGGCTGGGAAACTACTTACGGCGCAAACAACGAAAGTCTTAATATAGGAAGAATCTGGATTGGAAATACAGATAACAATGTAGCATATGAAAATAAAGATGGCGTTACACTTGATCGAGAAGTCAAAATTTATAATCAACTTTCGAATAAAAATTTTGATAACTATGAAACAATCAATTTTTTACTTTCAAATGATAAGAATAACAATGCATATATTACGTTTGTTGAAACATCCAATAAACTGAATGCTCAAGGAAACTTAACATATGATATAGCTCATAACGTAAATATGGACTTTGAAGGTAAAAAAGTTATTTCTATTCCGATGTCAACTCTTAAACTTTCATCGGCAACAACTAATTTTGTAATTTATACAGTATGGGGAAATGGAAACAATGTTAACAGTGCCGGTAATACTGTAAAGCTTCATAAAATATGGTATTCAAATGATAATCTTGAGGCTGTTACCTCAAACGAGCAGAATGTAGAATTTAATACATACGCTTCTTTAGATTTAAACAATACAGAATCAATAACTTTAGATTTGTACAGCGGTGCTGTTGAAGATGTAGATAAATCACAATATGCTACAGCCTTTGTTTTGAACGATGTCAGAGAAGATGGAACCAGACATAATCATTATCCAATTCCTTTAAATATGAATTTTGAAGGATGGAAAAGCTTTGAAATAAACCTTGCAGATTATCCCTTGTGCAGCAATTCTGATGTTACAATCTATGTTGCAAATGACTGGGGACTTGCAGGTTATGCAGCTACACCTAAAAGTGCCGGCATATCAGTTAAAGTAAGAAATATTACCAAAAAGCTTAAGAAAAACTATCCTGCTTTAATTTATACAACAGCAGATAAAACAGATAACGAATGTTATTATGTATTTAACAGTAAATTAGTACCTGTTGAAGAGGTTACTGCTACAGTTGTTGATAAAGAAACAGGTAATACAGTAGATTCCGAGCTTTTACTTTCAGGAAACAAAGTTCTTGTTAACTTTGACGCTGTTAATAAAAAGAGTTATGATGTAACACTTAAAGGTTTAAGCAATGAACCTATGGTTAACACATTTACATATGATTCCGGCATTAAAGAAACCAAGCCGGAGGTTACCGTAGATAATTTTGTTGTATCCGAAGGTGTTCTTAGCAACACAGAGGAAGGAATAACAGTTAACTATGATTATCAGAACGGTTCTGATGCATCCGAAGCTGTAGTTGTTATTATTGCAATTTACAAAGCAGACGGAACTCTTGCACAGATATGGAAAACCAATTTTGCAAACATTGTTAAAGGCAGAAGAGGTACCATAAAAGCATTTGCAAGCGGTAATTACACAGGCTACACCGCAAAAGCTTTTGTATGGAATAATCAGAGTGGAATAACACCTGTTACAGGGGTTGCAGAATAAATTTTGTGTGACTGCCGATATCCGGCAGTCACAGCAAAAATATGACAGGAGGACAAATTATGACGTTTAAGAAGCTTATATCAATTATGCTTTGTATTTTTACGGTTGCGTCTGCTGCGGTTTTTGCCGGAAATTCAGATGAGCCCTATACGGGAAGCGGAATTGATGAGCTAATTTTAAATCCGCTTGGAACTGTTCCGTCGGGATGTACTGCCGATAACACAGTAACTCTTCTTGAAACTCCTACTGCCAAGCTTGATACAATAAATAACGGCACTAAAAAAGCCCAGTGGACAAATCTTAATATGGATACTACGGATTATGATATTATGTATATCAACTTGTACAGTCCCGAAGTAACATCAGGAAGAATTCTTTTCCATATAAACGATAACGTTATGTATCATGTAAATGTTGACTGGAGTGGATGGAAAACCATATCTTTTACAAAAGATGAGTTAAAAAAACTTTCTGCATATCCTGTTATTAATAAAATTATCCTGTACGGACATCATGATTCTACAGGAAACTGGGATATAACATATGGAGATTATAATGATAGTCTTAATATAGGAAAAATATGGTTTGAAAAGATAACAGAAGAAGCTTCTGATGAACTTGTTCTTGTTTCTTACGATTCTCTTGATAAATGGTCTGCGGGAGGGAAAGTGTCAAAGGATACTACCGTAAAAAATCAATTTGATTCTTCTATTAAATGGGATGTCACATCAAATTCAACCTGCAGTATTTCGCTTAACAAAGAGAAATTTACGGATTACACCAATTTTAATATAAGTATGTATTCACCTGCCTCAACTAACAGTCAGATAATGATTCAATTCAAAAATGACGGCTCAAATAGCTATGGTCAATACGACATTAAATTGAACTGGACAGGCTGGAAAACAATTTCTGTGCCATATGAGGATTTTATTATTAATAATAAATCCGGATATGCCGATTTCAGCTTAGACAACATTAATAAAATGGATATCTGGAATTACGGTTGGAGCAATAAAATTGAGGGAATAACTCAGATTAACTTTGAAAAAATATGGCTTTCCACTGAGGAAACACCCGAACCTGAACCGGAACCTGATCCGGAGCCGGATCCGGAGCCCGAACCTGAACCAGAGCCCGAGGTTGATTTGGAGCTTGAATATATTATAACTGAATATAATTCAAAATCGGCTGTCAGCAGCGGAATAACACTTGATAAAGAAAATTACTGGTATTCAGATGCTTCTGCAAAATGGGCAGTTCCAACAAGTGCCGGTTTAAAATGGAGTGTGCCTGCTCTTGGCGGGAACGAAAAAAATTATAATTACATCAATGCATATATTTATGTACCCGAAGAAAGCGGAAGTGTAATTATGTATCAGGTTTCACGGGATGATAAAACATATTTTGCATTGCCTTTCAGTCTTGATTTCAGTGGCTGGAAGCTTATATCCCTCCCCTGGAAGCAATGCTTAAAGGATGGTACAAAGGTAACTGATATTAGCCTCTGGAGCAGCGGATGGTCCAATAAAATAGAAAATATAAATGCCGTAAATATCGAAAAAGTATGGCTTTCCAAATACGATCCTACAAACATAACAGTTGCAAAATCAAACCTTGTGGAAGGCTACGACAGATATTTTGCAAAGGATTTTAAGGCTGAACTTTCTTATTCGGCGTTAATAAATCCCGAATCTGTAATTACAGCAACCTTATCCGGTGACAAAGAGATTGTAATGAAGCCGGAAATAATTAAAAACAAGCTTGTTCTTACTCCCGAAACAGAACTGTCCGATAATTGCACTTATACATTGAATGTGGAAGGTGCAGAGGACAATTTCGGGCATAAGGCAAGTTATACTGTTAGCTTTAAAACCGCAGAAAAATCTGTTTATACTTCTGATGTGATTTTTGCTGAAAAAGATGGCAAAATTTATGCATCGGCAACGGGAGTTAACAATCTTACCGTTGACTCGGAAGTTATCCTCTATGCATTTGAATATGACAGTGAAGGAACGGTTATAAAGGAATACACAGCTGATAAGAAAACCGTTTCCCAAAACGGAGGAACAGAGAATTTTGAAATCGAAGTAACCGAGCCGCAGGAGGGAAACCGCTTAATTGCGTTTACTGCTGATTCAAACGGCAGACCTCTTTGCGAAAAATATGCAAACTACGGCAAAGATGAAATTTTAATTGAAAAAGCTCAGGGCGGAGAAAATACCATCGAAGTATCCGGCATTGAGGTTAATGAAAATAAAATTACTGTAAACGGTTTAATTAAAAGTAACTTTACAAGATGTATAGCAGGAAGCATTATAGATTCCGATGGTAAAACAGTTTATACTGCACCTGTTATGAGTGATGAAAACGGTAATTATGTATTTAAAGCGGTATTGGATGATGAGGTTAACGAAAGCGGAAAATATACTGTAAAACTGCTTTCAGGTTTTACAAAAAATCCTGCCGAAAAGACATTTAATTTTGTTGGCGGCGGAGATAAAGTAACAATTCTTGGCAAAGTCAACGGCGAAAAGGACCAACTGAAATTACAAACCATACTTGAAACAGATTACGCTATGCTGGCTCTTAATAGGGAAATGGTTGAACAAAACAAAGGTTCAGAACTGCTTTCGGAGGTTCTTTGCGTAAACAGTCCGTTTGCATCATATACAGACCTTTACACGCTTGTTAATAAAATCTATACCCTGCGTGATGATGTTAATAACTGTGAATGGAATAATCTAAGTAAACTGATTTCCGAAAACAGCAGTTTACTGCTTAACGGAAACAGGAATCTTCCTTATTTCAATTCACTAAGCAGCGATAACAAAGCTCTTGTATGTCAGAAAATTAAAGCAAAAGGTAAAATCGATACTTTTGGTGAATTTTCCGATAACTTTGATTCTGCAATTTCAGAATTTAAGTTAGCACCGCCGTATATCTCCTTGCCGTCAGGCGGAGGCGGTTCGTCCGGCGGAGGAGGCTCTTCGGGCGGAGGAAATTATAGTGTTCCTGTTGAAGCTTATCCTAAAAAAGCACCTTTTACTGACCTTGACGGAGTAAGCTGGGCTGTGGACAGTATTACAGATTTGTATAATAAGAATGTTATAGCACTCAGCGACGATAATAAATTCAGACCTGATGATAACATCACAAGAGAAGAATTTGTAAAAATGCTGGCTGTGGCATTCGGTCTGTATTCTGAAAATGCTCAGAGCAGTTTTAACGATGTTTCTGCTTCCGACTGGTACTATCCATATGTATCTTCATTGTATGAGGCAGGAATTGTAAAAGGCGACAATTCCAATAATTTCGGTACGGGAAATGTTATATCACGTCAGGATATGATGACAATGGCTTACCGCATTCTTGAACTTAAAAATAAAGTTTCATATTTAAGCGGCAGTCAGCCGTTTGCAGATGATGGCAACATTTCGGATTATGCAAAAACGGCAGTTTATTATATGAAAAATATAAACATAGTAAGCGGAATGGGCAATAATATGTTTATGCCGTTTGATTCGGCAACACGTGCGCAGGCGGCAAAAATTATAAGCGGATTATTAAAGGAATAGGAGGGGATTGCAGTGAAAAATAAAATAATATGTTTAATTCTTTCATTTGTGATGATTTTTTCATGTATGGCATCGGCAAATGTGCAATCTCCCGAAATTAAGTCTTTGAAATACGGGAAATTACTGGAAAAGCTTGATATAATTAAAGCTGATAAATATTCTGCTGATGAATATGTAACAAGAAAAGAATTTATCATGGCGGCAATAGGTCTTTACGGAAACAACAAGCTTTCCTATTTATCCTCCGAAAGGGCTAACACCTTTAAGGATGTTTTGGATGGCTCTGATTTGTACCCGTATGTTCTGGCGGCGCTGGATATGGGGCTTGTATCCGAAAGCACAGCATTTCGTCCCGATGAAAAAATAGAACTGGCTGAAGCGGTAAAAATTCTTGTAGCACTTCTTGGTTACGCTCCTCTTGCAGATGTAACGGGCGGATATCCTACGGGATATTATTCGCTGGCACTTACAACAAATCTGTTAAAGGGTGTTAATACCTCCGACGTATATGTTAACGGAGCTGATTTTGAAAAGCTTATGGTAAACGCCTTGTGCGCCCATACTGCGGAATTTAATCCCTATTCAGATAACGATGTCAACATAAGTGTAAATACCGGAAAACTGCTTATGGAGCAAAGCTTTAATATGTTTGAGGCAGAGGGAATTATTGATGCGGATGCATTCACCTCCCTGCTTTCTCCCGAAGGGCTTGCAAACGGTCAGCTGAGAATAAACGGTAAAATTTACGAAACCTCTGATAAAGCTCTTGAGCAGATGCTTGGAAACTATGTTGAGTTCTTTTATTTATATAATGAAGATACCAATAAATCCGAAATAATATTTGCTTCTGCAAAGGAATCTCTTAATAAATCGGTTTCGGTATTGCCGGAGGACATTGTTGTATCGGCGTGCAGCGAATCTGATTTTGCAGTTGAGGATGCAAATGACAATGTGAAAAATTACAGACTTTCAGCTAATACATCTTATATATACAATAATGTATTAAAAGCAAGAAGCGAAGTTAATCTTTCAATCGAAACGGGTTCTGTTGAGCTTATAGATAATAACGGGGATAATGTTTTTGAGGTTGTAAAGGTATTTGAATATTCGTCTATGGTGGTAACGGGAATATCCATACACAGTAAAACAATTATGGGAAAAGAAAATACTGTTATTAAGCTTGAAGACGAAAATGATTATTACTACATTGAGAAAAAAGGTGAGGAAATACCTTTTGAGGAAATCAAGGTTGACGATGTAATTTCCTATTACGAAACAAAAAACAACGACCGTTACGTGAGAAAACTGTACGTTTCAGAAAATATTATAACCGCTTCTTCAGATAATATCGACGAAGAATACGTATGGATAGACGGAGAACAGTACGGATATCTCGAAGCTGTAAAGGATAAAATTCTTATCGGCACACAACAGAAATATTATATAGATGTGTTTGGTAAAATTGTTTGGGTTGCTTCGGATGGTTCGGAATATGTTTACGGATATTTAAGAGGTCTTGCCAGAAACGGACTTGACGGCTATAAAGCTAAGATTTTTACTGAGAACGACAGATGGGTAACTCTTAAATTAAGAAATAAAATACGAACCAATAACGATCTTATGAAATCCGACGAAGAATTCTTTAACTCTATGACCGCATCTGATTACCATCAGCTTATAAAGTATAAGGTTAACAGTAATGCGGAGCTTGTTGAAGTGCTTACTGCGGTTGATATTGAAAGATGGAGCGACGAAGAATTTACAGCTATCGAAAACGATACATTCCGCCGTTCTGCAGTTTTGGAAAATAATCTTTTCAGAGGCGGAACAAATTCAATGTCGGCAGATGTATATTTCGGCGCAGGCGAAAAAGTTTTCTATGTTCCGGATGATATTGGTGATGAAAGCAGTTATGCTATAATCACTGTGAGTCAGTTCTTTGATTATGACGAGAACGTTGAAAAGCTTGAATTATATGATATGAACAGACTTGGCATAGCAAAAGCGTGTGTTTTAAGACACAGTAATCTTGGAAAAACATATTCCGATATGTTTGTTCTTGAAAAGGTTCTCGATTCGCTTAACAGCGATGGAGGAAAAAATTACACTCTTAACGGAATGTTCAGAAAATATAATCTGGATTTTGCAACGGCAGGAACAGATGTGCTTAACGGCGTTGCTCCGAAGGCGGGAGATATATATTCTGTTGCATTTAACAGTAACGGAGAAATTATAAGAGTTTCCAAAAAATATGATATTTCAAAAGGCACCGAGCAAAAATTCCTTGAGGGAAATGAATATGATACCAAAGGATTTATTGCAGGCGAAATTGTTGATGTGGATTTTGAAAAGAACAAAATTGCTGTTGATTACGGTGCTAAAACAAGTGTTTTTGATTTAAGTATTTTGGGAAATGTTTATCTTTGTGATGCCGTAAGGGAAAAGAATATGAACGGTTCCAAAGGAGATTTGCTTCCCGGCAAATATATATTTGCAAAAATGAGTTATTTAAGACTTCAGGAAGTTGTAATATTTGAATAATAAAAAGGGCTGTCTCACTTTTTTAGCGGGACAGCCCATTTTGGGTAATAGCGTATATTTTAATAGAATTTTACCACAGGGGGTGCAAATAACCTTTAGGGGATGCAAATTCAACGATTATATAATAAAAAATCAATAAATACACTAACGCAAATTCTCAATTGGTATGCATATTTCTACAAAACGATTGCTTTTATCAGACAAAGGTCGCCAATGGAGAAGCACAAGTTCAAGATTGCTTGAGAACTGATATCCGGACGACGGCATCCAATCTGTAACCAAATTTTGACGAATATCTATATATTCTTCTATTGGATGACTGCAATGTTTCGTTTCAAATACTACGTATTTTTGTTTGGGAATAATTATTTCCTCGAAATTCATTTTTGACATAAAATCTACACCGGTTACTTCTTTATTATAAAGATTTTCCCGTGTCCACTTATTAAGCTCATTGGCAATAAAAAAATCATAACCATAATCATCAATATTCTGAATTACACAGTAATCGGTATAATAGTCTGAAGCTGCTCCTCTCAATAACCATTGCTTTGCA
>JAFQLQ010000004.1 GCA_017414505.1 Clostridia bacterium
ATTATTGTCTATGTTGCCTTTATTCATAGATAAATCCTCCTAATGTGTTTTTTTATTTGACTGGCAGGTCTTTTTTATTTTACCACATTAGGAGGATTTTTTTCATCGGTTAACCTTTATTGAACCACGCGACTATCGCGTAGTTTTCGTTATACAAAAAAGCTCCGAAGACACAGCATCTTCAGAGCTTTTTGTTATTTGAAATAAATCAGATTGCCGCCTGTAAAATTGGCGTAAATATTAATGTTTTCATCAAAAGCTATTACGTCGGCATCGTAGCCGGGGAGTACATCGCCTTTGTTTTTTATTCTGAGAATATCTGCCGGAGTTTTTGTTGCCATAATTACGGCATCTTCTACGGGAACTTCAGCCATAGTTATCATATTTCTTACAAGTCTGTCGCAAAAAGCTACACTTCCTGCAAAGGCCGATCTGTCCGGCAGCTTTGCAACTCCGTCTTCTATTAATACATCCAGTCCGTTATCACGTTTTCCAAGAACACTTAGACCATCGGGCATTCCTGCTCCACGCATAGAATCTGTGATAAGTGCTGTGCGATGCGGACCCTTGAATTTATATACAAATTTTAATAAATCCGCAGGCAGATGAACACCATCAGCGATTATTTCAACAGTCATATCATCAATAAGGTATGCCATTTCCACTATTCCGGCATAACGGAAAGCGTTTTTTCTGTGAACGGTACTTGTACAGGAATAAAGATGTGTAATATGCGTAAAACCTGCGCTGAACGCTTTTTTAACACAATGGCTGTCTGCATCGCTGTGACCAATACAAGGGAGAATTCCTGCTTTTGAAAGTGTTTGGGCAAATTCTTCAGAGCCGTTAAGCTCGGGGGCTCCCGTCCATCTAAGAATAGAATTGCTTGCAGAAAGTATTTCACTGTATTCGGTTTTATCGTAATCCCGCAGAAAGCGTTCTTCCTGTGCCCCCTTTTGTGACGGAGCAAAATATGGACCTTCCAGATGAATTCCAAGCATATTTGCACCGTTTTTATTGTTGTTTTTAACTTTATCAAAGGTTTTTATCGCTGCAATTGTGCTTTCTGCATCTGATGAAGTTATGGTGGGAACTATGCTTCCTGCACCGTGACGTGCGTGAGCTTCTGCTATCTTAAGAAATCCATCTTCTTCGTTATCAAGAAAATCATAATCTGCAGCACCGTGAGTATGAATATCAATAAATCCTGCACTGACATATTTGCCCGATGCATCATATTCTTCGTCAAACGGCAGATTTTCAGAGGTTACATTTAAAATTTTATTATCTTTGAGATAAACGTTTGCAGAGATTATTTTTCCGTCGGAAATTACTTTTCCGCCTGAAATTTTAGTAATCATAATTAAATTTCATCCTTTATTAAACTACTGCTGTCAGCATCACAGTAAAGAACAGCATTATCTTTTTTTCTTAAAATGCTTGCAGGACATTTTTCGCTTATTTCACCAAAAACTGTATTTTTAACTGCGTTTGCCTTAGTTGGTGCAGGAACTACGCAGAAGTTGTACTGTGCTGCCATTAACGCAGGAATTGTAAGCGTTAAAGCTTGTTTTGGAACATCGTCTATTTTTGCAAAACAGCCGTCGTTTACCTGCTGATTTCTGCAAGCCTCGTCAAGTGTTACGGGTTTTACTGTTTTTTCATCGTCAAAATGAGCTTCGTGCGGATCGTTGAATGCGATATGACCGTTTTCGCCAATACCCATACAAACAATGTCTACCGGGTTGCCTGCAAGAAGTTTTGTGTATCTTTCAGCTTCTTTTTGTGCATCATTTGCACCTGCGTTTATCAGGTTAACTGATTTGAACGGCTTTAAATCAAAAATGTATTTTTTAAGGAAATTACTGAAGCACTGAGGCGCTTCGGGATTAAGACCAATATATTCATCCATATGGAA
Source organism: Clostridia bacterium (assembly GCA_017414505.1). Lineage (GTDB taxonomy): Bacteria > Bacillota > Clostridia > UMGS1840 > HGM11507 > RGIG1932. The sequence goes on from JAFQLQ010000004.1 coordinate 1,919, forward strand.
TGCGTTTATGCGGGACCAGTCTATATCATCGCGGTTGCACAGATGATACAGCATATCGTTCTGAGATGGTGCTGCCGCAAAAATTATATTGATTTCCTCTTTTTCGGAAAGCAGTTTTATTATGCATTCCGCTATGTCGTTGGCAGAGGCTTTTCCCATTTCATCTCTTGTTTCAAAGCATTTTACAAGTAATTTATCTTTTTTGAATTCCATTTTTATCATCCTTTTTATTTGTATTTATATTAATAATATCAAAATTTTGACAATATTTCTTTGTTAAAATTGCCATTATTGTTGCAATTATTGCCCTGATGAGTTATAATGAAAATATAAGGGGGAAATAAAGCATGCCAAATTGTCAGTTTTCTGCAAATGTGGGGGAATATATTCCTACAAATTCAAATTATCATCTTCACTGTCACGATGCTTATGAAATTTATATGTTTCTTGAGGGCGATTCAAAATATGTTGTGGAAGAAAAAAATTATCAGCTTGCTCCTGATGACATAATTATTATCCGTAAAAACGAAATGCATCGTGTTTGGCATAACAGCAACAAAAAATACCGCCGTTTGACAATTACGGTTTTTCCTGCTTTTTTTAAACAGAATTTATGCGGTGAGTATGAAAATGTTTTTCTTAAGGAAAGCAATTCGGGAAATAAAATAAATGCCGACCTTGTACATTCCAGCGGATTGTATGATGCGGTTATCAGATTCAGAGAATTTACCGGAGATTTGAGTAAATTTGATACACCGATAGCACGAAGTGCTCTGATTGAAATTCTTTACCGTATAAACAAAATTTCGGAATTTGAAAAGCCGGATGAGGCAGATAAGCCGGTTACAAAAATAATAAATTATATAAACAATCATTACACGAGCGATATAACTCTGGATTTTTTGTGTGAGCATTTTTTTATTTCAAAATATTATCTTTGCAGAACTTTTAAAACACATACAGGGCTTTCCTTGCTTAAATATATAAAGGAAAAGAGACTGGCGAGATTTGAGGAATTAAGAAAAGAGGGAAAAAGACTTACGGAAGCTGCTTTGCTTGCAGGGTTTAACGATTATTCAGCTTTTTACCGCACATATGTTAAAAAATACGGTCACAGTCCTGAGAAAAACAAATTATGATTGTATAGCTTTTATTGGCATAATTTTAATATGTTTCATCTCTATTCAATTATATCTTTCACATACTGCTCTACAGATTTAATAAGCTTTTCAGCACTATCGATTTGCACTTCAACATCATCTTCAGAGATAATACAAAAATCCTCATAATCTGACTACGGACGTACTTGAAAGGCATTCTTAATTATATATGAATACTCTTTATCAAAGATATCATTTTTTATATAATTTTTCGTTAAAATATGGAACAACGCCTCAGTGCTTTTTATGTGCTCACCATCAAGTGCCATTACCTCTCTCATAGCATGAAAAACCGAATAATATGATCTATTGGCAGATTATGTATAATCACCGGAATCCTTTAACAACATTGCACTTTTTAAGAAAAAAGAAAAAGTGCAGAAAATCGCATCATAAAAACGCAATTTATCTGCACATTGAAACTTCCAGCCGCGAGTAGATTTTTATTTAAATATAATCTCCATTTTTCCTTTTTCAACAGAAGCAATACAAATTATTTTTCCGCTAACTTTAAAATCTGCAATTCTGCCGTTCATTTTTATTGAAACCGGAATTTTGCTTAAGTATAACTCTGCATTTTTATCCTTGTAATCCGTTTCAATCACCAACATATTTTCCTGTTCAATTGCGGCGTTAATGCGGATATTAGAATCAAAAATCTGAATTTTATCCTTCCTGCTTACAGTCAAAAGCATGCTTCCATGTGATGGCAGTTTTACATTGAATTTCGTGTCAAAATCCCATTGTTCCAGAGTCCACACATCTGTAAATACATATTCGCCATCGGGCAAATCAATATCAGATAAATTAAATTGAACGTTTTTACATTCCTCATCCGGATTAAATAACCCTATAGTTCTCAAAGGCATATTTTTATTATTTTTCTCTCTTGAAAAATGCGGAGTTTTAAAGTAAATTATTTCAGGAACATTAAATCCCTTCTGCCGATAATCATACTTTGCAAAATAAACGTCTTGGCCGTTATTAGGATTACAAACTGCTTTTTTCAGCAATTTCAGATCATTTTCATTTGAAATACGGCTTGTTCTTCCTGCAAGTTCAACCATAGAATGAGTTACAAGACAATAATTTATATAAAACATTCTGTCTGTTTCATTAAGCCCCGACATAAATCCTACACCGTCACTGTTAGGAATAAACAAATCACCTGTATGTGTTGCAAAATTAGCAATTCCCCACTGATAATTTGTTTTTATGTTATCCCATTTTCCGGTTCCGATATCCATACCATAACGGTAGTTATTTACATATTCACCCATAAACGGATTTCCCATGCCGATATCACAAGCCGTTTCCAGATATCCGTCACCGGGAAGATGAGCTCGGATTTCTGACAACCACCATTTTCTGTATTCATATCCGGAACAATCGTTGTTTTTCAGAAGATTGTGGCTATCCTCAAACGCATAACTCCAGAAATCGTGCTTAATCCCCTCAAACCCACACTGATTAAAATAGAAATCCAGAGTTTTTTTCATATATTCACGAACTTCAGGAATACTTACATCAAGCGGTGCAGTTGTGCTTATACGATAATTATAATCAACAAACCATTCTGGGTGCTCTTTGTATATAAGTGTTTCTTTGGGACAAAAACCGCCTATCCATAAAGCGGGACGAAAGCCCATATCCGTGATTTTATCACAAAGCTGTCTTAGCCCTCCCGGGAATTTTTCATAATCAATTCCGTCAATTCCTTCATAATACGCACCAAGAGAATGGGCCATTTTGTTGTAAACTGTATATCCGTCATCAAGCTGAATCCACTTAACAGTCGGAAAATGCTCTTTTAAAAACTGCATTTCCTCCACTACCAAATCTTCCGATACATCACGGAAAATTCCGTCGTTCCATGTGCCCCATACAAGCTCAGTACGATTTACATCACTTCTGCCGTAGCCCGAAGGTATTTTCTTACGAAGTACAGCGGTATATTCAGAAAATATTTTTTCAATATCATCAGCATGGTCAGTTTTTCCTATATACCATTCATCCTTCACAACTCTTCCGGATTCCAGTTTCAGATTTTTTATGGCTTTCACTGAAGATAAAATTTCAGCTTTTACACAATTATCAATGTGAGTTATAAGATAATTATGGAAAAAAGGATTTTGTCTTAACGAGCCATGAACAAGACCTCTTTTAACATTATAATTACTTATAAGAATCGCAGGAAATGCCTGATACGGCCCTGCACCTATACGCTCAGAAACAACACCCGGATCTGCCCAGCGGTTTCCCGCCTGAACATCATATTCAGATTCTTCCACATTCTCTTCTGAGCGCACACAGTCTACCGGGAATGTCATTACACTGTAAATCCTGGGATTTTCGTTATGATAAAAATAATCATCGGAAGTATTTTCATCAAAATAAATTCCGTTCAATTCAAATCCAAGTTCTGTAATGCACAGGGGGTTTTCAGAGATATTCTCAAACATTCGTTTAACGGTAATTCCCGTATCGTTACAATCAAAATACAGGCTATCACTGAAAATATTTTTATATTCACTCTTAAGAGAAGCTGATTCTGTTTTTTCGTTTATTGAGAACTTATATTCCGGATATACTTTTTCTCCGTCTTCAAGCACAACAAAAGGAACAGATTTGATTTCTCCGCATTGTAAACTTTTAAAAACATCGTTAATACTCTGTTTCATAAGCTTATTTCCTCCAGAATCAGTATTATAAATCAAGTTTTATAATTTTACCTGTATCTCTGCTTTCAACAATTGCATTTATAATCTGTGTAACATTAAGTCCGTCCGAAGCTCTTGCCGCCTCAACCGGAACATCATTTAAAATTACATCGGCAAAATGTTCCATTGCACCAAGCCAGCCTTTATCCACACTGTAATTTATATGAGGATATCTGTAGTCTAGAATATGGCGTTCTTTCTCATATTCTTTACTGTTGTGGTCAAGAGCCTCAATTCTTCTCTGCTCATCTGCAAGATAGGCTCTTAGTGCTACACAGCCCTTAAGACCATCATTTTTAATCCATTTTTTATGTGACTGCTCCCGTTCAACATGGCTGTGTCCTTCGTAATAACGGCAACTTTCTTCGCCCGGCATTCCATATGTATGCAGTTCACAGAATTCGTCAACAGTAACCAAGCCAATCTCAGCCATTGCCTCAAAATGCTCTTTGGGAGTTTCCCAGGGGGCATAGCCTGAACTAAGAATCATTGCAGTTGCTCCGTTTTTAAATGTTAATAGTATGCTTTCTTCATCCTGTCTGGATGCTGCACAAAATACACTTGCTACCTCGCTTCCTGCAAAATAACGCAAAATATCAATTATATGGCAACATTCAAGCGTCAAACGTTTTCCAAGACCGTAGTATTCTCCCCAGTCGATTTCAAAAGCATCTGCAATACGGTAAAACGCACTTTTCATTCCACCGTTTCTGTCTAAGATTTTCTTTGCATCACGGTAAGCAGGCGCCATTCTTCTGTTCATTCCGACCAAAGCTTTTTTTCCTGTTTTTTGCTCTGCAATAAGAACTTTTTCACATTCTTCGGGGGTTTCGGCAAGGGGCTTTTCCACGTAAACATGTTTGCCTGCTTCCATAGCCTCAATGCTGATGGGAACATGATATTCTTCACGGGTTGCAATAACAACACCATCTATTTCAGGATTTGCAAGAACCTTTTTATAATCTGTTTCTATCGGCACTTCAGGAAATCTTACATGCAGTTCGTCCAGTGTTTCCTTACTCACATCGCAAAAACATGCAAGATTTGCATTTTTTGCTATCATTAAATTGGAAATATGCTGATTCTGTGCCAGTTTTCCGCAACCTATAACAGCAATGTTTGCCTTTTTCATATTATTATCCTCCTGATATCAATCAATTTTTTCATTTATAATTTCAAGCAAATTTTCCATACATTCGCAGCTGGGTAAATACCCGCCTGCTGAAATTGAACTTCCTTTAGGATTTTTAAGAGTTATTTCATCAAGCTTTCCTGATGGTCTGTAATGGGTTTCAAGCATAACGTCACCATTATATGAAATTTCTTTCAGCTTTTTAAATAATCCCCTGTAATCAACCATACCTTTTCCTACTGCAACACCAACAGGTTTTTTATTTTCATCAAGAACCGCATCCTTGATGTGTATATGATGAATTATATCTTTAATTTTTTCATATCCGTCGGGATAAGGAATTTCATCTGTTGCATATATGTTATTTCCGGGATCGTAAAGTGCCTTGAAATTGGGGTTATCTACACATTTTACAATCCTTGCTATCTCCTCGCAATTTCTTGCATTTGTTGTAGGTTCGGATTCTATAACAATGGTAATGCCTGCGTTTTTTGCAATCTCACAAGGCTTTATATACGCTTCTTTTACCATTTCATCAGTCACAGAGCTATCTGAAAAGAAATTAAAACATCTTATGGTTGTTGCACCCAGAATTTTTGCAAATTCCACCAGTTTTTCAAAGGCTTTTATATGATTTTCAATATTCTCTTTAGTATAATTACATTTAAACATAGGCGAAGATATAGCTGTAACAGGAATTCCGTATTCATCTGAAATTGCCTTTATTTTAAGGATATCCTCTTTTTCGTATTCAAAGGACCCTTTTTCCCAGGCAGAACGAAGTTCAACACAGGAAAGCCGATATGCTTTTGCAAAATCCATTGCTTCTTTAAAATCCTGAGAAACTTCATCGGTTATAACTCCAATTCTCATAACTGTACCTCCGGCAAATGTGAATTTCTGTGAGCAAGCGCTCTTTTAAAATAATCATCCAGCTTTTCAATATCAAACTCTTTTATAATTTCCTCAACGCTTATATCCTCGCTTTCGCAGGTAAGCATAACCGAACCTGCATAGCCGGGATCATAAACTGTTAAAGCGTCTTTGTATTTTGCTTTTGCTTGTTTAATTTTTTCAAAATTATAATCTATATGACAAAGCTCATAATCAAGATTGATTTCTGCGGTTACACAAGGTGTATAATTAGTTGTAGCTGCAACCGTTTTGCCATATGGATTTATAATTCTGCTTTCCAGCCCGAGCACCGACGAAGCAAAGTAGGAACGGCACATATAAGCAAACTGTTCCTGTCTTAATCCGCCGTGATAAGCAGATGCAAAAACGGTTAAATCCGGCTTCTCGCTTTTGTATTTATACATCAGCTCGTCAAAATTCAAATCAAAGCATATAGCGGTTGCTACCTTTCCGAAATCAAGCTTTATCAATTCCGCTTTGCTCCCGTAATCAATATTACATTCTGTATTTTCTTCAATAACAAGATGATTTTTATCGTAAATTCCCGCAATGCTGCCATTTCTTGTAATATATACCGTAGAGTTTAAATACCTTTCGGTTTCGGGAACAAACCTTACCGCACTGTACGCAATGTTTGTATTGTTGTTTACTGCAACGTCTTTCATATATTCAACAAAACGGTTTTCCGCATAACGGTAATATTTTTTTACATCTTTATAAAAAACATCTCTCGTTTCATAACAAACAGGTGTAAAACGATTACAGCATTCGGGCAGAATTATCAAATCGGGAGAATCAGGCAGAAGCATATCAATATAGGATTTTATGTGCGCCTTTATTTCCTTTTCATATTTATCGTATTCGCCAACCTTAATATGTCCCGGCATTACAGGATTGGGAAGAGATGTAACACCTATTTTAACTTTATTTGCCATAATATCACTCCTCAATCAGTTTTATTAATTCTTCTGTCAGACGTTTTGCTATAATCATATGCCCCGATACATCAGGATGCATCCCATCTCTGGACCAGTAGGAATCAGGTGCGTAAGGCAGACACTTTTCTGCTGTAAGTTCTCTTAAATTTATATAGGGAAAGCCGTATTTTTCTGCTATGGAAATTATTATTTTCTCACGGTTTAAAAGCTCCTTGTAAAAAGGCTCAAAATAGCAGTCTGTAAGTTCACCGTGCATAATAAACGGAGTCATAATAATTATTTTGATGTCGGGATTTTCTTTTATTGCCATATCAAGAAGCTCTCTGTAAAGCTTTTCAAAAAGTTCAGCAGATACCCCATTCTGATATGCAAGCTCATGAGAAACGTCATTTACACCAATAAGAAGAGTTAAATAATCGGGCTTTAAATTAATACAGTCCTTTTTCCATCTGGCAAGCAAATCAACAGTTCTGTCGCCACCAATTCCTCTGTTCAGAAATCTGAATTTTCCGGGATAATTTACACCAATTTCCCCTGCTGTCATCGTTACATAACCTTGTCCGAGAAAATGGTCATTTTCTCTGTTTCTAACCGCATCAGTAAGGGAGTCTCCTGTAAAAAGTATTGTTTTCATCCTTTACACCTACCCTTTAACCGAACCTATCATAATACCTTTAACAAAATGCTTCTGTACAAAGGGATACATAATAAGTACAGGCAGTGATGCAACAACTATAATACCGTATTTTATAACTTCGGCAGTTTGCTGCTGTTCTGCCGCCCATCGTGCATCAACACCAACCATATCAGCACTCATCTGGCTCTGAAGCAAAAATTCTCTTAAGAAAATCTGCAGTGGCATTTTTGCTCTGTCCTGAATATATAAAAGTGCATTGAAAAATTCATTCCATTTTCCTACACCGTAAAACAACGCCATAACTGCAATAATTGGTTTTGAAAGTGGAAGAACAACTTTTGTAATATAGGTCATATTTGTTGCTCCGTCCAACGATGCTGCTTCAAAAAGGTCGTGAGGTATGGAGTTCTGAAAGAATGTTCTTGTAACTATAATGTTGTAAACAGAAACGGCAGTCGGCAAAAACAATGCCCACACAGTATCAAGCATTCCAAGTGATTTTACCAGAAGATATGTGGCAATAATTCCTCCGTTAAAAAACATAGTTACAAGGTAAAATCCCATAATAATATTTCGTGCTTTGAAGTCCTTTCTTGAAAGAGGATATGCGGCAGAAAATGTAAAGAAAAGGCTTATCAATGTACCCGCAATTGTGTAAAAAACGGAATTTCTGTATCCAAGCCATATTTCTTCCTGCTGAAGTATTCTTGCGTATCCGGAAAAGGTTATCCCCTTTGGCAAAAGCAGAACCTTTCCCTGATAAAGTGCTTCAGGAGAACTTATAGAGGCAATAAGTACAAACCACAAAGGTATTACAAATATAACAAGCAATACCGCCAAAATACTGTAATTTACAATATCAAATGCAATATCTGCTTTAGACTGTTTGAAAAATCTTTTCATTATAATACCTCCTTTACCACAAGCCGTTATCGGTAACCTTTTTTGCCACCGTATTTACAGTTATCAGAAGAATAAAGTTGATAACAGAGTTAAACAAGCTTACCGCAGTAGAAAACGAATATTCTGCACCCTGAATACCAACACGGTAAACATATGTTGAAATAATATCCGATGCTTCTCTGTTCAAGTCGTTCTGCATTAAAAATGCTTTATCAAAGCCTACATTCATGATACTTCCACAGTTTAAAATAAGCAGTATAACCGCTGTAGGAAGAATGCATGGGATATCTACCACCCATATTTTCTGAAGCTTGTTTGCCCCATCCATTACAGCCGCTTCATAAAGCTGTGGATCAACACCCGATAATGCAGACATATATATAATAGCGTTCCAGCCTAAGGTTTGCCATACACCCGACCATACATACAGGTGCTTGAACAGTTTCGGCTCTGTCATAAAGGAAATTTCTTCGCCACCGCACATTACAATAAGCTTGTTTATTATACCGTTATTGGGATTGAAAAATATTGTAATCATACTTACAAGAACAACGGTAGAAATAAAGTTAGGTGCGTAGCTTACCATCTGTAAAGTTTTTTTGAAGCGATGCAATTTCACTTCATTTAACATAATTGCAAATATGAGCGGCAGAGGAAATCCTACTGCAAGTGTATATATACTTAGAGTAAGAGTATTTTTTATAATTCTTACAAAATTATATCCGCGAAAAAGTCTTTCAAAATGCTCGAAACCTACCCACGGACTTCCCGTAATACCGTCAATAGCCACAAAATCCTTGAATGCAAGCTGAATTCCATACATCGGGAAATACGCAAAAATAAGCACAAGAATAATTGTAGGAATACTAAGCAAATATAGCTCGTAATTTTTCTTTATATTCTTTTTCCAGTCAGTTAATGAACTGTTTTTATCCTTCATTTTCAAAGCTGTCACTCCCTTTTATATAAATATTTTTTTACCTGTTCTTGCCGATTCGTAAATTGCACATATTATCTCTACTGCTTTTTTTCCCTCTCTGGCAGAAAGTGCGGGAACAGTATTGTTATTTACACATTTTATAAAATCAGCTATCTGGTCACGATGAAGCTCATATCTCATAGCATCGGGACGACTTCCGGTTTTCATATCCGTAGTTCCAAAATCAATATTTTCAAAAGGATTTTTATTTTTAAATTCACTTTTTTCAATAATATTTTCTGATAAAACAACACTTCCCTCTGTTCCGCAAACAGAAATTTTCCGCTGAAAACCGGGATAAACAGAAGTTGTTGCCTGAACAGTGCCCACAGCACCGTTTTTATATTCCAAAGCAGCAACAAGAGTGTCCTCCGCCTCGATATTGTGTAAAAGAGTTTTCGCATATGCCTGAACCGATACTACAGGCCCCATTATATGCTGCAAAAGGTCTATTCCGTGTATGCCCTGGTTCATAAGAGCACCGCCGCCATCCATTTTAAATGTACCCTTCCAGTTACTTGAACTATAATATTCAGCGCTTCGGTAATACTTCATACTTATATCGCAAAGCACAATTTTTCCGAACTTACCGTCATCAACTGCTTCTTTTACAGCATTTACAGAACCGGAATACCTGAGTTGGGATATTACAGTTGCCATAACACCGTTTTCATCGGCGGATTTTATAATTCTGTCGCATTGTTCGTTATCTAAAGCAATGGGTTTTTCTATTACAATATGTTTTTTATGCTCTGCACACAACACAGCATTTTCACAATGCAAACCGCTTGGCAGGCATATACAAACAGTATCCACATTCTCCGATTCAAGCATTTCGTTGAGGCTTGAAAAGGCTTTTACAGAATATTTATTGCAAAATTTCTCAAGTGATTCTTTGTTTAAATCAAAAGCACCCACCAGAATTGCGTTTTCAATATCATTAATTGCATCCGCATGATAGGATGCAATCATTCCGCATCCTAAAATGGCAAAACGCATTTTACTCATAAGACTGTTACCTCCCCTTTTTCTGAAAGTTTTTTATAGTATTCGGAGGCTGTAAACACTCCTGCATCTTTTTCGTAAAATTCTTCATTTAAAATATAAATTCCGTTATCGCTTTTTGTAAATTCTGCACCGCAGCAAGGATGAACAGAAAGCATTTTATCCCAATTTTTATAATTTTGCTTTCCGTTGGATTCCACAATTCCGATTTTCATATTATCCAAAGTATCAAGTCTGGCTGAAACACACTGATTCCACGATACCATAATGGGATTGACGGTTAAATCCGCACAGAAACATTTCATATTATATTTTTTGGCAATATTATACATACGGATTGTAAGGGTTAGCGTTTTTGCAACAGGCTTTAAAGTAATAGCCTTAAAACCAAGCTCAAAGCGTTTTTTTACATCCTCTTCGCCATGAATACTTTCATCAGCGGCAAAGCATACGGAAATATCATTAACATCAATAAGATTTCCCTCGTCAAAGGGTTCTTCAAGCAAAATTATGTTTTCCAGAATACCTTCAGCATCACAAAAATCAAGAAAATCAACAAGCCTTTCCTTTGTATCATATCTTCCATTTGCATCAAGGTAATAAAGAATTTTTCCGTTTTCGGTATAATCTGTTTTAATATCCTTAAGTACACAATGAATATCCTTTATTCTCTGCTTATCCCATTTCAGCATAGCTTCGGGATTTCCGTCCTTATCCGGATCGGAACCGATTTTTATCTTAAAAAGCGGAGTTCCCGAAAGAGCCATTTTTTCTATCTCGCCAAGCTCTGTTCCATAGGTTATAAGCGGAACATTTGCAAGGGCGCTTTGATGCTTGCTGTCAAAAACACATATATCATCAAAGCTTCCTTTGTTATTTTCCTTAAACCACAACTGCCACGCTGCAAAATCTACAGCCACAAGAGAATTAAGAACAAAGGTTTTTCTTAATTTTTCAATTTTGATTATGGCTTCGGCATATTTTAAAACTCTGGGATAAAGCATATCAAAAAGCTCAAAAGGAGTTTCAAATTCCGTACCCTTTAGCAAATTTACGGCATATCGGGTAAGCTCAAGCATAAGCTTGTTGCTTTCCTCTTCGCCGTATTTGGCAAATACCTTTGCATCAGACCACAAAGCACTCTGAACACCTGTTCCCGTTGCGGAATTTTCTTTTGTTTCAAGCTTAACAGACACCTGCCACAAGCAGGTAAGAGCACTGCCCTTAAATCCGAAAGCACTCAAAAGGCTTTCTTTTTCGCATCCGACACAAGCATTAATAATCTTCATAATTTCACCCCGTCAGGTAATCTTTTTTAATTGTTATCCTGATAAATAACCGCCTCGTAAGGATAGCTGTATCTCAATTTTACAAGAACCTTTGAACCGTATTCAATATTATCAAAATTCGCTACGGAAACAGATGAATTGCCCGAATAATTTTCCCTTACCTCGTAGTATCTTATTCCATTGGGACTAAGAGGCATCCATTTGGTTTCTGTTCCTACAGTAAGAGCAATCCTCTTGTTAATGGAATCTATATAGCTTACAGCACCATAAACTATACGGTTGGAAGCATTGTAATCAGTACAGGTTACATACGTTCCCGCATTTTTATCGTAGCTCTTATCAGCGCCGTTATTTCTGTCGTCAGAAGAAAGCAGTTTGTCGCTTATTTTGGTAATATTTCCATTTTTGTCGCATCTTATCTGAATAAGCTCTCCGGCTTTGAACTGAGGGAGCACTACCGAAGCATCCAAAAACAGCTCCTGATAGGTTCCGTTATACCATCCGCAAATTGCGGTTTCACTTGTACCGTCTCTCAGTTTCTGAAGAACCTTGTCCACAACCATAATATTTCCTGCAGGATTAACGTTAAGGTCTGCCCCCTCCATTCTCCACAGAATAATTTCGGGTGCCGCATTATCTCCTACATTGTACAACTCAATATTATATGTATTATCGTTTGCAAACTGTGGATTAACGCTGTAAAATGAATCATCAAATTTATTTTCCTCCAGCTTGGGAACACCAAAAATTATTGCATCATCAGGAAAATATTCAAGCTGAAAGCTTTCGGGATTTGATTTATACATAAGCTCTCCCGTAAAATCAAGATGAAGTCCGTCGTCAGTATTTCCGCGTGGAGTTACAGTTGTTATGTTATTGATGTTTCCATCCTTGTTAAACTCATAAAATATGGGATTTAACAAAGTTAAATTAACAGCTTCGGAATTATACACCGTGCCGTCTACTTCAACCTTATCGGCAAGGTTGAAAACTTCCCATTCGCCGGACTGTGTAAAAATATTCAGCTTACTTACGGTGTCCAGTGTTCCTGCTCTGTTCACAGCTCTTAAATAGCCGATTAATTTACCGGAAGTGGTGCCGGTACCGGCAATCTGCCCTCTGCTGTTTATTAAAAATACATAGCTTTCTCCAACAGATGGCTCAACAGCATCATAATTTTTTTTTGCAGTAATAAAATGCTTTGAAAGCTCATAAACACTGCTGTCTATTGTATAAATTTCTTCGCTTTTATCGTAGTTTTCAATAACTCCGGTAACCTTTTCGGAAGAAATTATAACCTTTATGTATTTACCGCATTTACTTTTTACCACATCCAGAACATCGTTCTGTTTTATTTTACCGAAATCACTTACAGCCCCGTCTTTATAGATTTCTATAAGCTTATCGCTTTCCTGTTTAAGACTAAGACTTTTTATTCCGGAATTTTTATATGTTCCCGAAACACTTCCGGCATATTCTGAAACATATTCAACAACCATACTTTCATAATTATTTACTATAATTACCTCTGCGGTATTGTCGTTATTATTGTCAATAAGAGTTACCTCTCCGTCCGGAATAAGTGTTGTAGCATCAAACTGCGGATAAGCCTTACCGTTATATATCATATCCGCTATGGGAGATATGTTCTTTTTTCTTTCCCTGTCATTTTCATCGGCATAGACAAGGCTTGTTTTTGTGGTTTGAGGCAGAACATCTTCGCCTGCTATGGTTATAACATTGTTATCCTTCGGTTTAACATATATAAGAACCGCAGGCTCGTTTTCTCCTGCTATTGCGTAATATTTAACATTATAGCCTATATATTTTGCCGCAGAGGTTTCACCTGTCTGCATTTTCTTATCTGCTATAATAACTCTGCCCTGCAAAGAATCGCTGTCGTTTACAAGTCCTGTAATTCCGTTATCGGATAAAATTCCCTCACCGTTTATAATATCCTTTAAGGTAAGCATAGTGTTGCCCGTTTCCTTAACTGTAAAGGTTCCGTCAATATATTCGTATCTTTCGCAAATGGGAACCTCAAGAGAATTTGTTATAAGCTGAGCACATACACCTCTTGTAAAATTCTTATCTTTATCTATTGATTCCAGCAGTCCCAGCTGATTTGCGGCCAACATATATCCGTTGGGATAACCGCCTTTAACTTCGCCAAGATGTGAATAACCGAGCAAGGTAACAAATACCTTTGCCGCCTGCTCTAAAGATACCGTGTCATCGGGAGAAAAGGTATTGTTTCCGGTACCTTTCATATATCCCATTGCAGTAACGGTATAAATTGCATTATAATAAGGATCAGATTTTACTACATCGGAATATATTGAATCTTCCTCTTCTAAAGGCGCCGAGCTTTGTAAATCTGAGTAATTTACAATGGTACGGGCAAAATCCTTACGTGTCATAAAATTTCCCGAATTGAACATATTGTTTTCATCATCCTGCATTATGCCAAGCTGTCTTACAAGCAGACATTCATCCTCATATCTGTCACCAATGGTATCATATGCAGGCGCATCAGGCTCACGTACTGTTTTTTTATGAATAATTTCGGTAACTTCAACACTTTTTATAAGCATTTCAGAATTCAAGTTTGATTTAATGGTAATTCCACCGTTTACAGAAATATTTGAACTGTCAGCAACATCATAAATCAAATCGTCATTAAAATACAAACGAACAGTCATTGAATTGTCGTCGTTTAAAATATTTTCAATTTTAACTGTATTCCAATCGTCAGAAACATATTTTACTGCACCTGAAAAAGATGGTGTAAGCATAACATACTGTATCGGTTTATACATTTTATCAATTCTGAATCCATTGGATTTGTAATTGAAAATATACTTTTCATCCGAAGCATTTGATTTTGTTGTAAGAATAAACATATTGCTTGCCGCAGTTTCTTCCCAGTTTTTAAGCTTCATTTTAATTGTTGTGCTATAAGAACCGCTCCAACCGGATTCCCCTGCTTTTGGCGAATAAGAAACAGTTGTGGAGGGCGAAAGGGAAAGAGCTTTTTCCTTTTCCGACCAGGAAACGCTTCCCTCGGTAACAGTATATGAGCCGTCCTTGTTTTCACTAAAATCATCGGCTACTATCGGTTCATATGTAATAACATCCGCCAATGCAGGCACAAAAATTGTTATAAGCATAACACTTATAATTATCATAGATAAAATTTTATTTTTCAAACGACTCACCCCCTGTTAATAATTCCGTAAATCATTTTAGCTGCCTGAGCTCTTGTAAGAGTTCCGTTCGGTTCAAAGCATCCGTTATCGTGACCGCTGATAATTCCGGCTCTTTTCATTTCATAAACCGCAGAATAAGCGTAATTTGAAATTTCACCGTCATCGGCAAATTTATCCTCGGAATTATCGGTGTTTAAAGTAATTCCCATATTATTAAGTGCTCTGTAAATAATTGAAGAAGCATCCTGCCTTGTAATGTTTTCGCCTGTTCCGAATTTATCTGATGAAATTCCGGAAACAATGTTATTTTTCACTGCTGAGCAAACATATCCGTAATACCATTCTGAACCGGATACATCAGAGAAAGAACATTCTCCCGGTTGAGCGGGTATATTAAGAGCCAAAAGAAGCATTTTTAAAAACTGCTCTCTTGTAACACTGTTATCGGGGCAAAAGTTTCCGTCGGAAAATCCGTTGATTATGCCCTTTTCAGCCAAATCCTTAATATATATGTACGACCACATATTTTCGTTAACATCCTTAAACATTGTATTAGCAACAGTTGGTGTTACAGCAGTTTCAGAAAAAAAGTTTCTTCCGCCTGCACTTCCTGCACCACCACCGCCTCCACCGCCGGAGGAACCGGTGTTTCCGGGAATAAATACCGGCTGATATGCTTCTGCCATTGTTTTAAACAACTCGGCAAACTGCTCTATATCAACCGCCGGATTTTTAACAAGTGAAAGGATAATATTTTCGTTTACTGCAATTGATACAGCCTCGGAAGATATATACTTATTGAAGTACGCTGTTCCGCTAACACCTATTTCAGAAGCATTTGCGGTAATATGCGTTATCATTGTTTTCTTATCAGAATTTACTATTTTATAGAGTATTCCTGCTTTATTAATATCTTTATTAATATCATCTACAGAACTGTAAGGAAGCTTTTTAAATATGTATTCTCCTGTATAACCCAGTAAAGCACTGTTATTTAAAGTTTCTTCCCTGATAACTATTCCGTTACCGGTATTGTTTTTTATAAATCCGGCAACCTCTGTGCCGGTTTTGCATTCGTTTAATGTGGTTACAACATAGGCATCAAAAAACGCTTTAAGCAAGCTTTCTTCGTCATATTCGGTATAAGGTTTACCGTCTTTAAGAAGCTTTGCAACCTTTTCCTTGATTTCATTGGAAGCGTTTGAAAATGCATCGGTTTCAGCCCCCATTACCTCAAGTCTTTTGATATTCTGATTGTTGCTGCCTTTAAAAATATCGTTATCAGAAGATGTATTTACAGCCTTTATCAGTTTATTTCTTTCAATATAAGAAAGGTAATCCATTGTGTAAGAACGGTGATTCTCTCCGTTACTTACCACACAGGTATAATTACCCGACCATACATCTTCCGCTTCGCCTTTTTTGTTAAAATCCTTCATGTAGAATTCAAAGCCGAAATCGCCGTTTTCATCGGCTTTCGCCTGAAAAACATAAGAAGTATCCGCCAGCTTTTCTCCACCGGTTTTATACATCAGAAAGCCCACAGATGTGTTTGGCTCAGCCGAGCCAAACACATTTACTACACTTCCTTTAAATTCAACATCACAATCAGAAGCATAAGCCGAAAAAGCAACAAGCATAATTAAGAACAGTAATATTCCTGCCGTTCTGAAAGTTTTATTCATTTTTACTTACCTCCTATTCTGATGTAAGAAACCTCTGCATTCATCGTTTCGCCCAGGCGGAACGGTCCTTCATAAGGAACAAGTCCGTTAAGCTTAAATTTATTCTCTGAAGTTACTCCGTCTATTGTAAGTCTTGAATACTCACCGTCGTATTCGCAGATGATATGATGAACGTGATTAAGCTTTGGCTCAACCTCGAGAACAGTTGTATCAATCCATGTTTCTTCGTTGGTTATAAGGAATCTGAAGGCATCCATAAAATTGGATTTTCTAAGCTCAATAGACCTTCTCAATTTTGCATTTGCAGAATAATTATAAACCTTAAAGAAGATATATTCATCCGCAACATAATCCTGTAAATCATTAAACTTAACCAGCATTTCAATATAAATTTTATCCTTGTATTTAAGCTTTTCCCCACCGAAGCTTAAGTACTGTCCCGGCTTAAATTCATAGCCTATTCCGCTGGGATTGGCAGCACCAACCGCTTTAAATTCAATTCCGTTTGCAGTGAGAACCGACGGATCAGACATATCCCAGTCCACAGCAATGTCGTATTTCTTTGAAATTTCGCCAAGGTCAGCAAGATCGGGATATACAAGGGGTGAAATTGTAAGCGTATCGGGAATTTTCATTGCATTAAGACCGGTTTGAGTAACAGTTAAGCTTGCACCGTTATCAATGCTAGACGCATCAATATTGTAGGAAAGCGGTATGTTATAAACTATTTCATCGGTGCTGACTTCATATGTTTCGTTTATGGCTTTACCAAAGAAGTTTCCGCTTACATTTATTATTCCGCTTATTGTTTCGCCTGTGTAATTTTCAATACGCACGTTTCCGCCAATAGTTTTAGGCAAAAGTGCCATTTTTGAATAGTTACTTACATCAAGTTTTGCAGAAATCATAACGGGAACAATACCGCTTGTGTTCTGCTCTGTTCCCTCTGTAATTTCAACATAGGGAATATTTATGTAGCTTTTAATTTCCTGCTTTCCTCCGTTTACACCGGTCAGTATTCCCGCATCGGGATTATCAATTGTAAAATAAGGATACCGGAATACTATTCCGTTTTTACTTATGGTACAATCAAGATTTTTGGTTGTACCGTCGGGATAGTGAGCGGTGACAACCGGAGCATTAAATCCGGGATTTAATGCAACCATTTCAAACTCTTCGTTTGCAACGGGAGCAAAAATTTTGGAAGAAACCCCTGTATCTTCAGTTATTAAAAGCACTTCACCGTCAAATTTATGACCGTTATACTCGGTATATACACCTGCATTCACCTTGCCGTCGGCAGATTTAAAATCAAAGCCGTTGGGAGCTACTGTATCGTTTGCCATTTTGTAGCCCTCGCTGCTGAAATTACCTGTAACGGTATTTCCGTCGTACACAACTTTTTTAACGTTATCTGCAACTGTTTCTTCCGGATTTTCAAGTCTTGCACCGAAAAGATACGGCTGAACGTATTCGGAAAGTGCCGCAACACCTCTCAGCCATCTCCATTTGGAATTACTCATTCCTGCAGAAGCACCGATAACCGACTTTAAGTTAACGTTATACATCAGAGAATGGGTAACTGCTCTTGTGCTGGACTGAACATCAACAGCCAGATTGTGAGGAAAAAATTTAGCATATTCGCTTGCAACAAGCGGGAAAATATCGTGTCTTATTCCAACAAATTCGCCGGTTTGTCCGTTAACTAAATGCTCGTAGGTTACATCATCAGGATCCCAGTCCGCATCAAAATTGAATCCTGCCTGCGATGGCAAACGGTAAATACTTGCACCCTCGGAATAAAGCGGAATTTTTGAACCGTATCTGTAATTCATTTCTATAAGCTCATCGTGCAGCAAATCGGGATGCTCTGCTTCCTTATGGAAATCATATAAATGAGTATTCATAATAGTAACAACATTGGTAAACAACGCCCTTGAACCAAGTTCATTAACCCATTTATCGTAAGAATAGTCTAAGAATTCATTTGCATCTGAGGAGCTTGGCGAATATAGCCACCCCTCACAACCCCATGCAACTGCATCGGGCTTGCCGTCAACATTTTGAATTGCCATACCCGGCTCATCATATCCGAATTTCCGGCTTAAATCCGAACCTTTTGCATAGTAATGGAAGCTTGTTCTCGGAGTGTAGATATGCCCCAGACTGTTAGCATTTGCAATATAGTTTTTCAAATCCTCAATAGTTCCGTATTTTTCATCGGGAGGGAAATAATTGGGGAATGCATCATAGGTAAGATTTGTCCCCTCTATTGCGTGATAAGCTGTTCCCATATGAATATTTGCGTGGCCCGGAAGATTATTAACAAGCTTGGTATATTCGGGATAAGAAGCATATTCCGTACCCAGCCAATATAATTTAGGATACATTTCTTTTAAATCTTCCGGAATTTTTTCTTCAAGAGTACGCATATTCGGGAAGCAATCGTTTACATAATCATCCGCCCACTGACGCAAATTATCGTGAGAAGCCACTTTAACAGTTGCACTGCGGACAGTTTCGTTTTTATAACGGTAAACAAGAGTTTCGTTTCTTGTATTCAGCCATTGCTGATTTGTATTCGGACCGTTAAGATGTGTAATTGCAAGCATCAGCGGTTTATCACTTTCAACGCCGTCCTGAATATACATTGTGGACATCACATCGTCTCCGTTAAGTACAAATCCGTCAAAGGGAGTTGTTGTTGACCAGTTAAGAGAAGTAACGTTTTTATATTCAATTACAGTGCCGTCAATGGGAACTATAATTGTATTATCCTTTGAATAGTACATTGTCCAGTCACAGGGAACAGCAATTCTCTGCATAGGATTATCACTTTTGTTTGTAACCTCAGCCTCAAAGGTTGCCGACTTTTTGGAAAGGTTGATATGAACAACAACATTTGCTTTTTCGTGTTCATAATTTAATGTAATCTCCCCTGTTTCCTTGTTGAAATCAGAAGCTTTTAAGGTTGCATCGGCACTTGTTATGAAATCTTCGCCGATATGCCAGGTTTGTTTTATCTTAACTCCGTTTCTTGCAGGATCGTATAAATCAAGAGTTTTATTCTTTTCAAGAAGCTCATCATTCATATACCAGATTTTCCACACAGGAGTAGCTTCAGTGCCCCTGTAGCCGCCCTCTGCGCCGTCAAGTCTTAAATATCTGAAGCTTTTACCGTTATCGCCAAGTGCAAAAACGGTTCCGTCCTTAGTGTAAATTCTGTCCCCTGAAACGGTATCTTCTTTATATGTAATTTCAAGAATTCTTTCTTCCTCATTAAAGCTTACGGTTCCGCCAAAGGGTTCAACCAAATCTGCAGCCGAAGCAGTAAAATCCGTACCGCTGATATTCACTTCGTTGGAAAGCAAAATTGCATCGCCGTTCAAGGTTGCATTTTTAGTGCCGTTTTCTGCGGTAACCGTAATTCCCGATTTTGAATATGTTACCTTGTTTTCTTCAAAAACAGGTGTTATGCCTATTTTTTCCAGTATAACTCCTGCGTTTACAACAAATTCGTTTTCATACATTACAGGAGCAGACGGAAGAGCAACATCTTCACCGTTAACCGTTACCTCAACAGGCTTGTTAAGCCGGCTTTCGGCATACATTACACTCAAAGTACGCTCAGGTGAAATTGCAATAAGATTAATATCGTTTACAAGCGGTCTTGCACCGTTTTTAGCTTCAAAACCGTAATAACCGTCAATATAAGGTTTATCGGAATCAGTTACAGTCAAAGCAAGCTTTCCGGAAATATATCCGTTTAATGTAACTGTACCGTCTGAATTTTTAAGGGTTTCAAAAGCAACCTCGTGAAATTTTGCAGGCTTAACATTAATATCCCCTGAAATTCCAAGAGTTTTATCCCCTGATGGAATAAGCTTTACAATTTCAAGCTTATTGCCGTAAAAATCAAGG
Organism: Clostridia bacterium; assembly: GCA_017414505.1. Classification (GTDB taxonomy): domain Bacteria; phylum Bacillota; class Clostridia; order UMGS1840; family HGM11507; genus RGIG1932. The sequence continues at coordinate 22,412 of JAFQLQ010000004.1, forward strand.
GCATATGCAGCATTTCCTGCCTGATATTTTGAATATATTCTAAGTCCCGACTGTTCCTTTGCCGCACTCCAGTTACTTTGCTTAACTGTAAGGATAAAAGCATTGTTATCGGAAATTTTATCGTAAGGATATATAACTCTTGATATATCCGAATTTCCGATAGTTACTGCATTTGCGTTTCCTTGGGAATCCTTTTCAATTATCCACGCTGCATCGCTGTCGCTTTGAATAAAATCGGGCGAGAAGCCGTCGGTATCGTTGTGGTCAAAATTTCCATCTGAGAAATTTTCATATAAATATGATGATTCAGTTTCTACATTTACATCATCAAAATAAACAACGGCATTTTTTGAAGCAAGAGCAGCTCCTCCGCTTAAAATAGGATTAGCATCATACACAGAAAGAACAACAGCGCCGTTTATCATAGCACGCAGATTGCCCTCTCTTACAGCAAATTTAATATTTGCATCTGTTGAAGCATCCTTAATAGCTGCAGAACCAAGAACAAGCTCTTTCCCGTTTACATCTTTTGTTATTTTAACGGTGGATCCGGAGCCTGCAGGTGAAAACCAAAGTCTGTAGCTTTCTGACCGGTTTTTCATCAGAACAAGTCCTGCCCATGCATTTGCAGCTTTTTCTTCAAAAGAAACATCTGCCGAAATTGCAACATTTTCAAAATTTTTCTCTTTGAGGTCAATAATATTTTCGTTGCCTGAAAGCTTTATGCAATTATTTCCGTTTTTATCTACCAGTGAAGCATTGGAAAAAATGCTCCACTCCGGATTTTCGGAGGAAAATTCTTCCGAAAACAGTGTTTTTTCAACCGAATTATTTGAAGAAAAAACCGTGAATGCCTGAGAAACAAGCATTGCAGTAATGATAGTAAAAATCAGAATTTTTCTGTATTTATACATAATTATTTCCTCCATAACCGGATATTGCCCGAAAATATTAATTATATTTTCGAGCAATATCGTAAAAACAATTGTACTAATTATTGGGTAGTGCTATATCGTCTGTAAGAGGACGGATACCATCCAGATTATTCCATGCAAAAGCACGAAGCTTTAAGCCTGCAACATCAGCAGGAAGAGTTACTGCTATACTTTCAGAGCCGGATACTCCGGGTTTTAAAGTAAGATTTTTGGAGAATACCGATTCAAGAAGTTTTCCGTTTTCGGAATAAAGAGCTACTATAAGCTCTGTTTCTGCTTCTTCAAAGGTGTTATTAACAGCAGTTATTGTGCAGGTTACGGTATCATTTGCAGTAAGTTCTTCTTTATCAAAGCTGATTTCGGGCACAAGTGTTTCTACCGCGCTCATATCCTCAATCCATACCTCGTCGAGATACCATACACCCCTTTTACTTGATGCAACACTTACCGTTGCAGTTCCTGCTAACAACGAAGCAGTTATAGGCACTCCGCCGTGCCAGTTTGGTTTATCAGAAGCAAGCTTTGTTTTAACAGCTTCGGAAGGGCCGTAATCAGTAGCTTCTGTTATTAATGTTCCGTTAATGTAAGCACGAAGTGTTACAGAACCGTCTTTATTATCCTGTGCTTCTGCACAAATCAAAGCGTATTCACCATCTGTAAGCAAATCGGTGGTTACTCTTTCTGTCGCAGGTGTAAGATATTCAACATCAGCAGCAGTTAAAAGTCCGGTTACAACTACAAGATCATCTATATTTCTGTGGAAATACACCTTATAAGCTTCACCCGATTTTTCTATTTTAAGCTTATACTGCCCTGAAGAGTGTCTGCCTGCAATTCTTGGAATAATTTCAATTCCATCCCAGGTTGTGGGTTTAAGTCTTGCATTAAATCCAATGTGTGACCAGGGATTAGCGGAAAGTGATGTATAATTTGTATTAAAGGACTGATAGTAAATACCTGTTGATTCTTCAGAACCTGCAGTAAGAACACCATTGCCTGTTACAGGATCTGTTCCGTAAACTGCGGTATTGTAGCCGCTTCCGGTATAAAGCTTAAGGTCGGTATTAATATTTGTTCCTTCAAAGGGAAGCTCAAAATTCTGATAATAATAATCTCTTTCGCCGTTTACAACAATATTATCAAATTTAGCCGCCTGCTTATTGCTTACAAGCGCAATACTTCCTATTGTGTTTGTATAAGGTCTTTCAACTGCAAGAACAATTTTACCGTCTACATAACCTCTGTACATACCGTTTTTAACTTCAAGCTTTAAGGTATGCTTATCAGCTCCGAATTTTTCAACAGCTGTTTTGGTTGTAACTGTTGCTTTTCCGTTAACAACCTCGGTAATATCAACATAACCTTTACTGCCATCGTCAGCATTGTAATCAGAATATCTGTACATAATGTAGTTATTTTCATCTACATAGCGTGCTGCGATACCTGCATAGGATTCCTCGGAATTTACCCATTCATCAGCCATAATTTCAGATGAAACTGCGATGTTATTCCATTCCTTGCTGTTTAAAGCAAGAGGAAGATTGGTTTCTTCAGTTGTTTTATAACATTTATTCAGATTAGTTTCAAGCTCATCTTCATTGGAGGTAAATTCTCCGCCAACTGCATCACCGTTCTGAACCCAGGCTTCATCACCTTTATTAAAGCCGTTATAGAAACTTGTATAGATAGGTTCTCCGGTTTCAGGACTTACTCTTTCAAGAACGATATCACTTACATAAACTTCTGCATAACCATCAGTTTTTAACTGTATACCACCGCCCGCTCTGTATTTATCTGTAACTGTAATTTCGTTTATAAGAGTATTATCAAGAGCAAGCTCAACCTTTGTTGTATTTGTATCAGTTGTCATTGTTTTTAACTCTACTTTATGCCATGCATCACCCAGGAAGTTTTCATTTGTTGATGCAGTTGCAGTTTTGTGTTCTGTGCTTCCCTTATAAACAAGAGAGTTTGCTTCACCATATTGGTCTAATGTTGCTTCAGCACCTTCTTCGGAAATATAAACATATCTGCTGTTTAAATAAAAATTACCGCCTGCACCTCTGGCTTTGCGTTTAAATCTTACTATAAGATTTGTATTTTCCCACATAGGATTGTTTCTGATTCCGTATCCATTATTAGCTACTTCATATGTATCACATATGCCGAATATACCGGCTGTTCCGTCTCTGTATATTTTAAGAGCATTTTCTGTGGAATCATACATAAGTCCACCGCTTTTTCTTGTTGTGAAATTCTCAAACAAGCTTCCGGAACCGAAATTCAGATGAATAAGCTTAGTTTCTTTATCAGCTTTTACAGATTTTACAACCGCCGACTGATTATTTGTTGAAAAGGCTATTCCCCCACCCTCAAGTGTTGCATTAGAATCGTAAAATGCAAGATATACAGTTCCGTTAATTTCAGCACGAATTGATTTTTCACACATTGCCAAAGTAAATGTATAATCTTTCTCTGCCACAAGAGCCGGAATTGTTGTAGAAGTAATCTCGGTTTCAGTTCCGTTTACAATACTTGCAATTGCAAGCTTGCCGGAAGAAGGATAATACGCAAGTCTGTAATTATTGTCTGCATCTGTATAACGGATGTGTGTTGCAATATATGAAGATGCATCTGTTGTATTCCACTCAGAGATATTAAACACTGTTTCTGTTACAATGTGGCTCTGACTTAAATTATTATTTGCCAGTTCATCAACGCCTGTTGAAGATGTAGTGTAGTATTTTTCAAATGAAAGTTCACTTTCAACAACACCGGTAGAACCAATCTGTACATTCCAGTTTTCAATTCCGTTTTCAAAATCATCGGTAAATAAAACTTTTTCATCCACCTGTGCCGAAACATTAAAAGTCATAGACGAAATCAAAAGTGCAGCCATCACTGCAAGAGATAATATTCTTTTAAAATTCTTCATTTTTATTCCTCCAATAAATTATTTATGTGTACTGTCATATGTTTTCTGATAAATTGATACAAGCTCGTCAGCTTTCATATCTTTACATTTGCTGATAAATGCATCAATATTATCAATACTTTCCTGACCAAGAATAAATTTGGCAATCATTTCGTTTACATAAGTGTTAAGGTCTGCCGAAATTGAATTAACATCTTTCAAATCATCAGCAGTAAAGTAAAGCTGAGGAAGTGCAGGAACGGTATAAGGTGTAACCTTTCCTCTTACATCTGCCAAAGACGCCTCGTAAATGTTCTGAATTTTATTCCATGTTTCAACAGGAATAAGCTGCGGAACACTCGCACCCGGCTGAATTGTTTCTTTACCTCTTAAATCGTTCTGCTCCTGACCTTCCGAAAGAATCCAATCCCATGAACCGTCATCGTTCATTTTATATGTTTTTCCTTCAACACCCATCTGAGCAAGACGTCCGCCTTCTTCGCCGTAAAGATAATCAACCCAGCGGATTGCCGCTTCGGGAGAAGGACAGTTTTTTGAAATTGCAAAAGCTCCGGTTGCGATACCGGAAGAACCGAAAGCAACCTGTGTACCGTCAGAATTTACAAAAGGAGTAAAACTGTCGTAATCAAAGTGTCTTTCTTCACCAACGTGCAGAAAAGCGCCGGGAGTGAACATACCGCCTAAAAGCTCTGTTTCACTCTTACCCTTTGCGTTAAGCTCCTGACTTGTCTGGGTAAAGGTTTCAGAATCCAGAAGACCGTCAGCACAAAGCTTGTTTAAATATGTAAGTGCTTCCTTGAAATTCTTGTTAAAGGGGATAAATTCTGCTTTACCGTCAATTATAGACATATTGTTTTCACCCGAAACCATACCAAACATCGGAAAAAATGCTCTTTTAATGTTTTCTGTGCTTGAAAGCGTAATCGGAATTTCGTCGTCCTGTCCGTTTCCGTTAGGATCGTTGTTTTTAAAGGCGTAAAGAACATCATAAAACTCGTCTGTACTTGTGGGCATTGACATACCAAGTTTTTCAAGCCATTTTTTGTTAAGAACAATTGTACTGTGAGCTCTTGAGGGGTCAATGCTCGGAAGTGCATAAATATGTCCGTCTGGAGTTGTTATAGCTTCTTTTATATCTGCATTTTCCTCCATAAGCTTTTTAAGATTCGGTGCGTACTTATCAATTAATTCCTCAAGAGGTAAAAGATAGCCCTGTTCACCGTATCTTGCAACCTCGTTGTTATTAAGCTGAGATTTGAAAAACACATCGGGTAAATCTCCGGAAGCAAAAGCAAGGTTTTTCTTTTCCGCATAGGTTGAATCATCCATAACGGTAAAAGTAAAAGCAATGTTGGTTTTAGCTTCCATTTCTTTGAAGAAGAGATTTTCAGACCATTCGCATAAAATAGCGTTTGTTACACCCATCATTGACATTTCAAGCTTTTCATTTACAATGGGGAACCCTGTTTCGTTAATTGCAACATCTGATTTTGCAGCCTTATCCTTTCCGCAGCCTGAAAAAAGACCTGCTGCAAGCAACAAAGCTACTGACAATGCAATGCCGGATTTGATTTTTTTCATATTATTTTCCTCCTTATATTTAGCACGTTTTTCTTTATGTGATTTTATTATAACACCGACATACAAAAAATGCTTTACACAAAATTGTCTTTTTTTTAATTTTAATAGTGTGTTTTTTGCACTAAAATATGGTAATTTTCAGTTTTTAGCTTGATTTGTTAATTGTTATTAAAATGTCTTTTTGGTTTGACAACTAAAATTTTTTATGCTAATATAAAATCACACATAATACATATGCGGAGGTACAACAATGAATATTTTCAAAGAGGCTGTTCCTGTATGGAAAAAAGGCTGTGAAAAAGAAAAAAATCTTACATTGATTTTCAGAAACATACTGAAAAAATCAGACAACTGTCTGATTTCACTTTCATGTTCATCGCTGTATCAGATATTTATAAACGGAAATTTTATTGCAACCGGCCCTGCCAGAGCTGCGCACGGATATTATAAAGTTGATACCATTGATATAAGCAGGTATCTTACAAACAACACCAATATAATTACAATTTATGTTGCAGGCTATAATGTTAAAAGCTTTTACCATTTAAATCAGCCGGCTTTTCTATGTGCTGAAATAATTTGTAGCGGCAAAGTTGTTGCCGCTACGGGAAAATCAGGTTTTGAAGCAACAAAATACACCGAAAGAATACAAAAAGTTCAGAGATATTCCTACCAGCGCCCATTCTGCGAAGTTTATAAAGCAGATGAAAATTTTGGCGGGATAAACATTAATCCCGGTTTTTCCTTTCAGAAAACCGAACTTGCCAATACCGGCAAAAAAAACTTTATACCCCGGGATGTTTACTATTCGGAATACAATAAACGCTTTGCAAAAAGCATTATAATGGAAGGCGAAGCAACGTTTTTTAACGAAGTTTTAAGAAGATATGACGACCGTGCACTAACTTATGAAGCAGAAGATTTTTTATTTGACCGTAACGAGCTTGAAGTTGAATCAACTCTTAACGCAGGCAAAATAAATTTTTCAAATATAAAGCAAACAGAGCAAACCGCAGACAATGTGTTAATCAGGAATAACACATTCAAAGTGTTTGATATGGGTATTAATACCACCGGTATAATTGATTTTGAAATTTCCGTAAATTCCGATACCGAAGTTTATTTTACTTTTGACGAAATTCTGAAAGACGGTTTTGTTGACTACACAAGAATGGAATGCTGTAATGTTATAATCTGGCACTTAAAAAAAGGAAAATATCATATTACAAGCTTTGAACCTTACACACTAAGATACCTTTGTGCAAGTGTTTTTGGTTCTGAGGCAGAAATTTCAGATTTGAATATTATTTCAGTGGGATTTCCCGATTCCCTGTGCACATTTTCAAGTGGCAGCGAAAAGCTTGATTTAATTTATAATTCTGCATTGGAAACCTTCAGGCAAAACGTAAGCGACATATATATGGATTGTCCCTCAAGAGAACGTGCCGGATGGCTATGTGACAGTTTTTTCACTGCCCGGACTGAATATGAGCTTACAGGAAAATCAGTTGTTGAAAAGGCATTCCTTAATAATTTTATAATTCCGGATTCTTTTCCGGGAGTTCCCGATGGAATGCTTCCTATGTGCTATCCTTCCGATGCAATCGGCAAACACCACATTCCCAACTGGGCAATGTGGTTTGTACTTGAACTTGAAGAATACCTTGAAAGAACCGCAGACCGGGAATTTATTGAAAAAGCAAAGGAAAAGGTTTACGGAATATTGAATTTTCTGAAAATATACGAGAACGAAGATAAATTACTGGAAAAACTTGATGGCTGGATATTTGTTGAATGGTCTCAGGCAAACAAGCTTGTTCAGGATATCAATTTTCCAACAAATATGCTTTATGCCAGATTTAAAAAGGCAATAGGCAATCTGTATAACGATGAAAAACTTCTGGAAGAAAGCAACGAACTGCAAAGGAAAATAAGAGAACTTTCCTATTTTAACGGTTTTTTCCATGACAGAGCATTAATTAACGAAAACAAAAAAGCCAAAGTTACCGACGAAATTACGGAAACCTGTCAGTATTATGCATTCTTTATGGAAACGGCAACAAAAGACACATTTCCTGAATTATGGAATACTCTTATATGTGATTTCGGCCCACACCGTAGAGAGAACAACAAGTGGGAAAATATATATTTTTCCAATGCATTTATAGGAAACTATCTGAGACTGGATTTGCTTGCAAAATACAGATATCATCAACAACTTCTATGCGAAATAGAGGGATATTTCTATAATATGGCTAAAACTACAGGAACCTTATGGGAACACGATAATACTTTTGCAAGCTGTAATCATGCTTTTACATCTCATATAATCGTATGGCTACGCAACGGAGGTAATAAATTTGGAAAATCATGATTTTAATATAATTTGGATAGAATTTTGCAAATATCTTCCTCAAAGCAGAATTGACAAACATGAACACAGTTTCTTTCATTATATTTTTGTTATTGAAGGTACAGGAGATATAGAAATAGGAGAAAATAAGTTCACACTAAGGCACAACAGAATTTATTTAATGCCGCCAAGAACTTCGCATTCTTTTCAAAACACAGGGGATAATATTCTTTATACGATAGAAATCAAATTTGAAACCGAAAATGAAAACATACTGGAAACTCTTTTAAAATTTCCATCTTACTTAAATTTAAAAAACACTCCCGCAAAAGAAATTCTTACTGTAATATATAATGAAATGTCTTCAAAACCCGTACTTTACACTGAAATTATAAATTTAAAATTTATGGAATTCATAACATATCTGATGCGTTTTTCATCACGTCAGAATACTAAAAAAATAAAATCGGATTTCCATAAAAATTCATACAAAAATATCGACGAAATAAGCAGAGTTGTAAACTATATACATTCTCACATTGAGGATGAAATAACATTGGAAACATTAGCTAAAGAAGCAAATCTGGAAAAATCATATTTCTTAAAAAAATTCAAGAGAATAATGGGATTTACACCTATGCAGTTTATCCGTGATGCCCGAATTGAACGTGCAAAAGAACTGCTTCGTTTTTCTGATATGAATATCACGCAAGTTTCTTCAGCATCGGGATTTCAAAGTATCCATCATTTTTCAAATTTGTTTTTTAAACAAACAGGATCAACGCCATCACAATATAGAATTTCAATCAAAGATTTATAAAACAGTATTTCATTTATTTACTGTAAGAGTGTTAATTTTTCTTGTATTTTTGGTTAAATAAACATCCTGCGTATAATGAAAAAGCAGCCACATGGAAAACCACCATGTATCTGCTTTTTGCTTTTTGTGTTAATAAAGTGCAGTTAAAGCTTAAAATGTGACACTTTTTAGAAAAAAATATCCCGTTTATATTATCCTTATTTACAACCTTAAAAAATATTATAATGTGACATAAAATTTCTTATTCAAATGAAATTCCTTTTCGTTTTCTATTAGTCAACATTCTTCTTGACTATTAAAGCATTAATTTTTCAAGAATTTTATATTACAATAATTATATAAACAAACTATATAAAATAAATATTTCGTTTGTAACATGAGGTGTACTATGTTGGATAAGAAAACAATCGGTAAAAACATACGAAAAAG
>JAFQLQ010000029.1 GCA_017414505.1 Clostridia bacterium
AATCGTTCATTCTTCTTGTTTTTAGCTGCTGTCAACGGCCTTTCGTATTCGGCTTTTGTCAGTTCTTTTTCTTTATCAGCAAATATCCGGCGTTGTATTTTTAGTGTTTTGACTTTCAAATCGTACCAATTCATATACATAAATAAAGCATTTAGTGATGATAAAATTGAATTTACACTCGCAGGCAGATATTTCTCACATAGCTCCTTTTTATAGGCAAGCACCACCGATTTTTCAACACTTTTACCGCCGAGCCATTCACGGAAGAAGCGAATATCACGCATATATTTCTCTATGGTGTTATCGCTCTTTTCTTCCTCATACAGATATAGTTCAAATTTTTTCACGATTTCATTTGTAATATTTTTCATTGTATCAACCGCCTTTCAAGGTTATATTTTACCATAGAAATAAAATTATCCTTGAAATGCAAAAATGACAACCCTCTCGGGGTTGCCATTTCGCTAAAACATTTTTATTTTCAATCAAACAATCTTTCCAATTCGAGAATATTTCCTGTTTCTATATCACATTCAAACATATATTCTCCTGCCGAATATACCTTTTCACTTCCGCAAAGCTGATTATACAAACGAAATGTATCGGAAACTTTGGCACTATAGCGAATTATATTTTTATCTTCATCTATTTCCAATTTAGATGTCAGGTTTCCGCCAGTATAAAATCCTGATACACCTCCGCTTTTGCGGAAAATATAAATAACATCGCTTCCACCGTAGTGTCGTACATTCCATACGCCTTGCAGTATGGTATAATCATCAAATACAAACTCTTTTTCTTCCAATGTTACCCATCCTCTGCCGGCAGGATTGCCCTCTGTCACTTTTTCTTTCTCAAATTCCATTTCGAGAAGCGGTGCAATATTTTTATTTTTCCGGCTTATGGGCGCATTTTCATAAAGTCTTAAGAACGTTGCAATAGCTTGCTCAATGGTGTAGTTATCAAGCGGTGCAAACATATCATCCCCAACACCCTGCATAACACCAAGTTGATTTATTTGGTAAACATCTTCTTTAGCCCAATCCGCAATCGAATTATCATCGACAAATAAATAATCATTCGATTCTTCTTCAACTGTGCCATAATTTCTGTAAACACGCATAAGCATTGCCGCAGCTTCCTGACGGGTAATGTCTCCGTTCGGGTTAAACTCAGTATCGCTTATACCATTTACGATGCCTATGTTATAGGCTGCAATTACTGATTCATAGTATAAAAAATCTTCCGTCCTTTCAAAGGGTTCCGCCATAGTTATCTGAATATTTGAATTGTACTCATACTCGTTATCACCCGACATAAAAGGATTTCCGTTTCTGTCCGGCTTAGCGTGGCAATATGCATTCAAAAACGCACTATTGACATAACCATACTTCTCGTAGTCAACTGCTGACCAAGTTTTTAATCGTGACGCACTGGAATAACCATAAGAAAATGACAGAAAATCCATTGCCATCTTTGCAAATTCGGCACGGGTAATGTTTCGCTTGTAGTTTTCACGAAGTGCAATTGAAACAAAGCCTAATTTTATAGCCTTTTCAACCTCAGGCTTTGCCCAAGCAGAAATCATATCTTCACCCATTGTATCAAGAGGCTCAAATCTTGTTTCGATACATACACCTGTTTCAAGGTCGGCTTTATAATAATATGTTCCTGCATCATGCAAAACAACATAGTTACCATTATATAAATTTCCTGCTGAACGCTCTTTGAAGGAAACATTAAAAGTAACATATTTTCCATCTTCTGAAATTTTTATATCGTTATGTTCCGGCAAAGCCCACGGGTCTTCTCTTGATACTCCCTGTGACAGGCTCACCGTTTCGCCGTTTTCACGGACAAGCATGAGGCCTGGTCCTGTTCTATGTGGTGCGCCCACAACCTGCAAATATAAAACAGCTCCATAATCAGTATCAATGACATCATAAACCTTGTGTATATTTGACTCAATAAATTCTGAAATATCATATTTGCTTTCAAAATTTACTTTTTCATCCTCAAGCACACTATTTTCGCTTTCAATAGCTATAAAATTAAACCCATTATCTTTTGCAAACTTTTCTATATTACTTCCGGATTTTCCTTGTATTATTATATTTAATGCTTCTGTAAACACTCTTGGATTTACTTTTTTAACACGTGGCTCACATTTATAAAAATTATACTTGAATTCATTAGTTATATTTATTACATCTCCGTAAAAAATTATATTTTTAAGGTTCGGACAATCAGCAACAAACAATGGTAAACTTTCATATTCTCCGTATATTTCTATCGTTTCCAAGTTTTCACAATATTCTATCGCTGGCATATAAGATGTGCCTCCAATGATTTTGCACGATGCAGGGATTGTAACTTTTTTAAGTGCAGAGCAGTTTGATATCGAATAAGCAGATATTTCTTCGATTCCATCCATAAACTCAATTTCCTCTACTGCGATATTACTAAAGGTCATAGAACTTATTTTTTTAATTTTTTTATCGCCAATATAAGCAGGTACGATGAGTTTTTTATAAATCTTCCCACCGTCATTACTCGAAAGGAACACACTCTCGTTTTCTTCATCATATTTAAAAATTTCATCATATTCAGTTCCATTTTCTGTTGCAAATACATTGAAGGGAATTGCAGCCCACACTAACAGACAACAAAGTGTCAAACAAATCAGACTTCTCATTTCAAAACTTTTTTTCATAACTAAAACCTCCTTCTAAACAAAAAGGTGCGCAAACCCATGCAGATTTACGCACCATACCATATAAACCTTGGCATAAGGTTTAAAAGAAATTCCTCGTTGTTTACGAGACACCATTTAATTGTATTGACATTATATCATATAATTTAAACATTTACAATACTTTTACTACAATTTCAGCATTTTACCAATAACTTTTTATAACTCCCATTCTTCGTCATCGTGGCTCTGCTGTTTTGGTTTGGGATATGTTTGTTCTTGCTGTTGCTTTCTATAAGCCTTTAATTTGCGTATAATCGAAGAACGCTCGGAATACAAGTCCTCGTGTAACTCATTGTCGGTTTTGCGTATGCTTTCCTTAAAGGTATCTCTTGAAAAGTTATCCTCGTAAGCTGCTTTCAGTTCTGTTTCCGCCTCTTGTTCGGCTTGCGGTCTTATCCGCAGCCTTTCCTCTATAAGCTCCATACTATCCATATCAGCAGTTTTCATATAAAGCTCGTCAAATTCCTGCAAAGCATTTTTAATGCCGTTCTCGCAATTATCGGTATGTCTTTCCATTTTAGCAAGTGCATCTGTGATGTCATATATACGGTCATTTATCTTTGATATGTCTTTATCATCAGCACAGCCTAATTCTTTGAGTAACATAGATTTTTCAGATTTCAATTCCTCTATCTGCTCGGACAGAGTATTTATTTTTCCTATCAGTTCACTTCGCTTGAAAATCTGCAATTTAGGTATTTTATCAAGCTCTGCTTTCAGCTTCGTGCGTTCTGCAACTTTTTCTTTTATCTCTGTATATAGTTTCAAATGCTTGAAAGAGATATAAAAGTTGAACGATAGAGTTGTATTTTCAAGGATTTTAGCTTGTATAGTTTACAAGTTAATGTTTATCCGTTAAAATGGGCATCTGCCGTTCCGCACATAAGTTAAGGGCATATCGCTAATAAAACGGTATGCCCTTAAAAGTTGTGTTATTTACTTGTTGGCTTCAATAAGTCTGCCGCTATCCGGATAACTGCATTCAGACTAAATTGCTCTTTTAAGAAATGTTACAATTTGCCCTCTTGTACAAGTCATATCAGGAGAGAAGGTGGTTTCACTTGTACCTGAAGTAATGCCGTTTTTCACTGCCCAGGCAACCGCCTTTGCGTAATCGGCGTTAGCCGGTACATCCGTAAATGTGCTTACTGTACCCACATCAGGTGAGCCTGCGTTTTTCCAAAGATACACAACAGTTGATGCACGTGTACAGGGGGTATTCGCAGCAAACTCATTTCCGCTTATCATATTTTTTTCATATGCCCACATAGCAGGATAATAATAATAGTGACCGCCGTTAATGTCTGCAAACGGATTTTCTATAGCCGATACAGGTGAGTTTACAGCTCTCCATAAAAATGTGAGAATCTGAGCTCTTGTACAGGTGTTTTTCGGAGCAAACTCTGTTTCAGATATTCCTGATGTTATATTTCTTTGTAATGCCCATTCAACAGCTTCTGCAAAATAATCGCTTTTATTAACATCCTTGCAAAGGCAAAGCTTCGGAATGGTAAGTTTTATATCTATATCCGTTTCTGCCACACCGTTTACTGCGCGCAATGTACCTTTGAAATAACCTGCCTTTTCTGTTGTTGCTTTTTCAATATCTACAGCGTCGCCCTTCCATCCGAGAACAGTTCCTTTTTTGCAGGCAGCCTGTGCAACGTCACGAACAGTTATGTAGCCCGTCATATTGCTCATATTCATAACATCCAATGCAGCCAGTACATTATTTACATCCTCTTCAAGTGCAGCCTTTGCATCAACATCTGTTCCTGCCTTCGGAATTACAATACGTACTAAATAGTGCTGTGTAAAATCATATTTTTCTCCGGTCTTCTGAGTGAAAAGAAAATTTGCAGAAACTGAGCCTTCTTTTTCTGCAGTTGCGTTATAAACCTTAAAATTAGAGGTGTAGTCATAATCCAATGTAATATTATACTCTTCCGGAATAAGCGCCTGAACTGCAGCTTTAAAATCATCCTCACTCATATCGTTATATACCGCTACTGTATCCTTCTTTGCTTTTACGGCAGCAATTGCCTCGTCCAGATAATCTACCACAGCATATGATGAAAATGCTGTTGAAAGAAGTAAAACTGCCGTAAGAATTAAACCTGTTATTTTTTTCATATTGATTGTCTCCTTTGTTTTATAATTTTTTTATAATTTATTTTATTGCTCTGTTTAAAAACGTTACAATTTGTCCTCTTGTGCAAGTCATATCGGGAGAGAAAGTGTTCTCACTCATACCTGAGGTGACACCGTTTTGTACCGCCCAGCTAACCGCCTTTGCGTAATCAGCATCAGCACTCACATCTGTAAAAGTGTCCACAGTACCCATATCAGGTGAGCCTGCATTCTTCCAGAGATACATAACTGTTAAAGCCCGTGTACAAGGTGCAGTTGCACTAAACTTGCCTCCGCTTACCATCCCCTTCTGATATGCCCACACTGCGGCATCATAATAATAGTGTCCGCTGCTGACATTCGTAAAGGGGTTTGGAGCTGTTGCTTTGGGTGAGCCTACCGCACGCCACAAAAATGTAAGAATCTGTGCTCTTGTACAGGTGTCGTTGGGTGAGAAGGTAGTCTCACTTGTACCTGAGGTAATGTTTTTTTCCACAGCCCAGCTAACTGCCGAAGCGTAGTACGCATCGGGTTTTACATCAATAAAAGTAACATTCTGAGGTTCTTCTGAGTCTTCAATCAGTACCGGCGGAACAGGGCTTTGTGTTGCAGGGCCGTATCTGTATGTAAAAACAGGAAGATTTGGTGCATTGATTCTCGGTGTGTAGTTGCCATTTTCTTCCTTCATTGCCTCAAAGGAAAGAGGCATATATGAAACATAGCCGTTTGCAGTTGTCAATGTGAGATAAACCTCGGAAATTTCTCTTGAATTTAAGCTTCTTAAGTCGGTGCTTACCTTACAGTCGACAATAGAATCACGGGCTGTAAACTGCTGTATCCATGTGTTTTCTTTGCCGGCATATCCAACTCCCATATATCCGGCTGCGTAATTTAAAATGTTCGCACGGTGACCGGAGCTGTTCATCCATGATTCTACTACCTGTTCAGGACCGGTCTGCCCTCTTGCCGCATTTTCGCCCGTACCTTTGTGCGGGAATGATTTCGGTATTGTTGTATAACAACCGGATCCGTCGGGTCTGGTATGTGAAAAAGAGGTTTCCAGTTCTACTGCACGAATATCGCACGATGCCTGAAGTTCAGAAACCATAGATAATGACTGAAGTCCAGCGTTTGCACGCTCAATATTGATCAGTTTTAAAACTTCCCATTCATAATCCGACGCAATGGCTTTTATTTCGTCAGGCAGGGTTTTTGAGTCTGCTACAGCTGAAACACTTATTATGCCCATAAGCATACATACACATAAAAGCATACTGAAAATTCTTTTTTGCATTTCGTTATTCCTCCTTTGATATAAATTTTTTTAATTACCAGCATATTTACTTCTAAATGCAGACAGTCTGAAACTATTTTCCGCATTATCTTGAAAAAAATATATAATATGCTATACTGATTATACACCGTCCCTTAAGGTACGATGCAATAGTTTTTTAGTAATTTTTCAAAAACTTTAAAAAAATGCGAACGAGGACTTTTATATGAATAACAAAAACTTATTTTCCATAGGAGAGATTGCAAAAGCCGTTGGAATTACAAGAAAAGCGATATTAAATTATGAGATAAAAGGGCTTATAAAGCCGGACAAAAAATCCGGAACCACCGGCAACAGGTATTACACCATTGATACCTTTACTCAGATTCGTACAATCAGAACTTTTCAGAATTTGGGGCTTTCCCTTGATGAAATCCGTGAATACTTTAACGATACATCTGATTTAGAGCCAATAATAAACCGTCTTGAAAAAATGAGGGATGAGCTTAATCTCACTATAGAAAAACTGAAAGAAAGAACTCATAAAACAAACGATATTATTAAAAAAATTACTATTGAGCCGCAAACAATCTACATTCGTACATACAACACCGTTACAATTACTGAAAAAACCAAGCTTCTGCGTAATACGGCTCTTGAAGCAATGCGTGAATACGGAACAGACACAACAAGGCGTATGTATTTTACCGAGTATTCCATAGACCGCCCCGAAGAAATTGCTTATTGTGTTGCCGTGCCTCCCGAAAGCGAAGGCGAATATATAAAAAAAATTTCTGAACTCAAAGCACTATCTTTATTTCACCACGGAGCTTATGAGGATATTTCCACTGCACGAAAAAGGTTACTTAAGTATGCAGAAGAGAATAATATCAAACTCTCCGGCACGTTCCGTAACCTTTATCTTGAAGGCCCTCCGCAGCACAAGGACAAAAGTAAGTTTATCACACAGATAATTGCGATAATCACATAATTTTCGTTATACAATAAGAGCAGTTCTCTTTTTAAGAAAACCGCTCAGACTGTCGAAAAAGTCGGTCTACCGCAGAAAAATTATTTATCAATGAAAAAGTGCCGGTGAAAAGCCTCTCACTTTGGGAGAGGTGTCACGAAGTGACGGAGAGGGTAAAAGCCTTACGGCTACTGCTTTTCGCCAAAATGAGCCTTGCCGTACTTTAGTACTGTCTGCATTCATTTTGACGAAATATACCTTCCTTTTTCGGCATCTGCCAGCGTGTCGATAGGTTTATCAACACGCTGAGAGCAGTTCTCTTTTTAAGAAAACTGCTCGTAAAATATTTTAATTTTATTTAACTATTCTTTTTACAACTCTTGATAAAAATCCGGGGTTTCCGCCCTTTTTGATGGTGTAATAGTCGTAAGCAAGCTCAAAGGGAACTATTTCTACAATTGATGCATAGATATCTTCTTCAAAATCAACATAGAAAACCTGCATTTTATCGGTTGCCTTAATTTCTCTGTTATCAGTTACCATAAGAACTTTTCCGCCGTATTCAATAACGTTATTGCAAACAATCGCCATACTTTCATAAAAGTCCGGCTGAGTATTAAATGAAAGCACGTTAAACCCCGGTCTTATAAGCTCAATCGGCCCGTGAATAAACTGTCCGGGAGTATAACGTGAACCGTAGAATTTAGCGGTTTCCTCACCAATAAGCTCCATATGGGTAGCAGATGTATAAGCATATCCGCCACCTACACAATAAAGGCAACCGGTATCCTCCAGAGCTTCGCCAAATTCTTTTCCGATTTCGGTTTCAAAAATTCTTTCGGTTTCTTTAGCCGCACTAAGAAGTCCTTTTATAACTTCGTCTCTTACATCTTTTTTGGCAACAAAAACCTTGGCAAAAGCAATTACTGCCGCAAGAGTATTTGTATAGCTTTTTGAAGATGAATAATTTTCAAGTCCGCAGCATACGGGAATTACAGTACCTCCGCAATTGTAAACACGGCTGTTTTTATAGTTTACAATAACAATAAGGTTATCCTTGTTTTCAATCATTCCGGTAAGCTTAACAACTTCGGGGCTTTCTCCCGACTGAGAAATTGCAACTACAAGAGTTTCGTCGTCTATAAGTGACATTGAAGTGTTCATAACATTTTCGGAATCAAGAGAAGTAGCAAAAATTCCGTTTTTTCTTAAATAGCATTCTGCAACACCGCAGGCAAAAAGTGAGCTTCCCATACCTGTTAAAAGAACCTTTTTGAAGTTCATTTTGGAAACCTTTTCCACCCAGCTTCCGTTTTCCTTAAGCTCGCTGCAGAAATCTCTTAATGCCTCGGGCTGTTGTTTAATTTCGTCTAACCAAACCATAATTATATCTCCTTTATTTTAATTTAATTTTTTCATTTCCCCGCTTAAAACTGACATCTTTTATCTGCCAATATCATAAACACTTTTAATTTTTATCTGCCGAAGCAGTGTTTCCGCAGGCAAATCAGTATAAGCAGTTATTTCGTAAGGCTTGTTGTTTGTGATATCAAACCAGTTATCGCTTAAAATAATATCGTCATCAAAATCTGCATAAACGCCTTTTGCAAAGTTTTTTGAAGTAAAACTCAGGCGAACAGCGCCGCTGTCTTTTCGGGCAGTTACTTTTATATCAGGTTCAAGCCATTCAAAATGCTTTGGACGAACAAAAAGCTCGGTCTGACGCATTATGAAATTCCCTTCTTTATCATAAAAATCAATGTAAAAATATGTATCGTAAGCATTTTCAGGATTAATTTCAAAACAGCCTGCTTCCTTAGATACAAGAGAATCAACTTCTACCGGAATTTCCTTTTCCCAAATAACATCAAAATTATTTTTGCATAATCCGGCTTTTATTTTCCCTTTGAAAGTATCCATTGTTTCGTTTATCACACTTATTCCGATTTTACCGTCTTTGTAAAACAAAGCAGAAAGAACAGGTGCGTAGAATTTTTTACTCATATAATGAAGCGCTTTAAAACGTCCGTAATAATCGGTGCTCGACCAGGAAGAACCGGGCCAGCAATCGTTAATCTGCCAGTAAAGTGCACCTTTACAGCACTCTCTTATTTTACGGAAATACTCCACTCCGTATTTAATAGCTTCCGCCTGCATTAACTGCGAAGCATAAATCATATCCTCAAAAGAGTAAGCATAAGGATAGTATTCTGCCAGATATTTAAGCATTCTTCCTGTTCCGCCAATGCTTTTCTGATGAGCATCTATAACACGTGATACGGGATTCATATCCTTTTTCCCGCAGAAGGTTTCAATAGTTTTTATTGACGGAAAGCTTTCAAAACCAAATTCGCTTACAAAGCGGTATTTGTATTTTCTGTAATTTTCAATTGGAGCATCCTCTGCCCACACATCCCATATATGAACATCCCCGTTTTCGGGAGATTTTGTATTAGCAAAGCCTCCTCCCGCCGAAGGGCTGGACGGCCAGTAAAAAATCTGCGGAGCATATTTATAAGCAGTATGTGCAAGCAGATTTTCGTAAAGCTCAACATATTCGGCTTTAATTCGGAAACTGTCGCCCCATTCACCTGCATAAATCTGTTCTTCGTTTTCATTGTTACCGCATAAAATTCCTAACGAGGCGTGATGACGTAGCCTTTTAATATTACATTTTGCTTCTTCCATAAAATTTTCCTTCATATCGGGAGTAAGCCATATATCCGAGCAGGCAACCATAAAATCCTGCCACACTAAAATTCCGTATTCATCACAGATATCATAAAATTCATCTTCGGGATAATATCCCCCGCCCCATATTCTAAGGCAGTTATAATTTGCAAAAACTGCCGAATCAATCACTTTTTTTATTTTTTCGGTTGTTATTCTCGAAGTAAGATTGTCACAGGGAATATAGTTAGCACCCATTGCAAAAATTTTAACTCCGTTTACAACGAATGCAAATTCTTTGCCGTATTTATCATTATCAACACTTACGTCAATGGTTCTGAGTCCGATTTTTTTATTGATTTCGTCAATAATTCTGCCGTCTTTTTCAAGAGTAAGCTTCAAATCATAAAGCGGTTGTTCTCCGTAACCTCTCACCCACCAAAGTCTGGGATTATCAATAATTACTGTGCCCCTGCCGTTTTCCAGTTTTATTTTTTTACCGTCTATATGAGCATAGCAATCATAATTTTTGTTCTTTTTGGTTGAAACACTTATTTCCAACCGTACTTTCCCGTCCTCGTGATATTGCAGAACTTCAAAATCCTCTATTTTATCATAGTTATATAATACAAGCTCTACATCACGGAAAATTCCCATGTCGGGAAGCTGAGGGCCCCAGTCCCATCCTGACATATACACAGGCTTTCTTAAATGTGACGAACCCGGAATTGCATCCTCTGTTGTATAAAGGAACTGCCTGTGATTCATTTCCTTACAGTATTTTGTGGGAGAATGAAAATATAATTTCAGACTGTTTTTCCCCTCTTTAACAAGGCTGCTTACATCATAGGAAAATGTTCTGTGCATATTCATTGTGGTATCAAGTAAAACACCGTTTAAATATATATCGCAATATGTATCCAGTCCGTAGAAAACAAGTTCCTTGTTTTTATTTTCCAGAACATCCCGTTCTGCATTAAAAACAGCTTCAAATTCACAGTCATTATCCGAAAGTGAGGTAAGTTTTTCGTTATTTATCCCATAAAAGGGATCATCAATAAGTCCGTTTTCAAGAAGTACACTATACATTGAACAAGGAGCAGTACATTTCAGATTATAGTTCAAAAATGACATAGTCCAGTTTTTTATTATCATTTTACAGATTAACCCCCTACTGTCATACGTGCCGCGTATTCTCTGGTAATTTCAGTGTCAACTGATTCGCCTTTTTCAAATTTAACCATATCATCAATAAGATATTTTGTTATAACTTCGTAGAAATCCATTGTAGGCCCTCCAACGTGAGGCATACAGTACACATTATGTAATTTTCTTAAATCGCTGTCGGCAGGAAGGGGTTCCTTGTAGTAAACATCAAGAACAGCTCTGAAACGATCCTCTTTTAACGCCGCTATCAAATCTTCCTCAACAATAACTCTTCCTCTTGCAGTATTAATGAAAAGTGCACCGTCCTGAAGCATATCAAAATGCTCTTTTCTTATCATTCCGCGTGTTCTTTCGTTCATTGCACTGTGTAAGCTTACAATTTTACAGGTAGAGAAAATTTCCTCCAATGATACCTGCGTTGCATTATTTTCTTTAAGGTAATTTTCATCAATCGGATAATTTGAATATATTTTTATTTTAACATCAAAAACCTGAAGCATTTTTATAAGATTTCTGCTGATGGCACCAAGACCAACAATACCCACAGTCTGGTCTATAAGTCTTTCGCTCGGGTACTGTTCCGGCTGCCATCCGCCGTATCTTACGCAGTTAACGTAATCGGGAATTTTTCTTAAGCCTGCAAGGATGTACCCTACTGTTCCCTCTGCAACGGATCGTGCATAGTAAATATTTCCGCTTATAACCTTGACACCTTTATCATATGTTTCAGGCACAACAAGGCTTCCGACACTTCCGCCGGTATGTGCAATCATCTTAATATTTGTACCTTCTAGCATTTTGGCGTCAATAACGGGATGACACCAGCCCGTCATTACAATATCGGCATCCTTGGCATATTCTTTAAATTCTTCAATTGTCGGAAATTCGTCATCTTTAGGAAGATAGGTTACTTCAAATCTTTCTTCAAGATACTTTTTCACATTTTCGGGGAAAAATGTTTCCATTACTCCGTCATTTTTTGGTACTGATACAAATACTTTCATAATTCTTTCTCCCTTTTTATATAATATAACTGGTGCTTGCCATATTTTTAAAGCATCTGTGCTGAGACATAGCTCCGTTCTCAATAAATTCTTCTTCAAGCTCTTCTATTTGGTAAAGCTTGCCCGCAAGATAGTCGTTTATGCATTCTGTTGCATAGTTAAGCCTTGCATTAACAAAACCCATTCTTCCGTCTATTACTTCCCAACCGAAAGGCTTGTAATCTGAAAGCCACATTTTTTTCCATAAAATATGCAAATTACGGTATTTTTCGGTTAGCGACGGCAACAGTTCAGAACCCAGCTTTTTAAGATATTCTCTGTTGTTATTATTGTAGGCATTTCTGATATTTACAATAATTTCTGCCTTTTTTTCAAGTATTTCGTAAACACTTACAGCCCATTTTTCAAAATCAGACCATTCCTCATTACCAAAACAGCCTTTTATAATTTCGGCAGATTTTTTGTATCTTTCCTTTGCTTCTTTATAAAATTCGGTTTCGCAGGTAAGATTATACAAAACATCTGTCCAGAAAAGTCCTGCACCGTAAAATGTATCGCAAATTTCACGGGGTTCTTCCTGCGAAAGTGCCGTTGGCATACCCGATTCACTTACCGTATCAAAAAATTCAGGCTTTACTCCGAAAAGAAATCTGCTCATTTCAAGAATTTCTTCTTTCGTGCAGGATTCACCTTTAAAACAAATTTCCGAAACAATGGTAAATGCAAACATTTCAAACATTTTATTGCATTCTGTTCCGTCGTCGCCCCAGGTGGAAGCAAAAACTTCTGTTATGCCGTTTCTTATACAGCCTTTAAGTCCCGGAATCAGGCTTATAAAGCTATATGTATATCTTGGAAGCAAATCGCCCCAACCCCATATTGCACCGAGATAAACTGTTTTTCTGCCAAGCTCACAATGTTTTTTTAACATAGCATCGTATGCCCGGTCGTCATAATGACCGTAAGTCCAGAACACCATATCGGTATCGGGAATAGTTTCGGCAATATTTTCGGGGAATTTTGCACTTGAATCGTAATGAACGTAATATGGCTTTTCATCCGCCCAGAATTTAAAGAACAAATCGCTGTACATCATCGCTCTGAAGCCATATTTATCACATATTTTTGTAACCTTGTTAACGTGTTCCGAGATAATATCATAACTGCTTCTTAAACCGTTTCTTTTTACATATTCACCAAGAGCCACTTCAAAGGCTTCATCGCATCCTATATGAATTCTTTTTGTTTTAAAACAGCTTCGCATTGTTTTAATCATTTCTTCGATTAATTCATAGGTTTTTTCCTCACCGCAAAGCATAATTTTTTCGGTACTTCTTACACCGCCTGCTTCCGGCCATCTTAAATACTGTTCCATATGACCGAGAACCTGAATTCCCGGTATAACATCTATTCCAAGCATTTCTGCGTAATTGTCAATTTCACAAAGCTCCTCCTTGGAATACGCTCCGCGCATATATCCAAAGAAAGGATATTTTTCCATTTTATATACATCTTCCATATATAAAATAAGAGAGTTAAGCCCCATACACGCCATATATTCCAGCATCTTTTTTATAGAATCAACTCTCATAACACCGTTTCTTGATAACTCAAGCTGTGCTCCTCTTGTTTCAAAACAAGCTTTTTCAGTAATTTCAAATTCTGTTTTGCCCTCTCTTATTCCCTTAACAAGCAGAGCAAGACCTCTTGTTAAAAAAGATTTTGTATGATTTGATATTATCGCTTTTTTGTTACTGTATTTTACATATACTGAGTTGCAATCAATATATTCTATATCTATATTTTCAGAGAATTTCAGTCTTTTAAAAATTATATCTTTAATGCTCATAAAATCACCTTTTTAAGGGGCAAAAGGACAAACTCCGAATGCCCCTTTTTTTAAAATTATTTATTGTCCTTAAGCTTAATTACAACAATATCTTCAAGACAGCCGTAAGTGGTACGGTAGAAAACTCTGCTTGCATCAAGACCGTCACCTAAAACGGTATTGAAGTCTTCGGTAGTTCCCATTCGGGTAGTGCCTTTTTCTTCATCATAAATATAAACAGAGCCCCAACCCATACCGGTTGTACCTAAATCTGCAAAATTAATAGCGTTCATAGCCGCTTCGCTCTTTAAAGCATCCCATCCGTAACCAAGCAGGAACAGTCCGCCAACCTTATCGTAAACAAATGCCGGCATAACAGAAGTAGCTTCGTTCCAGTGAAGCTGCTGGCTCACATAATCGTAGCGTTCTTCAACATTATAAACAATTCTGAAATCAGTTATGTAGTTATATGCATCAGATTTAAGCTGAAGAATATCACCCTGTCTGAATTCAGTTTTTGCAACTGTATTGCCCCAGATGTTTGTTGTAAGATAAAGGTCACGAACATCGTTTTCAATGTAGAAGGTTTTATACTCCCTCTTCATCCAGCCTTTAAGATATGGAACAACATCGCCGTCAACATAGGCTTCTCCAACGCTGTCTATAAGGAAAAAGCTTCTTTCTCTGTCCCACGAGCTTCCGCCTCCGGGCACGTTATCATAAACTACAACAACGCTTGCAATCTTTGCATCGTTTTCGTTAAAGCCTTTAACGCAGTAATGCTTACTGTGCTCCAGCTCAGCGGTAGTAATTTTGTTATATTTAAATTCCTTCTTATCATCATAATCGTAAGGAACCTTGAAAATCTGAGATGATGTATCTACTGCAACTCTGTGACCAAAGGTGTAATCTGGATAGTTATACATCAGCCCCTTATCGCTGCTGGATGCCATATTATTGGCGTCCATATAGCCTGATTTTGAATAAAGCGAAAACTCGGTTTCATTTGCTGAATCGTAGGTTTCAGTATCAATACCGTTAATTTCGCTGTCAGCATTCAGGCTGTAACGTATAACCATTGGAGTAACAACGCCTCTGTTAACGGGCGGATTAACACGGTAATCCATTTTAAGATTTTCGTATCTGGCACTTGTAACATCCTTAACAACAACACCGTCAATTTCGCATTTTTCAGCAAGGTTGTAAACATTTGATTTACCGGACTGCTCTAAAATGCGAAGAGCGTAGAATTTTTCCATTTTTTCTGTTCTTATACCACCCTCAATAATGTATCCGTAACGCCACTGTCCTGCAGAAGCGTTGCGTATAAACATGGCAACACGTCCCAAAGCATCTAAAACGAATACACCGGAATCGGTAAGAGCAGGATTATATTTACTGTTTTTAAGCTCGTCGGCAACCTTGTAGTTTTTGCCTCCGATAACAATTTCGTCATCTAAAACCTGTTCAACAGAACCGCCAAAGGACTGAGAAGAAATAATAATTCTTAAAAGCTCCTTATCCTTGGAAGCAACAACACTTAAAACATCATTTGTACCAATATCGGAAAATACACCTTTTTTGCCGTCGTCAAATGTCATAATAACATTTTCATAATCTTCAAGATTAAGCGAATCTCCGCTTATAGTGTCAAGAATAGTCTGAGGCTGAGCTTTTTTGTAGTCTACAACGTAGTTTACGATTTTTTCAAGATGAACTGTTTCATAGCTTCCGTCGGAATCAGCATCAATAAGACGGAAAGTACAGTTTTTAAAATCATTTGCGGTAAGACTTGTGTATTCAGCATATCTTCCGTTGAATATGTAATCAGCACTTGCAGAAACGGTAATAGTTCTGCTTGTCTGGTCGGGAAGCTCATATTCAAGCACATTCTGGCTGAATCTTAATACGTCAAGTGCGCTGATTTCCTTAACTGTGCATCCTGCGTAAGGAAGAGCAAACAGAATATTTCTGTCGTCATCATCAGAATAGAAAAACTCAACAGAATATCCAAGCATATCCTTTAAAACGCTGTTTTTATCCATAAACTGAACGCCGTCAAGCTCAACTGTGTTTACATTTGAAGCACGGTTGGAAGAAACGTAGGAATAACCATTGGAGTTAACCTTAGCTCTTTTAACGTGTTCAATTTCAAAACGGGTGTTAAGGATATTATCGCCTGTTTCTTTTAATCCGAACTCATCCGAACCGTATGAATCACGCTGAGCAAAGGGAATTTCAAGAGCATTGTATAAAAGCTTAAACATTAAGTTCTGATTGATTTCTCCGCTTTCTTTAATGCCCGAAAGCAAGTCTACACGGTTTGCAACTGTCATATATCCTGCAGGATAACCGCCCTCTGCCTGTGCTAAAATGTCGTAACCTAAAATATGAAGAATAGCTTTTACGGCTTCGGGAACAGTAATATGATTATCGGGAGCGAAAATATATTCGCTTGTTCCGCGCATTGCACCTGCCGCCGCAACAGTTGTTATTGCAGTAAGATAAGGAGAATCCTCCCCAACATCTGCAAACTGAACCTTGGGTTCGTTGGTTTCGTACAGGTACTCTGCAAGATAAGTTGCAAATTCCCCTCTTGTTACAAGGTTTTCGCCGGGTACTGCATCTGAAAAGATACCCAAAGCAGATAAAATCTTAATTTCTCTTTCCGCATTAACACTGCCCTCTGCAAAGCTTAAGCTAACGCCCGAAAAAAGCATTGTAAAGCAAAGCATTAAACATACTAATCTTCTCATTTCAGCACCTCCATAACTCTGTAAATTATAACAGCACTCTGTGCTCTTGTTGCATTACCTTTTGGCATAAAACCGCTGTCAGTACCAAGAATTATACCTTTTGCAGAAAGCTTTGAAACAGCATCTACAGCATAATCGCTGATTGTATCTGCATCGGCAAAAGTGTTTTCATTTTCGCCAAGCTGAATACCAAGCTTATTGCAAACATTGTAAATTATAACAGCCATATCTTCTCTTGTAATATTGTTTTCGGGAGCAAAAGTATTCTTGTCTACACCGTTTACAATACCAATTTTGTAAGCAGAAGCGATATAGGGATAAGCCCATGAATCAGCCGAAACATCATCAAAAGAAGCTTCCGCACCGTCAATTTTAAGCTTAAGCGCTTCGACTAACATTTTTAAGAATTCTGCTCTTGTAACCTTGTTTTCAGGATTGAATAATCCATTTCCGTCACCCTGAACAACACCTGCTTTTGCAAGAGTGTTAACTGCATCCTTTGCCCATAAAACATTGTCAAGGTCTGTAAAGGTTACTGTGGGAGCTACCGAAACAGCAGGTGTGTAAGAAGAACTTGCACCTCCGCCTGAGCCACCGCCTATAGGTCTGGAAGAACCGCCGCCTCCCCCACCGGGGGGAATTAAAGCAGCAGGAGCAGATTCCAAAGCTTTCTGATTTGCAACCGCTGTGTTAAAGGCGTTAATAAGGGATGCAACATCGGAGTATTTTTTGCCAAGCATAGCTTTGAATACAGCTGACTGGTCTTTAAGTTTTTTGAAATCGCCATCGAAATCGGGCTTGATATCAGCAAAGGTAGAAAGTGCAGTTTTGATATCAGCGTAATTTTCGGGGCAGGATGCCATTGCAAGCACAACATCCTCATGATATTTTTTAATAAAATCTGCTTTATCTGCAAATGTTTCATCTTCCATTAAATCAAGGAAATAAACAGTCTGCAAAGCAGTAAGATTTTCTGCATGGATTTTTTCTGTATTTTCTACAGTAATTTTTTCCACGCCTAAAGTATCAGCATAATTTTTAATTTCAGAAATTATACTTCCTCTTTCCGCCTGCTCAATTAAAACACAGGCAAGCTTTTCATAGCAGATATTGCGGAATGTGTCCACATCTGTTGTCTGATTGTCAAATAAATACTGAACTACAATTTCAAGCTGAGCATCCGATGCAACAGAAAGCTTTTCCGGAGCTACAGGAAGAAGCAAATCGTCAAGCAGTTCCTTAAAGTATGTATAAAATTCGTCAAAATCTGTTTTTTCATAAAGCTGAGCTAAAATTTCTTTCAGCCCCTCTGTGCTTATACGGGTAAAGGATGCCGAAGCAACATCTTTTCCGCATACAACAACAGTTGTGAAAACACCCATTTCACATTCATCGCTGAATTCCAGTTTGCAATTTACTGAACCATCCGCACCGGTAAGAGTATGAGTGTATGCACTTACCTTTTCGGGAGTTTCTTCAAGAACATTAAGAACATAATCTACATCGGGGTTAGTTCTTTTGTCTTTCGGAAGTTGAATACAGATAATACTTGCAACGCCGGACGGTTTCCCGGGGAACGATGCTGAAACCTCGGCTATGTCGGTATCACTGTTGTATTCCACAATAGCAGAATTGTCAGCCTGCGCAGTAAATGCTATGAGTATAAATAATAAAAGTATTAAAAATTTACTCGCAATTTTTTTCATTGTATAACTCCTTTGTTAGTTTGAGTTTTAAGCCTCCACTATGTAAGGGGAGGTGGGTTGCATAAGCAACTCAGAGGGGTTGTCAAAGCTTTTTATTATAACAATCCCTCAGTCACTTGTGATAATATCACTTCGTGACAGCTCCCTTTGCACAAGGGAGCCATCATAAAAGAGCCTTTTAATTAAAATCCAACGCCTAAACCAATGGGTTCTAAGCCTGCCATATCATCCCAGATAAAGCCTTTAACCGAATTACAGTATGTAACATCAATTTCATCTGTGTAGTAAGTATCCATAGATGAGCCAACTGTAACAGTTTTAGCAGAAATGGAAACTAATTCTTCGTTTTCGCCGTAACCTGCAATGATAAGTAAAACTTCGTTATCTGCTTCCGAATTGAAGCTCTGAGCAGTTAAACCGAATTTAACTTTATTTCCAACAACTGCGTTCATATTATCAATAGCTTTTCCATCTGAATATACAGCTGCTTTTTCGTAAACGATATCGGAAGCTGTTGCAGTTTTTGTAAATTCATAAGTCATTTCAGATGTAGCGCCGTAACTACTGAATACCATACTTGCAAAAGATTTCTGATGAGCTTTTAATCCGGGCAGGAACTTAACGGTATATACCTTACCTGCTTCAAATTTGAAAGCTGAATCTGTGGGAGTAATTTTAACACTATTATAAAGAGTTCCGTCTCTACCTGCCAAAGATGTAGAAGGCATTGTAAGAGTTACAGGAATTTCTGTTTCGCCCTGATAAAGCTTAATGTTATTAGTCATTGAGCTGCCATAAATGTGAGTTCCGAAAGAAATATCAAAGCCTTTTGTGTTTTCTGTGATGTATCCGCCTGAAACAGTTGTATCATCTGCATTGATATTTTTAACCTCTGCAATTACAGGAGCAACAACCGAACGGTTAATTGTTAGGTTATCAATATACATTTTCTTTCCTGCTGTTGCCCATGAATTTACATAGAAGAAGTTAAGGAACATTCTGTCGTGACCTTCACCTTTAGGAGTAAAGTATGTTATAGCCTGCATATCACCTACTGTAACAATTGCCTTACCGCGAATCCAGTCAATAAGAGTGGATGCTTTATACCATTTATTAGCCTCAACAGATCCGTAAGTTATTGAATTATCTGCTGCATTTCTTAGTCTGCCGCCTCCAACTTCAACATTGGTAGAAGCATTTCCTAAAGCACCGAAGTTAACTTTCTGTGCATCTAAATCTTCAACATAAAATTCAAATTCATACTGCATAACGTCAGCAATGTACTGATTTTCCATTCTGTACTGTTTTGCAGAATTACCGTTTCCTGCTGTAAAGGTTAAGCTGTCACCGTGTGCAGCGTCAACGCTTTCATAAGTTTCCTCTTTTTCTCCGCCCCATTCACTATACCATGAAGATACTTCTTTCCAGTCGGCACCGCCATTATTGAAATTATAATTCTGAGGTGCTGCAACAAAGTATTCGGGACGGTATTCAAAGTTAACAGTTTCTGTATGGCTTGTTCCTCTGGAGTCAACAACTGTTGCTTCTAGAGTATGGTTACCGATTTCAAGAGCACCGTTATAGGGATTAGCAATAGCGTTTCCGTCAAGTGTTAATGTAACTGCACTTAAGTTTTCTCCGTAAGCTGAGGTAGCTGTAGCCTGAAGTGTCTGGTCTCCCATTTTGTAAAGAACAAAGTCATTACCGGGAATAACATCAAAATCAATACCTGCTTCTTCGCTTACGATAACTCTGATTTTACTAGAGAAATCATATAATCCTTCTGAATCAGTTGCTTTTGCATATACTTCATATGTTCCTTCTTCTGCAAAGCTTACTGTTGCTTGGTAAGGAGCTTCTGTAGCTGTTGCATAAGGAGCAGGAAGCTCGCATTTTCCATTAACTTTGGAAGCGTAGAACTCTACTTTTGCGATATCGTTTGCAGATAAAGCAGAAGCTTCAAAAGTAATTTCTTCGCCCGGTAAAAATCTTTTTCCGTTATTTGTTGTGCTTAAACCAACAACGGGAGGCTCTACCTCGCCCTCAACAACTTCTGTTACAAAGCTGAATTCACGACTGTTTTCATCAAGAGTATAACCTAAAAGGTTTTTAACATTTTCGTTTAAAGAAACTGTGTATTCTTTGTTACCGAACAGTGTATCGGTAAATGTTATTTTAAGATTTTTGGTATCATTCCAGGAAACATTATAGTGAGTACCTTCAATAAGTTCACTTGTTCCTGCTTTAACTGTAATATTATCTTTATATGTTAATGTGTCCATTACACGGTTTGTTGTTAAACCAACACCGTAACCTACGTCTGTACCGGTTTCGTCACCTCTCCAAACATCTTCTGCTGTTGCACCAAAAAATTCAATATTAAGTTCTTTGTTTTCAACTGAAACACCTGTGCCTGTATGGCCTGATGTAATAGCTGCAGTAGGTTCAGTATTTAAGATGCTTGTTGAGAAATTGTAGAATCCACCCTGATTCTGATAAGTTGTTGTTGAACGAACTTCTACATCATCAACATAGTATTTTGAATAGTTACCGGAGAAGATATAACATCTTGTACCGCCTGATGTTGAAGCACCGTCAACTGTAAATCTGGTTAAAGGTAATATACAAACACCGTCTGCATAAACTTTACATTCATATTCTCCGCCCTGATGACTTGCAGATACGTTATTAATATAAATGCTTATATCAACCCACTGATTTTCAGGAGTAATATAGTCTGTTCCTGCAAGAGATTCATCATAATAATCATCGGGATATTTTAATGTTATTGTTCCGGCACTTCCTAAGTTAGCTGTTGCAGCACCTGTAGCACCTTTAGCTTTTATAAAAGGATCTATAGCAGGGTTGTGCAGATAGAAACGAATTTTACCACCGTTGTTTCCGGTTGCGAAATACATTTTTGTGGAAAATACTATAGGAGTCCAGTGATAGCTTGCATTTGCCGCAAACTGCACATGTGGATTTGAAGCACTTGAACCATCAATATATAAAACCTTGTCATCTGTTCCTGCAGGATCTAAAACTGCAGTAGTTGGTGTATTAGCAGCCCATGAACGGAAAGAAGTTCCGGGAACAGATGTCCAGTTACTTGTGGTTTCATTAAGAGTTGCATCTTCAAAATCTTCAAAAAATTCTGACTGACGAACTTTTGCTTCACCATAATAAGTTGTGTTAATCTGTACTGTTGCACCAGCAGGTAATACACCAATAAGCATGCATAGCACCATACACATTGACAATATTTTCATTGTCGTTTTTGTTAATTTTTTCATTTTTTGTTCCTCCTTGTTTTTGTGGGATGCAGTAAGATTGCGTTTAATATTGCTCTCCTGCTGCATCGCCATTTTTAAATTATTTTTTAATCACACGAATTTCCGAGATACTGTTCCATGCGCCTTCGCTTGTTCCGTTAAAGCTGCATTTAACGTAACGTGCTTTTGTACCGTTTTTAATAACAGCATCGTAGTCCGAAACGCCCATTGTTTCTCCGTCGAATAATGTTGTCCAGTTATTTTTATCGTTGGAAACCTCAACAGAGAACCAACAACGTCTTGCATAGGTGAATTTAACACCTACACCGTCAAATTCTTTTGCTTCGCCTAAATCCAGAATAACATCAGCAGGCCCCTGAACAGCAAGGATAGTTGTATGAATATCATCAAGAAGATTTGTTGCAACTGTTCCGTTGGGTTCCTGAGAAGCTTCAATGCCTGCAACTTCAAGCTCTGTTGCTCCCTCGGGGAAGCCTTCCCACAAATCGGGTACTGCACAGGCAATCTGAACACTGTAATAGTTATCGGGATTTTCTTCGTCGTATATTTTAACAGCAGCGGCGCCGGGCAATGATGTTGCCTGAATTATTTCGATGTTGTAATCGCCTTTTGCTTTAGCTGAAATAACGGGAATAGGATCGTTTGCAGATTCATACTGCAGGGTGTAAACAGCTTTATCAGAGTTGAAATCTTTAATGGGTTCGCCGTTTACAAGCAGTTCTTCCAGACCTTCACATTCAAAAGGTGCTTCGGAAGAAACCTTCCATTTGTCAATTGAGCCGTAGCTCTTTAAGCTTGCAAGCTCTTCATCCAGGGTTGTTTTTACAGGTTTTAATGTAACCGCAATATTGAATTTGCCTGAACCCTGTTTTAAGTTTACTGTAAGCTTCTTAACGTGGCTTAAGTTTGTTACATACTGTGGAGCAGAAGGCTTGGGTGATTCCTCAAAGGCAACTGCGTCCATAATTGAGAATTTTGCAGATGGATTGCTGCACTCCAAAGAAGCTATTAATTGTTTTCCGTTTCTTGTAAGAAGTGCCTGTTTTCCGCCTTCTAAAATTTCAATTTTGGCTTCGGTATGCATAAACCAGTAAATATCGTTGCTTTCCTGAGTTAATGTCATTTCGTCTCTTATTACTGCGGTTTGTCTGTAATCAGTAAGCATAAATCCACGTTTTGCATCGGTTGCTTCGCCAAAATACAGATTTGTTGTATCAAATACGGAATACGCACCGCCCTCTTTAGAATCGTATTCAACTCTTCTTACCTGCGGATCGATAGGCTGATCGTAACGTCTGCCTCTGGGGTTTACAAGAAGTGTATTATGACCTTCCGCACGAAGCATATAATATCTTTCTTTGCCAAGAGGCCCGTCGTAGTTAACCTCAAAGGTATATGGGAAGCTCTGATTTTCAAAGCCGATATCCATTGCCCAGCGTTCGCCAAGTGCATCATACACAAAGCTACCAACATCATAATGCTGATGCGCCTGAACAACAAATGCACTTCCCTTATAACCTAAGTATGATGCACTGTCGTCTCTCCAACGGGTTCTCATTGCGCCCATTTCGGTATTTCTGTAATATCCGTCCAGCGGAAGAGGCTGAGCGGTTTCATCTTTGTGAAGCTCGGGATCGTACCATCTGATAAGGTCTACATAGTCCGCTTCACGTGTTACTCTGTCGATATGATACATAATTTCGTTTGCTATAGTCGGATTTTTATAACGTTTTGCAAACCAGTAGCCGTAAACCGAAAGCATTTCGCTTGGCTTACAGTCTGCATAGCTGTAAAGCTGACCGGAGGGTGCTATACAGTGAACATAGTGTTCTGCAGTTACCGGCATACCGAATGTATCGCAATAACCGAAATCGGTTCCTAAAACGTTAAACGCTCTTTCAAAGAATTCTACTTCTCTTCCGATACCGTAATCCCAGTAGTGAGGCCCTTCGGGATCACCGCCGTCGGGTTTTCTTATGGTGCGGAAATATTCGTAGTTTCTGAAAGCCTGAGCAATTGCTTTTGCGCAAAATTCAGGATCGTATTCAAAGAATGTCAAACAAAGTGCAAGAATGTTTCCGTTGTGGAAAACGTTGTGGTTCTGGTAGATGTAGTTCATATTTGTCTGACAGAAGCCCGCAACACCAAGTCCTGCTTTAACGTGAGCATCAAGAGACATACGTTTAACTGCGTGCCACATTTTATCGCGCATTTCTTTTGTGGGCCAATCACCAAGCTGGTCAAAGGCTGTTGCCGCCTGAGTTACGATAATGGCGTTTGACATATAGTTTCTTGTGTACTGAAGTCCGGGATAATTACAAAACAGTTCCAGATGCTTCCAGGCTGCTTCAGCATATTTTTCCTTGCCGGTTATCATATAGGCAAAGGCAAGTGTTTCCGCAGTGGGAATGGTGGTAGATAAGCTGTAGTTATCTATAAAGTATGGAAGATAAGGCTCATCCTTAAGCTTTCCGTCAGCCGCCGAAATTCTTTCGTCAATCCACGCTTTTAAAGTTGCATCCGACTGCATAACTTTCTTTCTGTCTGCCACAAGGTCTTTTGTCCAGTCAAGACGGGGGTGCTGACCTTTAACAGAACTGTTGTTATAAGCTTCTAAAATTTCCTCGGGATCCGGTCTGTAGAAGTGCAGATATAAGAACACCTCTTCTGCTGTCCAGTATTCTGTAAATTTATCGGCAAATTTTTCTCCGATTACGATTGTGTCGCCATCAAAATACACTTCACCGAATTCGTTCATAAAATGCTCATAAGGAACATAAAGTGCTCCGTTTTTAACGTGTGCGGCATAAGGCATTTGCTTTTCCGCACCGTCTACGGTAAGAATATCGGAGCCCTCTTTTATAACGATTGTTTTACCGTTTATTTTTACGGTTGTCTGCTCCTCTGACCATAAAACCTCACCATCCATAGCCTCTGTAACATATCTTACGGGTACCATTGTTGAGGGTTTGTTACCAAAAAGGTCGTTATAGACTATGTTGGGAATTTCATATCTTTCTCCGTGATGGAATGCATACTTTGCTTCAACGGCAAAGGCTGTATATCCCTGAAGAAAGTCTCTCAATTCATTTTTGCTTGGTTTTGCAGAAATTCTTGTCTGCAGTTGATCGTATTTTTCAATAATCTGTTCTTTATTAAAATACTTTTTAGCTTCATACACAGAACAGTATGACAAATACAGTTTGCCCTGACCGCCTGACACGGTTAAATCAAAAATTACTCCGTAATACGGTCTTACAAGCTCCGAATTTGCAAGATGAATTTTTTCATTATAGGGTTTAACTACGATTTTTTCACCATTTACGAAAAGTGTTTTTGTCCAGTTTTCGCAGTCCATAAGAAGTGAAACTTCAACAAACTGACGTTTTGGAATATAAACAACCGGTTCGTTGTTTATATTTATGTAGCCAGTTTCATCAATGGTGAAAAGATTAACTCTGCACTGTGTGCTTTCCTGATAGTTTTTTGAATAAACATCAAAGGTTTTTACTGCTTCTCCTTCGTTTCTTAAATTAAACTGAAAGGCAATCTGATCGGGACTTACATCAGCATGCGTATTTGTAATTTCCGGAACATATGTCCACGCACGCATTGAAGCGGCATCTCTTTTGTTGAAACAAGCCGCCTTTGTGCCGTAAAAGCATTCAAGGTCTAAGCTGTTTCCCGTTTCCGAGGGTTCTTCGTATATAAGAAGGTCGGTATCGCCAAGTCCCCAGTGTGATATTGTTGTTTTTAAATCACTCTGATATTCCTCAAACCAGAAAACGTGACCAAGCTCATCATCGTTTACTTTAGCTAAGGAATATACCGGTAAAGTTGAAACCAACATTATCACCATAACTATAATGCTGATAAATCGTTTCATATTTTTACCTCCGTTTTAATGCTATTTTCTGTAGTTCTGGTTGTAGATTTCTGTTAGAGTGTCAACACCCAAATCTTTAACAACTGCAAGCCATTCAGCCCACATTGTGTCTGCATCCTTGGTTTGTTCCATAAGGAAATTGGTTACGAATATTTCGCTTTCTCTTGCAATATTAGCATAAATATCGTTATATTCGTCTGCTCTTTCCTTAACCATATTGGGAATGTAGGAGTAGTCGTTTAAAAGACCTTCGTTTACTACCATATCCTGTCCTTCCTGAAGTTTTTCGGAGAACTGGAAGTAAACAGATGCACGGTCAAATCTGAATGCAAGCTCCTGATTGAATATTCCGTATTTGTTTTCAAGAGTTGTGATATTGGGAACTTCATTGCCCATATCAAGATATTTTGCTTTGCCGTCTTCACCAATTTCGTAGGTCATACCTTCAATACCAAGTGTTGCAAGCTTTGCACCTGCAGGACTTAGCAAGAAGTCAATAAGTTTCAGTGAATAATCTTTTTTATCGTTATTTGTTACAAATACACCGCTGCTGTAGGTTTTAGCAAGCTTTCTGTATTTTCCGTTAGGGCCGATAGGACGGCCTATACGCAGGTTGTAATCGGGGTTTGAGGCTTTAACCTGTTCGTAGAATAAATCTACACGGTCTATCCAGTCAAAGGTTACAAAGCCTTTTCCGTCCTGAGTCATTTTTGCTGCCCAGCTTGCTTCTGTACTGGTTAAAAATTCGGGATCCATAAGGCCTTCCTGATACAGCTTTCTGAAGAAAACAAGCATATCTTTGAATCTGTCGGTTGTCTGAGAGAATTCATATTCGCCGGTCTGTCTGTTTAATGTATAGTTGTTATCAAGATCCAAATCCCAGAAAGAACCATAGTACCCAAGCATATCCTTAATTGTATATTTGGAAACAAGAGGTGTGGATTCGGGATAAATTTCCTTAAGCTTTTTAAGAGCCTGATAGAATTCTTCTGTATTTGTCCAGGGAGCGATTCCGTGTTTGTCAAAAATATCCTTTCTGTAAAGGAAGCCGTGATTTAAATCACGGTTGGCATCGTAATCGCTGGCAAAGTAAAGATGTCCGTTTACAGCTCCGCTCATAGCTATTTCGTGAGCTTCTTTATCGTCAATAAACAGTTCCTTATAGTTGGGAAGCATATCAAGATGCTCGTCAAACGCTACAAGAACATCGTTTTCAACAAGGCCTATAATTTCTTCTGTGCTTAGTCTTAAAGCTCCTATATCAGGCAGTTTTTTACTTGCAACAAGCATCTGCAAGCGGTTCTGATAGTTGGAATTGGGAACAAGAGTAAGATTAAGGTCAAGCCCTGTAAGAGCTTCAAGGGCTTTTATGAACACTTTGTCCTCAAGCTTTTCCACATCACTGCTTATAAGCAGATTAAGTTTTACGGTTTCCTCAGTTAAGGGAAGTTCTATTCCGTTTGTTTCGGAAAAAGCACTTTTATCAAATTCAAGCGCGCTTTCCTCTTCTTTTTTCCCGCAGGCACATAAGCATCCTGCAAGCATGGTTGCCGCCAATGTAAGGCATAAGCCTTTTTTAAATTTTAACATTTAACACACTCCTTTTTTATTTTAAGTTTTTTATTTGCTTTTTTACCCCTTTACAGAACCAACGTAAAGGTCACCGATAAAGTATCTCTGCAGGAACGGATATGTAATAAGAATAGGTAATATAGATATTACAACGGTTGCATTTTTAAGTCCCTGAGAGGTAAGAGCCGAGGTTTCAACAAGGTTGATTGAGCCTCTTGCTTCGTCTTTAATAAGCATCTGCTGAAGAACTATCTGGAGAGGGAATTTTTCAGGAGTGCTTATGTAAAGCAAAGGAATCATATAACTGTTCCACTGTCCCAATGCAAAGAAAATTGCAATTGTAGCAAACATAGGCTTTGCAAGGGGAACAAACACGTCGTAAAGAATACGGTATTCCGAAGCACCGTCAATGGTAGCGGCTTCGTAAATTTCGTAGGGTACATTTTCAAAATAGTTTTTAAGCAAAAACAGTTCGTATGCAGGAACTGCCCACGGAACAACAAGTCCCCAGATTGTATCCATCATTCCAAGATTCTGAACAAGCAGATACATGGGAATCATACCGCCCGAAAAGAACATAGTGAACATTATCATTCCGACTACAGCTTTTCTTCCCCACATAAATTTTCTGGAAAGCGGATAAGCGGTAATAGTACACATAAACAATCCTAAAAATACTGCGGTTACCGTATATACAATACTGTTGATGTAAGACCTTACTATTTTTGAGGTTTTCATAATTTCCGCATAGGAATCGAGATTGAAACCGATTGGCAGAAATGTAACTTCACCTTTTACAATACTGTCCGAACTGCTTAAAGAAAGCGAAACCACATTCATAAAAGGCAGGAACACTATAATAAGCGCTACAATAGAAAGAATGAATACAACTACATCGGTCAATTCTATTCTGTTTTTTAATTTGGATTTTCTTTTCATGCTGTATTCCTCCTTTACCATAATGAATTTTCGGTTACACGTTTACTTAACTTATTCATTGAGAAAACAATGATAAACGCTACAACGCTTTCAAACAAGCCTGCCGCCGAAGCGTAGGAGAAGCTGCTTTCGTAAATACCCTTGCGGTAAACATATGTACCGAAAATATCCGCAACTTCATAGGTTCTCGGATTATATAAAAGAAGAACCTTATCCGCACCGATACGGAAAATTGAGCCTGCATTAAGAATAGTCATTGTGCAGATGGTGGGAAGAAGGCCGGGCAGAGTAACGTGCCATATTCTGCGAAGTCTTCCGCAGCCGTCAAGAGCAGCCGATTCAAACAAATCACTGCTTATTCCGCTTAATGCCGCAAGATAAATTATTGCGTTGTAACCGAATTTCTGCCATACCTCACTGGTAACGTAAATTGTTCTGAACCATTTGGGATCGACCATAAAATAATGCTTTTCAAGCCCGATTGATGCTAAAAACTGGTTAAGTACACCGCTGGTGGGTGATAAGAAATCCATTACCATACTGCACACAACAACTACGGATAAAAGCGATGGAAAAAACGAAATACTCTGAACCATTCGTTTTAAGCCTGCGTGCCTTACCTCGTTGATGACCAGTGCAAAGAAAATTGCAACAATGGAATTCCAGAACAAGGTTGAAATTCCGAGCAACAAAGTGTTTCTGATTAAAAGTATAAAATCCGGTGAGCTGAATACCCTTGCAAAATTTTCCCACCCTACCCACGGACTTCCGGTAAAGCCGGCATAAAGGTTATAGTCCTTAAATGCAATTGCAATACCGAACATGGGGAAGTATCTGAAAATAATATAATGAAGCACACCGGGTATCAGTAAAATATGAAGCTGACGTGAACGTTTAAGTGAAAAAGACACTTGCTGACGTTTTTTCTCACGCTTCTTAGCTTTACTGAGCGCATTGCTGTTGTTCATTGCTAAACACTCCTCCTGTTGATTATAATTTATTGTTATTTCTTTTCTCTGAATTGACCGGGCGATTCGCCGGTATATTTTTTAAATGCCATTGTGAAAGTAGTTTTCGTGTTGTAGCCTACCTCATCGCTTATTTCAGCAATGGATTTATCTGTTTCGGCAAGAAGTTCTTTTGCCTTTTCTATTCTCAGCCTTGTTAAGTATTCAACAAAGCCTATTCCTGCCTGATTTTTGAAAAATGCTGAAAATGGTTTGGGAAGCATGGAGAAATGCTCTGCAATGGAATCCAGATATAACTCCTTGTTGTAATTTTTGTTTATATACTCTATAATTTCAGCAATACGGACATTTCCTCCCGAATTTTTAAGAATGTTCGGACGGACATCTATGAATGTATTCTGCAGAATATTAATCATGGAATCGCAGTTGAAGGAACTTCTCATATATTCCATATTTTCAAAAAACATTTTCCAGGTGCTGTTAACAAATTCATCGTCGTCCTTAAATGCTTCAGCCACCTCAAAATAAATATGAGCCAGATAAAACGGAAATACTCTGTTTGGTATTCCTGAATTTACTGCAAGCATTGCTTCCTGACGGATTATTTCCGTAAGCTGAGTAAATTTGCCTCCGGCAATGTATTCCACAAGCTGCAGCTTGAAACGGTTTGATAAAACCCGTATAGAGGTTTTTTCTTCACCGGAAACGCCTTTTTCCTGAATGCTGTCCCACAGTCTTTTATATACAGATGAAATTTCTTTCATACTGTAAAACGGTTTACCGCATACCAGTTCGGGCGAAGAATATTTCGCACAGCGTTTCATAACGGAATCAACTTTTGATGAAATCACAGATGAAACGTCATCGGGTTCAGCTGTCATTTTCACAAGAATTACAAGAGCATTTCCCTGCCTTGCAACTATTCTTGAATCTTCTGCGGTATCAGTACTGATAAGCTTTTCAATTTCCGACGAAAATCCCTGTCTGTCGCCAACATCCCTGCATATAACTGCGCAAAGAACAAATGCCGGATAGCCTTTTGAAATTGCATCGTGTATTTTTTCGTTTTCGGCGTAAAAGCTTTTATCCAGCATACACGAATAAAGTGCCGACCTTTCTGCTGACGGTATTTCCGTTGCTCCGCGAGTTCTTTTAAGAAGCATAAAATGAAATGCAAAAAACAAAACCACAAGAATTGCCAATGCACAGAAGAACCACATTAAATGCGGTACGGGAGCCGGTCTTTTTATGGTGATAATCAGATCTTCAAAATTAAACCAGCTTCTGTAAACAAACTGACCAAGCATTCCCGAGGAGAACTTTGTTCCTTTTTCATCGGTTTCAATAGTGGATTTATCAGGAATATCTCCAAGAACATATTCACCGTCGCCATTATACATTGAAAAATCTATCACACCGTCATATCCGCCAAGTCCGCAGTATTCGAGGAAGTTTGCTTCATTTACAAAAACAAGCACACCCACATCGTAAAGCATATAAATTCTTGGAATAACAAATATACGTTTATGCTCAAAAGCGTTAATGGAAGGAACTCTGTATTCAGAAACTCCTATAATAGTGGGAGAGCCGTAACTCTCAAGCAAGCTGTCCCAGAACTCTATTGTCTGATTATCCGTACTGTATTCATACTGGAAAAACAATTCCTTGGTTGAAACACCGTCATCAGTAACAACAGTTTTTCCGTTTTTACGGTAAAATGCAATTTTTTCAATATACGGACGCTCCGCTTTAAGAGCTCCTATTTGTCTTGCAACCTTGAATACACTTATATTCTGGTTTGTTTCAGGCTTAGATAAAAAATAGTCCTCATTGTCTATTACAATATTTTCTGAATTTCTCATAAGATCGTCAATCTGAGCGAAAGCAAGAGAAACTGAATTTTCAATTGTCTGTGCTGTAAGCAGATTGTTTCGGTTGATATGATTCAGAAAAATAAGATAAAGAAGAATTCCCAAAAGTAATATTAATATCCCTAAAATTCTTATGGGGAATTTTCCTCCTGAAAGCTTGGTATATACTTTCTTAACTGTGTGCATTTTTTCACCTGCCTTTCTGTGCTAACAAGTATAGCATACCGTTTTTTAATTTCATAGATAAAATTCTCATACATTCAAGCCCTCCCGTAAACCCCGCAACAAAGCCTTAATATCTGCTTTTTTAACCTCAGGATAAATTGAACTTACGGAAAAATTGAATGTATATTTTCTGCAATTTTGTCCATTCACGCTTTCCGCCTCCTTTCTGATATTATTATATCAAAAATTAAAAAAACCAACAGTATAAAACTGTTGATTTTTAAAAATGGTATATAATTTAGTATTACTAATCTAAATATTCAATTTCTGCTATATCCACACCTCTTGGTGCAACTCTTATTTTAAATTCGTGATCAGTTTTTCTAAAGGGATATGCTTCGGGTTTGGTTATTATTTTAATACTCTTTATTTTTCTTACAGTATGAACAGTCGGCAAAGCATAAACAAATTCATTGTTGTCGATAATTATTCTTGAGGTTTTCTCACCTGTAATAATTTCGTTAATTGTGCATTTTTCCGATTCTTCAACAATGCTTGCGTTAACGTTTTCATTTATAAGTGCAACCTTTTCTTCGATATAGCCTTCGGGAATTTCCGCAAAAGTGAGAGTTTCAGGCCAATCCCATCCGATGGGATTGATTTCATTGGAAACATTTTCAAGAGGATGAATTCCAACCTTTATAACTCTGCCCTTTTTATAAGAATCTATAAGCTTCTGTTCATTTTTCGGAAGCATTTCGTAATTGGAAACAATAATATCGCCCGAAATAATATCAAGCTGAGAAATATCCGCCATTTTGGAAACTGACGCACCGTTTCTCATTAAAAGTGCAAGCCAGCGTGTACTATGAACGTTTCCGTAGTTGATAAGTGCATCAATTTCATTTTCCATTCTTGCACTGCTCCATATAAATGTTGCACCGGTGGTATCCACCGCCTCGGGTGTATATCCATTATCAATGGAAAGACGAATGAAATCCCAGTCTTTTTTGGAAAGCGCATCACCAAGGCAAAAATGCGGACCACCTGTAATTGGTGTAAGCCTATCGTTTCTTAATGTAAAATGTGTAAAATTACCTGCCGCACCTCTCTGCATAAGTGTTGGCATATGATGAACAACATCCCATTGTTCAAGATTATCCCATATGGGAAAAAGCGGTGTTATGTGCAGATTTGTATAAACATTTATTGCCATAAGATTGGCAAGATATTCGTAATGAACAAGCTTACGGTCGATATTATTCACATGTGTACATTCAAGAATTGTTAAATCCGAAGATACATCCTCCACCATAAAATAGTTTGCTCCCGACTCCCCGATAACCTTGTAATCGGTACCGTAGCGGTAAATTGCCTCAAGAGGATCTCTTGTCCAGGCACTGTTAACTTGAGTTTCAATGCCTGCCCTGTTAAGTCCGCCAAGCAATTTTCTTAAGAAACTACTCCAGCGATTACGGTAAAATTTAAGCCATTCAGGTCTTTTGTATTTTGAAATATACGTTTTTGCATCTTCACCATCCGGCACTTCTATTCCTGACTGTTCAATAAGGTCAGCGGTAAAATCGCCCTCCCATATATTTATACGGGGAGAGGAAATTCCGTCTGCTACCTGAATACCGTCCAGTTCATAATCCTTTGCAACTTCTATCATTTTCTTTAAAAGATAGTCCTCATAATAACTACCGTCCGCAAAACGTTTTATCATTATTATGGATTCACCGAAAACACCGTCTCTACAGATTTCCGGATGTTTTTCCAAAAATGGCGATTCATCCCCGTAACCACCGTC
This sequence comes from Clostridia bacterium, assembly GCA_017414505.1. Lineage (GTDB taxonomy): Bacteria > Bacillota > Clostridia > UMGS1840 > HGM11507 > RGIG1932. The sequence goes on from JAFQLQ010000029.1 coordinate 32,764, forward strand.
AAAAAAACTTGCAAAAACTTTTATTCCGTAACCGTGAAGTATGCGAACCAAGCTTCTCATATCGTAGTTTGTCCAGTTCTGACGTTTACGCTGATCATTTGCTTCGTGTCCGCAATAGGAACAAACATATTCAGGGAGAAAGTATTCTTCTTCCATACCCTCGTGACGGTTTACATAATCCACACAGGTAAGGTGGAAGGAAATGCTGTCTGGTACAAAGCCTATTGTATCAATATATTCCTTAACACCATAATCAGGTGAATTTTTTTCAAAACCTATAAGCTCAATCCATATTGAATTACGAAATTCTTTTTGTTTTTTTCCAAAATAATTACCGAATTTTCCGTACATTTATAACACCTCTTAAATTTTAAATTCCACACGTTTAATAATCTGATTCTGATAACATTCGTTAAGCTCAACAAATCTGCCGCTCCAGCCCCACACACGAACAATAAGATTCTGATGTCGCTCAGGATGAAGCCTTGCATCCATCAGTTTTTCCCTGTTTACCGCATTCAGCTGCAGCTGATGACCACCCATAAGTATATAGCTTTTTACCAGAGAAGCAACCTTTTTTATGCTTTCTTCCGATTCAAAAACTGTATCGTGAAGCTCCAGAGTAAGTGGGCCGCCGTTTGACGTGCGCTTAAGGTTTTCGGGAGAAAAACCTTTAAGCACCGAAAAAGGGCCGGATTTTGTAAGAAACATAGATTCAGAGAAATTAGCAGGAAGATAATCGCCTGCATCTCTTCCATCAGCTGTTGCGCCTAAATTTTCACCGTGCCATACATAATACATTGCAGAACCTGTTCCTGCACGGAAAATTCCGCCTCTTTCGTTTTTTATCCCTTCCAGAGAATCCGCAAACAAGCCAAGAAGTATATTGCCTATTTCGTTTGCATTACTGTCTCTTCCCATTTTATCGGCATAATTTCTTAACATATATCTCAAATCGGAATCGTTTTTAAAATTGGTTTTCATCCCATTTAACAAACGTTCCTTTGTAACAACTTTTTTTACGAAAACCAGACTGTCTACTGCGGCAATCTGGTCTGCACCGCAGGATAGCCCCGTTCCGTGAAACCCGTAGTTATTATATGTTGCACCTTCGGAAATATCTCTTCCGTTTTCAAGGCAGTTTTTCATAAGAAGAGATATTATTGGCGACGGCTCCATATAAAGATTTTTAACTGCTTCGGTCATTTCTTTTGCTTTGTTTCTTAACTCATCTTTTACAAATTCAAGAAGCTCATTTGTGCTTTCACATTCCAGAAGATGATTTACAATTGCGTTTCGCACAAGCTCTGCAATGGGCATACCGCCAATATTGGGAATATCCATTGCAACATTGGGAATTATAAATTCCCAGCAGGCGGCAATGGCGTAATTTCTTGCATCTTTTGCGGAATAACCCCAGTTTACAAGACAGGGTATAACAACATCATCGTTGGAATACTGAGGAAATCCAAGACCAATTTTTGTAAGCTCAGTTCCCTTTTCGTATAATTCATCGGGAGTATTTTTGTCAACTCTTAAATTAATTTTCGGATCTATCTGCCGAAGCTCACGAGCCGCCTCCAAACTTAAATATGTAAGCTCATTCACTGCAGTTTCACCATTTTCAAGGCATCCGCCCAGAACCAGGCTCTGACCGTTATCGCCCCATGCCAGACTGTAATATAAATCGGAATCACGGTTAAATGACAGAAAAAAATCTTCTATAATTTCAAGAATTTCTTCATCCGAAACGCCTCTTTCCTTATCCGCTTTATAAAAAGGATACAGCCATTGGTCAAAGCGCCCTACTGTATTGTGATAGCACCAGGAGCACCACAAAGTAAAATGCAAAATTCTGAAAAGCTGCAACGCTTCGGCACAGGTTTTTGCACCGTATCTTACAGTCCGTGAAATCATTTCCGCATGTTCACTATCGCCGTGTTTCCTTAAAGCTTCTGCATATCTGTCGGCAAACTGCTCGGTAAAATCAATGGTTTCGTTTGCACATTCCACAAACTCTGCATCCTGCTTTTTACCGTTCATAAGGCGTATTCTTCTGCCCTCAAGCCCCTCAGATAAAACAGTATCTACATTCCACGCAAGATTGGTGACTTTACCCTTTTCGTGCACATAACCGGTCTTTTTTATTTCGTCCATTTCCCCGGGTGCATATATATCAGGAAACTCAACAATTGTGCGTAGTCCGTGGATTTTTGTATTAGGCAAAATTACCGGTGTTTCGTATTCTAAAAACAGCTTTAATCTCAAAACTGCCCTTTTCATATATGATAAATTTTTATTGTATATGGCAGGAAGAATTTTGTCAAGCTCTTCTTTTGCAAGCTCTCTTCTGAACGCTCTGTGTTTTCTTTTTTCTATGTATTCCAATTGTTTTTTTATATTTTCTGTCATAGCAATCACCTCGTTATTATTGTAACACAATAATAATGTTTTTTCTTTGTACATTTGAAAAAAAGATTTGCATTATTGATTGATTGGTTGTATAATTAAACTTGAGGTGAAGTTTATGTATTATATGCCTACAAATATAAAAAACAGCATCACAATTGACAGCATTTACACCATACATTATTTTGAATATCATAAAAATTACTATTTTACGGGAGAAAAACACGATTTCTGGGAACTTTTATACGTTGATAAAGGTGAAATTATAGTTACAATAAACGAAAAGGAAATACTTTTAAAGCAAAATCAGCTGATACTTTATTCACCAAATCAGTTTCATTCTGTACGTGCAAACGGCTCAGTTGCACCGAATACCGTTATTGTTTCTTTTGGTTGCAGGGATAAAATATTAAACAAAATTTCAAACCGTATTTATTTTATAAATTCATATGAACATTCATTCTTATCCGGAATTATAAGAGAAGCAAAATTTGCATATAAAAACAATCTTTCGGACCCGACTTACAGAAAATTAAAAAAGCAAAATATAAAAGATATTCCTGCATCCCAATACGGTGCAGAGCAAATGATAAAATGCTTCCTTGAAATTCTGCTCATTGAATTTTTAAGAAGCAAAAAATATGCAAAAAAGAACAGTATTTCCATTGAACAAAGCCAAACTCATCTTCAGACACGCTTTGAATTTATTTCAACCTGGATAAACGAACATATTGACACCAATTTTACCGTAAGCGACCTTTGTACAAAAGCTATGCTGGGAAAATCGGCGTTGGAATCACTTTTTAAGGAAAACACGGGAATGAGCGTTATTGCTTACTGCAGAAAAATGAAAACTGAAGCCGCTAAAAAAATGCTCAGAGAGGATATTTATAATGTTTCACAGATATCCGAGCTTCTCGGATTTTCTTCGGTGCATTATTTTTCGCGCACCTTCAAAAAACTGGAAAATATATCCCCCTCTGAGTATGCAAAATCTGTTAAAGCAGTTATTGACCACGCTACGCTTATTAAAAGCAGGTAAGTAAAAAAAAGGGCTGCAATCAGCCCTTTTCCTATTTATATAAAATACATATCTGATGTGAATAGTTAAACACAACAACAAAAATATCCTTATAGCTTGCGTAGTCTATTCCGTTTGCCATAACAACGTCCGAAGAAATAGAAAAGCTTTCCTTTGTTTTTGTGTTGAACTCAACAAATCTTACATTTCTTAAATCGTAGAATCTGTCATAAATTTCCGTTCCGTCCGGTGCAATAACATCGGCTCTTAAAACTCCGTCAGAGAAATTTTTATGTCTTAAACGGCGTATGGAATAACGGTCGTTATAATACTGATTATCAGTAAAGCTTGCACCGTCAAACACAATGCTTATGTTTTTTATCTTTTCATTAATAAGAACAAAACGTATTATATCGCCTTTTTTGGGAATCGGCATTGTAATATTTTTATCGGTAATATGCTTATAAAATTCACCGTTATAATAATAGCTTATTTCGGTTTCAACATCGCCGCTCTTTTCATCGTAAAGCTTGATAACATCAGTTACAAGCCCGTAATTTGTCTGTTCGTTAATTGCATACATACCTGTAAAATCTCTGTACATTACAAGTACATCCGGCATACCGTTTTCCTTAACATTGAAAACATCGTATTTATAGTTATTGCTGTTTAGTCCGATAGCAAGATTATAAATAATATCGCTTACGCTCATTATTTCAAACTGCTCGTCGCCGCAGGGCGCCATTCCGGCAACACCCGAAGCCGCAGAAGGAGCAACAAAAATTTTAGTGCTTGCGGCAGGAACAAATTCCTTACTGTAGCAAAACGGATAAGAGCTTCCTAAAGTCGGCTTTATTCCTTTATAATTTCGTACAAGCAGATTGTCATAATCGGTTTTTTCACTAAAATCCGCTCCCTGACTGTCCTCACAGGTATCAATTGATTTAAGTTTCCCCTCAGTATCGGTTTTATAGCGTATAAGCTGACAATATGTATTGGAATTTGCAGGATTTACAAACACGCTTTCTGCCTGCTCTGCAGTTTTGGAAACACCGTCAATTACAACCCTGTCCGCAAGGTTCAACGTGCTGATATTTCCGTTTATGTCCATAAGCTTAATATTAAGAAGCTTATCTACTTTTTTATCGTTTTTCTTAGCCGCCATAACAAAGCCGTAAACATAATCACTGCTTTCGGCAGTAACAAAAATCAGCTTGTTATTTTCATCGGCATAGAAATTATATGTTCCTCCAATTGACAAGGAAGAAAATTTCGCTTTCATTTTTTCGGAATACAGATATTCTGTTCCGTCAATATTTATAAAATCGTCGCCTTTTGCCGAAACTGTTCCCGAAATACGGTTGTCAATCACATAAACACAAATATATCCCATATCCGCAGAGGCTGAGTATTTAAGGAATGCTCCGGCTTCAATTTCCGCAGGAGAGATTTTTCTTTTATCCTTTCCGGAAAGAACATAAACATCCGAACACACAAAGTCCTCATCCAGCTTAATGGTTGTGTTGTTAGCAGAATCGGAAAATACAAGATTAGCAAGATTTTTACTATTAACAAGCATATAGCTGTATTCTGTAATGCTAAGAACATCGCATATATCGTCGTTATCGTTATCTATAAGGGTAACTTTTCCGTCTTTTCCCATAAAATCAACATCCGAAATTTTTCCTGAAACACCGTTTATAAGCAGTGAAAAATCGTTGTCAAGCTTAAGCTTTACTCTTTTCTCATTTTTTCCGTCATATAAAACACTAAAATTGGAAATTTCGGGAAAAAGAGTAAAATCAATCTCTGTAAAGTTGTTTTTATAAGGATAAGCGTATTTTATTTTATCATCGGTATCGGCAAACGCAACAACATTCTGTCCTATAAAGTCACGCATTTTTGAATTTTCATCAAGATACATAACACCGTTGATAAAGGCTCTGCCTTTATTAATAACGGTTCCCGTTTCACTTAAATCCGCAACATCTGTTTTTGTAACAATACCAAAAACCGGCTTAAGTCCATAAAGTGTTTCCGCAAATGTAATTCCCGTTTTTTTATAGGTATATTCAGGCTCTGAGCCGTTGTTGAAGGTTACGGAATCAATTTCAACACCTTCCGCAACAAGAGCATTAAAGAACATCTTTTTTATTTCGGAAAAATTCACGGAACCGTCTTTGTTATCTTTAACACCTTTGGTAATATCAAGTGAATTTGCTATTCTGAAGCTTTCGGTCATTTCTGTTCCCGAAGATTCGTACTCTATATCATAACCGATGGCACGAACAAGCATAATAGCCGCCTGTGTCACCGTAACATTTTCGCTTTTATTGAACACACCCTGCGAAGTGCCTTTTAAAATTCCTTTTTCCTTTAAAAATGCGATTTCATAACCGCCGTCATCATAATAGGCAACATCGGAAAAGGGACTTTCAGTATAAATGTCTCTTTCCACATCAAAGCCTATGAGTAAAGCCAGTGCTTTGGCAAAATCAAGTCTTGATAAGGGTGCATTGTCGCTTAATCTTAATTCGGAAAATCCGAAATTTTCAAGAAAATCAAGATACTCATAGCTGTTTTCGTATTTTATCGGCTCTGCCTTTAAAGGCTCGGCATAAGCAGTTACAAACTGACACATTAAAAGTGCGCCAAGCAATAACGCAAGTATTTTCTTCATAATGCCACCCTCCTTACTTTAAGTATGAATTCATTGTGTTGTAAATAAGAACCGCCGCCGAAGCACGGTCTATATAATTTTGGGGTGCGAAAAGGCTGTCGCCCACACCTTTTATAATTTTGTTTGCGGCAAGAGCTGAAACTGCAGTTTTTGCGTATTCTGCAATGTTTTCATCATCACCAAAATAGTATGTACCCTCAAGCTCGTTTCCTGCAGTCTTAAGTGCACGGAAAATCATAACTGCCGCATCCTGACGGGTTACATTTTCTTCCGGGAAAAAGTTTTCCCCGTCGCCAAGTATAATTCCTGCATAGGCGCAAGCCGAAACATAGGGCTTGTACCAGCTGTTTTCAGCAACATCGTTAAAACTGCCGTTTCCTGAAGTCAGGTTGAAAATTCCGGTAATAAGCTTTGCAAATTCTGCTCTTGTTATGCTTCTTCCAGGAGCAAAAGCTTTTTCTGAAACTCCGGATATAATGCCTTTTTCTTTCAGTGCGTAAACAGCATCCTGCGCCCATAAATAGTGGTCAAGGTCTTCAAATTTAAAAACCTCGAAGCTTTCGCTTATGTTCTCAGAAACAGACGGTGCAACTGAAAATCCTCCGCCTCCTCCTGATGAAGAGCCTCCGCCACCTCCGCCTGTGCCGGGAAGGATAACCGGAGTGTTCAATGCCGCTTTTGCTTCGTTAAAGCAACGAACAACCTCGGCTGCTGAAGTAAATTCGTTTCTTTTATCCATCATAATTTCCGCTATTTTATTTATCTGAGAATCGTGCTGATTAATACCGGGAACAATTCCGCTTGATAAAATTTCTGCAAGCTCTGTCCAATGCTCCACATCATAGCAGGTTACTGCAATTTTCTTATCATTATACTGTTCGTCAAAGGTTTTTTCGGTATAATTAAGCTCTGATAACAGCGATACCATTTTAGCAACCCCGGCATCGGAGAAACCGGCAAAATCAGTTGTTAAGTCGGCTGAAAACAAATTGTCGTTATCAGTAAGAAGCTTTGCTCCGCCCTCTTTTTTGTTAAGAGAATCAAGCACAGAAGCGTATTTAAGCTTATTTGAAAAATCAGCCGCATTTAAAAACGGTAATCGTGTATAAAGAATATCTGCAACAGGCTTGGTTACTTCTCCGTCGCCAAGTCCGAGAAGAAGTGAATTTGCGTTTATCTTTGAATGTAAATCGGAAGCAGAAGTTACTGCAAGCGTGCTTACAAATTCGCTTCTTTCCGATACATCAACGTAGGTAAATGTTCCTGCATTTTCTCCGTTTATCAGTACAGAATAAACCTTTCCGTTCATATCTTTGGAATCGGGTGTTAACGGAACTGAAACTATATAATCGCCAACATTTTCAAACACTCCTAAATAAACCGGTTTGTTGGATAAAGAAACCGCTTCTTCCCCCTCTTTAACCGCAACGCTGAAAGCCTTTGTACTGTTGCCTTTTACAGTAACAGTATAGGTATTTTCATCGTATGAAAAAGTGTTTTCCGCAGCATAAACGCCGGAAAAAGCAAGTAATCCTGTAATAATAAAACATAGTATTTTTTTCATAGTGTTAACTCCTTTTTAAGTGCCAAACCTCAGGAACATTTTGTAATGAATATGGGGAAATAAAATTCCCCATATTCTTAATTAATTCTACTTAACCGCATTAACAAATACGGGAGACAAATTGCTCATATCCCACATATAAGCAACAACTTTTCCGCCATCGGTTGCGGAGCTTAGAGTTGCAGTTTTTGTATATAAGCCGTAAACATCGTTATCATTTGCACCACTAAATACTGAAATATTTTCCAGTTCGTCATCTGCATTGTAGTAAGCACAAATCAATTTTGTTGTATCGGAAACAGTTTTTTCTGTCATAGCGCTTACGGTATTAACCGAAGATGTGAAAGCATCAACAACGTTGCTATCCTTAATACAACCATCCACAGCATTGTAATCATCAGAATTTGCAAGATAAGGAACATCGGTTTCATAAACAGTAAAGTTTTTGCTTACAAGCTCTGTCCAGAAAGTGAAAATTCTGCTGGAGGCAAAATATTTAAACGGCTGATTTAAAATATTCAACGGAATATTTTCTTTAGCAAGAGCACCATCCAGATATACATCGTATGTTCTGCCGGCTCTGTCAACTATATAAGAAATTCTTGTATATTTACCCTGAAGCAGATTTTTGCATAAGTCTACCTTATACGATACCTGCTCGCCCTGTTCGTTTACTTCATAGGCAAAAGCCTTAAGACTTAAATCTCTGTCTGCAAAAATCAGAGTGTGGTTGAGATCCTTTGCACCATCCCAGCTGTTATAGCTCATAATGTTTGCATTAACATAATCTTCGGGACATGCATTGTCTTCAAGCCACGGTGAATATACGCTTATTTCTGCAACAAGGTAATTCTTAGAAAGAGTGATGGGGTTGTACGGACCGTATCTTAAATTTTTACCCTTATCGGTACCCATATTCAAAGCAGCTTTTTCGCCGTCAACATCCTCTGTAATCCAAACTGAATCCTCTTCTGTTCCCTGATTGGTGTAATACTGAACAAGTCCGGGATAGGATTCTGTAGCAGGAGCTACCATATGTCTGCCGTTTTCGTCAAGTTCGGCTAAGCTGAAATCAGATTTGGCAATAAGATTGCTTGTAACTGTTTTTGCTGTAATATCAAAGCTTTCAAAAACGGGTTCTTCACCGGCTATAATAAATCCGTTATCAGATGGAACTCCTGTTTCTGTGATACATCCTGAATATTTAGCGTATTCGGATTTTTCAGCTAAAGCCGCCTTATCGCTTTCATACATAATGAAATCTTTAATGTTCATTGTATTCATATAATATCTGTAAACTTCACTACGGTATGTTTTTGAATCATCAAAGGTATAGGGAATTTTACGTGCTGCAATTTCACCGTCTACATATACATCATATGTGTTATTATCACGGTCAAACATTGCGGAAATTTTTACATATGTACCTGCTGCCGGGAATTTCTTTCCTGTTGAAACGGCTTTTCCGTTATTATCCAAAGCATATATAATACTGTCATGGTCAACGTAAATAATCTTTGTACCTGTCTGATTGGAATATGTCCAGCTCATAAGGTCGGCAAGAAGTGAGCCCTCCGGTACAGTTCCGTTATTTGCCACAAGACCGAATTTTCCTTCAATTGTGAAATATCTTTTTGTTATAGGCAAATCAAGACCAAATGTACCGAATCTTACTCTTCTTCCTACATTACTTCCTACCATCTGAATACATTTATCGCCTTCGCTGTCGGTTTTTACAATTACACCGTCAGACGCACTTCCGTTATTTACACCCCATCTTACAATACCGGGTGCAGGAAGAGTATACGAATCCCCTGATGTAAGAACCGTTTCGTCTGCAATATTGCTTACATCCAGCTTTGCATAAACATAAGAATTCTTTTTAGCTTCTGTAAATACATCGTCCGCCGCAACTGTGAAAGGATATGAGGAAGAAACTGCAGGTTCTGTAATACATCCTGTAAGTGATGCATATTCTGCATTCTCTGCAATAGCAGGTTTGTCACATTCGTAGCTTACAAAGCTCTTAACGTACATATTTTCAAGCCAGAACAGGTACGCACTGCTACTGTAAAAGGCACTGTCGTCAAATTCAGTAAAGTTGTATTTAATGTCAGTAGCTGCAATCTTATCGTCAATACATACTGTATAAGTATCAGCTTCACGGTCAAAAATCATAGTAATTTTATTATAACCGCTGCCACGTGTCTGAGAAATAACATCGGTAAGTGTTATTTTATTTCCGTCGGCATCAATAGCTTTATATTTTTTATCCTGGTCGAGGATAAGAAGTGATTGAGATTTTCCCGAAAATGCACCCCAGCTCATAATATTTGCCAAAGGTTGAGAATCAGTTATATTTGCATTTCCGAATGTATATACACCGAATTCACCCTGAAGCACAAGATATTTTTTTGAAAGAGGCATATTACTGAAAGAGCCGAATTTAACAGTTCTTCCCAGGTTGCCGTACATACGCAGAACTTTATCTCCGTTTGAATCTGTTACCGGAACAACACCGTTGTATTCACTTCCTCCGTTAGATACACCGTATCTTACAATACCGGGTGCAGGAAGTGTCTGCATATCTCCTCCGGGAAGTGCAGTATTTAATGTTTTTTCGCTTATATCCAATTTTGATATCAGATATGCATTATCTGTTTCTGCCGCAGTTACGCCCACCGCAACTACGCTCATCAGCATTAACACAGATAAAATCAATGCTGATATTTTTTTGATTTTTTTCATAATTTTTTCCTCCTGAATTTTTTTATTTTAGTTGGCAGGGCAAGTACCCGAAACCAATTTGTTGCCTGTAGCATCATTGGGGTTTATCATATATATTTCAACACTTTCTTCATTTCCCCTCTGAATAAACACGCTATATTCAAACGCTGTGTTATCATCGTTTATTTGCATATTGTAAGGTATTTCCACCTCGTTTGAAAAGCCGTTGTAATTATATTTGCAGATTAGCTTTGTTCCTTCGGGAACACGTCTGCCCATTGTTATATCAACCATATATCCCGGAATATCAAATTCTTCCGCCTCGCCCTTATCTGCATAATCTGCCGGTGAGGCAAAGCTTGCACGGTCGCATTCATATGCTACAAAATCCTTTGTATGAAGCTTTTCAAGCCAGAATCTGAAATTTCCGCTTCTGTAGAACTTATCATCTGCAAAATCGAGGCTATATGGAATATTTTCAGCCTTTTCAACGCCGTTAATATACGCTGTATATGTATCCTTTTCACGGTCAAAAACAAGAGTTATTTTTGTATATGCTCCATCTGCCGCAAGTACATCTGTAAGCTCAATTTTATTTCCCGATGCATCAATTGCTTTCAGCTTTTTGTCCTGATCGATTATTACAAAGGTTCTGTCTTTTCCGGAGCTTAAGCCCCATGCCATAATATTTGCATAGGGATTTGCATCGTTTGGTGTTGTGCTGCCAAAGCTTGTTGTAGCAATTTTACATTCCATAACAAAATATCTTTTTGTTATTGTTCTGTCGTATGTATTGGGAACACCAAAAACTCCGAATCTTACAAATCTTCCTTTATTTGAGCCAACCTGTTTTATATATTTATCGCCCTCGCTGTCGGTATAAACAATTGCACCGTCTGCAAGACTTCCGCCGGAATTAATTCCCCATCTTATAATACCGGGTGCAGGAAGATTTTCTACATCCCCGGAACCAAGAACCGTTCCGTCTGCAATATTGGTTAAATCCAACCGGAACATTATTTTACTTTCATCACTTGCCTCAGCAATCGTAACACTGCTTTCAACAGGTGGATTAACGGTAAGCTTTTCGCTTCTTACCTTTGAGAACACATTCATTTGGGAAAGATTATCAAACATCCACACATCCACCACATCGCCATCTTCCACATTGGTGAAAATGCAGGATTTGTCTATGGGATATGTTTCGGTATCGGATACGGATATTTCTTCAAAATCCACATCCTTCATAACTCCGTTTGAATCATAAAGCCCAAGCACAAGAGTTGCATTTACTGTGCCGGGAGTGTTCTTTTTCGCCTCTGCGCTATAGCTGAACTCCCCTATTTCAACTCTCATATCCTCGTTTTCAAGCGTCAAATCCGTAACAACGGTATAAAGAACACTAATTTCATCCGATTTAATTATGTAAGCCTTATCGGGCATTAAGGAATTTTCCTCAAGCTCATCGGTAAATTCCGCATCGGAATACATTTTAATATCTGCAGATGAAAATTTCCCGTCGGCTTTAAGAATTTTTAAGTATTCACCCGTAGTTATGCTGCCGTTTTCCCTTACAATTACCGAACCGTCCAAATCGTAAGCGTATTCGGTTTCACGGTAAGCATATCCGCCGTAGGGAGTTAAATCATCCACGTATCCGTCGGCATCGTAAATTGCAAAGCTGTATAATTTTGCGTTAAGCGAACCGGAAGAATACAAGTCGAAGTTTCTGAAAGAACCGGAAAAATTCATCCAGTCTACATTCTCCGCCTTACATTCACCGTTAACATAAATACTATAGCTATTGGTATTAAAATCTATAACTGCCGAAAGCTCAAAAGGTTCACTTCCGATAACTCCAAGCTCAATAATATTGCCGTTATCCGCATCTATCTGACTTTGACCTGATTTATTCCAGGTAAACATCATATTATCATGACGTCTTACATGCACAATGCCGCCGCCTATACCTGCTTCACCGCTTCCGTAGCTCATAAGAGTTCCTGCCGGCCAGCGGTTGCCTGAATCACCCGTAGGTGCGGTATTATATGAAATAATTTCTGATATAACCAGCTTGTTTTTAACATCTGCAGGATTTTTATCAAGGGGCTTGAAACGTATATAATCGCCGTTTGCATTATATGCATTTAAGTGCATATAGCTTTTCCCCGATGGCTCCTTGTAAAAGCCTGCAATTTCACTTTTACTTACGTTCCACCAGTGTAAAAATGTCCATAGCTTTGTATCAACAAGCGGATATGCGGATATCATCTGCTCTGTTTTTCCGCCCTCCGCAAGTTTTATATTTACACCGTCGGGATAATTTTTTGTATATTCCGAAAAATCGGTACGGTATAAAAATCTTAAAGTATTTGCTCCGCTATCGGCATTAACCGCAATTACAGGCATAACAAGCACCGTAATTAAAACCGCTGCAATTAATCTTTTAAAATTCATTTTGTCACTCCTTTTACTTGCCGTAAACATAAAATTCCGTAATATCATTGGACTTAATAATGCTATAATTATTAAGTGTATCCTCATAATTGTTACACACAAGCTTAACATATTTAGCTTTAACAGGAGAAAAGCTGAATCTCTGATAGCCTTTTCCCGGTGCAGTAGTTCTGCCGCCCTCAATAACGGGGAAATAAGTTATTCCGTCCTCCGAGGCATAAAGGTCTATATACTGTCTGCGTCTGTAAGACTGTAATACGCCTGTATCAATGGCAGAAATATCATACACTTTGTCAAATTCATAAATAAGATATACACCTGCATCCGTGCCGTTCCAGTAAGTTTCAAAGCTTCCGTCAAAAACATTGGCAGAATTGCCAAAATTACTTGCCGAAATCTTTACGGGATTAATAAGCTGTGTTCCGCTTGGGATTCCATCTTCAGCTCTTATCGGAATTTCCCTTACATCAACAGTATATACTTTAAAATTGGATAAACGGTTTTTCTGTTTTAAAACTATCTGATACAGATTTCCGTTTTTTGCAGTTGATACAATTATATTTTCATTATCTGTTACTCCGGCAAATTCCTGGTTACTGCCCGCAAGATACGCATAGCCTGTCTGATATCTGTTAAACAGGCTAAGTGAATGTCCGTTAACTGTAATATCATCAAGATACATTTCCTCACGTTCCGGTAAATCCTCATTGCTTACTGTCCACTGACTAAGTGCCAATGTTTCCGCCGAAGAAAATTCCATGCCCTCTATAACGGGCGTAAGCTTTACGGTTATATTTGCATTTCCGCTTACTGTTCCGCAGATAGCAAGCTTTTTGTAGTTTCCGAAATACTTCTGAAGTTCATGCTCGGGAGGCGATGTTTCAAGTCTTTTGGCTTCCATCACTTTAAAAGAAACCGGTTGATTTGAAACAAGCTCCGCTTTAAGCTTCTTACCGCTTACATCGGTAAAATAAGCTATATTTGAATTACTGCTGTCCACTTCCACATTTTTTGTGGTATGCATAAAGGAATAAAATTCCGATGCTTTTTTAAGCTTAATTTCATCCCTTATTATCAGAGAATTTCTGTCGTCGGTAAGCTTAAAGCCACGAAGTGCGCTTGTGGCATCTTTTTTATAAGATGCAGTAATATCCATTACCACAAAAGCTTCGGAATCACTTTCAGCTTTTTTTATAATTTTCTGACCGTAGGTTTCCTTTTCCTGACCGCTGTGGTAAGAAGGATTTAAAACGTAACAGTTATTTCCCTCAGTACGGGAAGCGTAAGCTATTTCTTCGTTGTTGACTGTTTTTCCGCCGTAACCGGGAATGTTATAATTATCCTTTCCCGTATCGTCTATCCATCTTACTCCCATAGAGTCAAAAACAAAGGTTCCCGAATCGTAGTTCATATGCCCTGCCATATTGGTTCCGCAATGGTAACCAACACAGGTGCTTTCTGTATCCATTAGTCCCGACGACATAACGCCCGTTTCAATGGAGTTAAAATACATATCTTCTAAGAAGCTTATATTTTCCGAGCTATCCATAGTGCCGTCAAGGTAGAGGGCGTCGTTAAGGTTAACCGTTTTCCGGTTATTTTCTATTTTTCTAAGTAAATAACGCTGATAATTTTCGTTTTCAAAAGCATATGCAAACCACGGCAAAGCCATTGAATTAACCAAGCCGGTTTCCCCATCGCCAAAAGCAAAACCGGAGGTTGCACAGCTCATTGCAACAATAAAATCACCCGTAGTCTTAAGAGGCTCATAATCAAGGTAACCAAAGGTTGTGCCAAACGAAAGCTTCATGCTTTCCATCATTGCCGAAAGATATTTATTTGCAAATTCCCAGTATGCGGCACCTTCATCCCACGCTCCGTCGGGAGCAAAGCCAATTAAGGAATACTCAAGCTGCCTTAATGCAGTTTCGATAACCTTTCCTGCAAGTGCCTGATACTGTGGAATATCCATAACGGCAAGTGCACCATTAAGCATACCGGTTTGACAAACTATTGCCCAGTTACCAAGAGGAACATCATTTTCTCCGATGGGTTTTCCCCAGTCAACATCAATTTCCCAGTCGCCCATATAGGAGGCTTCGGAATATTTAAGTCCGTTATTTACGATTTTTTCTGCAATATAAGATTTCTCATCTTGTGTTAAATCATCAAAAAGCTGATCATATACAATTGCAAAAGCATTCGTAACCGCCGCAGTATCAAGAAAATGGCTTGGATTCCAGTCTGAAAGTTCCCCAAGACTTTCAATATAGCTTAAGATTTTGTTTAAAAATCTGTTGTCATAGTCAACACTTTTTTTACTGTAAAGATGAGCAATTGAAAGAATTTTTACTCTCTGCTCAATATAGGATGAGGCATCCAGCCTTACACCGTCGGAGCACACAAGAGATAAATCATCCGAATTAACATATCCTTCCGCCTCAATAAGAAGCGAAGAAAGGTATTTCTTTTTCCATTCAACAGTTTCGCTTTGCTCAAAGAAACTGTCTATTCTGTCTTTGCCTGCATATATTCTCGGGTGCTGACCTGCCGAGGTTGCAGTAAACCGCTCTGAAATTTCATCCTCTTTAGGACGTTCAAAAATAAGATAGTTGTTTATCTCACGGTAATTATAGGAATTTTCTTTAAAATCCTTAAAGGAATGGTTTCCTATAATTCCGAAGCCCTGCTCGTTGCCCTCATTATCAACAAAGCAATTAAGATTAAGAGCGTTGCTTAATTCCGAAATTGCGGCATACAAAGTGCCGTTAATGGTTTTTCCGCTTATTTCTGCTCCGTTAACAGTTATCTGTTCCCCAACAGACGAAGCACTATAAGCCTTATTTATTATCTCAAACGGAACATAATAAATTCCGTCCAAAATAACAGGTTTTACTGTATTTTTAACTCGTTCCCCGTTTATCACAGCATAATTACTGTATGTAGAAAATGCAACCGAGCCTTCCTTTGCCTGATTTATGGCATATTCATCCGTAAAGAAACGATATTCTCTTTTTGTAAGCTCATCGCCAAATTCGTTTTCAAGGTTGGTTACCATATTCGCTGTATAAGCTGCAATTTTCCCGATATCAAGAACCGCCTCTGCACCTCTGTACATATATATTCTCCATTTTTCGAGGTAATTTGACACCGAATTTTCAAGCCCGATATTGGAGGCAATTTTCTCACCGTTTTTATAAACATTGTAGCATTTATTGGAAAAATCCACTTCGCAGATAAGCGAAATCAAGGTATCCTTTTCTGCAACACTTATTTTTTCACCGTTTGCAGTATAAAGCCCTCCATCTTCGCCCAATGTAATCAAATCATTACTTACGCCAAGATTATCCTGAATGTGCAAAAGTCTTACTTCATTTTTTGATGAACGGCGGATAAACTCTATTTCCTGATAAAGCTTATCGGGTGTTTTTATTCCAAGCTTTATATCAATATGAGGATCGTTTGAAAGGCTCTGAGTTAAGTTCCACCAGTTACGCCCGTCCTTTTCAACAACTTTAAATTCGTTATCTTTATTATAAATTCTGAATTTAAGAGTGTATTCAAGAGGATTATTTATGTCAACCTTTTCAAAATCAACATATTTCAGTACCTTAAGCTCCTGATTTGCGTGATACATTAAAATATCTTTGCCAAGAGGCTTTATATTTTCTGTGTTCTCCATAAAGAAATACCGAACACCAAAAGTATCAGAATCTGTATAAAACACCGTATTTTCAAATGGATAAATCTCGTAAGGTGCAAGTGATACGGGTATTTTATAAACATCTTTAAGGCTTTTATCTTTATATACGGCCGCAAGAATGCTAATATTTTTTTCTTCGCTTGTATTATTGTATATTTCACAGCTGAAATCCGCCGCCGAGCCGTTATAGGAATAATCGGCATTGTAAACTGCAAATTCTCTTGTTTCGTCATCGTATTTATGATATTTATAACCGCCGTATGTTTCGGGACTTTTATATCCATCGGAATCATATACGGAAAAACCGTACATTTTTGCATTTGCAAGTCCTGAAGAATACAAATCAAAATTTCTGAAAGGTGCACCGGTAAAAGTTACCGATTTAATTCCGGAAGCCTTACATTCGCCATTAACATAAATATCATAGCTGTTGTTTTCAATATCAATAACACTTGCAAGTTCAACGGGCGTTGTGCCTATTTTACATCCAAGCTCTATGATATTGCTTTTATCCTTCGCTATCTGGCTTTGCCCCGATGTTTTCCACGCAAAAAGCATATTATCCGTTCTGCGAACGAGTATTAATGCTCCGCCAATACCTGCAGTTCCCGTTGCGTAGCTCATAAGTGTTCCTGCCGGCCAGTAATTGGTAAAATCCAGAGGGCGTGCCGAAGTGTGATAGGAAATTTTTTCGGAAATAACAAGTTTTCCGTTAACATTTGCAGGATTTTTACCAAGGGGCTTAAAGCGGATGTAATCTCCGTTTGCATTATATCCATTTAAATGCATATAGCTTTTTCCCGAAGACTCCTTATAAAAACCGCCTGTTCCACCTTTTAAAAACTGCCACCAGAAAAGGAAATTCCAGCTATTAGAATCCACTTCGGGATACGCTGCTGCAAGTTCCCGGGTGCTTCCTGCAGTTATATTTGTTATATCAACACCGTCGGGATAATTTTCGGTAAATTCCGAAAAATCCGTTCTGTATATCATTTTTATGAACTCGGTTGTGTCTTCGGCATTTGTGCCAAAAGAGGGCAAAGCAACACACAATATTAAAATAAGCGATATTATTCTTTTTAAATTCATTACTTTGCCCTCCTTTCGTTAATTATTTTCCGTAAACGTAGAATTCAACAATAGAATTCCATACGATTTCCGAACCGGTAAGCATATTGGTTGCATTGTTGCATACGAGTTTTACATATTTTGCCTTAACCGGATTAATTACTGCTCTTGTAAACAGTTCATCGCCGAAATTTGTGTTTCCTTCGTAAACCTTGGTGTAGTTAACTCCGTCATTTGAAATATGAATTTCATACGCCTGAGTTCTTTGTTGCGGATTCAAAGCCGCTATATCAAACACAGATATTTCATAAGCTTCGTCAAATTCGTAAACCGTATAAACTCCTGCACCGTCAGCACTCCATCTTGTACCCATATCGCCGTCCATAATATTAAGTGCACCATTCGCAGGCTGAGGCTCTTTACTTGCTGTAATAGCCTCGGGCGTTATAATATCCAGTTCGCCAACCTCAGGACGGTCGGGTTTAACCATTGTAACTGTATATACAGCTATATTTGTAGGTCTGTCCTTCTGTCTTAATACATATGTGAAAGTATCACCTTTCTTATAGCTATACATATCGTAGCCCTCACCGGGTATTACATCAACAGTAGCTGTTTCGGGATGCATTGTGGTGTAGTTATAGCTTGAAACGCCTTTAACAAATTTGCTTAAGGGTTTTCCGTTTACATTTATTCCCTCAAGAGTAAGCATTTCTCTTTTCGGATAATTTGCTTCGGTTGCAGTCCAGTTTGCAAGAGGTGTATCATCTATCGGAGCAAATTCTATACCCTCAATAACAGGTGTTATTTTAACTGTTATATTCACCTGTCCTGTTACATTTCCTTTAACCGCAAGCTTTTTAAATCTTGAGAAATCCCATTCAAGAGAATTTTTCGCAGGAGAAGTTGGAAGCATTTCGGCTTCCATTATTGCAAATTCGAGAGGCTGATTTGAAATAAGCTCTGCTTTAAGGGTTTTTCCCTTGCCCTCAAAATATGCAACATTTTTGCTTTCTCCAAGTTTTAAACTCTGCAGAGTATGCATAAAGGAATAGAATACAGAATTCGGCTTACTGTCTTTAATTTTTATTTCGTCTCTTATGGTAAGAGTTTGTCTGTCCTCAGAAAGCTTAAAGCCTCTTAATGCCTTATCCGCATTATCCGCATAGGAAGCTGTAATATCCATAACTACAAAAGCTTCGTTATCGGTAAAGCCTTTGGATATAATCTTCTGACCGTAGGTTTCCTTTATCTGACCGCTATGAAGGGAAGGATTTATAACATAACAGTTATTACCCTCGGTTCTTACCGCATAGGAAGCCGACTGATTAAGAGGTCCGCCGTTGTAATTAGGCATTGTGTAATCACTTCTGCCGATATCGTCAATCCATCTTACACCCAGCATATCAAGAGCAAATGTACCTGAGTCGAAATTCATATGACCTGCCATATTTGTTCCGCAGTGATATCCCAGGGCGGTAGCACTGTAATTTCCCCATCCCGAGGTGGAAATACCTGTATCAAGACTTTCGTAGAAAATATCCTGATTATAGTTAACTATACCGGTATCGCCTTTATCCGCATCAAGGAATAAAGCCGCATTGAAATCCGGAATAGAAACATTGTTTTCATAAATATTGTTAAGCCATTTTAAATGTTCCTTATTGTCTGTGTAGTTCACAAGCCAGGGCAGGCTTTCAATATCAATATTTCCCGTGTTAGCATCACCAACGGCAAACGCAGTACCGGTGGCCATAGACATACCTATAGCAAAATCTATTGATGTCTGAAGAGGCTTGTATTCAAGATAACCGTATGTTTTTCCCAAAGAAAGCTTAAGCGTTTCGAAAAGATAACTCATATGACGCCATGTGAAATCCCAGTATGTAGGGCCTTCTTCCCAGGAACCGTCCGGTGCAAACTGAATAAGCGAATATTCAATAGACCTTAGTCCGATTTCTATAACCTCAGCACACAAATCTCTGTATTCAGGTCTGTCCATTATGGCAAGAGCGCCCATAATAAGACCTGTCTGACAAACTATATTCCAGTTACCGAGGGGTTCGTCATCCTCAGCGATAGGCCTTGCGTAGTCAACACCCATAGCCCAGTTGCCGTAGGCATTTTCTATTGCATAATTAAGTGCGTGCTGTGCAATTTTATCTGCTATAAATTTTCTCTGGTCTTCTGTCCAGTAGTCATATAGCCAGTCATACATCATAGAAAACGTCATAGAAACAGATGCAACATCAAGAAAATGACTGTGATTCCAGTTTTCAAGATTACCCCATTGCTGAATATCATACCATAATCGGTCCAGATATTTCTGTTCCTTTGTTGCAAGATATACGAGACACATTCTTTTGGTTTTCTGATTGAAATCATTAAGTGACGGTATAACTACATTGGCAACAGTGTTGTAATCAGCTTCATCAACGTGTTTATCCGCAGTATCAACCATCTGTTCATATGCTCTCTTTTTCCAGGGAACAGTTTTTCTCTGTCTTACAAGAGCATTGATTTTATCAATTCCTGCATACACTCTTGGATGCTTATTTGCACCCACAGCATCAAAATCTGCTAAAATTTCCGCCTGCTTGGGACGGTCAAAAATCAGATAGTCGTTTATTTCACGGTATTTATAGGAATCTTCAAATTCCGAAAAATCTGCATCACCTATTATACCAAAACCAGTTTCAGGCCCTACTCTGTCAACAAAATAATTCTTTTTAAGAACGTTTTCGCAAACATCGGAAATTTCCGCATATAAGCCTCCGTCAAAAGCTCCGCCTTTAACTGCAATTCCGTTTACAACAGTGCTTCCATCCTTGTATTCAACCTTTGCACCAAAGCCTTTTTCAAGAATTTCAGCCGGAACATAATAGTTATCGTTTTCATCAAAACGCGGTGTATAATTAAGCACAACTCTTTCATTATTAATAAGAGCATATCTTCCATCTCTTGCAAATGCAACTCCGCCTTTTGCCTGAGCAATTGCAGCTTCATCAGATGCGTAACGTAATTCACGCTTGATTTCAAGGTCGTCACGTTCTTCTAATTTTGTAAGCTCGCTTGCGGCATAAATTGCATATTTACCTAAATATATATCTGATGCTCCGCCGTTGTAGAAATAAATTCTCCATTGCTGAAGCATTTTGCCGGTATATGGTACTGCAAATTTAATTTTCTTTGCAATTATTTTTCCGTCCTGATATACATTAAAGTAATTGTTTTCAATATCTATTTCACAAACAAGATTGGATAAAACTCCCGGTTTTAACGAGCCGATTTTCTCTCCGCCTTCGGTATATAAATCCCCTCCCGGCTTTATATAAACAAAAACATTGCTGTTTCCGAGATTATCCTTAAGATGGAAAATATTAGTGTTGGACTGGGAGCTTTTATACATTATATCAAGCTCCTGATACATTCTTTTGGGAGTCTGATATGCCCCTAAGGCTAAGTCAATATGCGGATCAGATGTGGTTTTATAAAGTCTGTACCAGTTACGTCCGCCGCTCTCCACAACCTTAAAAGCATTGCTTTTATTGAAAATCTGAAATTTAAGCGAATATGCAAGGTGATTATTAATATCAATATCCTTAAAATCTATGTATCTTATAAGCTGAAACGGCTGGTCAACCGTTCCCTCAGAACCGCTGCTTAATTCAAGCTCTTCAGGATTAACTCTTTCCTTCGGGAAAATCACATTTCGTAATAAGCCTGTGCTCACCCGGAAATTATCAACCTTAACAGTAGCGGTTGTATCAATTTTCGGAGCTATTGTTGTACTTAAATCGGTTATTGAAACACTGTTTAAATCAAAAGGCATTTTGTATCTGTTTAAAATACAGTTGCCGTTAAGATAAAGGCTATAGCATTTAAGTGTTTTATTAACAACAATCTCAACCTTATTCCATTTTCCTGCCGCAGGAGCTTCAAGACGTTTTCCGTCGTGATTCTGAGCACCTGTGCCGTTGGTTTTATACATGGAATATTTATTGCCGTTGGAAGCTTTAAGTTCTATTATATCTGTGGGCGGAACATTATCCTTAAAGCTTATTTCCAAAGATG
This sequence comes from Clostridia bacterium, assembly GCA_017414505.1. Lineage (GTDB taxonomy): Bacteria > Bacillota > Clostridia > UMGS1840 > HGM11507 > RGIG1932. Next base: position 54,467 of record JAFQLQ010000029.1, read on the forward strand.
CGTAAAATGAGTCTTTTATTATTCCCGTTCCCCAATTATATCCTTGTGAGCTATCCACAGTATAAGAAAGAGCTTTATCATTTTTGCTTCGCATTTCAACCAGTCCGTCGTTAAGAACATAGTTTGTAGCATATTCCTCAAATCCGCTGTTAACAAGTATTTCACTTTCAGCGGCAAAAGCAAGCTGTGGAACAAGCATTACAAAGCAAAGCAGTAATGCAACTATTTTCTTCATATTTTTCATCTCCTGTTCAAATGATGATTTGCAACGTTTTCCCGGATTCTTCGACAAACTCAGAATGACACGCGGGAAAATTTCCTAAATATTACATCCAGAAATCCGGAGTATCTTTGCCGTAAATTTTTCTCATAAGAAGTTCAACAAAGAAATAATCTCCCCATACACAGCCTTTTTCTTCGCTTCCTACCTGACCGCCTTCAATGAAGTTTTCCGCTTCGGCATCGGCCCGGTATTCATTTACAACTGTATCGAAAATTTTATCTGCATAGGAAAGTGCATCTTTTGCTATTCCCTGCAATTTACTTATATCAAAGAAGGAATCCAGCTTATAAATTGCCGCCGCTAAAATTACCGCAGCAGAGGAATCTATAATTCTTCCGCCGGGCAGGCTTTCTTCGCAGTTAAGATCCCATTTAGGCATTCCGTTTTCATTTAGCTTGGGCAGATACATATTAAGCAATCCGTTAAGCAAAGCAACATAATCGTCTTCCACAGTGCAGGTATCATCCTTTATTGCTTTCATTGCATTAACAACACCGTAAACCATCCAGGACTGTCCTCTCGACCATACAGAACCCGGTCCGTATCCACAGAAATTCCGTTCTCCCATAGGAGTACCGTCCGGATTGAAGCTGAAAGCGTGCCTTACTGTGTAATCCTCTCGAACCATATTTTTCTTAACGGTTTCTATATGGGTTCTGAAAAGTTTTCTGTAAAAAACGTGACCTTCGTTTTTATATGCCCACATAAGTAAGCCTATGTTCATCATATCATCAACAATTGTCATGGCAGTTAATGCAGTTGCATCACCAAAGCCTTGCACAACGCCTGCTCTGAAACGAAACCGCTTTGCAAATTCATCGGCAACCTTTAATGTCATATCGTAAGCTTCCCTGCTTTTTGTAACCGCATAAAGAGCTCCCGAAAAAAGAATATATAAAAAGCCGGCATCGTGATGCATTTCGTGTTCCTCAATACGTTTATCAAGAACCTGCTGATAAGGCTTTAAAGATTTATTAAGATAATCAAGATATTTTTCATCTTTATAATGATGGTATAAATAAGCAAGAACACCCGGGAAGAAGGAACGTGTCCATGTTGTCTGGTTAAGCATATTGATTTTTCTGTTGGTGTACTTACCATTAACAGTAAAGCATTCCTCGTGCTCCAGACTTTCGGGATCAAGAAGCTCCATTCTCAAATCCGCTTTTCTTCTTATTTCTTCAAGTAATTTTTCGTAGTTCATATTCACACCTCTGCATTAACGTTAAATCGTTTTTTCATCTTGTCGTGATATAAATATGTTATCATTTCAAGTTCACAAAGTCAATATTTTTCCGCTTTGATGTAACGTTAATGCAAAAAGTTCTACCGTTTTTCTACCCAATTAAGCCTATTTTCCCAATTTCTTCTTGGATTTGTTAGTTTTAGGTTTAACGTTAATTCTCCCATTTTTACAAAATTCTACCGTTTTTTAAGATTTTGGTATTGACAATGAAAAATATAAGATGTTATAATCAAACCGAAATATGCAGATAACGAAAGGATGTTTCTACATAATGAAAGAAAAGAACTTTGAATTTGGCAATTACCTGTATGAACTGCGCCGTAAGCGAGGCATTTCCCAAAAAGAATTTGCGAAACAGCTTGGAATTACTGATAAAGCTATATCAAAATGGGAAAACGGAAGCTCCAGACCAACAACAGATAAGCTTGCAGCAATAGCTGCATTTTTCAATATATCCATCGACGATCTCCTTTCCTGCGGAAAGAATAATAATGAAAATGAGTAACAAAAAGCTTGCAACAAAAATTGCAAGCTTTTTATCAATACAAATTCAAATCGGCAACAGTATCGCCCTCAAAAATCATTACAGGCAAAACCTTTTTTACCGGATTTTTTCCGTTTATTTTTTCAATAAGCAAATCCACCGCTGTTATGGGAAGCTTATTTTCCGAAGAATCAATAGTAGTAAGCTTCGGGGTTACGGGAATATTTTTACCTATATTTCCAAAACCTATAACCGAAACATCTCCGGGAACTGATTTTCCCTCTTTTTTCAGATAATCAATCACTTCAAGTGCAACCATATCATCATAACACACAACCGCAGTACATTTTTCCATCTGTTTCATAACATTTCTTATCTGTTTTCTTCTGCTGTGTACATTTATGGGAAGATTACAAATCATATTACTGTCTATTTTTTTACCGTAGGTGTAAAACGCCGCTTCAATTCCGTTCAGTCTGCTTTCTCCCGTATAACTGTTTTTCTCACTGTTCATAACCATAATGGAATTATGACCTTTTAAAAGAAGATGCTCAACCGCAATATATCCGCAGCGAAGTTCATCGTAGGTTACACTCAAATCGTCGCTGAATTCGCTAACGGTTCTTCCAAGTAAAACAAAAGGAATATTATGCCTGTACATAAGCTTAACGCTTTCGTTATTCTGCTGAATGGGAAGCAGGATAATTCCGTCTGCCTCTCTTCCTATCGCATCGGATACCGCATCGGTTTCCTTGGTAACTTCACCGTTTGTTATATACACATTAACGGTATAACCAAGCTGACCGGAATACACAATAATTTCATCCGAAATGGCAGAAAGCCACGGGTTTATCAAGTCGTCCACAATAAGAGCAAGCATATTGCTTTTACCCGAACGCAAAGACCTGGCAGAACCGTTGGTAACGTAGCCCATCTCTTTTATGCAGTCCTTTATGACCTTTCTTGTTGCCTCGGAAATTCGTCCCTTTCCGTTAACAACCATTGAAACGGTATTTATGGAATAGCCGGTTTTTTCGGCAATATCTTTAAGCTTAACTCCCATTTTCCCACTCCGATAAGTTTTATTTTCGTTTTTATTATATACAAAATGCACGGTTTTGTCAACTTTATAAAAAGTAAAAAGCTGTCAAAATGCTTTGTTTAGCATTTTGACAGCTATTTTCACATTTTATTTATTCTTAAGACTTTTGCCTTCCCATTCTCTGGGCGGAATTATCCCCATAATATCCGCAATGGTGGGCGCTATATCAAGAATACTTACATTTTCCAGTTCTTTTCCGGCAATAAAATCTTCACCGTAATAAAACATGGGAATAGTCATATCCTCCGGTTCATCCGTTCCGTGAGTTCTTTCGTGACCGCCGTGGTCTGCTGTAACTATAACGGTATATTCCTCGCCAACCGTTTCGATTACCTTTTTTACATTATCTATTGCACAGCTTATGTAATCAAGGTAGGTTTCGCTCATCCAGCCTGCATCGTGTCCGCCTTTTTCATCGGTTTCAACCATATAAAGAAATACAAAATCAGGGCTTGCAAGCTTTATATAATTAAGTGCTCTTTCGGTAAGCATTCCATCGGTATGTTCAAAAGAATATGCATTTATATATTCCGATGCGATTAAAGAACCCGGTCTGCCTATATCTCTTAAGTTTTCCCAGCCGTAATACATTGCGCATTTTTTATTATTGGCTTTAAGCTCCTCAAACAAGCCTTTTACAGGTCTTACGGGAACAACATAATCATTGGAAAGTGTTCCGTGTCTCTGAGGCGGTACACTATGAAACATAGATAAATGACAAGGCAGCGTAACAGACGGAAACACTGTTTTTGCATTAAAAGTGTAAGATGATTTTTTGGTTAATTCTTTTAAGAAATCATTGTTACATTGGCGAAGTCCGTCCGGTCGCATTCCGTCAATAGAAATTAATATTACTTTTTTCATAATTTTTACCTCTGCATTTTTATATCACATTTAGTCAAGAGCAAATTCCAGATTACTTTCTTTTTTCTCATAAAGAACCCATTTACCACCTGTGAAATCAGGAACGCCAACGGGGATTCCGCCATTTGCTATGGATTCCTCGGACAGGGCGGTTATGCTCATCCAGGTTGCCGCATCGTAAACGTCAATAGGAGGCAAAGCTTTTTTCTGAGCAGATTCAAAAAATGCGGAAAGCACCATAAAATCCATTCCGTCGTGACCTGCTTCCTTGGCTTTCTGTCCGTATTTCTGCCACAGAGGATGCTTATATTCTTCTCTTACTTTTTCGCCTTTACCCCAGTATTTTTTACTGTCAAAATGCTCGGTATCAACACCGTCGATAAACAGCATATCGCCATCCTCAAAATATGCTCCCTTTGTGCCTCTTACAGTAAAGCCTCTTGAATAGCAACGGGGCAAAGTGGTATCAAGAGTAAGCACAACTGTTGAACCGTCTGCACAAGTGATAACAGTTGTTACAATATCGCCCTGTGCAAACTTTTTATCTGTAAGATGGGGATATTTTTCTGCATTTTCTTTTATATAAGCTTCCATTCCTCTGCTTTTTGATGAGAAGGAGGAAAGACTTACAATTCTGTTTCCTCTGTTTATATTAAGCACCTTTGCGATGGGCCCGAATTCGTGAGTGGGATAGTTTTCGCAGTTTCTTGTAAGGTAGTTTCTTAATCTGTAATGACGGTTTTCAATTCCGCCTGCAACTTCCTCTCTTAAATCATGACAGTAACCGCCGCTGCAATGAACAACCTCTCCCAGAATACCCTGACGTGCCATATGTAAAACTGCAAGTTCTGTCTGACCGTAACAGCAGTTTTCAAGCATCATACAGGGAACTTTTGTTCTTTCATATGCTTCAACAAGACGGAAGCAATCATTAACAGAATATGCTCCGCCAACCTCAACGCCAACATATTTACCTGCTTCCATTGATGCAATTGCAAGCTCAACGTGGCTTTCCCACGCAGAAAAAATCATAACCGCTTCCACATTTTCGCAATTTATAAGCTCATAGGCATCAGTCGTAACAAAAGCATCTGTGCCTTTTTTCTCCTTTATTAAAGCCGCTCCTTCCTGCGCTCTGTCTTCATACAAATCGCAAACGGCAACAACTTCAACATTATCGCACATATTAAGAATAGGTTTAAGCATAGATATTCCTCTGCAGCCCATTCCGATACATCCAACCTTTAATTTTTCCATAATCATTCTCCTAAAGCTGTTTTTTTAGTACGCTGATAAATCCTCTCATAAAATAGGGTAAATCCTGCGGTCTTCTTGATGTAACAAGATTTTCGCACACCACTACCGGTTCATCAACATATATCGCACCTGCATTTATTATATCATCTTTAATACCCGGATAGCAAGTTGCTTTTTTATCAACTAATGCCTTAGCAGAAATTAAAAGCTGCTGACCGTGACATATCGATGCTATCGGTTTACCGGCTTTTGCAAACATACTTACTACTTCTACCGGCTTTTGCTCCTGTCTTAATTTTTCAGGCGCTGTTCCTCCGGGAAGTAAAAGTGCATCAAAATCATTTACATCAACATCGTTAATATCCATATCCACACCAATTTTCATCCAGTGTTTGCCGGAAATTTCTCCGCTTTTTGTAGATGCAACAGTTACATCAAAATCTTCTTCAAGAAGTCTGTAATACGGATAAAACATTTCTGAATCGTCGTAATTATCATAGCTTATTATTAAAATACGCATTATTATCACCTCGTATATTTATTTCCTGATATCATAAGTCCTTTAAGCGCGGATTCGTCTATGCTTTCTGCCTTTAGAACATTACACTCAGTTTCGCCAAGTCCACGCTTTATTCCTGCTTCCATAAGTTCAAAGGAATTTGAAACCTGACCACCAAGAATAACAGCTTCTGCATTATATTTCTTTACAAATTCCTTTAACATCTCTCCAAGCAAAAACCCTGTTTCATCAAAGGTTTTTTGTGCCTTTTCATCCGTTTTTGCAAGCAAAGACACATCTTTCGCAGAAAGCTCTTCGTCTTTTTTGCCGGAAATATTTTTATAATATTCTGCGATTCCCCGTCCGGAAACAAAATCCTCAAGAATTCTGCCCCTTGTGGGAAGATTAAAAACAATTTCGGCAGGGCCCTGATTTTCGTTGGTGTGGATTTTTCTGTCCAGCACAATTGCAAGACCAAGGCCGGTTCCTATTGTAACTCCAAGCAGATTTTTATAATTTCTTCCTGCTCCGAATTCCGTTTCGCCAACAAGAAACGAATTGGTATCCGAGCAAAACCACACGGGAACATTTATACCGCAGAATTCCTTGATTTCTTCCCTTAACGGTATTCCGTAAAGCGATGTAAACTTATGCTTCATATAGCTTGTTCCCGTTTCGTAGTCAAATGGGCCGGGAGTTGAAATTCCAATGCCGGTAATGTTACCGTCTGTAATATTTTTTGCGTGGTTTACCAGATTTTTATAACAGTTTAAAATATCGTTTTTTGTACCCGATGATTCTACGGGCATTTTAAAAACTTCCGTAAGCATATGCCCGTTTTTATCCACCAGAGCATATTTAAAAACTGTTCCCCCTGCATCTATTGCAAGAATCGCATCAGTCATTTTCAAAACCTTCTTTAAGCATTGTTTTATGAATTATAACGGGGTTGTTTGTAAGATTTCTTATTCTGTATCTTCCAACCGATGCCGGAACTACAACAATGTCAAGGAAGTTCTGTTTGTAGGAAAGCTCAGGGTTATCAATTGATTCGATAATTACCGACTGTCCGTTTACCAAAGAAAGTACGTGGAATTTACCGTTGGTATCGTCTTCTATTTCTTTTTCAAATTCAAGATGTCTTAATGAGAAATATAAAAGCTCATGTTCTCCGAGGATTGTTTCTCTCCAGTCCTCGCCTTCTCTTACTGTTCTCGGAGCCTGAACAACATTGTTGTTTATCCAGGTGGTATTTCTTTCTTTTCTTAAAACATTTTCACCGTGGAAGGTATGAATAGGTCTCGGAACACCGTCGATATCCAGTCTTAAGTAGTCATACAATTTATAAGTATAGGAGCCGACAGTAAGACTTCCAATTTCCAGAATAAGCTGATTCTGACCGGAAGCGTGTATTGTTCCTGCGGGAATCATTACCTGAACTCCCGGTTTGGATTCAACTGCGTTGATATATTTTTTGTAATCAATTACTGTATGATTTTTTTCGGAATCCTTTGCAAGAGCTAAAAATTCGTTGGGATCAATTTCGTCGTTAAAGCCAAGATAGGTTCTTGCGCCGTGCCCTGCTTCTACAATATAGTAGCTTTCGTCCTGTCTGCCGAATTCACCAAAGTTTTCTTTATTGTATTCAGCACCGGAATGAACCTGAATAGACATATTTCCCGAGCTGTGGAAAGTATCGTCGTAATTGAATCTGATGGGGAAAAATCCGTCGAACTTATCAACGCAGGCTTTACCCATAATTGCCTCATCCTGACACTGCAGGAAGGTATAGAAGGGCATACTGATTTCGTCATCGCCTACTTTTACTCTTACGCTTACTTCCATAGGAATAAAATCGAACACCCACGCAATATTTTTCATACTGTCAACGTCTCTTAATTTTTTAACGTACTGTCCGCCCCAAACTCCTTCTATATATACAGGTGTACACCTGAAAGGCATTTTCGCAAGAGATGACATTGCATCGTTAAAGCCTTCTTTCTGAAGCATTTTATATTCATTTGTGCTGTCTATGTAATAATCAATGCAGTTCAGTTTCATAAGCTCTTTTCTTAATAACAATGAAATATCAAAATCAACATAATATGATCTTCTCATCATTAATTTAAAGGGCTTTGCAGATTTATCGCCAATATTTTTTGATCTTCCGCTTTTAGCTCTCAAAACTGCCTCTTTGGGGATAACATCAAGATATATAATTCTTGTATAAAACGCTCTTAATTCCTCAGAACAAGCAGAACCAAAGCCATAAACTATAACTGTGTTTCCTGCATTTTTGGCGTCCTTTATATCATTAATCATCTTTTTATATAATTCGGGATTGAAAATGCCTGCGTAACCCTCTTCAAATCTTTTACCAAAAAGAAGAACGGGATCTTTTTCTCTGTCCATAGGAAGATACGGTTCAAACTTTTTATCAAGCTCTTCGGAAGAAAGATAATAGTCTGCAACATCAATTACAACTACATTTTTGCCGGCAAGCTGAATTTTTCCTGAACACATATTAACAAGGGGCAAAAATTCTACTGAAGGATATCCTTCAAGAGCAAAAACTGCTCCGCCATTTATACCTGTAGCATCATTTGCAATAACCTCTGCAACATTTGCAATGCCGCTTACAAAATTTTTAACCGTAGATTCTTTAAGCTTTGGCTTATTAAGTGCTGATAGCTCGTTATACGGGCTGGGATTAAACATAAAACTCATTTGTAATATCTCCTTTTTAAGTAAAATTATTTTGTGAATTTAAGGGTTACAATTTCAAAATTAGAAACAGGAACCGTAACTTTATTGTCTTTAATTTCAAGCTCTTTTTCTGAATTTTCAAGAAGGTCGCATATATATGCTTTTTTGTAGCCATCCATAACAGTTACGGTTACTTTGGTTTTACAATCAAAGCAATCATACATTCTTACAATCAGGCTATCGTCTTTTTCTGCTTTTTTAACTGTTTCGATAATAACATTTTCCTTATCGCAGGATACAAAGGAAAGCTCGTTTTCAAGTGTTCCCGAATTTTCGGCAACAGGGCAGTACATAAGCGGCTGATTTAATTTGTATGCTTCGTGAATAACACCGCTTTCGCAGTAACTGCCGATATGAGGAAGCAAGGAATAGGTAAACACGTGTCTTTCTCTGTCGTCGTGGTCGTTAGGCCATCTTCCGCACTTTATTGCAGTTATTTTTATAGTATCCTCAATTACGTTGTAGCCGTATTTGCAGTCATTTAACATTGCAACACCGTAGCCGGTTTCCGAAACATCTATCCACTTGTGTCCGTAAACCTCAAACTTTGCCTTATCCCACGAAGTGTTACGGTGAGTGGGACGTTTAACGTTTCCGTACTGAACCTCATAAGTTGCGCAGTTGAAATGAATATCAACGGGAAACGCAAATTTTAAAAGCTGTTCATTTTCTGCCCAGTCAATATCATTTTCAAAGTCTATTCTTCTTGATTCCGAATACAGCCAGATGTTCTGAACAATTGTGGAACTCATGTATTTACGCTCCACTCTGAAGCCTGCTCTTACGCCGTCGTAAACAGGCTCAATTTTGCATTCATCATTTATAATACGGCATTTCTGTTCGTAATAATCGCTTATTTCCCAGTTATCGTAAATATTGGGCATATCCTCAAAAATCTGCATTTCGTTGGCAGCCTTGCCCTTTACAATAACTTCTCTTTCTGCCTCTTTATCATAAAGGCTTATAACCTGACCTGCATTGTTAAGCTTTAATATGTAGTATTTATTTTGGGCTTCAAGTCCGGAAATTTCAACTGCTGATTTATCGGAAAAATCTTTGATAACTTTCCATCCAAAAGCAGGAATTTCCTCATTTATGCCTACGGTTTTACCATTTATCACAAGACTGCCGCCACGTGAAAAGCCAAGCGGATTATACACAAGATATCCGTCTGTTGCTTTAACGCCGTTCGCAAATTTTTCAAGCTTACTATTTATTACACTGCTTCCGTATTCCGCAATTTCTCTGTAATCCACATCTGTAAGCTCGTAAACCTCTTTGATTGACGAGCCGGGAATAATATCGTGGAACTGATTATGAAGAACACGTTTCCAGGTGTTTTTGATGGATTCGCTGTCATATTCACCACCGAAATATTTATCAATACTGGAAAGAGCTTCTATATTCTGCAGTAAAAATTCGCTTTTTCTGTTTCCGCGTTTATTTTTTGCTATGGAAGTATATGTTCCTCTGTGCCACTCGAAATATATTTCGCCATCCCATTTGGGAGTTATTCCTGATAATTCACAGTTTTTATCAAACTGTCCTTTTATATCCTTAACTATTTCTATAAAAGGCTTGATTTTAACGGCAGGCATACCGGGAATTCCCTTTTCAAGACGTCTTGCGTTTTCAAGCATTTCTTTGGTAGGGCCTCCGCCTCCGTCGCCCCATCCGAAAGTGAACAGGGTTGATTTTGAATAATCCTTTTGCTGATAACGCTCCCAGCTTCCCTTTACCCAGCTTGGCTTAAGCATTCCGCCGTAAACCGTTCTTCTTTTGGCAGGAACAGAATATTCCTGCGATGTTAAAAGTGCTGTGAAAATCTCGCTTCCGTCGATACCCTTCCACTTGAAGGTTTCATAAGGAAGAGTATTGGTATCATTAAGGCTGATTTTGGAAGAAACAAAGTATTCAACGCCAGTTTTATTTAAAATCTGAGGCAAAGTACCGCCATAACCGAATACATCGGGCAGAAACAGAATTTTACAGTCCACTCCGAATTCATCATAGAAAAACTGCTTTCCGTAAAGAATCTGTCTTACCAGACTTTCACCGCTTACAAGATTACAGTCCGATTCAACATACATTGCACCCTCAGGCTCCCATCTGCCGGCTTTTACCGCTTCTTTAACCTTTTCGTAAACTTCGGGAGCTTCCTCTTTTAGATATTCGTAAACATTAGGCTGAGTAAGCATAAATTTAAACTCAGGATATTTTTTCATAAGAGTTAGCACCGTTGCGGTGGTACGCTGAATTTTTTCCCTTGTCTGGTGTCTTGTCCAGAGCCACTCAACATCAATATGTGAATGTCCGATACAGTTTACAAGCGGTTTACCCTCGGGGGTACACATTTTGGAATAAAATTCCTCTTCAATGTAAGAAAGTGCCTTTTCTATACTTTCAAAATATTCCTCAGAAAAGGGATTTCTGAAATCAATACAGTTTGCAGTTCTTATAAGAACCGACATTGTATCTACATACTCACTTGTGTTCTCATTAAGCATTAAACAGCACTCATAAGGAACACGCATATCGTAATAAAGCTTCTCAATTCTTGTATTTACCGATTTTATCTCAAGAGTGTGGTCGATAAGCTTATGCTCGGGCATATTATCGTCGTTAAGCGACGAGGTATAAAGATAGTTATAAAGCTCATAATCGGTATCGGGTTCAAGATATGTATCGGTATGATTGGTATCAAAGCCCTGAACCATTTCACCGTTTAAATACAAAAGACATTGCGGATTTCTGCCGTTCCATTCGTTTTCTCTGCCGGTTTTGCATCTTAATATAAAATAGCAGTTTTCTTCCGCTTTTGGCGTGCGGAACAAAGCTTTAAACCAGAAATGCTTTTCTGCACCGCCTATTCTGGTATTTAAAGGAAAGGGTTCCCAACCGTCTTTCGGCGGTTCGTTGCTTTTTTTATATCCGCTTTCCTGATACTCCATTTCTGTTATAGGCATAACACTTTTCATCATATGCTCTGCAAGTCTCTCATAGGTTATTTTAATTTTATCATTATCATATGACATTTTGCTATTCCTCTCTTTATTATAAATTATTTCTGTAATATCCGGGAGTTATTCCCTCTACACGCTTAAATGCTCTTATAAGGCTTATATCATTTATAAAGCCTACTTTTTCAGCAACCTGATTAATGTTAAGCGAACGGTTTTTTAGAAGTTCTTTTGCGTTTTCAACACGCACTTTAGTTATAAAATCCACAATTTTTTCGCCCGTAATACTACGGAAAATAGTAGAAAGATACTGTCTTGTTATTCCAAACTGTTCAGATATTTCATTAACACTGAGACTGTTTTCACTAAAGTGCTCATATATATAATTTTTAATTTCTTCAATGGTTTTCTCTGTTTTATCTGATTTAGCCACTTTAACGCCTCCGCAAAACATTCTGTACTGATTTTTTATAATTTTTATAATTTCGGATGTGCTTCCTTTTTTATCTTCTTCCGAAAAAGCTTCCGGTTTTGCCGAACACGCAACAGCAACATTCTTATAGAATGAAATCAGTCTGGAATTTAACTGATATTTTGCACGGCTTTCGATATCTAGCTTGTCATTAATTTCGTTTATATTATCAAGTATTGCTTTTACCTGATTATAGTCTCCCAAAATAACCGAGCTGATAATATGAGAATCAGCTTTCGCAGGATAATAGTAATACTGAGACTGTGCCCTCTCATCGGATAATGTTTTATAGAAAGTTACGTGATTTTCATTGTTATAGCTATGAAAATCAAGCGCTTTCTGAGCTTCGTTAAAGCTTTTGGGCAAGTCTTCGTGAGAGCTGTATATATTTCCAACACCTGTGAAAAGCTCAACCTCAAATTCGCTTATCATCAGTGTATTAATATAATCACCTAAAATCTGCAAATCTTCATACCATTTATCAATACTTTCACGGTTAAGATTTACAACAATTGCAATTTTTCCTTTTTCTATACCTACTATATTTATATTGTAGTTGTCATTAAGAACATCCGAAAACATATTGGAAACTGCATATTCTATAAGCTGAATTCCGTTTTTGAATTCGTGACTTCCCTGCTCTTTTAAAAGCAATACCGCAACTCCGTACATTTCGTTGTCAAATTCCATAAATTCGTTATCGGTATTGATATTTTCTCTTTCACCGTCTTCTTTACCGGCATAGCCAAGCATCAGGATATTTTTAAGAACATTTTCCTTGAGCAATCTTTTTTGCTTGATTACTATATCTTCGTATTCAAGCATGGTTTTTTCCTGCTCGGAAAAAATGCTTTTAAGAAGCTCAACCTCTCCGATTTCGGGATTTATAATGCTGTTGTTTTTATTTACGGTAATATCCGCAATAATTTTCTTAAAGGGACGGTAACTGTAAACGGTAAGCATAATTACCATTAAAATACCTATGATAATGTTAAAAAGAATTATTATTTTCAGTTTCAGAGAAAATCCCGACATTTCCTCTAAAAACGAAATACTGTCGGTAACTACCGAATATATCCAGTTTTTTGTATTTATATTCGATGATATATAAAATATACTTTTATTTTCTGATTCAAGATAACTTTGTCCATTATTAATATATTCTTCCAGCAAAGTTATTTCCGGAGTTTCCTCTCCTATTTTAAATACCAAATTATTATCTCTGTCATATACTGCAAATGTTCTGAAATTATTAAGCAGTTGTATTTCATCTATCGAAGCAAGCATTTTATCCGCATCTATAAGCACGTTAAAATATGCCGCTACCTGATATGTACCTTTCTTAATATATGAGTTTGAATATGTAATAACATTTGTTTCGGATATTCCATATTCGTCAACCTCTTCAACGGGAAAATACTTATTTGAATTTACTCCCGTTACATAATTGTTTTTCCACGATTCGTAATCATAATTTTTGTACTTGCGTATTTTATCAAAGTAAGTTTTTGCATCCACAATTGCACAGCTTGAATACACTGTATTCTTTTCAGGCAGATATAAATACGCATCAACTATAAAATCGTACCTTTCCTTCAGCTTATCCATATATGTTAAGGAGCTTTCGTAATCGGGATAAATGCCTTCGTTACCTGTTCCAAGTATTGCAGAATCAATAAGAGGAAGAAATTTAAGCTGATAGGCTGTACTTTCCAGGTCGGAACAGAAATTATCTGTTATTTCGCCTATGTGGCGCACACAGCCAACATTATACTCTGTAAGATTTTCTTTTACCTTTGTATCACTTTCAACATACATCCAGCTAAGAAAAACGGACATAAAAATGAATATGGCAATATACGATGCCAATAAACATACAAACATTTTTTTAGTTTTCAAAAATCTTCTTAAACGAATATTTTTCATATTATGTCCTTTCTTTTTTCCAACCATCCAAAGGTTTTAACCTTTGGATGGCTGAATACTGATTATTTGTAAACATAAACTATTTTTGCCTGTTCATAACGTGACTGTAGCACAAATCTGGAGCATTCTGCAGGATTATTTGCATACATTACAACATCACCTATTGTACCCTGATAAATCTGTTTGCCTGCACGTTCATTAGGATCGAATACAACAAATACAGTTTTTTCTATATTATATCTGTATGTGTCTTCTCCGTCCGGATAATAGGAAAGCTTGAAAATAGAATCAACAAGATCCGATGCATATCCGAACATTACTCTGTTCATAGCATGGAAATCTGCTGTCTGAGTATTGAAGGTTGGTCTTGAACCGCTGTTGCAGTCGTAAACAAGCTCAAGGTTGATAAGCTCACCCTTTGTGTTAAGTCCCGGTCTTACAATATCTCCTATTTCTATTCCCTTAGAGGCAAAACTTATGCCTTCTTTTGCATACCATTGTGTTTTGGTTGCACCGTTGAATACAGAAACATATTCAACCTTTGCACCGGCAGTATTAAGTGCATATCCCATACTTTCAACCATTGCATAGGTATCGCCAAGTGCAAGACTGGTGGTATCGTTGTTTAAAATTACCACAACCTCTTCGTAGCCTACCTTGTTTTTGGTTTTGTAGGATGCAACGTTATACTGCACCGCTTCTGACAAATCGTCACGGCTCAGAATGCTGTAGTTATCTTCATCGGTATCCCCGGGATCTTCCGGAACAGAAAAGATAAGAGTATCATCGTTTATAATAATATCCTGCGCAAAGTAACCTGCAATTTTCCAGCCACGCACTTTCTGCTCTTTATGTTCCTGCAATCCTTCTTCCTTGCCGTCCGGCTGAACTGTTTCTATTGCAGTAACTTCACTTTGCTTATTAAGCTTGTAGCGGATAAGCTGAGGAACATTTTCTCCGCCGGAGGTTTTAAAGTATTTTTCCACAAGATTCATATCATCCATAGAATATTCATCAATATCTATGTTTTTTGCACAGTTAAACACTTTGAATGTTCCGTCACTGCAGAATATTTTAAACTGAAGTGTTTCGTCAAGCTTTTTCATAAGAGTTCCGGTAAGATATCCGAAATCAAGCTCTCTTACAATTTCGTAATAAGCAATTTTTCCAAAATAATCCAGAGTATAGCTAATACTGTCCCCTGCTCTTGGTGTTATTTTGCTTCTTTTTAACAAATCGCTGTCGATTTCGTAAGGAACACCGTTAATGTACGTTAATTCTTCAGCCGAATCAATCAAATCAACTGTTCCTGTGGTTAAACCGTTTGAAACATATACCTCAGTATAATTTTCGCTTCCTCTCATTACACTAAGCACGTCTTTTGCTTTCAAATCGTTTGGAGTAATTAAATCTCCGCCGGAATTCATAAGACGAACAGTGTTAGGATCAAGGTTGATGGATTCTGTAAGATTATAGTAGTCATAGGCAATCTTTTTGGATGTATCCACCGTACCCACTACATAGTTTTTATAATCTTCAATAATAACAACATCATAACGGCTGTCACCTGTGGAAGATTTTAATTTTACAGAACCGTTTTCAAATTTAAAGGTTTCTTCTGTAAGATTTGTAATTGCAACATTATTTCTTATAACAGAAACACCTTTTGAGATTGCTACGGTTTTTATATCTCCGTCTTTCTCATAGTAGCTTAACTTATAGTCAGTTGTGTTAAAGGAAGCAATGTCTTTAGCCTTTATAAACAGTTCTTTATAATTACCCCGGCTTTCAATAAGAAAGATAATTTCCTTTTCGTCGCCTTCTTCGGCCTGATAATAGTATGCTTCAACAGAACTTCCGATTAAATCTGCAAGATTTTCGGCATTGTATGTATATCTTTCGCCATCAATATAAATTTTTCCCTCGGTGTAGTCAACCTCTCCCACAAGGGTTGTACTGGGAACTGCTGTAACAACACCTTCTGCTTTATGAATATCTCTGAAGCGCACAAGTAAATTTTCTTCCTTGTTTACCTGATATTCTGTGTTCTCACCCGAAAACACAACACCTTCCAGATACGGAGCTTCCAGAGTATTTAAAGCAAGAATTGCAACCTCTGCTCTTGTAAGAGGCTTATCCGATGCAACTCCGATTGCTATATCTGACTGATTTGCAAGGTTCATACATCCGGAGGGCCATCCGCCCTGATATTTTAAAATTTCACCATAACCGATGGTATAAAGCATCATTTTATAGGCTTCTGCCGCTGTAACAGAATCATCGGGACGGAAATGGCCGGTTGGATCGCCCGAAATAATACCAAGCCGTGTAAGATTATTTATTGCACCCAGAGCAAAATGCAAGTCCGGTACATCTACATAGTAATTTTCGCCGGATTCATTTTTTTCGCTCACATTAATCATTCGTGCAACAACCACAGCAAATTCTGCTCTGGTAATAAGGTCGTCGGGCTTGAATACATTTCCCTCATAACCGTACATAATATCAAGTTCTTTAAGCAATCCGGCAGCCGCAGTAAGACCGTCGCCGGAAACATCGGTATAAGCGGAGACATTAAATGTAAAAATGCTTAAAATCAAAGTGCATATCAGAAATGCAGATAATATTTTTTTCATTTTTCAGCCTCCTATTCATTATACTTAACTAATCCGTATATAATTACGGCAGCTTCTGCTCTTGTTGCGCTGTTTTTGGGAAGAAATTCACCCTTATCGTTACCGTTTAAAATTTTAGCACTGTTAAGAATGTTAATACTTTCCAGAGCATAACTGTCGATATTATTACTGTCGGTAAAGGTAAGCGGATCACGCAGATAGTCAAGCTTTTTACCCTGCGCTTCCATTGCTCGTAAAACCAGAACAGCAATATCCTGACGTTTTACAGGCTGACCTGCTCCGAACTCTGTTTCAGTTACACCGCGGCAAAGTCCGTTCTGATATGCGGCTGAAATATAGGGATAGAACCAGTCGCTTGTGTTAACATCTGTAAACGGTATTTCAGAACCGTTGCTTTCAAGACCGAACAATGTTACAAGAAGCTTTACAAATTCTTCTCTTGTAATCATATTGTCGGGTAAGAATTTCTGTTCAGCGTTATAAGAAACAATATTTCTGTCAGCCAAAGCTAAAATTGCTTCTTTCGCCCACGAAACATTTTCTATATCATTAAAGTTTTTGTGAATAACCGGGGGAAGCTGTACCTCAGAAGGATTGGGAACAGAAACTCTGCTTCCGCCTCCACCTCCGCCACCGCCGGATGGAGCACCGCCATTACCGGGAATAACAGCAACAGCGTTTGCAGCATTAAATGCCGCACGCAAAGCCGCATAATCCGCATAATTATTACCTGCCAGTTGCAGAAAAATAGTATCTCCTGCGCCACCGGCAACTATACCTATATCGCCTGCAAAATCGCAAAGAATTAATTTTACGTTTGCGGCAACACTCGGATTTTCCACAATTTCAAGAATCATAGCTTCCTTGAACAGTTTATTGAATTTGTCCATACTGTCAATGGATTTACCGCTGATTCTTTCTGTAACTCCGGTCTTTACAACGTCAGTTACAATCGGGTTGGCATACCAGTTTTTCATTTCGCCTGTTTTGATGGACATAACATCATCATACAAGCCTATATTTGCAACTTTGTTTTCATTTAAGCCTACCTGCACGGTGATGCTTTCAAACAGATTAACTGCCTCGTTTCCGTTTTCGGGATTAAGAGGTTTTTTTACAATTTCATCATAAAGACGCTTCTTAACAACCTCCTGCGTTACCTCCGAATACAACGGAAGATTATCAAATCCAAGGGAGTGCTGTTCGATACCGAAAACCCTCAGATATTCATCGTAAGATACCAGAACAGCATTGTTAAGATTTTTTATTGCATTACTGTTTTCAGTATGATTTACAAAGTTTATATCAAGCTTACTGCTTTGCTCTGCCCCTGATCCCACATATGCAGTATACATACCGGAATCCGTCAATTTAAAATCAAAGCTGTAAACACCGTCAACTGTATCGGTCTGTTCTGCATATGCGACATTTTCAAAGCTGTTGGCATCACTGTTTTCATATGTTTTTCCGGGATTTAAAACGTGCAGTGCAACTGTTGCTTCATTTCCCTCTGTAACATCAACAGTTCCGCTGATACTTACCGTATCGTTGGCATAGTTAATCGCATATGACGTCTCTGCAGCCGCCGCAACATTAATTGCGGCGGCTATCATAAGCCCGAACATACAGATTATAATTTTTTTCATTGCATTTTCTCCTTTTTAGAATAAGTGTACATTTTTGCATAGAGAAGTAATGTTATCTGAATTGTTCCACACAAAGATTTTTACCTGATCAAACGGCTGACCGTTATTCAAGGGGCCCTGTGCGGTATAAGATCTTGTAAATTCAGTTTCAGAAGCATAAATATTATTTATCTGAAGGTCTGTAAGCATTCCTTCGTTATAGAAAGCATAAATTAAATTCATATTTAAAGCTTCTTTGGATTTATTAGCTCCGCGAACGGTAACTTTCATATCCTGTGTTGCATCAAGGCCGGCTAAGCTGTTAACAGGCTCGCCGTTCTGGGATACCGATGAAATAACAACAAAGTCCGAACCTACCAGTAAATCAAGTTCGTATCTGTTATCATAACCCTCGGGTGCAAGATACGCGTTGTAGAAGCCTTTTTCTTCCGGAATTTTGAAATTAACAGAATATAATCCGTTTTCGTCCACTTCGTCCTGACTTACATAAACCAGAGATTCCAGCGGTTTTTCATCTAAATCTTCAAAGGATTTACCGTCTTTAAATATCATAAACGATACTGTTTTACCGGCATCCTTCGCAGAAAGCTTTGCATTTACCGTCGCTTCGTTTTCTGTATCGTTGATACTGTAGTCGATTTCAAGCGATTCACAGCTTCTTGTAACTGAAATATTATCAAGAATTATCTGGCTCTTATTTATATCCAAATATTTTGCACCAAACATTATCTGTGAGGTTTCCGAAATGGCAGGATATTTGTTTATTCCTGCTCCTGACCAGTTATTTGTACCGTCAGTAGCTTTTACGGTTACATAACGTGTTGCAACATCAAGTGTTACATCAATTGTGTACCGGGTTTCTTTTTGAGGAGCAAAAACCGCTCCAACACCGGGAAGATTCATTGTTCCGCCGTTTAACCATGTTATGGCTGTGGTGTCTTTGGGTTCATTTCCGCCGTATATCAGGAATTCGCCTTTATATTTTCCGGTGGTTTCATCCACACTGCCTGCCGGAATAAACATATCATATTTAATGTTTATGGTGCCATCGGTTAACGGCTCATCCAGTTTAAAGCCTAATCCTTTATGTTCATATATGTCGTTAAGCTTAACGGCTTTGTTTACCGGAATAACCTGACTGCTTTCGGCATTAGTATTGTTCCATTTACCCATGTCGATAATTCCGCCGTCAAAATCGTCGCTTACAAGTGTTTTTGTTGCTATGTAGCCCTTGTTTGCAGTATTATACTCTACATATAGCGGAGCCGCACCAAGCTGCTGACTGTATGTATCATTGGTTAAATTATCAAGAGTTTTAATAACATTTCCATACATATCGTAGATAACGGTTGTGCCGTTTTCGGGAAGAGTAAGATTTACCGTTCCGCTGTTTTGAGTGTTCCACACTACATCAACACTTGAACCATCAGCTCTGTTAAACTTATAATTCTAAGTATTATTTGTAAATGTATAATTGCCCGGAACAGCATCGGCAAGCATTTTTGTCATAAACGCCGCACTTACATATTCCTGCTGAGCCGCAAAGGGTACGCCCTCTTCTGCATAGTGGGATTCAATCATACCGTAGTTGGATTCTTTACCGCCGTAATCATAATTATCGTTCATAAAATCGTAGATAAGAAGTTTATCAGCAGTACCTCTTCCTATTGTGTGAGCGTAAGCCTTTATTTGCCAAGCCGCCGCTTCTTCATAAGAAAAGTCCTCAATAACATTTCCTGTGTACCAGTCGTTTATTGAATTACTCCATCCAAGTTCCGTCATCCATATTTCCTGATTACCGCCATATGTGTCAATAAGCGATTTTAAGCTCTGCATATTGTCTATAAGCGGAGAAACATCGGGGTTTCCGCTTGTGGAATACGGATGAACACTTACTGCATCCATATACTGAAGTCCGCCTTTTTGCGCAACCTGAGTCATAAATGAAACAGGTACAAGTGCAAGATCGAAGCCTACAATTTTAGCTTTCGGATTGCCTCGTTTAACACCGTTGTAGGTAGCCTTTAAAACTTCGATATAATAATCTGCGCCAAGTGACTGCCAATGATACTCATTGATTGTTTCAAATATTTCAACCTTACCGGTTAAATCACGTGCAATATTTTCGCAATAAAGCTCAAATTCGTCCAGAACATCTGTGCTGTATGGGAAGCTTTCAGCGCCTTTGTAAATATCGTTGGTGCCGTGCAAAATCATAAGAACATTAATTCCTTTTGAAATTGCTGTATCAATTGCATTCATAGCACTATCCGGAATTTTATATTCGCCTGCATTTTTCTCGTAGTCTCCCCATCTTACGGAATCACGAATCCATCCGCTTCCGCTGTTTGCCACAAGGTCTGTAAGAGTTTCTGTATACTTACCGCCGCCCCATAAGCTTTCCCACAAATGTGTGTTAACTCCGAAACGGTCGTCTCTTACATTTTCATTATCCACAACTACGGAACATTCAAATTCGCGCTCGGTGCTTACAACACCGTCTGCAGCAGAAGTGGAAATTTTAAGTATATATGTGCCGTATTTTTCAAAAGGTATGGTAACAGCTTTTCTTGCGGTCTGATTGGGATAAAAGGTTTCATTCAGACTGCTGTTCCAAACCGCAGTATTTGTCTGAACCGATACAAGCTCATACGAAACTGTGGTATTTACCGTTTTGTTTGTGGTGTTTTCAAAATTAACGGTTACCTGCTTTTCACCTGTGCCGGTAAATATGTTTCCGACGCATCCGCTTATAAAATCCGCAACAATCGGAATTTTACGTACTGTGATACTGCCGAATGTAATATCGCCTGCGGTGTAGTACATATTACGGAACTCAACATCTTCATTATTAACAGAAGTGTCTCCTCTGTCGTAGGTTTTTATAACAAAATCTGCTCCGTTTAATTCGTTTGCAAATCTTGTGTCGTAAAGTCTGAAGGTGTGTGTTTTCCATGTGTTTGTACCTGTAAGCTCTACGGGATATTCCGCTTCGGTAATATGTTTTTCCCATCCAAGTGAATTATTAACAGAATTGTATATTATGCTGAACAAGCCTGCCGGAGCATCGTAATACTCAACGGCTACTTCAACAGCATCGCCTTTTAATTTACTGTCGGAAACTCCGATACTTTCAACATTATTGAATAAATATGAATCGTCAACGTTGCAATAAATATTCTTTGCACTTTCGTTGTTTGATTTATCGGTTACCCAGCCGGTTTTTCCGCCAACTGTTGAGAGTGAAGGAGTAACCTTGGATTCTCCTGCCCACACATCAATCAGAGTTTCAGTTGCAGAAGCAGAGTTAAGAACTGCCTGAGCAAAATTATTATCAGCACCAAAAGCCGGTAACTGCTGTATACACAAAGTTGATATAACAGCTATGCTTAATAAAGCTTTTTTTATTTTCATTTAGTAATCCTCTCTCCTTTATCGTCAAGCTCTATGGGGAAAAAATTCCCCATAGAATTATTCGATAGTTTCAGAAGCTGATAAAACTTTAAGAGATTTGAAATCATGCCAGCCAAATAATCTGATATGTGTCATATCTGTTTTATCAACTGTTACGGTTAAATCTTCAACAGTAGTGTTTTTATCTGTTGCAGCTATTGTTTTGCTAAAGCCTTTGTAAGCAATAAGCTTATTGGAATTGTAGCCTGCATAAATAAGCTGTAGATTCTGAGGTTTACCGGTTGTGTTTATAACTTCTGCTTTTACGGTGATTACGTCGTTGGTTGCAAGCTCTTCTAATTTAGTTACCTTTGTATCACCCTTGTATGCAGAAACAACTGCTTTATATTCACCTTCGTCTGTTTTAAATTCCCACGGTGTTAAGGAAGCCGCTTCGCCTGCACCGTTTTTAGCATCTTCTGTCATTGTAAGTACATAAGTTGCAGAGGGTGCAAGGTAATTTTCAAGAGGAATAGTCCAGGTAAGAGCACTGTCGTTGTATGTTCCGGTGTATGTTACAGTTTCGTTAGCTGTTGTATTTACAAGTGTCATAGTTGTACCGTTAAGAGTATCCTTATCCATAGGGGTATTGAAGGTTACAACTATTTCTTTTGTACCTGCTGATACATTTGAAACAATATCCTTGCTTTCGGTATCATCATATTTAACATAGGTAACTCCTGCAATTTCGGGAGTTTCATAATAACGGCTGATTGTTACATTGTCAACAAGTACATATTCTGAATCACCGCCGGGATTAGCATCGTCGCCAATCCATTTTGTTCCGAAATAGAACTGTGAATTTGTTTTAACCTCGGTAGTGTCTACAATTGTTCCTGTGTATGTTTCGGTTATTCCACCATCACGGGGTGTTAAATTTACGGTTATATCAAAAGTGTTGCAATCATATGTTAAATCAACTGTGTACCAGGTATCAACAGAAGGTTTGGCAAATTTATATCCGCCACGAAGATTCATACCACTCTGATCTGTATTAACAAGAACAGTTTTATCTCCTGCTGCTTCTCCGGCTGTTAATCTGAATTCATAACCGGTGTTTGTAGAAGGAAGATACATATCATATTTAATATTGATTTTACCTGAGGATACTGCTTCGTCCAGTTTAACACCAAAGCCTTTATCAGAGCCCCATCCGTTGTAAACCTTAGCTGCCTCATCCGAAAGTGATACACTGTTTACATCGGAACCGTTCCATTTAGCAAAATCGAAGGAAGCTCCGCTAAAATCATCTGTTATTGGTAATTTGTGTTCTACAGGTAATGCAGGTTCAGCTTTTTTGATTGAAACATTATCAATTAAAAGACTGCTCTTATTCATATTAAGAACCTTACCACCGAAAACTATCTGTGAGGTTTCGTTAAGAGCTTCATATTTATTTATACCTGCACCTGCCCAGTTGTTTGTTCCGTCTGTTATATTAATAGCTACATTACGTGTTTCAACATCAAGAGTTACATCAACTGTGTACCAGGTTTCTTTTTGAGGAACGAATACGCCGCCAACACCGGGGATATTCATTGTTCCGCCGTTCATCCAGGTTATGGCTGCAGTATCTTTTACTTCGGTTCCACCATATATCAGAAATTCGCCTTTAAATTTTCCGGTTGTTTCATCAACACTGTCTGCCGGAATATACATATCGTATTTTATGTTGATTGAACCTTCTGTGATTGCTTCATCAAGCTTAACACCAAAACCTGCACCGGCATAAATGTCGTAAATCTTAACTGCTTTATCACCTGTTGCGGTATCTCTGTCTACCAATGCAATTTTAGTAGAATCGGATGCATTCCATTTTGTTAAATTAACGCTTGTTCCATTAAAGTTATCCTCTACGGGAAGCTCATAAACCAATGGACCAGGAGCTTCTGTTTCTTTAATTACAACGTTATCTATCAACGCATAGCTTTTGGGTGCATAGTTAAGATATTTACCACCAAAGCTGATATTTGATGTGGAAGCAAGAGATGTTGAAGTTGTAACCGCCGTTTTGGACCAGGTTTCTGTTCCGTCGGTTACATTAACCGTTACTTCCTGAGTTTCAATATTTACGATAGTTTCAACTGTGTATTTTGTATTTGCAACAGGCGTAAATATATATCCGCCTACTCCACGAATGGTCATACCATCAGGATTTAAGAATGTTATTGCATTTGAATCACCCATTCCGGAACCGCCGTATACAACAATTTGTGAAGTAGAGGCTGTTTTATCAAAGAATACTTCCGGAAGAGTAATATCATATTTTATGCTGATATAACCTTCTGTTATAGCTTCATCAAGCTTAACACCAAGACCTGCATTTTCATAAATATCATAAAGCTTAACTGCACCGCTTTCTGTATCTAATGATACCTGACTTGTTGTACCTGTAATGTTATTCCATTTTTCAGTATCAATTGCTGTTCCTGAAAAATCATCCTCAACAGGAAGTTCGTGAACGACAGGTTCCGGAATTGTAATTGAAACATTGTCAATTAAATAAGGGCTTGAATTTACATTTAAATATTTACCACCGAAAAGGATCTGTGAAGTTGAAGCAAGAGAAGTATATTTATTTACTCCTGCTACTTCCCAGTTGTTTGTGCCATCAGTAACTTTAACTGTTACTTTATTTGTTTCAACATCAAGTGTAACATCAATTGTGTACCAGGTTTCTGCAGCAGGTACAAATACACCTCCGGCACCTGGAATATTCATTGTTCCGCCGTTTAACCATGTAATGGCACTGGTATCTGCAACTTCTGTTCCGCCGTATATCAAAAATTCACCTTTAAATTTCCCGGAGCTTGCATCAACACTATCTGCCGGAAGATACATATCGTATTTTATATTGATTGAACCTTCTGTTATTGCTTCATCAAGCTTAACACCAAACACTGCACCACTGTATAAATTGTGAATTTTAACAGCTTTATCTCCGGTTGCAGTATCTCTGTCAACTAACATTGCATGAGCAATATTTGTACCATTCCATTTTACGGTATCAATTTCAGTTCCTGAAAAATCATCCTCAACAGGTAGCTCGTGAACAACGGGAGCAGGCTGTGAAATTGAAACATTATCAATCAGATAATAGTTGCTTGTATTTGTATTTCCGTATTTAGTACCAAAGCAGATTTTTGAAGTAGTTTTCAGATTAGGTCTGTTAGAAGCAAGCGATTTGCTGTATGTACCTACTACTGTACCGTCTGCTGTTTTTGCTGTTGCAGTAACATCAAGAGTATCAATGTCAACTACCATATCAACTGTATACCATGTGTCTGTAGTTGCTTTAAAAATTACACCACCGCCTGCAAATGTCATCTGATGACTTGCATTCATATAAGCGATTGCATAACTGTCATCGTTACATTCTGTTCCTCCGGATATCATCATCTGAGAATCAACATTTGTAGATGGAACATATATATCAAACGACATATTAATTTTATCGCTTGTTATTGTTTCATCAAGCTGAACGCCGACACTTTGAGGCCAGTAACTTCCAAACATTTTAGCAGCTTTATCACCGGTTGCAGTATCTCTGTCTACCAATGCTACATTAGCTGCAACAGATGCATTCCATTTTGTAAAATCAAAGCTTTCACCGTTAAAATCATCTGTTATGGGCAGTGCAGATGCTGCACTTACACTAACAGGCAGAATTGCCATCGACATCATAACGATAGCCAATGTTAATACCAAACTTACAATTTTTTTCATAAAAATTCACTCCTAAATTATTATTTTTTATTTTTTAAAAGGATAATTGAACAGAACTTTCGGGTATCCTTATTGCTTCCAAGTCCGGAGCCGTATTCCAGATATCCAAGTCTGCCGCCTTTATCGTTTTCGTTTACAAGAAGCGACATTGCAACAACATCGTTTGGTTCCATAACTGCATCTTCCGAAACAATTTCTTCCCACGGAATTTTCATTTCATATACAGTATGAACACCGTTTCTTACAATTTTTGCTTCTATATTCTCTACCTTACTCAGCGGTTTTCCGCCTACTGTTCTGTGGCGCCATACGGTTGCTCCGTCGCCGGTCAGTCCGGCTGTAAGCTCGGTATATTTTGAGTAGTCCACGCCACTGTCGTTTGTACCTCGGTTTACTGCTTTATCCATATTAAGTCCGATTGTATCGGTTATACCTATCTGGATACTGTCGCCCATCCACATATTGGCGTTAAAATACGGTTGGTAGAAAACATCGTCTGTAACATCGCCGTAGAAATAACAGTATTCTTCATCCCATAGCATTCCGTAAGTTCCGCTAAGGTCGTTTACGCCTTTCCACAGCTTGCCGAAATTGGGGTAAGCAGTAAGAGGAGTTGGCTTATTGGTACGCATTATACCGGTAATCCATTCGTTTTCCGATATAACACCGTCTATAACCGGCTTTTCTTCTGCATAATTTGCATACACAAAGTTCATATTTCTGCTGATTTCCGTTTTGTAGCCGTTGGAGGTTTCAATATGGGCTGTCATTGGAATAATTTCCTTTTCCACCATTTCGGGGAAATTGAATCTTAATTCTATTGTCTTGCCAGGTTCAATTTCGTCAAAGGAAAGTGTTCCTATAAAATCTGCCAGCTCTTTTGGAGAATCAACTACAAGCTTTCCGCTTACTTTCTGCTGTGTACTGTTATTTGTAACAGTTGCAGAGCCCTGCCATCTGTTAAGGTAGGTTCCTTTATACATTTCGCTTCCGCCAAACTCCGCTAATATAGGTTCTTTCGCCAGGCACTGAAGTTCGCCTGTAAGATAGGTTTTATCACCGCTTGTAACATTTAAGCGAATACGGTTTGCTTCTCTGTCGCTCGCCTGCTTAGTGTAGTCGATAATGTGTGCGTCTTCGTTTAGTGTAAAGCTAATTTTTGCGTTGTTTCCGTTAAAACCGCTGTTTTCAAGAAGGTCAACTCCGGGGAACGGTTCTACATCAACTTTCATTTCGGTATCAATGGTTTTCGTAAGAACAAAATCGCTTACATCGCCCATAACAGATTCGGTATAGGTTCTGTCAAGCTCAATTCCGCCGTTTGATTCTTCAAATTTCGGGAAATTGCCTACAAAATAAACAGGTTCACCGCTAAGCAGGAATGAGAATGTTCCGTTTACCGAGCTTAAATCGCAGGTTTTATTACCGAACATATCGTAAAGCTCACCGCTTGTACAGCCTAAATCCAACTGAAGATTTTTACGGTGGTCTATTGTCCAGAGGATAATTGCATCCTTACCGTCTGCACGTTTATAACGTATTGCATAGGTATCTTCGTCAATTACCTTATAATCAACACATTCGGAGGAACCGATAATTTTATTAAAGGAACACATTGCCGCATATGTTGTTTTCGCACTGTATGGATAGGGTTCGTTACAGTCAACCCATTCTCCGCTTCGTATCATACCGAAACAGCATTCCTGAGCTGTATCGTGTCTTCCGTCGTTCTGAAATTCATACCAGAAAAATTTATCAATTGAATCTTTCGCCTGAAACAGCGAGGTTAATCTTATAAGATAAGAACCAACCTGACGTTCTGTTCTTGACTGGGTTAAGTTATCGTAGGTAATCCATCCCATTTCTGTCATCCAGATTTCCATATCCGGCTTACCGTATTTTTCAAGAAGCTCTCTTATGGGATGAAGCTGTTCGTGCATATCGGGTTTTTCAGGCTGTGCGTAGTTCTGATAAACGTGAAGACTGTAAACATCCATATAGTCAAGCACGCCTAACTGAAATACCTTTTCCGTAAACGCAAGGTCAACACCTGCCAAGTCAAACCCTACATAAACTGCATCCGGGTTACCTCTTTTAATTCCTTCATATGCCGCTTTCTGAATATTGAAAAAATGCTCAGGATCGGTTACATAAAAGTTTATTTCGTTTGGTGCTTCAAAATATTTAACCTTTCCTTTAAAATGTGAAGCCATAAATTCACAATATCTCGAAAACGCTGAAAGAGAATTTTCGTCTTTGGGATAGTTACTGTCGTACAAGCCGTTTCTGTGATGCATAATAAGCAGAGGTTCTATGCCGTTTTCATATGCAAAATCAATTGCCTGCTGAGTTTTTTCGTGTACTGTATATAAGCCACGCTCTTTTTCAGTAAAATCCCAGCGGCTGTCCAGTCGCATCCAGCCCATACCGCCTTTATCGTAAAGCTCAAACATTTTCTTGTTATCTTCACGACGGTCGGTATGAATACCTGTACTTAAATACTCATTTTTCGCATCCTTTGGAGTATATGTAAGAAGAGCAAATTTAAAGCTTTTTGTATCAAGCAGGGTTCCTTCTTCATCAAAGGAAGAAACATCCATTGTGTACAAGCCGAATTTGTTTATTTCCTTTGAAAGGTCTTTATACTTTTGCTCTTTGCCTTCAAAGGAAAGCTCTTCTTCCCCGTTAAAAACAACTTCATTCAAGTCATTTTTAACTGTGTACTGCATTTTTACTTTTTTTGCAGTATCGTATCTGTTGGTGAGGTTAAGACCAAGCTTATCACCGTTCTCCGGGAAATAGTTATCTCCGGGATGATTTTCGCTGAAGTCTACCTCAACGGGAGTTTTCCACTCCACATAACGTATTCTTACTGCACCGAGAACAACCTTTTCAACAGTAAGGGCTTTACCGCTTAACAATGTTGCCACACACACGTCTACCTTAAGGCTCTCTAAGTTTCTTACATTGTTTGCCATTGAGGCATCTTCAAGGTAGTATGTATGGGTTTTCCATTGCTTTGTATCGTTAAGAACAACATATGGCAGGTCAAAAGGCGGCAACACACCTTCCTGCAAGCCGTAACGCATACCAAACTGTCCGGTTCCTTCATCAAAATAGTCAATTTCAACTGCTACCGGCTGATTTGAAAGGTTATACATAAAATTATCGTCAATTTTTATATAAAACTGTCTCGGCCCTTCCGCCGGCTGTATTTCCCAGCCCCATCTGCCTTCTTTTTCCACAAATTTAGGATTCATATTATCCTGCCAGATGTATTCGGCATTAACTTTTTCCATTGACGGCGTAAAAACAATTTCAGCATATTCTCCGATATTTACATCTGCATTTACTACAGATAAATTGGCTAAGATTAAAACAGCAGTAAGAAATACTGATAGAAATCTTTTTCCTGTCACTTCTGCAACTCCTTTCTTTAAATTTTTAAAAATTTATCCCTTGATTCCGCTCATTGTAAAGCCCTGCATAATATGTTTCTGTAAAAACAGGAACAAAATTATAGGAGGAACAATGGCAAACACAAGTCCGCTGAACTGAATATCTATAGGATAAGTATCTTTAAGCTCTAAAATAGCCAGCATAATGTTCCATAATTCTTTTTCTTTAAGTATCATTCTGGGCCAGAAGAAATCGCCCCATACTCCGCTCATTGTAAGCAGAATTGATGTAATAATTACCGATTTTGAAAGCGGAAGAATGATTTTTGAAAACATTCC
This sequence comes from Clostridia bacterium, assembly GCA_017414505.1. Lineage (GTDB taxonomy): Bacteria > Bacillota > Clostridia > UMGS1840 > HGM11507 > RGIG1932. The sequence goes on from JAFQLQ010000029.1 coordinate 83,524, forward strand.
GAAGCTTCCCACACCGTCAATCTTGGCGGCTTCAATAAGCAAATCGGGAATACCGTCGAAAAAGCTTTTATATACAACAATCATAAATGCATCGGCGCCGCCCATTAAAAACAGAGGCCAGTATGTATTTATCATATTTATATGCAGTAAAGGAAAATCAAGAATATTTTTATAAACTGCTACCAGCTTAACCTGTCCCGGAATCATCATTGTTGCAATAATCATCCAGAATATCACTTTACTTCCCTTTGGTTTCATTTTGGAAATTACATATGCTGCCAGTCCGCAAAAGCTTATCTTTACAACAACTGTTCCTACAAGAATTACAAGTGTATTCAAATAAAGCTTTGAAAAATTCAGGTCGTTCCATACCGTAATTAGTTTTTCAGGATGGAATGAACGGGGAATAATTGTTGGAGGCATCTGTATAAATTCTTTTACATCTTTAAAGCTTGAAAGCACAGTCCACAAGGGAGGCAACACAAATATAAGCGATATTAAAAGAAACAGAACAGTAAGCGCAATATACGCAATTTTCATTGGTTTTGTTTTTAAATCCTGACTGTTTATAAGTCCTGTTTTGTTTTTAAACATTTCTGTTATTCTCCCTCCTCGCTGCTCATATTATATTTAAAGTATACAATTGAAAATACGCCTAACAACAACGCCAGAAGCACGCCGACAGCCGCAGCCTTATCTGCTCTGAAATATGTAAAAGCATAGTCCTGTATCAGCATTGTAAGGGTTTGCGATGCGTAACTTGGCCCTCCGCCCGTCATACTTATGGGTTCATCGTAAATTTTAAACGAATTTATTATATTAAGAAGCATCATAACCTTGATAAGTCCGGACATATGAGGCAGGGTAACGTGGCGGATACGTTTGAATATTCCCGCACCGTCCAGCGTTGCCGCTTCGTAAAGGTCGTGATTTACACCCTGAAGATTTGCTATGTATATAATAACGGTGCTTCCTATTCCGCGCCATGCCATTGTCAATACAATAAGCTCTATAACCTTATCGGGATCATTAAGCCACATTGATGTTTCAAAACCCAGTGCTCCAAGAAGCATATTTAAAAGTCCGCCTTCCGATGGATCAAACATAATTGTCCACATCAGCGCAATAGCTACCCCGGGTATCATATTTGGCATATATACCGCCGCTCTTAAATAACCTTTCATAAAGGTTATTTCGTTAAGAAAAACAGCAATAATTATCGGGGGGATGCATCCGAATATAAACGACCACAAAGCATATTCAAAGGTGTTTACAACAGTTGTAATAAAGTGGGAATCGGTAACTACCGATATGTAATTATCAAGTCCTACAAATTTACCAACTTCAAAACCTGTTGTTTCGTAAAAAGATGTTATAATTGTTGTTACAATAGGCTGCCAGGAAAATATTAAAAATGCAAGAACGCAGGGGGCCAGCATAAGCCAACCCGCCCAGTCTTTTTTTACGGTTTTTATTATTTTTGAACATATTCCCGACGATTTTATTTTTGAATTTGTGTTAACGGCAATTTCTTGCTTCATTTACTGACACATCCTTGTCGTCTTAGTTTAATTTATCCAGATAATCTTTCTGGAATGCCGCGTTTGCTTTTTCCATTTCGGCTCTGGGATCTGCATTTTCATCGGTAAGCATGCGCTGCATAACTGCTGATAAAGCAGCATAAAGTTCCTGTGCATACATAGGAGGCTCTTCCTTAAGAATTAAATCTTCGCTGGAATTAAGCATAGGCCATAATATGGGATTGTAGTTTTTGTACTGTTCATATAAAGCTTTTTCGCTTTCTGCACGTTCTTCAGAAACCCAAAGCGGTACGGGCTGAGGTAAAACAAGCAGACCGCTTTCCTTTTCGGAGGATAAGCTCTGTTCAAGACTTGCTTTAACGCTGTCGTTGAATTTAGGTGTATCACCTTTAACTTCTAACCATTTGAAGATAGCATCAACCTGTTCGTCGGTAGTTTCAGGAGAAACAAGCCATAGTCCGCCGCCCATCTGCGAATATCTTCCGGCAGGTCCTGCAGGAATTACACCGCCGCCGATGTCGTCCTTGTTCATTCCGTAGTTAAGAATTGGCTGTTCAACCATATCTTTGGTGTAGTATGCCATTGCAACCTCATCGGCAGCAAACATTTTTTTCATATCGTCACGGTTAACAAGATTGTTTACAGGAAGAATATCGTATTTCCATTTCCAGTCTTTAAAATACTGCATTGCGGCAACTGCTTCGTCGCTGTCAAATTTAGCCTGCCATTTTCCGTCTACCTGTTCCATAAATGTAACACCGAATGACCATGCAAGATTCATAAACTGCCATCCGCCTTCAGTTCCTTTTGTTGACATAAAGAAACCTGCTTTTCCGGTTTTATCCTTAATAGCTTTTGCCATCTCAGTCAATTCATCGTATGTATCGGGAACAACGGGGCTTCCATCTTCGTTTACATAGCCTGCCGCTTCCAAAAGATTCATATTGAACATAAGTCCCTGATTATAACTTGAAAAAGGTACGCCGTAATATTTATCGTCTCTTACAAGAATTTTCATAATACCGGGGTTTACGCCTGTATCATAGCCGTATTCTTTTATCCATTTTGTGATATCCTTTGCAAAACCGGCATCAATTATCTTTTTAGCCTCTGTATAAGGAGCGTAGTAAAGATTTGTTAGCTGACCGGATGCTGCATCTGTGAAGAAGCTTTCTACAGAATATCCGCTTGTGTAAGTTTTTAGTTCGATATTGGGATGCTGTTCTTTAAGTTTTTCTACATAGCCGTTGAATGTGGCAAGTTTTTCTTTTTCGGTATCCTTCGGCCAGTTGTTTACAGAAATGGTAATTTTACCGTCTGCATTTCCTTCGTTCTGATTTTTCTGTGCACAGCCTGCAAAAACACCTGCTATAATTGCTATGCAAGCTACAAGACATAAAAGTTTTTTCATTGTTTTCATTTAATTTACTTCCTTTCTTTTTTGGTTTATATAAATTATACCATACACAAATTTAAAAATATATTATCAAAAAGTAAGATTTACTGCCTTTTTTTCATATCAAGCTTAATAACAGCTGTATCAAAGGGTTCAAGACTTTCCAAGGAGCCTTTAATGACTTCTTCGCACTTGTAAGAATCATTTATAATAAGCTGCGGATTTACTTTTTTATCCGAGTAATTTATTATTACCGCATATACTGTTTTGTCATCTTTTTTATGCTCTGTAATACCCAGATATCTGCAGTCGCTTCTTACAATATGTTTGTTGATTTTTTCTTCAAAAATCATTTTATATATTTCACGCTGGTCGGTTAAATGCATATCCGATTTCTGAAGAAGATTTTTCTCAACCGGAAAATTAACATAAATTACTTTACCTTTTCCGTATGCGTAAGAAGTTATGAGAGGATTACCCTGCCCGTCACAATAAAGAACCTCCGCACCGCAGGGAGTTAAAGTAAGCTTACGCTCATATGCGTATTCAACTTCTTTTCCGTTTACGGTAATTGTTCCGCTTTTGCTTTTTGTCTGGGAATCTTTTATAACAACTCCCGTAAGCTCCTTAAATTCGGATATTACAGATTCACAGTTTGAAATATACAGAGTAGCACCTTTTTCTACCCTTTGTTTAAGCTCTTTAAATTTTTCAATTTTCATCATATGTACCGACTGAACTGAAGGCAACATATAAAAATCGCTTTCAGGCAAGCTTTCGTTGCCGTCTGCAAATTTAAGATTAATTCCCGACTGCTTTGCCAGTATGTACGACATATAGGCTATTCCCCAATGACGCTGTCCTTCGGTTACGATACACACCGCATCCGAAGAGGGTGACGGCAAATTAATATTATTTTCGTAAAACCACTTTGAAAATTCCTTAAGCTCTGTAAGAACCGGTTTGGGATTGCCGTATCTGTCAATCATACCAAGCTCCGTTTCACACATATTCCACGAATACGGAGGAGTTTCCAGCATAATCTGCTCATTGGCACACCACCACAAAACACCCTTTGCTCCGTGCGCCCAGTTTGAAAACAGGTTAACACGCATAAAATTACCGGCAGTTATATCATCACACATTGCGGGGCCCAGTGTACCGATTTCTTCAACAAGGCAAGGCTTATTGCCTATATCCGAATAATATTTGGTTTCACAGGTAGCGTGCATAAGAGTACGGTATGATGAAAATTTGTCTTTTGAACAATATTCAACAAAATACGGATAAGGGTGGGTTGTAAGCATATCTGTATGCGCCGCCTGCCCGGAAATCCGCCAGTTTCCGTTTATGCCTATTCCGTGCATTCCGGAAATAATCATTCTTTCGTGGTCATTTGCCCGTATGGCGTTGCACACAATCATTGTCCAGTTTTCGGCTTCCTCGTAATTTGCCGCTTTTGACATACAGTTACATTCATTTCCCAGATTCCACGCATATATTGCAGGCTTATCCTTCATTCTTTTTACAAAGCCCTCAATAAATTTCTGCTCAAAACCAAGCGCTACGGGATCTGTAAAAAGATTTTTATTGAACAAAGCAGGAGGAATAAAAAGTCTTCCGCTCATCCAGCCTGTGAGTATTCCTACAATCAGCTTAAAGCCGTATTCCTCAGCCATATCGCAAAAACGGCTGAATCTTTTAAGCATTGTTTCATCCAGATAATACGGATTTTCAGGAAATTCATCTTCGTTTAGACGGTATTCCTTAAGCTCTCCTCCGATGGTGTACAAAGGATAAACCGGCTGAAAATCCCTCCAGTTGGGAAACACCCTTAAAGTATTTACTCCGTGTTTCTTTAAAATTTCAAAATCTTTTTTTACCGCAGCTTCATCCCAGTTTTTCCACATTTCTGTTCCTGCGTTGGATGCCCAGTAATTGCATCCCATCATAAATTTCATAATCATACCTCCTTGGTCTGACGGTAGTTATCTGGCTATTCGCAAATTATTATACGTTTTTCTTCCGGCAAGTAAACAGAATAGCCTTTTTTGTGCAATGTTATAAACACAGGCTTATCACCCTGCTTATATTTTTTGCGGATACTTATGTAAGGTTCAAAATCAGGCCAGTTTTCTACACAATAAACTCCGGATTCTTCTCCCTGACATTCTTTTACAGTAACAGAATATTTTTCTTCCAGATAAGTTTTAATATCAGCTGAGGTTTCTAAAATCCACGGATTGCTGTTCGTTAAATACCACAGTCGTCCGCCGGAATTTACCCATTTCATTATCTTTTCAATTGTTTTTTCAGGAAGAGGGCAGGTATCTAAAATAATCAGATCCTTTTTAGAATCAAGAGCTCCGTCTGCTATCATATACGAATCGTAAACATCATAATTATAAAGCTTTCTTAAGTCTCCGCCCTTTAAGTACAAATCGTGAGTATCAGCCGCATCTGTATCGGTTATGCCCAAATCATAACCGTCAAGCATTTCTTCTGTACGTTCAGGGGTAATACATTCCATTTGCTCGCCCTCAACCGGATAGAACACCGCTATATCAGATTTCGCACTGAGAACAGGCATTTTATCCTTCCAGGAATAATAATCATCCCAACCGTCAGCAATACCGGTCATTTCGTTATGAAGCAGACTTGAACCGTTGCTTAAATTAACATACAGCACGTGATATGCCATATCTCCGGGAATACCAAGTGACACTTCTGTTCCGAAGCCTTTTTTTGCATAAAAGTCAACTGCGGATGAAACACGTCTTGCCTGAAAATCTATTATGCCGTAGTCTTTCTCATTTCCCATACTTGTCCATCTTACCAACAAATTATATTTTTCTGCTATCCGTTTTATAACAAGACTTTTTATCTGCCCCAGTTTAAGACGTTCACGGTCTCCGCCCATAGGGAAACCTGCACGGATATCAGGAAAATGTTTTCTTATAATTTCTCCTGCTTTATCTACAAAATCAATAAGACTTTCCGAGTACCATTCACGAAAATCCTGCCTTCGTTCAAGAGTATTTGCAACCAGCGGCATTCTCGGCATTAAATTGCCGTCCCAATCGGTAAATTCTGTATTCCACGCTTCGTTTAAATCGTTAAGGGAATCATATTTATTCTGAAGATAACGTTGGAAATCCTCTCTTGCAAGCTTATCTCCGCACCAGTACCCGTAATGAGCGTGTTTAGCGGAAAATTTATAGTGTTTGGTGCAATGCGGATACTGAGGTTCGCCAAAATCTCCGTAAAAGCTGAAGTACAAAAATTTAATTCTGTCTTTGTATCTTTCGGCTAACGCTGCAAATAATCTGTCGTACACTTGAAGAAGCCGCGGCTCCCACAGCGATATAATAGAAGATTTTTCTCCATGTTCTATGCACTCGGCACGAACCATTTTATTTTCCCATTCCGGTGCGTGCATAAACCACGGAAACACTCCCGGCATCAGTCCTGCTTTTTCTATTTTTTCAATTCGTTTATCAAGCACCGACCAGTCATAAACTCCGGGTTCTTTTTCAAGCTCCCACCAGACCAGACGGGTTTCTATAACACTTACGCCATAGTCTTTTAACATTTTTGTGTTTTTTTCGTTCATAACGTCACACAAGCCGGCTTCCTTAACTCTGCGGCCGGAATCAGTTTCAAGCTTTAACTGTTCCTCCGGTATGTGTCTTGTGTGGTAATAAAATTTTTGCATTTAAAACACTCCGTCCTTTTATATTTATATAAATAATTATAACATATAAAAAGGACAAAAAATATTATCAAAAAGTAAGATTTACTGCCTTTTTTTCATATGGGAAGATATTGAAGGAAATAAAAAAATCACCCGGTACAGCGGGTTGCTGTATCGGGTGATAAGGATGGTAAATTACAAGCCATTTTTCATAGCAATTGAGGATGATATAGATGAACCTGGTTTTAGCTAAATTTTGTACTATCGTGCAAAGCAAAATTATTGCTACGCAATAGCTAAATTAAATTCGCTTTTTACTTTATTACAAACCTTAATTATATCTAATGCAAACTGTTTTGATTTTGTAAGCAAAGGGCTTTCCATAAGATTTCTCCTACTCAAAAAACTTCTTCCCTATTCACTATTACTTATTACTTTCCAAAAATCCGTACACAAATGAATTTTAGGGAATAGTGAATAGTGAAGAGGTAATAAGTAAAATCCGCACACTTTCGTGTACGGATTTTTGGTGCGCCATCAGGGATTCGAACCCGGGACACCCTGATTAAGAGTCAGGTGCTCTACCAACTGAGCTAATGGCGCAAATATTTAACTCACTTGGTTAGTATAGCACTTTTAACCTTATTTGTCAATAGAAAAATTTTATTTTTTTCAAAATTATTGTATTACAACCTTTGAGGGCGAATTAATGATATTTACAAAAGTTGTTCCCTCGTTTAATGTAATTTCTTTGCCGCTTTCATCGGTATAAACAGTTTTTGCACCTCTTGCGGATTTAGACCAGTTTATTTTTACGCACTGACCGTTTGTTAAATAATATCCGTTTGAATTACCCACTGTTTCCACCTGCTGTCTTGCAGAACCGTCGCCAAGATTATAGTTTGCGGCAAACTGGATAATTACATTTTTTGCAGTAACTGCTTTTTTGTTCTGTGCAAGGTAGTCGATACCGTTCAAAGTTTTTGTATAAAGCTTGGTATCGGGATTATATTTATAGCCTGTGGTATAGCTTCCGTTATACTTAAGGTTAACATTTTCTGCAGGCATACCGGTTATATCAGTATCCGCCTCGTTATATTTAAAGACATTTCCCTTATCAGATGTAAGCGAATAGCCCTTGGCAGTTGCCGCATTTTTTATACTTTCCATACTTGTATATGCGGTGTGCCAGTCTTTTGTAACCTCATATTCTCTGCGGAATACAGAACCGTCGTAAATACCGTTGATATTATTTATTCCAAGTGCAGGAATATCGTTCTGCGCAAGAGGACTCCATCCGAAATGCGTATAAACGGCATTATTTTCAAGAACATAATCAAGGAAATAATGGCGTGAAGAACGAACGGGGCCAATTTTTTCGGTATTGTCGTTTTTGAATACCGCCATATATCTTGTAGCTCCGCCTTCAACTGTTATTTCATAAACAAGATACGCTTCGTCCAGACCTGCCTGCGGTCTTGCATCATCATTATCGTTATCAATCATAACAGCAATATTTCTTGCATCTGTATCTATATATTTTTCGTAAAAGGCACTTTTTTCGGTTTCTTTTTCTTCTTCGTCACCGTCAAAGCCTACAGTAAAGGTGATTTTATACATATCACCGTTGGAAATATATGTATCATCCACACCGGAGGAAAGCATTTCGTCATCTTTGGTGAAGCACCACCATTCCTCGTTTTCTTCGTTAATAGTAACATCATTTACAGTTTTAACAAAAAGTCCCATTTCCGTTTCTTCGCCGGAAATAAGCTTGTTTTCCTCAAGCGCTTCACGCAGAGTTTCAACTCTTGTGCTTATTTCAAAAACATCGCTGGTTTCATCGGCATAAACAACCTTTACGGAAATATTTTTTATATCCCCCGAAAACCATCCGAAAAAGAAAATTCCTGTAAGAAAAACCGCTATTAATAATGCACAAACCACAGATGCAGTAATAATTGTTATATTTCTTCTGCTCACTTAATTTCATCCTTATCTTGTATAAATTTTTGTAATTTCCCCTACATAAACACGGTGGAAATCTCCTGCCTTGTAGCATTCGTCAATAATAGATTTATCAACAAAATCCTCCGGTCTGTACGAGCCTGCATAAAGCTTTTTGCAAACCATAACGGTTTTTGCTTCTTCAAAAGAAGGCGCACCGTCACACTCTGAAAGAGTAAGACCGGATTTTGTTATTTTATCCTCGTCTCTTCCGGAAACCTTACCTAAATAGCCAAGCTCTTTTTTATATTTTTCATCAAAGAAGGTAAGAGTAAAGCTGTCGCTCGCATCAATAAATTCTCTTGTATATCTCTGCGGACGAACAAATGCAAAGCATACATTTTTGCCCCACATAACGCCAAGACCGCCCCACGAAGCCGTCATAGTATTTGCCTTGCCGTCTTTTTTTGCTGTAATAAGCATCCATTCATTACCTATCATCTGAAATACGCTTTTGTTAAGCTCCTCTGGCGTAATTTCTTTATATTGATTCACAACAATCATCCTTTCTTAATATCATTATATTATATTTTTATGAAAATATCAATAATAATATAAAAAGAAGCTGTAAATATTTTTTACAGCCCGAATTATCGAAAAAGTCGATCTACCGCAGAAAAATTATTTAAAAGTTTAACCCCTCAGTCTTTGCCTGCAGCAAATCCAGCTCCCCTGAAGAGGAGCACCTTGAAAAGTCTCTCACTTTGGGAGAGGTGTCACGAAGTGACGGAGAGGGTAAAAGCCTTACGGCTACTGCTTTTCGGCAGTTGAAAGCCTCAATCATCACTATGTTCTTTTTTGTATTTTTCGAGGAAATAATCAAAATCCATAGGTTTATGATAGAAATCCTCATAATCAGTTTTTTCTTTTTTTGCAATAACCTTTGTTGCGCCCATATCCGGCTCTGCAGCAGGCTTTTTCTCATTGCGGTTATAATATTTATCCACCGAAGAGATATTAACCGTTGCAGGATTAGACGGTTTGGGCGGTTCCGGTCTTTTTATAGGTTCAATTTTAACCGAGGGCTCTTTTTTTACAAAGGGCTCCGGTGTTTTTAACGGCCCGTATTTGCGCGGTGGTGCATCCATAGGATTAATTTCCTTTTTGGGGATTTCAACCGCTTCTTCGCTTTCTTTTTCAGCATACGGAACACGGTATAATATAAAACCTGCAATGCCCACAATGGCGACAATTGCATAAAGAACCATAGAAAATTTTGTGCCTTTAACGCTCTCTTTTGAATTCATAAAATAATTAAAAAGAGACATTCCAAAGCCCACAAAAGCACTCACAATACTTGCCGAGCCGCCAATCTTTCCAATCACGGCAAAAACCGCTCCAAGAAGCATTGGTACAAGGAAAATAAAGGAAAATATCCATTCGCCTTTTATGGGGTTTTCGTGAATTGAATAGCCAAACATAAGGTCAATACCGCTTATGGGCTGTTGTGACAAGGCATCTATATGATACGGCATAAACAATGCCGCAAAGCATAACAAATATAATAAAACAGTTGCTACTTTTACAGATGTTTTCATATTTTTCCCTTTCAAAAATATTTATCTAACATAGATTATACGATATTAAAAAAGAAAAGTCAAGACAGAAACTTCTGTTTTTCCCTAAAAAACGCAAGTGCTTTATTATGCAATTATTGTACATTTTATCCAAAATTTAAAATTACAGTTTCTGCTTAATTTCATCAAGAACCAATTTTGCAAATCTTTTCATTCCTTCGTCATTGGGATGAATAAAATCCTCGCATAAATCTCTTTCTACCTCAATTTCATCCGTAAAGCGCAAAACATTAAAGTTTTTATACTTTTCCGCTTCTTCCTTAATCCGGATTCTTACATCCTCCAGAACACCGCTTTTTTTAACATCTTTTTCTGTTTTTCTCGGCAGAGGAAGAATTACAAAAACGGGGATTTCGGGGTATTTTTCGTTAAGAGTTTTAAAAATTATCTGAATTTCTTCTTCATAATTCTCTTCAAAATTCCAATCGTTGGTGCCATAGGCAACGGATATAAATTCCGGCTTGCCGTATTCTTCAATTCCTCTTAAAATACCTCTTTCAAAGTGGAATCCGCCTATTCCGAAATTATGCACATCAAGGTTTAATTCCCTTGCCAGCACAGACGGGTAAGAATGGGAATGAGAATGAGTCATAAATCCCTGAGTTATGGAATCTCCAAAGCACAAAGCCGTTCCGCAGGGAGGATTTTCTTCGCCGACAACTACAATGTTTTTTATACCTATTTCAGCATCGTAAGGAAAATTCAGAACAACCTCTTTGTTACCAAAATTAAAGGAAAAACCCTGGGTTTCTCCGGGGAAACCCTTGCTTATTATAAGCTCATTATCGCTTATAACATCTATAACATATTTTTTCTCTTTATTAAACTGAGAAAATCCAAAACATTTTACATCAAACTGAATTTTATCACAGTTTTTTGCACGAAGAACAACACCGGCAGGATATTTACTGTTTGAAACGTAATCCTGCTCAACATAGTACTGCATCTGCTCTTTATTAAAACGTCGCAAAACGTAATATCCGTCAATTTCTTCCACATCGGCATATCCGAAAAAATATTTTTCTATCATATGTAAATCCATATAACTGTTCCTCCCGTTAAGCAGGGCTGTAATAAGTTACAGCCCCGTTAATTATTTATTGCTTTCTGTAAATCTGTGAAGCATTGCTGCAATTTCCACTCTTGAAGCACTTTCAAGAGGATTAAGCGTAGCTTCGGTTCTTCCCACAATCATTCCCGAACCGACTGCATACTGCATTGCAGGAATTGCATATTCGGAGATTTGGTCATAATCTTCGTAGGAAAGAATATTTGTGTTTTCACCAACGCTTATGTCGTAACCCTTGAATTTTGCATAACGGAACATAATTGCCGCTATCTGTTCGCGGGTAATACTGTCATAAGGTGCAAATTCTGTTTCGCTGTACCCCTCGGTTATGCCGTTCTGCTCTGCCCAAGTTACTGCGTTGGCGTAGTATTCATCCATCTCAACGTCGGCAAACGGAACACTTCTGTTAACCGCAGGTTCTTTTTCCATACGGTAAAGAACTGTAACCATCATCGCACGTGTCATATCATCATCGGGTGAAAACAGTTTTTCATAAGTTCCCTTGAAAATTCCGTTTTCAAGAACATAGTCGGTATCAAAATGATACCACAGGCTTATATCCAGATCGTCAAACTTAAGTGACGGACAATTGTGACCTGAGCCACCGTTTCCACTGTTTATATCCGTATCATCGATATCTACAATACATGCTCCGAACTCATTCCACTTTGCATAAAGCGTAATGCTTTTTGTAACCGGAGTTGTAAAATCATATTTTTCGGTAAGCTCTTCATCTTCATACCAACCTTCAAATGTACATCCGTCTTTTTCAGGGAACAACGGTTCAGTTGCAAGTCTGTTTTTTATAACTCTTTCACTAGGAACTGGGCTTCCGCCATTGGTTTCATAATTTATAATCAATTTAGTTGATCTTCCACCGCCTCCGCCTGTTCCGGGAGAAGAAGGTGTGGATACAGCAAGAGTACCGTTTGTGCAGGTAACATTGTAGTTGGAATTTTCATTTTCAACCGAAACTACGATATCATATGTTCCCGTAACAGAGCTGTCCGGAACTACGTCAGCGCCGTTTTTCTGATATTTAAGAGTAACTGTATCTCCTGCCGAATCAGTTCCGAAAAGGCCTTCAACGATGTAATCCCTATTTAACTGCGGAGAGGATAAATCGGGAACTGTTCCACCAATAACAATTGTTTTGTTAACCGCTTTTACGTTAGCCGGTGCTTTTGCAATCTTGAATTTATGGGTAATATCGGTTTTTGTTTTATCCTTCCAGGCAACGTGCTTATCTGCTTTAAGCGAAATAATTACATCACTGCCCTCTTCGTTTGCATTTGTCTGAGGTGCGGACAAGACATCATAATATTCGTTTGGCTGCAAAGGATAGCTTTGCTCTGTACCGTTGTAAACCGCACTTTCATCCTGCGCGGGAATTTCTATCAGTTCGGGGCATTTAAGAACTATGTTAGAAGCGATATTTCCTTCTTTGTCCACAATAGTATTCTGGGTGTCTTTGTAGGCAATATCATAGCCTACGGGAAGATAAAATTCAATCTCTCCCAAAGCATCTTCAACAGACAAATGGCCGTAATTACATAATTCTGCATTCATATTGATAACCGATGTATCATCTATGGAGAGCTGTTCCAGCCAGAAATAGCTGTCAACTGTAAGCTTGCTGTTTTCAAGAATTACATCACCGTCAGTCATCCAGCAAAAATACGAAGTTGTTACATCTGAATTTTTTATTGTAAAAGAATCATAATGTCCTACATTGCCATTTGAAATTCCGCCCGAATAAACGACATTATCAAGTGTAAGATTAATATTTTGACTGCTCGGAGCACCTATATAGTTCGCTACAGTAAGGCTCGCTTTTTCATTTTCATCCAGACTTGTTACCGTAACAACGCCATCAGAGGCAGAGTAAGCAAGCAGACTTCCGCCTATCAAATTGCTGCCGGCAAGCTTGATTGTTACATTTTCAGGAAGCTCAACACTGCCTGTTATATTGGCATTTTTAAGGGTTAAAACCGAAGTTCCGTCCCAGCTGTATCCGTCAGTTTCAAGCTCCCCTTCCGGAACTCCTGAAAAGAACTCCAGATCATCTTCTGCATATATACTAATTGGCATACATAGAGTTATAACCATAAATGTTAAAATAATTGCAAAAAGCTGTTTTAATTTCATACTGCTGTCCTCCCAACCATTTTTATTTTATTATAACTTTAACCACACATATGTGTCAATATTTTTTGAGAAAAAGTAAATTTTATGTAATTTTTTACCGGTATATTTTAATAAATTATGAATAAAAGTCTTTTTTTCAGACTTTTCTCAAAAATTAAAGAAAATACGTAAAAAACAAAGAAAATACTGTATTTCATTCAAAATTCGGTGTTATTTAGTTTTATTTAATTGGTTTTTGCATACGGTTCACCTTGAAATTATGGTGAAAATTGGGTATTATATATACTGTTAGCACTCAAAAGGCAAGAGTGCTAAATACGACAAATTACGATATTAAATTTCAGGAGGAATATATTATGAAACTTAATCCTTTAGGCGACAAAGTCGTTATTAAAATGATTGAAGCTGAAGAAACAACAAAAAGCGGAATTGTTCTTCCCGGCAATGCAAAAGAAAAGCCCCAGATGGCAGAAGTTATTGCAGTTGGCCCCGGCGGAATGGTAGACGGCAAAGAAGTTGTTATGACAATTAAAGTTGGCGACAAGGTTATCACCAACAAATACGCAGGTACAGAAGTTAAATTAGACGGTGTTGAATATACTATACTTAAACAGTCTGATATTCTTGCAACAGTTGAATAATAAAGAAAGGATACGATAATTATGGCAAAACAGATTATTTACGGCGAAGATGCCAGAAAAAAACTGGAAGCAGGTATCAACCAGCTTGCAGATACTGTTAAAATTACACTTGGCCCCAAGGGCAGAAACGTTGTTCTTGATAAAAAGTTCGGCGCTCCCCTTATCACCAACGACGGTGTAACAATCGCAAAGGAAATCGAGCTTGAGGATGCTTTTGAAAATATGGGTGCTCAGCTTGTTAAGGAAGTTGCAACAAAAACAAACGATGTTGCCGGCGACGGTACAACAACCGCTACTCTTCTTGCTCAGGCATTGGTAAGAGAAGGTCTTAAAAACATTGCAGCAGGTGCTAACCCCATGATTGTAAGAAAGGGTATTCAGAAAGCTGTTGACAAAGCTGTTGAAACTCTTCACGCTAATTCCAAGGTTATCGACGGCAGAAACGATATCGCAAGAGTTGCTTCCGTTTCCGCTGCAAACGAAGTAATCGGTGAACTTATTGCTGATGCTATGGATAAAGTAACTTCCAACGGTGTTATAACTGTTGAAGAATCCAAAACTGCTGAAACATATTCCGAAATAGTTGAAGGTATGCAGTTTGACAGAGGTTACATTTCTCCTTATATGGTTACAGATACCGATAAAATGGAAGCTGTTATCGACGATGCTTATATTTTAATCACAGAAAAGAAAATCTCCAATATTCAGGATATACTTCCCGTTCTTGAACAGATTGTTCAGCAGGGTAAAAAGCTTATCATCATTGCTGAGGATATCGAAGGCGAAGCTCTTGCAACACTTGTTGTTAACAGATTAAGAGGTACTTTCGTATGTGTAGCTGTTAAAGCTCCCGGCTTTGGCGACAGAAGAAAAGCAATGCTTCAGGATATCGCTATTTTAACAGGCGGTCAGGTTATTTCCGATGAGCTTGGTTTAGACCTTAAAGAAACCACAATTGATATGCTTGGAAGAGCAAGACAGGTTAAAGTTCAGAAAGAAAACACCATCATTGTTGACGGTATGGGTAACCCCGAAGAAATCAAAGCAAGAGTTTCTCAGATTAAAGCTCAGATTGAAGAAACAACTTCCGAATTTGACAAAGAAAAATTGCAGGAAAGACTTGCTAAATTATCCGGCGGTGTAGCAGTTATCAAGGTTGGTGCTGCAACAGAAACCGAAATGAAAGAAATGAAAATGAGAATTGAAGACGCTCTTGCTGCTACAAAAGCTGCAGTTGAAGAAGGTATTGTTGCCGGCGGAGGTACTGCTTTAATCAACACAATTCCTGCTGTTAAAGAGCTTCTTAATACAACAGAGGGCGATGAAAAAACAGGTGTAAACATTGTTCTTAACGCTCTTGAAGAACCCGTTAAGCAGATTGCTAAAAACGCTGGCTTAGAAGGCGCTGTAATCATTGATAAAATCCTTTCTATGGATAAAAACATGGGTTACAATGCACTTAAAGATGTATATGTAGATATGATTGAAGACGGTATCGTGGATCCCACAAAGGTTACACGTTCTGCACTTCAGAATGCTGCTTCCGTAGCTGCAATGGTTCTTACAACCGAGAGCCTTGTTGCTGATATCAAGGAAGAAGAGCCCGCAATGGCTGCCGGCGGCGGAATGCCCGGCGGAATGGGTGGAATGTATTAATAACAACTTTGCCCGGTGGATTGATGCCACCGGGTATTTTTTATTCAACTATTTAGATTTTTTTCTAAATAGTTATTGACTTCTCCGTTTATTTATGTTATCATCTATTTAGAAATATTTCTAAATACTATATAAGGAGCGTTGAATTATGGGGATGAACGAAACATTAAAAGCTATATCAGATTCCGTAAGACGGGATATACTGCAAATGTTAAAAAGCGGAAAAAAATCCGCAGGAGAAATTGCAGAACATTTTGATTTAACCGGTGCAACAGTTTCCTATCATTTGTCAAAACTAAAAAAAGCCGACCTTATCACAGAACAAAAACAAAAAAACTTTATTTATTATGAGCTTAATACTTCGGTTTTTGAAGAGGTATTAACCTGGATTTATACTTTAGGAGGTAGTAAATGATGAAATTTATAAAATGGAAAAGTCTTATTATAACCTGTGCTGTATGTCTTTTGCCAATTCTTTTAGGGATAGCATTCTGGAATGATTTGCCTGACACTATGGCTATTCATTTTAATCTTTACAATGAGCCCGATAATTTCACATCAAAAAGCTTTGCTGTATTCGGATTACCTGTTTTAATGGTATTTCTGCAAGCGTTTTGCTGTATTATAAATGATATCAATGCTAACAAGCACGGTGAACGCAAAAAATTTGAAAATGCAACAAAATGGATAATTCCTGTTATGACAATTATTCTGCAGGCAATAACCATAGGCTGCGGACTTGGATATAATATTGATATAAGAAGAGTTGTTGCCTTGATTATGGCTATTATTTTTCTTCTAATCGGTAATTATCTTCCTAAATTCGACTATGTAAAAAATCATGATGTTGATACCCAAAAAGCAAGAAAAATAAACAGATTTATAGGCTACCAAACAGTTATTATGGGCATTTTATCCCTCATAACAATATTTTTACCGCCAATCGCCACAGCTATATGGATATTTTTGCTTATACCGTACGCCATTATAAATATCATATATGGCATAAAAACCGGGAAAAAGGGTTAACAAATTTATTCAACAAAAATCTTGATTTTTTTCGATTATTGTATTATAATAAAAAGGTTAAAAAACGAAAAAGGAGATTTTGTCTGTGAGTAACATCAGAGAAGATATTAGAAATATTGCAATTATTGCCCACGTAGACCACGGTAAAACAACACTTGTTGACGCTATGCTTCATCAGAGCGGTATTTTCCGTTCCAACGAACAGGTTGCGGAAAGAGTTATGGACTCCAACGACTTAGAGCGTGAAAGAGGTATTACCATACTTTCAAAAAACACTTCCGTTATGTATAACGATATAAGAATAAATATTGTTGATACTCCCGGCCATGCCGATTTCGGCGGTGAAGTTGAGCGTGTTCTGGGAATGGTTGAAGGTGTTCTTTTGCTGGTAGACGCATTTGAAGGCGCTATGCCGCAGACAAGATTTGTTCTTAAAAAGGCTCTTGAGCTTAACTTAAAGCCCATTGTTGTTGTAAATAAAATCGACAGAGCCGAAGCAAGACCGGAAGAGGTTATAAACGAGGTTGCAGACCTGTTTATTGACCTTGATGCAACCGATGAACAGCTTGAATTCCCCGTTGTTTACGCTTCTTCAAGAGAAGGCTACGCAAAAATGGATTTAAGCGAAGATAAAACTGATTTAAAAGACCTTTTTGAGGTTATTATAAATGAAGTTCCCGGCCCCGAAGGTAAAGAGGACGAGCCTTTCCAGATGCTTATTTCCAACATTGACTACGATGAATACGTTGGAAGAATTGCAGTTGGTAAAATCAACAGAGGTAAAGCCGGCATAAACGATCCCGTTGTTATCTGCAAGCAGGACGAAAAAAATATGAACAGTAAAATCGGAAAGCTTTATGTTTACGACGGACTTAAAAGAATTGAAGCCGAAACTGCAAAAATCGGTGATATTGTTTGTATTGCAGGTCTGTGCGATATCAATATCGGCGAAACTATCTGTTCTCCCGAAAAAATTGATCCGCTTCCTTTTGTGGAAGTAGATGAACCTACAATTTCCATGAATTTCCTTGTTAACAATTCTCCCTTTGCAGGTCAGGACGGCGATTATGTAACTTCCCGTCATCTAAGAGAAAGACTTTTCAAGGAGCTTGAAACAAACGTAAGCTTGAAGGTTGAAGAAACCGACAGTGCTGACTGCTTTAAGGTTTCGGGAAGAGGAGAGCTTCACCTTTCAATTTTAATTGAAACTATGCGCCGTCAGGGTTATGAATTTCAGGTTTCCAAGCCTCAGGTAATTATAAAGGAAATCGACGGCAAGCATTTTGAACCCGTTGAAGATCTGGTTATAGATGTTCCCGACGAATTTGTTGGTAATGTAATAGAAAAACTGGGCGTGAGAAAGGCTGAAATGGTAAATATGCAGCCTACTGCCAACAACTACACAAGAATAGAATTTAAAATTCCTTCAAGAGGTCTTATAGGATACAGAAATGAATTTTTAACCGACACCAAGGGTAACGGAATAATGAACTCCATTTTAAGCGGATTTGAAGAATACAAGGGCGAAATAAACGGACGTCAGAGAGGCTCTATGATAGCCTGGGAAAACGGCGAAAGCGTTTCCTACGGTCTGTTTAATGCTCAGGGCAGAGGACGCCTGTTCATCGGCCCCGGCGTTAAAGTTTACGAAGGTATGGTTGTAGGCGAAAACGCAAAGCAGGAGGATATCGTAATTAATGTTTGTAAGAAAAAACACGTTACAAACATGCGTGCCGCCGGTTCAGACGAAGCGCTTAAGCTTACTCCCCCCTCCATTATGAGCTTAGAGCAATGCCTTGACTTTATTGCGGATGACGAGCTTGTTGAGGTTACTCCAAACTTCATTCGCTTAAGAAAGAAAATTTTAAATACAGAATTAAGAGCAAAAGCAAGAAATAAACTACAATAAAAAATTGCAGGCTTACTCTGAAGAACATATAATTAAAAGAGTGTTTCAATTAGTGATTTTTTCACTGATGAAACACTCTTTTTACTATAAATTATTTTTCTTGTATTTTAACGGTGTTATTCCATACGTATTTTTAAATAGAGCAATAAAATTTGAATAATCCGAAAAACCGCTTTGAACAGAAGCTTCAGCAACTGTACACCCGTTTGACAACAGCTTTACTGCATTGGCAAGCCGTTTCTTTTTTATATATTCCGAAGGAGTGATGTTCAAAGTTTTTTTAAAATGACGTTCCAAAGTATTGATACTAACATTAGCCGCTTTTGCTATTTCCCCCACAGAGAGGGAATTTCTGAAATGGCAGTTAATATAATTAATTGCATAAGTAGTGTCTTCAGGATAATTTGCAGCTGTATCGTTAACAATATTTGCATTTTGCAGAATATTTATCAGTTTGAAGAAATTATAATATTTTCTGCTTTGCAGAGATTCTTCTTCTAACATTTTATAACAAAGAGATACAAAAGCATCAGTATCTTCAGGAGAAAGAGAAAGATGATTTGCACTGCCGGGTTTTCTGTTGAAAAAGGTATCTAACAAATATTCATTTCCCGACGAGGAAAATAAAATCCAAAAATGCCTGTGAAGTTTATTGCTATGATAAATGCAGTGATGATATTCATGAGGGCGGGTAATTATGATATCTCCGGGTTTTACGGGATAAATGTTGTTTTCCACAACAAAAGACACGTCTCCGCTCAAGTTTACATATATTTCGCATTCTTCGTGAATGTGCGAATCGTTTACATTTTCGACTGAGTCGGCATACAGTTCCGTGTATGTGGCCGAAAAATCAAAGTGGTTAATACTTTCAAAATATTCGTGGTTGCTTAACTTCATAAAATACCTCCTTGTTTGGTGATTATACCATGTTTTAAGGTGAAAAATCAATATAAATATAAAAAAGTATGTGATATACTTAAAAAAACATAAAAAGAAAGAGGTGCCTTCTTGTGCAATATTTAATGTTGATTGGGTCGGCTGTACTTTTAGCAGTAGATTTTTCTTTAAATAAAATTTATCAGAAATTGGAAGGAACCTCGCCTGCAGCAGGCTTTGCCTTCAATTCATTTCTTGGCTTATTTACAGCAATTATATTTTTTGTTATAAATGGCTTCAGGGCAGATTTTTCAACTTATTCCTTTATAATGGCAGCATTGGTGAATGGTCTTGTAATGTGCTATAATATCATAGGGTTCAGGTTGTTAAAGTCGGGAACTATGGCTCTGTATACTCTGTTTCTGATGAGCGGCGGAATGGTTGTACCCTATATTTTCGGAATGTTTTTTTTAAACGAACCGTTTTCTGGTTTAAAAACCGCAGCACTTATACTAATACTTACAGGTGTTATTGTATCTAACGCCGATAATACGAAAGTTAACTCAAAGCAAATAGCTATGTGTATGATAGTATTTATTTTAAACGGCTTTGTCAGCGTAATTTCAAAGCTTCATCAAATAGAAGTACGCTTTGACACTGTAAATGCAACAGATTTTGTGCTGATTGGCGGTATTTTTAAGTTTATTTTTGCAGGAATATTATATTTATTTACAAGAAGTAATTTTGCTGAAAATACAAAGCCGAAGACTAAAATCACACCATTTATTATCATTATTGCTTCGGCTGCGGCAGGAGGAATTTCGTATTTTCTTCAGCTGTTCGGAGCAGTATCTCTTCCGGCAACAGTATTATATCCGTTTGTTACCGGCGGCAGCGTAGTATTATCATCTTTGGCAGGTGTGATTTTCTTTAAAGATAAACTGTCAAAAAATCTGATTTTAAGTATTATTTTGTGTTTTATCGGAACAGTTTTATTTTTATAGAAGCATTGAATTTCCATTGAGTCCATATTCGTGCCTGACGAAGCATTAAAACTTACTTCCCATCCATTATGAGCTTAGAGCAGTGCCTTGATTTCATTGCGGACGACGAGCTTGTTGAGGTTACTCCAAACTTCATTCGTTTAAGAAAGAAAATTTTAAATACAGAATTAAGAGCAAAAGCAAGAAATAAATTACAATAAAACAAAAAACAGCATTTTCGTAAATTACGAAAATGCTGTTTTTATTATTCAACTGCCACAAATTCTTTCATTGCACATTCGCCGGTTGTTAAATCAGCTTCAAAATAATATATTCCTGCTTCGTGCAGAACTGTTGGCTCGGCAAATTCTGCTTTTGTTACAGGTTTTGTCCAGTCATCAGAAAAATTCTCCGGAACATATCCTCTGTTTATCGCTTCCAAAACCTCTGTCTCTGCCCATTCTGAAATTTCAGCACATACGGGAAGAGTCAGCATAAAAACAGACATTACAATGCCGAGTGTTCTAAAGGACACTATGTAGAAATACGGGCATTGCGAGGTAAGAAGATGAGGAAAACTCAGTAAAATGGGTTTTCCTCTTTTCTTTTTTTATCCGTACATTCGTCAAAGTAAATGCCTTCTGATAAAATAAGGATACCAAATTTAAAGGAGGGCGATTACGCTATGAAAGACAAAATTATCAAAAACGGAATTGAGTATGTAAGACAAGGAGATTACTACATTCCCAATTTAGCACTACCTGAAGAAACGGAATACC
>JAFQLQ010000030.1 GCA_017414505.1 Clostridia bacterium
ACCAAGTCCTCTATACTTATCATCTCAACTTGATATCTGTTTTCATATCCTTTTTGCATCATATTTCATCACCCAAGGATATTATACCATAAAACGCAGAAAAAGCCCAGACTTTTCTGGACTTTTTCGACAGTCTGAAAGATGCTTAAAAAAGCATCTTTTTTTATGTTATTATTCAGTTCCTATTTTTTTGATGTTGGGACACTCTAAAGGAGCTCTGTAATTCGGTTTTGCCCAGTAAACAGCGTTTTTGATTACGGTCTGGACATCCTTGTTATAATAAGTGGGGAAGGATTCGTGGCCGGGCTGGAAATAGAAAATTTTTCCGTTTCCTCTTATATAAACACAACCGGAACGGAACACTTCTCCGCCTTCATACCATCCCATAAGAATAGTCTGATCCGGTTCGGGAATATCAAAGGGCTCTGCGTAAGTTTCTTCGTGTTCAAGCTCAAAATATCTTCCTATTCCCTGAACAATGGGATGAGAGGGCTTTGTAACCCATACTCTTTCCATGTCGCCGTCTTCTCTCCAGCTTAAATTGCAGGAGGTTCCCATAAGAAATTTAAAAGGCTTTGAATGATGAGCAGAATGTAAAAATATCATACCCATTCCTTCTAAAACGGCATCTCTTACCATCATTGCAATTTCATCAGGTACATCACGGTGACGCATATGTCCCCACCACAGAAGAACATCAGTATCGTCAAGAATTTCCTTTGTGATACCGCAGTTTTCATCATCCAGAGTTGCGGTTTTTACAGAAATATCATCACAGCCTAAAAAGTCAGCAATTGCTTTATGAATTCCGTCGGGATAAATTACTTTTACTTTATCGTCTGTTTTTTCATGAGCAAATTCGTTCCATATTAATACTTTTATCATATTAATTTCCTCCTTACAGAACTATTTCTCTGCCTTCTTTTGCAGATTTATAGAAGCCTTCAAGTATTTTTATCATATCAAGCCCCTGCTGAGGTACAAACATAGGTTCGGCACCGTTTAAAAGAACATCTGCAAAATGTCTTAAATTTGCTTCGTGTATTTTATAAGCATCTTTTGTTTTGGGAAGTAAATCTTCGGTTACGCCGTAATTTTCTGCAAAAATTTTAAGCTGATTATCTTTTGATGACCACATTGCTCCGGATTTTGTTCCGCGAAATTCGATGAATCTCTGTTCTTCTTCAATATTGGAAGCCCAGGAAAATTCAATTTGCATACAAGCACCGTTATCAAAACGGATAAAGCCCATAGCAAGGTCTTCAACGTCGAAAGTTCCGTCTTCCACCTTTTCGCCAAAACTGGAATTTACCGAATCGGAAACATCGGAGTTTGCAAATTTTTCATAAGTACATCCGCTTACTGCAACTGGTTTAGGATTTCCCATAAGCCATATGGAAAGGTCTATCATATGAACTCCAAGGTCGATAAGAGGTCCGCCGCCGGACTGTTCCTTGGTTGTGAACCATCCGCCTTTTCCGGGAATACCTCTTCTTCTCTGCCAGCCGCAGCGAGCTGCATAAATTTCTCCCATTTTACCGTCTTCGATATATTTTTTAAGATAAGAGGAAATTCCCATATATCTGTTGTTTCTCATAACCATAAGGGTTTTACCGCTTTTTTCTGCTGCTGCTTTCATTTTTTCTGCTTCGGCAACGCTTACCGCATCTGGCTTTTCACAGAAAACGTTTATTCCTTTTTCAAGAGCCGCAACGGCAATAATGGAATGAAGATAGTTGGGAGTACAGATGTCAATTGCATCAAGACCTTCCATTTCAAGGATTTCCTTATAATCGGTACAGTATTTTTCCGCACCAAGTCTTTCTGCCATTTTTTTTGCTTTTGCTTCAACAATGTCGCATACAGCAACAATTTCAACGTTATCCATATTTTCATAGCCGGGAGCATGCGCAGTAGTGGCAATTCCGCCCGCACCTATGAGTGCAATTTTTAATTTTTTCATAGCTATCATTCCTTTCGGATTTTTTATTTTACAATAAAAGTATAACATTTTACTTTTTTTCTTTATATAATAAAAAAGGACAAAAATATCAGATTTTTGTCCTAAAAAGATACTCTCCCGCCAAAAAAAATTTAAACGGAAGAGTATCCAAAGTAAAATTATGAAGTTACAAATCTTTTTTTGAATTGCAATTGCAGGAAGAGCTTCCGCAATTTTTTGAATGGGGACAGCCTATACAGGTTGCTCCGCTTTTTTTTTTCTTTGTAAATATACCATACTGCGCTTCCTGTAATAATCAGCAGAATTGCAACAAGTAATATATTTTTCATATTATTACACCCTTACATTTGTGTTTTTTGAGCTTGTCTTAGAAGAATTAAGCTTGTATTCTTCTTTTAGATTTTTTTCGGTGTTACGAATAAGCTTAACAATATATGCCGCCATTAAGCAAACTGCTGCAAGTCCGGCAATTGCCGCACCCATATTAAGAGATGAGGGAGCAGTTATTAGTGTGCCTATTGTGTAAACAAAGTATGAAACAGTATATCCGGTAGCAAGCTGAAGACCAATTCCGCCCCACAGCCATTTTTTACTCTTCATTTCGGCGTTCATAGCACCGATTGCCGCAAAGCAGGGAGGAGTATAGAGGTTAAACATCAGGTACGCAAGAGCCGCAACCTTTGTGATTGCAAATACTGTTGCAACTTCTGCGCCTGCGCCTTCCATAAGAGCAAGCTCTTCGGTATCAATAAGGTTTTCAAGTCCTACGAAGCAAACTGCCAGTGTACCAACAACATTTTCCTTTGCTATAAAGCCTGTAACCGCTGCTGCTGCAAGCTGCCAGCTGACAACGCCGACAATCGGAACAAGAATGTAAGCAAAAGGTCTTGCGATAGAAGCAAGGATTGAAGTATCTGCGGTTTCTGCAACCTGGAAGCTCCATGTAAATGTCTGCATAAGCTGTACTGCCATATTACAAAGAAGAATAATTGTAGCAGCTTTTACTATGTAAGCCCAGCCACGGCTGCACATTGATTTGAATGCACCCCAAAGAGACGGAGCTTTGTACTCAGGCAATTCAATGATAAAGAAAGATTTTCTTGCTTTGTAGCCTGCAATTTTGTTAACAAGCAAAGCGCCTACGAAAATAAGTACAATACCGGAAAGGTACAAAAGTGTGCTTACCCATCCTGCATCGTTAAAGAATGCACCTGCAAATAAGGCGATTACGGGAATTTTAGCACCGCAGGGCATAAAGGGCGCAAGCATTGCGGCAGCTCTGCGTTCACGTTCGTTGCGGATTGTACGGCTTGCCATAATACCGGGAACTGCACAACCAATTGTGATAACAAACGGAATAACTGATTTTCCGGAAAGCCCAACCTTTTTGAAAATGGGATCAAGAACAACTGCAACTCTTGACATATAACCGCAGTCTTCCAAAAGGGCAATCAGGAAGTACATTACCATAACAAGAGGCAGGAAGCCTACAACGGCAACAACACCGCCGATTACACCATCAACAAGGATTGCCGAGAGCAGAGGATTTGCATCGCCAAGAAGTTCACCAACCCAGGCCTGAAATGCTTCAAGCCAGTCAACAAGCAAGTCGGCAATGGGAGTTCCAACCCAAACCTGAGAAATCTGGAAAACAAGCCACATTACAATTGCAAAAATCGGAATACCAAGCCATTTGTTGGTTAAAACAGAGTCGATTTTATCTCCGAAATTCTTGTCCCTGGTAAGAACCTTACGGGTTTCAACATTTTTAACTATTTTATTTACAAATTCAAATCTCTTACGGTCTGCAATTTCAACTGCACGTTTATCTGTAAGGTCGATGTTGCCCTGAGTGTAAACTGCCTGCTGAACGCATCCTGCCTGTTTGACTGCCGCTTCAACAACAGCTTTAAGACCGTCGGCAGAGGTGGAGATTGTTTCTATAACCGGACATCCAAGCAGGGTAGAAAGCGATTTTTCGTCAATATTTGTTCCTTTTTTGTTATTGATGTCGCTTTTGTTAAGCGCAACAACCATTGGAATGCCAAGCTCTAAAAGCTGTGTTGTGAAAAACAGGCTTCGGCTTAAGTTTGTTCCGTCTACGATATTGATAATTACATCGGGATTTTCTTTTTTTACATAGGAGCTTGTTATGCTTTCCTCCGATGTGAAGGGCGACATTGAATATGCGCCCGGAAGGTCAACTGCGATAAGCTGTTCGCTTCCGTTGTAGTAAGATTTTTTGATGGCATGTTCCTTTTTGTCTACGGTAACACCTGCCCAGTTACCAACCTTTTCATTTCTGCCGGTAAGAGCGTTGTACATAGTGGTTTTACCGGAGTTTGGATTGCCCGTTAAAGCAATTCTCATATTTATTCCTCCTTAATTTTAATCTTTGGGATGTATGTATTATTCGAGTTAGCCACCGCTAACTGCTGGGCAAAAAAATAATGCTTTCGGGGGAAAAGCTATAATTTTAAACTATTATAGCCTCCGCCAGCTGATTATCAATGTTATATCTTCCATCTTTAATAGAAACGATGCAGCTACCGCTTAAATGGGAAACTACTGTAATTTCCTCACCGCTGTAGCAACCGAGAGAAAACAAAAATGCGTCCAGTTCCTCATCATCGGTTTCGATTTGTTTAATAATATATTCTTTTCCTTCGATAGCTTCGGTAAGATTCATTATTATCACCTGTTTCTTTGTGCTTAAAATGTGTTAGCCTTTGCTAACCACATTGGTTAGTTTAACACAACTAACTCGATTTGTCAATATTATCCTTGAAATTTTTTTGAATTTTTTTGAGTATGAAAAAGTGTTGCAAATGAGGATTAAATATGATATTATAAATGAAATGCGACTATGGAATTAATTTATATTTTCAAGAAGAGGGAGACTTAAAATGTTAAATTTCAGAAAAGCAACAGAAAAGGATATTGATAAAATAACGGAAATTTATTCCGATATTCATACAGAGGAAGAAAGCGGCCGTGCGGTGATAGGGTGGATAAGGGAAGTTTATCCTACACGTGCTACTGCCGAAGCGGCTCTTTTAAGGAACGATTTGTTTGTTGGTGAAGAGGATGGTGAGCTTGTCGGTGCGGCAATTATAAATAACACTCAGGTACCCGAATACAAAGACGGCACATGGCGTTATCCTGCTTCAGATAACGAAGTTATGGTATTGCACACTCTTGTTATATCGCCAAAAACTGCAAGGAAAGGCTATGGAAGAAAGTTTGTGGAGTTTTACGAGCAGTATGCACTTTCACAAAGCTGTCCTTATCTTCGTATAGATACAAACGAAAAAAATGCAAGGGCGAGGGCTATGTATAAAAAGCTCGGATATGAGGAAATCGGAATAGTTCCCTGTGTTTTCAACGGAATTGAAGGCGTTGGACTTGTTCTTCTTGAAAAAAAGCTTTAAAAAGGAAAAAATAATATGAAAAACAACAAAACAATGGCGGCTACTTTAGCGGCTCTCGGTGCACAGGTTATTTTCGGATTCAGCTTTATGTTTACTAAAATTGCCCTTGAATCCGCATCGCCAATGACAGTAATCGCCAACAGATATATGGTTGCGTTTTTGGGACTGAGCCTTGTTATGCTTATTACTAAAACCAAAATAAATTTAAAAAGAAATCTTACAAAGCTTATAATGATGTCGGTTTTTCAGCCGGTTTTATACTTTGTTTTTGAAAGCTACGGCATCAAGCTTACCACCAGTGCGTTTTCATCAGTTGTAATATCTATGATACCGGTGGTTTCAATGGTTTCGGGTATTTTTGTGTTAAAAGAAGTGCCTTCGCCTCTGCAATATGTATTTTCATTCCTTTCGGTGGGCGGAGTTGTTATAATGTCGCTTGCCGGAAGTGCAGACGGAACAGTTTCGGCGGCAGGAATTATACTGCTTCCGGGTGCTGTTTTTTCTTCGGTGGCATACAATGTAACAAGCAGAAAAATTTCCGCCGAATTTTCAGTTTTTGAACGTACATATGCTATGACAGTTATAGGTCTTATAGTTTTTACTCTGATTTCTGTTTTACAGAATATTGATAATCCCGTTAACGTAATAAGTGCTTTTGGCTCAGGTGCTTACACTTTAGCAATACTGTATCTGGGGATTTTTTCGTCGGTTGCGGCGTTTTTGCTTCTTAATTTTGCAAATACTTATCTCCCTGTTGCAAAAACTACGGTGTTTTCCAACATTACAACTGTTGTTTCGGTTATTGCAGGAATGATTTTTCTTAAGGAAAAATTCACGTGGGAAACCGCTTTTTCCACGATTATGATAGTTGCAGGAGTATGGGGAGTGCAGGTTGCGAAAAAATAAATGTTATCAATTTGGCAATAAATATTGACATTTTGGCAGTTTTAAGATAAAATAGAATTATTATATTTTATTTGGAGGTATTATACCATGAAAAAAATTCTAAGCGTATTGCTTATAGCTGTACTTTGCTTCGGTTTTGCCGCTTGCGGAGGAAATGAAACAGAAACAGCTGACGGAAAGAACTTTGTAATTGCAACAGATAAAGGCTTCAGTCCTTTTGAATTCCAGGATGCTGACGGAAACATTGTTGGTATTGATATGGATATTTTAGCTGCTATTGCTGAAGATCAGGGCTTTACTTATGATTTACAGTACATCGGATGGGATGCTGCTATCGCTGCTTGTCAGGCAGGTCAGGCTGACGGTATGATTGCCGGTGCTTCTATTACCGATGAAAGAAAAGCTAATGGCTGGACTTTCTCCGACGGTTACTATGATGCTACTCAGGGTATGGCTGTTGCTGTTGATTCTGATATTAAAGGCTTTGAAGATATGAAAGGCAAAAAAGTTGCTGTTAAAAACGGTACAATGAGCAATCAGTATGCTGAAAGCATTAAAGACCAGTACGGTTTTGAAGTAATTACTTTTGCTACTTCTCCTGATATGTATCAGGCTGTTACAGGCGGTCAGGTTGACGCTTGTATGGATGATACTCCTATCTTAAAATACAACATCAAAGCAGGCGAGCTTGATATGAAATTCGTAGAAGGTACAGAAAATGAACCTGCACAGTACGGTTTCGCTATTTTTGATTCAAGCAAGCAGGAGCTTATTGATTTATTCAATGCAGGTCTTAAAAATATTCGTGAAAACGGAAAATACGATGAAATTATTGCAAAATATCTTGGATAATTCAGTTCCGGCATTGTAATAAAGTGATTGTAAAGGGCATTGGTTGCATCCGATGCCCATTATATTGTACAGGGGGATTTTAGCTTTATGGTTCAGATTTTGAGCATGTACGGTCCGATGCTTCTGGCGGCAATGGGGCAAACCTTATTGCTTGCTTTATGCGGATTGATTTTCGGAAGCGTTCTGGGTATAATTTTCGGTTTATCCAGCGTTGTGGATAATAAAATTTCAAAAACAATTGCTGCAATCTATGTTCACATCATTCGTGGTGTGCCTATGATTGTTCTTGCCTTTTTTGTTTTTTACGGTGTTCCTTACGGACTGAAAACAATATTCGGCAGTAAATTTACCTTTACTGCTTTGCAGGCAGGTACTGTTTGTCTTGCTGTTAACTGTGGTGCATATATGTCTGAAATTATCCGTGCGGGTATTCAGGCTATTGATCCCGGGCAGATGGAAGCGGCAAGAAGTCTTGGTTTATCCTACTGGAGATCTATGTTCCGTGTTGTTCTTCCTCAGGCGATTAAAAATATGATTCCCAGTATTGTTAATCAGTTTATCATAACACTTAAGGATACTTCTATTTTGTCGGTTATCGGTTTTCCGGAACTTGTTAACAAGGCGCAGAATGTTATTGCGATTACATTTAAATCGTTCCAGACCTGGTCGATTGTTGCTGTTATGTATCTTGTTGTTATTCTGATACTTCAGCAGGTTGCAAATATGCTGGAAAGGAGACTGAACCGTGGCAGAAAATAATGTAAAAATTCATGTTGAAAATCTAAAGAAAAAATTTGGAAATAACGATGTTTTAAACGGGATTTCCGTTGATATCCATCTTGGTGAGGTTGTTTGTGTAATCGGACCTTCCGGTTCGGGTAAATCTACATTTTTAAGATGTCTTAATGGTCTTGAAAGTGCTTCATCCGGCGAAATTCTGGTTGGCGAACACCGGATTAACGATAAAAAGACAAATATTAATAAGGTTCGTGAAAATATCGGTATGGTTTTTCAGCATTTTAATCTTTTTGCTAATATGAATGTTATTGATAACCTTATGCTTGCACCTGTAGACCTTAAAAAGGCAACAAAAGAGGAAGCGAGAGAAACTGCAATGAAGCTTCTTGAAACCGTTGGCCTGGCAGATAAGGCAGAGAGTTTTCCTTCACAGCTTTCAGGTGGTCAGAAGCAGAGAGTTGCCATCGCAAGAGCACTTGCTATGTCACCTGATATTATGCTTTTTGATGAACCTACAAGTGCACTTGATCCGGAAATGGTAGGCGAGGTTCTTGCGGTTATGAAAGACCTTGCCAAAAACGGAATGACTATGGTGGTTGTTACTCATGAAATGGGATTTGCCCGTGAAGTGGCAGACAGAGTTCTGTTTATTGACGAAGGCGTTGTTCTTGAAGAGGGCACTCCCGATGAAATTTTCACAAATCCCAAACACCCAAGAACTATTGACTTTTTGAATAAGGTCTTATAATGATGAATTGACAATTCTTTTTAAAGGGTTGTCAATTTTTTTGTTGTATGGTATAATGATATCATCGAAGATGAAATCGGCGATATAAATTCCTGATGGAATTTGCGATATACCTTCGGTGCGATATATCCTGACGGATGCGATATGTCCCTTTGGGACGAGATAAGGAATTTATATCATATCGCAACGAAATGAAATGAGTATATAGACAAAAAAGATTGGTATCCGGATTACACAGTATTTAGAAAGGAGAAAGCTTATTATGGAATTTTATGAAATTTGCGAAATGATGATGATTATCAGCTTTGGCGCTTCGTGGCCTCTTAATGTGATTAAGTCATACAAAGCAAGAACTGCAAAAGGAAAAAGTCTTGGATTTTTATGTTTAATTCTTTTGGGCTATGTTGCAGGAATAACAGGTAAATTTATAAACGAAAAATATATGAGCAGTTTAGCGTCAAACTGGTATGTGCTGTTCTTTTATTTTTTGAATTTTATTATGGTTTTTATAGATTTTCTTCTCTATTTCAGAAACAGAAAGCTTGATAAAAAAGGAAAAACCGATATTTAGGAGGGTAATATCAATGAATGTTTTATCAATAGGAAACAGTTTTTCGCATGATGCACAAAGATATATCCATCGGATTGCAAAGGCTGATGGATATACTCTTAACACCTTTAATCTTTATATAGGAGGATGTCCTCTTTCGCTTCATTATAGAAATATGATGAGCGAAAAAAGCACGTATACGCTTGAAATGAATGGCGAAAGTACAGAATTTAGTGTGTCGTTAAAGGAGGCGCTTTTAAATCGTGACTGGGATGTAGTAACAATTCAACAAGTAAGCAACAAATCGCCTTATTATGAAACTTATCAGCCATATCTTTCTAAAATAGCTGAGTATGTAAGACTTTGTGTACCTAAAGCAAAGATTGCAATCCATCAGACATGGGCATACGAACAAGACTCTCATCGTTTGAATATTGAATTGGGCTACAATAATCACGTCGATATGTTTAAAGATATAGAAATAGCATATCAAAAAGCGGCAGAAGAAATCAATGCAGATTTGGTTATACCATCGGGAAAGGTTTTTAATAAGCTGGCAGAATCAGGCATAAAAAATTTACATAGAGATACATTCCATGCAAGCCTGGGACATGGAAGATATGCACTTGGATTGCTATGGTATTCTGTCATTTCAGGAAATGATGTGAAAAACAATACATTTTGCGATTTTGATGAAGAAATTTCTAAAGCAGATGTTGAAATAATAAAAGAATGTGTTGCAGAAATCTGCGATATTTAAAATATTCCTGATATACGGTGCAATAAGAGGTTTATCTCATAGCAAGACGCAATGAAACGGAGTAATTTGTATGATAAAAATTTTATTTGTCTGCCACGGCAATATTTGCCGCAGTCCTATGGCGGAATTTGTTTTTAAGGATATGGTAAAAAAGCTTGGAAAAAGTGATGAATTTTATATTGCATCAGCGGCTACAAGCTTTGAGGAGATAGGTAACCCCGTTCATTACGGTACGGCAGAAATTTTAGACAAGCTGGGTATTTCGTACAGCGGAAAGCGTGCGGTGCATCTTGAAAAATCGGATTACGATAAATATGACTATCTTATTTGTATGGATAATGCCAATGTGAGAAACACATTGCGTATTGTTGGGGGCGATAACGGAAAAAAGGTGTACAAGCTTCTTGAATTTGTTAATTCCGATGCGGATGTTGCAGATCCCTGGTACACCGGAAATTTTGACGTGACCTATAACGATGTTAAAAGAGGCTGTGAAGGGCTTTTAGAGAAAATTATTTCAGACAGATAAGGTGAAAATGGAGAAAAATATGAATTTTAAAGCTAAGGAATTTAACAAGCTTACAACAGGTGAGCTTTACGAAATATTGAAATCAAGGTCAGAAATTTTTATTCTGGAACAGAAAATAAACTGTCAGGATATGGATGACAAGGATTATATTAGTCTGCATTGCTTTCTTGAAGATAACGGAAGGGTAGTTGCGTACTTAAGGGCGTTTTCTGATGCCGGCGGTGTTAAAATAGGCAGAGTTCTTTCTATAAGGCACAAAAAAGGTCTGGGAAGACAATTGATGGAGAAAAGTATTCCTGAGATTAAAAAACATTTTAACTGCCGGAAAATACATATTAATTCCCAGAAACACGCAGTCGGGTTTTATGAAAAATTCGGTTTTAAAACAATTTCAGATGAATTTCTGGAAGAGGGAATTATTCATGTAGCAATGGAGCTTTGTTAGTTGGGAGAAGTTTATGATTTTAAAAGAAAAAATACACAGCCTGCTTTTGGGAGAAGCAAAAAACTACCGTCTTACGGTGGAGAATGAGGTTGCTTCTACCAACACTGTTTTAAAGGAACAAGCAAAAAGCGGACTCAGAGAAAATTCAATACTTATTGCCAACAGTCAGACTGCAGGCAGGGGACGGATGGGGCGCAGTTTCTTTTCGCCCGGGAATACCGGTATTTATATGAGTATTCTGTTTTTTAGGGATATTCCTGTTACCGATGCAGTTTTTATAACTACTTCTGCGGCGGTTGCTGCTGCAAAAGCTATTGAAAAAATCGGCAGAAAAAAGGCGGAAATCAAATGGGTTAACGATATTTATACAGACGGGAAAAAAGTCTGCGGAATTTTAACAGAAGCTCAGTCCAACGTAAAAACGGGAAAACTTGATTTTGCCGTTTTGGGAATTGGAGTTAATGTTTTTATGCCCGAAAACGAATTTCCCGCTGAAATAAGGGAAATTGCCTCTTCTGTAATGGACTGCGGAAGTGATGAGAATATTATGAATCTTCTTGCCGCAGAAATATTAAATAATGTATGTGAATATATTTCGGATATAAAAAGCAGGGAATATATTGAAGAATACAAAAGCCGTTCCATGCTTACGGGCAGAGAGGTTTATGTTATTAAAGGTGATATAAAAACTTCTGCAAAGGCTATCGGAATAGATGATGAGGCACGTCTTATGGTGGAATATGAAAGCGGCGAAAGGGAAACTTTGTCCTTTGGTGAGGTTTCGGTAAAAAAGGTGGCTCAATGAAAACGAACGTAATGGTGAGAAACGCTTTTTTTACTGCGCTTTTATGTATTTTATCTGTAATAGCTTTGCCGGTTTCTGAAGTACCTTTTTCTCTTGGGCTGGTTGGTGTTTTTATGTGCGGACTTATTCTTACGCCTGAAAACGCTTTTATTTCCGCTTTGTGCTATATTTTAATAGGGGCAATTGGTGTTCCTGTTTTTGCAGGATTTAAAGGAGGCATCGGAATACTTATTGGTGCGACCGGAGGTTTTATTTTTTCTTACCCGCTTGTGGCTTTTTGTGTTTCTTATTTTTCACATCTTACGGGCAGGAAAAATCTGCTTGCTGATATATGGGCTATG
Source organism: Clostridia bacterium (assembly GCA_017414505.1). Lineage (GTDB taxonomy): Bacteria > Bacillota > Clostridia > UMGS1840 > HGM11507 > RGIG1932. The sequence continues at coordinate 12,069 of JAFQLQ010000030.1, forward strand.
ATTGCTTCACTTATTATTTGTTATGCTATCGGAACAGGGTGGTTTTCGGTTATTACGGGGAGTAATTTTTTTGGTGCACTGGCAGTTACTGTTTATCCTTTTACTGTTTTTGACCTTATAAAAATTGTAATTTGTTTAATTTTGCGTCGGTTTGTTAAAATTTAAACATAAAAAAATCGCCGAAAATGGCGTAAAATAGGCGTTTTTGAGCGGTTTTAATAGCAAAAATCAATATATTTAACAGTTACTTTTTATAAAAAATACATAATTTTTTAAAATTTTAATAAAATTTACCAGAAATGTCTTGAAATTATCGGATTTATCGTGTATAATCAATGTTAGTAGAATTGTGTTTCGGGAAGTTGATTCACAAGATACTAAACGGAATATCTATTCTGTAAAAAATATATTTCAATAGGGAAGGGAGGAAATTCTAATGAACAAAACAGAATTAATCGCTGAAATCGTTAAAGCTTCCGGTTTATCCAAAAAAGATTCCGAAGCAGCTTTAAACGCTACTATCGCTAGTATCACAAGTGCTCTTACAAAAGGTGACAAAGTTTCCTTAATCGGCTTCGGTTCTTTCGAAGTTAGAACAAGAGCTGCTAGAACAGGTAAAAATCCGCAGACAGGTGCAGAAATCAAAATTCCTGCAACTAAAGCTCCTGTTTTCAAAGCTGGTAAAGCTCTTAAAGACGCAGTTAAATAATTATTGTTGTCTATAAAAAACGGTCTGATTCGTCAGACCGTTTTTTATTCCCTTTATAAATCGGAGCTTTTAAACATAGGCATCATTTTAAGCTTAAACAGATTGTTTTTATGTTTTGTGTCAATAAGCTCTTTTTTTGCTTTATCTTCAATTATTCCTTCTCTGATGTATTTATCCAGTTCTGCATAGGTGAAGCCAAGATTTTCTTCATCAGTTTTTCCGCAAAGTCCGTCAATAGGTGTTTTATCCACAAGAACATCCGGAAGTCCTAAAATTCTTCCTATTTCCTTAACCTCGGTAACGGTAAGGTTTGCCATTGGTGAAAAATCTCCTGCCGCATCACCATAACGGGTGGAATAGCCTACCCAGTCCTCGGATAAGTTGCAGGTATTGACAACTCTGCCGTTGCAGCTCTGAGCAACTGCATAAACAGTAGCCATTCTTATTCTGGGCGGAACATTCACTTTGGTCTGATTTGAGATTTCAAGGTTTTCGGGCATAGCGTTTAAAAGACCGTCTACTGCCGCTTTAACATTTATTTCGTAGTGCTTTATTCCAAGATGATTAACAAGCATATAAGCCATATCTATATCGTGCTGTTCTCCGCAGGGCATAAGAACCCCGATAACACGTTCTTTACCAAGTGCTTCAACGCAAAGTGCCGCCGCAACCGAGCTGTCTTTTCCGCCGGATATTCCGATAACGGCGTTACAACCTTTTCCGTTTTCTTCAAAAAAAGCTTTTATCCATTCAACGCATTCGTTTTTTACTTTTAAAGCATCAAACATAGTTTAACCTCCGATTACATTAATCTGACAGCATTTCATAGTTTCAAGTGCCGCTTTATGGGTTTCCTTACTTACCCCGGCACAGCAGGAGGCGTCTACCGAAACAGGTGTTTCGGGGAAGTTTGCTTTTAAAATAAGTGCGTTTGAAACTACACAAATATCTGTGCACAAGCCAATAAGCTCAATTTCTATTTCATCGGGATTGTAAAACTCTGATATAATCTGTGGAAGCTCCACCGAGCCGAAAGTAACCTTTTCAACCTCTGTATAAGCATCCTTTGTGTCCAGAGCTTCCTGAACTTTTTTGTTAAGCTGCCATCCTTTTGTGTCCTTTATACAGTGCGGAACAGGTAGTTTTTTTCCCTCACTTGTTTCCATATAATTATCCGTATGAGTATCATAGGTTACAAAAATTTCACCGTCAAAATTTTTGATTTTATTTACCACATTATCAACGATACCAACTGCATCTTCAGAGCCCAGAGCACCGTCAACAAAATCATTTTGCATATCTACAACAATTAAAATTTTATTCATATCAAAAACACCACCACTAAAATAATAAACCATACAGTTATGTTCAATACAACAGAAAACGGAACAAGTTTTTTAAAATTACTATGCTTGGTTTTATGATGAAATATTCTCATTCCGAAATGAGCACCTATTCCGCCCATCAGAAAAGCTTCTGTCAGAAGAAGGCCTTCGCTCAGCCTTCTCCAGCCCTTTATCGCTTTAAGCTTGTCCAGTCCATAAGTAAAAAATACTATTAAATTCCATATAATATATAAAATCAAACAACCTAACATATTGTATACACGAAATTTTCGTAGCACAGCTTGGAACCAATATCTGTTCCAACCGGCAATAAAGCCATAGCAATGAAAATTTCTGCTCCATCCTCTATATTTTTTATAGTAGCGTATTCGCCTTCTATATTTTCCACAATGTAATATTTAGTTTCCATAGTTTTCACCTTTTTAAAGATGGGACGATAAAAATCGTCCCATCAGACTGTCGAAAAAGTCGGTCTACCGCAGAAAAATTATTTATCAATGAAAAAGTGCCGGTGAAAAGCCTCTCACCTTGGGAGAGGTGTCACGCAGTGACAGAGAGGGTGAAAGCCTTGCGGCTACTGCTTTTCGCCCAAATGATCCTTGCCGTACCTTATGTACTGTCTGCGTTTGGCTCGCCCTTCGGGAGAGCTGGCAGCGTTAGCTGACTGAGAGGGTTGACGAAATATACCTTCCTTTTTCGGCATCTGACAGCGTGTCGATAGGTTTATCGACACGCTGATGGGACGATAAAAATCGTCCCATACTTATTACATTAAATTATCCAGACGTACTTTGATTTCCTTTAAAAAATCTTCGGTATTAACCTTCTTTTTGTTTTCGAGATTTGAAAGAATATACAAATCGCCTGTCATAACACCGTCTTCGATAGTCTGAACAGTAGCTTTTTCAAGTTTATCTGCAAATTCAACCAAATCGGGAGTGTTATCAAGCTCGCCTCTCTTTTTAAGAGCTCCTGTCCATGCAAAAATAGTTGCAACGGAATTTGTAGAGGTTTCCTCGCCTTTTAAATGCTTGTAATAGTGGCGGGTAACAGTTCCGTGAGCAGCCTCATATTCGTAAACTCCGTCGGGAGAAACGAGAACAGAGGTCATCATTCCAAGGCTTCCGAAGGCTGTAGCAACCATATCTGACATAACGTCGCCGTCGTAATTCTTACATGCCCATATGTATCCGCCCTCAGAACGTACAACTCTTGCTACTGCATCGTCAATTAATGTATAGAAATACTCAATTCCTGCCTCTTCAAATTTAGACTTGTATTCAGCTTCAAAAATATCGTTGAAAATATCCTTGAAATTATGGTCGTATTTTTTGGAAATGGTATCTTTTGTTGCAAACCACAAATCCTGCTTGATATCCAGAGCAAAATTGAAGCAGGCACGTGCAAAGCTTCCGATACTTGCATCGGTGTTGTGAACACCCTGAATAATACCGTCGCCTTTTGTAAAATTGTGAATAAGCTCTCTTGTTTCGTTTCCGTTTTCATCGGTAACAACAAGCTCTGCCTTAGAGCCGCCTTTAACCTTCATTTCGGTATTTTTATAAATATCACCATATGCGTGACGGGCGATGGTTATAGGCTTTTTCCATCCGGGAAGAAGGGGAGTTATTCCTTTTACAATAATAGGAGCTCTGAAAACAGTTCCGTCTAAAATTGCACGGATTGTTCCGTTGGGAGATTTCCACATTTCCTTAAGGTTGTACTCCGTCATTCTCTGAGCGTTGGGAGTAATTGTTGCACATTTTACAGCAACACCGTATTTTTTTGTTGCGTTGGCACTGTCAATTGTAATCTGGTCGTTGGTTTCGTTTCTGCGAACAAGACCAAGATCGTAGTATTCGGTGTTAAGCTCTATGTAGGGTGTGAGTAAAATATCTTTAATCATCTGCCAGATTACTCTGGTCATTTCGTCTCCGTCCATCTCAACAAGCGGAGTAAGCATTTTTATTTTATCAGCCATTGTTATGTTCTCCTTTATTATTTCTGTTCCAGTAATTTATCAACGCTTACAAGCTTAACGCAAAGTACAAAAACTTTAATTGCTTCGGCAAGCTCATCAATAGTCGGGAAAGTGGGAGCAATTCTGATATTTGTATCCTGAGGATCTTTGCCGTAAGGGTAGGTTGCGCCTGCACCTGTCATAGTGATTCCTGCCTCTTTACATTTTGCAACAATTGCTTTTGCACAGCCGGGAAGTGAATCGAAAGCAATAAAATAACCGCCTTTGGGTGAAGTCCAGCTTCCTATATCCAAACCGCCAAGCTCGTTTTTAAGAGTGTTTAAAACAACCTCAAACTTCGGTCTTATGATATCGGCGTGTTTTCTCATATGAGCAATGATACCGTCAAGATTTTTATAGTATCTTACGTGTCTTAACTGATTTAATTTATCGTGGCCGATGGTCTGAACTGATAACTGCTTCTGAATTTCGTCAATATTGGCTTTTGATGCCGCAATAGCTGCCACACCGGAACCGGGGAAGCTTATTTTGGAGGTTGAACAGAACTTGTAAACCATATCGGGATTGCCTGCTTTTTCGCAAGCTTCCAGAATTTCTATTAAATAGTCCTGATCATCGTCGTAAAGATGATGAACACCGTATGCGTTATCCCAGTATATTCTGAAATCCTTTGCCGCAGGTTTAAGATTTGCAAATCTTAAAACAGTTTCATCAGAGTAGGTTGTGCCCTGAGGATTGGAATATTTCGGAACACACCAGATACCCTTTACTGCTTCATCGTTGTTAACGTATTCTTCAACCATATCCATATCGGGGCCGTTTTCGGTCATAGGAATGTTAATCATTTCAATTCCGAAATGCTCGGTAATTGCAAAATGACGGTCATAACCGGGAACGGGACACAGAAATTTAACCTTATCAAGCTTGCACCAGGGGGTGTTTCCCAAAACACCGTGTGTGAAGGACCTTGAAATAGTGTCATACATAACATTAAGACTTGAGTTTCCGTAAATAATAACATTATCCTTGGGAACCTCAATCATCTCGGCAAGAAGCTCTTTGGCTTCGTCAATACCGCAGAGAATACCGTAGTTTCTGCAGTCAACTCCTGCTTCGCATTTAAGCTCTGTGGAGCTGTTTAATATATCCATCATTTCCATAGAAATGTTGAGCTGATCTGCGCCGGGCTTGCCTCTTGACATATCCAGCTTAAGATTCTTGCTTTTTATAACAGAAAATTCATTTTCCAGTTCATTTTTAAGAGTTAAAAGCTCTTCTTTGCTCATTTCCTTGTAAGCTTTCATATATCTACCATCCTTTCAATATATCTATAATAAAAGTTTTTTTATAATTTGTCAAGTAAATCCGTCAATTCATCAATTTTTGTTAAATCACCGCTTGATGCCGCCTCTGTAACACAACCGCTTATATGTGCTTTTATAACCTCACGGTTAGCTTTTTTTAATATAGCTGCCGAGGATAAAAGCTGATTTGAAATTTCCATACAGTAACGGTCTTCTTCCACCATTTTAAGTAAACCGTCTATCTGACCTCGTGCGGTTTTCAGCAGTTTAACAATAGCAGACTTATCAGCCTTCATAACCGCCACCTATATACTTGCTTCAAAGCCTGCATCGGTAACAGCCGCAATAAGCACACTGTTTTCAACATCCTTTGAAAGCACTGTTTTTGCTTCTTTGTTTTCAAGAGAAACCTCTGCCGATAAAACTCCGTCAACCGCTTCGAGAGCTTTTTTTACAGCCGCCTGACAGTGGGGGCAATTCATTCCGTTAACCTTTAAAATCTTTTCCATTTTTAAATTCTCACTTTCTTTATTAATATATTTTGGTTTAAATAATTTAAGTCTTAAAGCGTTGCTTACAACGCATACCGAGCTTAAGCTCATAGCCGCCGCACCAATCATAGGGCTTAATTTAAGCCCGAACGGGATGTATAAAATTCCTGCGGCAACGGGGATTCCTATTATATTATAGAAAAATGCCCAGAACAGATTCATTTTAATGTTTTTTATAACAGCGTGGCTAAGCTGAAAAGCTGATACAGCATCGTTAAGGTCGCTTTTTATAAGAACAACATCTGCCGCTTCTACAGCAATATCCGTTCCTGCACCGATGGCAATTCCAACATCGGCACGTGTCAGGGCGGGAGCATCGTTGATACCGTCGCCAATCATAGCAACACGGCAGCCGTTTTGCTGAAGCCTTACTATTTCAGCTTCCTTGTCCTGAGGCATAACCTCGGCAATAACGCTGTCAATTTCAAGCTCTTCTTTTATTGCTTCTGCAGTTTTAAGATTATCCCCGGTAAGAAGCACCACGTTCATTCCCATTTTTTTAAATGCCGTAACAGCCTCTTTTGAGGTGGGTTTAACCGTATCGGCAACGGCGATTATTCCAAGAACATTTTCTCTGTCTGCAAAAAACAAGGGAGTTTTCCCCGAAACGGAAAGCTTTTTTGCTTTTTCTTCAAATCCGTTCAAATTAATGCCGTTTTCATTGATATATGCAAGATTTCCGCCAAAATATTCCTTTCCCTCTATTTTACCACAAATACCTCTTCCGGGCAATGCGGCAAAATCATCAGTTTTTACGGTTGCTACGCCCGATTTTTCGGCATATTTTACAACAGCCTCAGATAGAGGATGCTCAGAACCCGATTCGAGAGAGGCGGCAAGCCGTATAAATTCGTTTTTTTCTGTTCCCGAAGCAGTTAAAACATCAGTAACCTGAGGTTTTCCCTCGGTTACAGTACCTGTTTTGTCAAGAACTACAGTTTTAACGGTATGTGCAACCTCTAGTGCTTCGGCAGACTTTATTAGTATACCGTTTTCTGCACCTTTTCCGGTTCCAACCATTATTGCAACGGGAGTTGCAAGACCAAGAGCGCAGGGGCAGGAGATTACAAGCACCGAAATACCGATGGAGAGGGCAAATTCTGCACTTTTTCCTGAAAGAAGCCATATAAAGGCAGAAATTACCGCAATTGCCATTACAATCGGCACAAAAACACCGGCAACTTTATCGGCAATTTTAGCAATTGGAGCTTTTGAGCCGGAAGCTTCTTCCACAAGCTTTATTATCTGCGAAAGAGTGGTGTTTTCGCCCACTCGGGTAGCTTTGTATTTTATAAATCCGTTTTTATTTACGGTTGCGGAAATTACCTCGTCGCCCGTATTTTTTGTAACGGGGATACTCTCTCCCGTTACCGCACTCTGGTCAACCGAGGTTGAACCTTCGGTAACAATTCCGTCAACGGGAATGCTCTGACCGGGACGTACTATAACAATATCTCCCTCTTTAAGCTCCTCAACTGCAACAGTTATTTCTTTTCCGTCTTTTTCAATAACAGCGGTTTTTGGCGCAAGATTTATAAGCTTTTCAATGGCTTCTCCTGTTTTTCCTTTGGACCGGGTTTCAAGATATTTTCCCAGAGTTATTAAGGTAAGAATCATTGCGGCAGATTCAAAATAAATATCGTGGGCGTAAAGGTGAACAAGTTCAGCATTGCCGTTTCCAAGTCCGTAACCCACAGCGTAGAGCGCCCACAAGCCGTAAATTACCGCCGCCGAGGAGCTTACTGCAATTAAGGAATCCATATTTGGACTGCGTTTTATAAGAGTTTTAAAACCGGTTTCGTAATATTTTCTGTTAACAAACATAATGGGCAGAGTTAACAGAAATTGAGTAAGAATGATTGTAACTGCGTTGTTTTCTCCTTTTAAAAACGCCGGTACCGGGTAGGGGAACATATGCTGCATTGAGATATACATTAAAGGAATAAGAAATATAAAGGAAATTATAAGCCTTTTTTTCATATTTTCTATTTGTTCCTTTGCGGTTTGCGATGCGTTTTTTTCAGTCTTTTTTTCTCCTTTTACCGATGCTCCGTAGCCTGCATCGGTAACGGATGCAATTATAATGCTGTCGGATACCTTGCTTTCATCGTAATCTACCCACATACTTCCCGAAAGCAGATTAACATTTATTTCATTTATTCCCTCAAGAGAACGAACCGCTTTTTCAACCCTTGCAGAGCAGGCTGCACAGGTCATTCCTGTTACGTTGAAGCTTTTTTTCATTTTGCTGATGTCCTTTCCTTAATATTTATATGTTTTAATAAACAGAACTGTGTTTTTAAAGAGTACACCCCCGGGGGGTGTACAAAGTATTATATCACCTACAACACAAAATGTCAATCCGGAATACATTATTTTCAATAAAAATTAATAAAAAATTGTAAAAAAATGTTGAATTTTTTGTTAATTTGTGTTACAATTACTTTGATAACTATGAAAAAAGGAGGGTTTCTTTTGGAAGGAACTTTTTGGGCAATTCTGCCTCCCATCATCGCCATCGGTTTGGCGTTAATCACAAAAGAGGTTTATTTTTCGCTTCTTTTGGGTATTTTTACAGGTGCAATGTTCTATACACAGGGTAATCTTTTCGGCGCACTTGAAACTATTTTTAATATTATCGGTGCAAAAGTAAGCGATAATATGTGCATTATTATTTTCCTTATTCTGCTTGGTATGATTGTTGCACTTGTTAACAAATCAGGTGCTTCGGCAGCATACGGAAACTGGGCTTCCAAGTCCATAAAATCACAAAAAGGTGCATCCTTGGCAACTATCGCTCTTGGTGTTCTTATTTTTGTTGACGACTATTTCAACTGCTTAACAGTTGGTACTGTTATGAGCCCTGTTACAGATAAGTACAAAATTACAAGAGCTAAGCTTGCATATATTATTGATGCAACTGCTGCTCCTGTTTGTATTATTGCTCCCGTATCTTCCTGGGCAGCTGCAGTAAGCTCCTCTCTTCCCGAAGGTTCAGGTATTGAAGGCTTCAGCCTTTTCTTAAGAACAATTCCATATAACCTTTACGCTTGGCTTACTCTTATTATGCTTGTATTTATGGTTCTTACAAATCTTGATTTCTCCAAAATGGGTAAATACATAAAAGAACACGAAAACAAGGAAGAAATTCTCACAAAAACTACAGAAACTATTGTTTCTGCCAAAGGTAAGGTTATGGATTTACTTATCCCCATCATCAGCCTTATTGTTTTCTGTATCCTTGCAATGCTTTACACCGGCGGATTCTTTGAAGGCGGCGTTAGTATAATAGACGGTTTTGCAAACTGCAGTTCCGCATTATCACTTGTTCTTGGTGCAGTAGCTACTCTTATTGTAACAGCTATTTTATATGTTCCGAGAAAAATTGCATCCTTTAAAGATTTCTCTGCAAGTCTTGTAGAAGGCTTTAAAGCAATGGTTCCCGCTATTCTTATTCTTACATTTGCATGGACATTGTCCGGCGTTTGCAGCGAGGAATATCTGAACCTTGGCGGATACGTTTCCGGTGTGGTTTCCGAACATATGGCAATGGAAATTATTCTTCCTGCTCTGTTCTATTTAATCGCACTTGGTCTTGCTTTTGCAACCGGTACTTCCTGGGGTACATTTGCAATTCTTATCCCGATTACAGTTGCAGTTTTCGGTTCTATGAGCGAAATGATGGTTATGACAATTGCGGCTGTTCTTGCAGGTGCTGTTTGCGGCGACCATATTTCACCTATTTCCGATACAACAATTATGTCTTCCACCGGTGCGCAGGTTAACCATATTGACCATGTATCCACTCAGATTCCATACGCAATGCTTGTTTCGCTTTGCTGTGTAATCGGATATATTATCGGCGGTGTTACAAACAGCGGCTGGATTGCTTTGATTTCCGGTATTGTACTGCTTCTTGCAATACTTACTGTTATTAAACACAGAAAGGCTTCGGCAAAATAAAATATTTTAAAAATGATGGCACTGAATTTTTCAGTGCCATCATACTGTCAAAGAACCCGATTTTGCCTCAAGCAAAAAAAACGGGTTCTTCTTCGTTTTTTATACAAAAATGACTTTTTTATGGAATTAAAAACCTGGTATTTTTTCAAAATAACGAAAAATAATATCACCATTGAGGTGATTAAAATGCACGGATTGTTTACTCCGGTTTCAAAGTTAAGAAGAAATCTTTTCAAAACGGTTGCAAAAATGGCATATACTATTGACGACAGCGTAACACTTAATATGGAATATTTCGATAAAAATCCAATAATAAAAAAACGCCTTAAGTTTGCATTGGGTTTAGCGGATGAGGATACCCTTGCTCCTAAAGCTGAGGTAAGCGAAGAAAAACTTGTGGCTGTTATAGAAGAAGCCTGCAAAGCGTGTTCCCACAACAGATATTTTGTTACTGACGGGTGTATGAACTGCTTTGCACATCCCTGCGTTGGAGTGTGTCCCACAAATGCTGTGTCGGTTTTCGATAATAAATCTCATATTGATTATGGAAAATGTGTCCGTTGCGGAAAATGTGCGGCATCGTGCCCGTATAAGGCTATTATGAAGCAGGAAAAGCCGTGTGCATCAGCTTGCGGAGTAAATGCAATAAAGGAGCAGGAAAACGGTAAGGCGTATATTGATTATAACAACTGTGTTTCCTGCGGACTTTGTATGGCGGCGTGTCCCTTTGCGGCGATATTTGATAAAACCGAAATTTATCAGGTTGTGAGGAGTATCAGGGCAGGGGAAAAGGTGTGCGTGGCACTGGCACCGTCATTTGTGGGACAGTTCGGAAAAAATATTTCCTCTGAGATGATAGTTGATGCAATAAAGGAACTTGGCTTTTATGATGTTTTCGAGGTGGCAATCGGTGCGGATGTGGGCTCTTTTTCGGAATCCGTGCATTTTATGAATCACGTTCCGGAACATATTCCGTTTATGGCAACCTCCTGCTGTCCATCGTGGGCGGTTATGGCAAAAAGGGATTTTCCCGAGCTTGCAAAATGCGTTCTTGATTCCTCAACTCCTATGGTGGAAACGGGAAAAATTATAAAAATGCGTTATGAAGATGCCGTTGTAGTATTTGTAGGGCCGTGTGTAGCGAAAAAAAGCGAAGCAAAAAGAGATAAGGTTAAACCGTATATTGACTACGTTTTAACCTTTGAGGAGCTTTATGCAATGTTTGAAGCCTGCAATGTGGAATTTGACAGCGAAAGTAATGAGGAATTTGAAAACGATTTTGCATCCTCTTACGGAAAAGGTTATGCTTCAACGGGTGGTGTTTTAAAGGCTATTACAAGCTGTCTTGAAACCTTTTACGGCGTAAGCGATGTTAAAACCGATAAGGCAGACGGACTTATAAACTGCCGAAAAATGTTAAGCGAAGCAAAAGCCGGTAAAAAGAACGGCTATCTGCTCGAAGGAATGGCGTGCCCCGGTGGATGTGTGGGAGGCCCCGGAGCACTTATCCCGGTAGTACGCGCAAATGCTGAACTTAAAAAATATGTTGATGAATCAAAAAATCAGAAAATAATAGATGTATTCAATAATCTGAATTTTCAAAGCTGATTAGAACATTGCAGTTTTCAAGCTTGATATTATCAGCAACCATAGCAATAAATTCCCTGTTTGAAGGCTTGCATTTGTTGTTGTGAAAGCTGTAGCCGAAAATGTGCTTCATAGTATTTTCTTCGGAACGGCTCCATCCAACTTCAATTGCGTGTCTTATGGCACGTTCTACCTTTTGAGTTGTGCTTCCGAATTCAAGTGCAAGCTGTGGATAAAGCTTTTTGGTAATAGGGAAAATATCCATATTTAAAATACATTTAAGAACAGCACATCTTAAATAATTATATCCCGTAATATGGGCAGGGATGCCCGCAAGACGTATAATTTCCGTAATTTTATTCTGTAAAAATTTATTGAGTTCATATTTGCTTATATCGGAAAAATTTTTAGGAGAAAATCCGTTTTCCATTGAAAAAACAATGTCCTTAACAGCAGAAATAACATCGTCTGCTGTGCAGGGCTTGTATACTATAAAATCAGCAATGTCCGACAATAAATTCTGTATATGAATTTCTGAAAACTCTTTTGAAATTATAATTAATTTGTTTTCTGCTTTTAAGGCAGATATAATTTCAATGTGGTCAAAAGTCAGCTTTTCAAAATCAATAATTAAAATATCGGGAACGGTTTTTTCTGCCAGCCTGAAAAATAAATCGGTTTCGGAAAAATTTCCTGTAAAATTTATTTTTCTGAGTTCTTTAAGCTTTTCTGCTAATTCATAAGAAAAACTGCCTTCGTCACAGCTTAACATCAGCGAATAAATACTTCTGTCCATTTGCAGACCTCTTTTCTTTAGTATTCTTTCAGTATAATACAATAATGGCGTAAATTCAATGTCGAAAAATATCGAATTTATTAAATATTACAAAATGATTAATTTTTATATTTTTTTAGTAATATTGTTGAAGTTTTTGTACTTATATGATAAAATTATGTTATAAAATACAATAAGAGCCCTTTTCAGGTACTTAAGGAGGTAATAATAATGAAAAGAGTTTTATCAATAATATGTGCGGTGGCACTTTTGTGTTCAGCAAATTTAAGTGCGTTTGCAGCAACCTTTTCAGATGTAAACGAACAAAGCTATGGCTGGGCGCTTGATCAGATTGAGGATATGGCATCAAAAGGCATAATCAACGGATATCCGGACGGAACTTTTGCTCCTGCAAACGGAATAACCAAAATTGAAGCTATGCTTTTAATGGCAAGAATCCTTGGTTTTACTTCCTCTGTATATGATGATTATAAAGAATACATAACAGATTTATACGCTGACTCCCTAAAGGATTATTCAATTCAGTATAAAAATGAAATTTCCTTCCTTCTTTACAAAAACATTTTCTCCCTTGAAGAAATTGTTGAAATGGCAGAAGCTAAAGAACTGAGCAACGCTTTAAGAAGAGACGAAGCTGCTGAATTTATAACAAGAGCTGTTGGCGACTATGAGTATGTTCTTGAAAATTACAATACCGATACAGGCTATGCAGATAACAGCAGTATTTCAAAGAAATATGCACCTTTTGTTAAATATGTAAGAGATAAAGGTCTTATGCTTGGTATGACAGATACCGAATTCGTTCCGGATTATCAGGTAAACAGAGCTCAGATGGCAGTTATGCTTTACAGAGTTATCGAACAGCAGACAATTGTTATCAAAAAGGGCACTGTAAATGATTACGATCCCGATAACGAGCTTCTTGTTTTAAATACCGGTTCAAAAGCTGAAAAATTTACTATTGATAATTTGAAAACCACATTAAACGGTGAAATCATTGATCCTAACGATTACAGAATAAATGCAGAAGTAATTCTTGTGTATGTTGACGATGTTCTTGTTGCTGTTGAAGCGCTTTATGAGCTTCCTGAGGTTAACAATGTTATTAAAGGTCAGTTAAAAGAGATTGTTCTTTCAACAACCAAAACACTTTCCGTTGAAGACAGTGCAACAGACAAGTCTGAAAAATATGTTATTGATGACAACTGTGATGTTTTCTTTGATAACGACAGATCTGCTCTTTCCTCACTTCGTGTTAAGGATTATGTAACTCTTTCGCTTGATGAAAACGAAGCTGTAATAAGAATTGACGTAAAAGAAAGAACCGAAACCTTTACCGACGGTTCAATCAACGCTATTGATGTTAACGAGATTGATGTTAATATCACAGTTGAACGTGAGGACGGCAAGCTTGAAACATACAGACCGGACGGTGACATTATAGTTAAGAGAAACGGTACAGTTGTAACACTTAACGATGTTTTAGTTGGCGATACAGTTACAAAATGTACTCTTACATATAATAAAATCACAGCTCTTGAGCTTAAGAGTGACATTGCAAATTCAACAGGTGTTATCTCCGAAATCGTTATTTCTGCAGAGCCTTCAATCGTAATAACAAAGGGTACTTATGAAACAAGACTTCCTATTTCACCCGATGTTCAGATTTATGTAGACGGTAAGATTTCTGATTTGTATGCTTTAAGAGTTGATATGAACGCAACTTACGAAACAGACAGCAATACAGTTAAAAAGATTGAAGTATCTTCAATAAGCGAAGTAAATCAGTTCTCCGGTCAGGTACAGGTTACAAATACAGCTTACGGCTTTGTTACCATCACCGGCAGCGACGGAATCGCAAGACAGATTTACATTAAGAACACAACTTCTATAACAAGAAACTCCAACGGTGCAACAAGAACCTTGAAAGATATTAAGGTTGGAGATTACCTGGTAGTTATAGGCAGCTTGAAAAACGGAGCATACGTTGCATCCACAGTTGTAATTATCGACTAAAAAACACTAAAGGGGCAGGGAATAGGTTCTGCCCCTTAATTTAATTCCGGAGGCTTTTTATGACAGATTTTTTTAACGAACTTGTGCACGAGCTGATTCATATTTTAGAACATACGGTAATAGATTCTTTAAACCTGTTGCCGTTTTTGTTTCTTGCGTATTTTATTGTAGAATTTGTAGAACATAAATCCTCGGAAAAATCTTTAAATGTATTAAAAAAAGTAGGTCGCTTCGGAGCTGTTCCGGGCGCACTTTTGGGAATAATTCCGCAATGCGGATTTTCTGTTGCCGCAGTTAATCTGTTTAACGGCGGAATAATAACATTGGGAACGCTTATAGCTGTGTTTCTTTCTACATCAGATGAAGCGGTAATTTTGCTTTTTGCAAACGGTAATTTTTCAAAATATGCTTTTTATCTGATTGGATTTAAAATTGTAACGGGAATTTTATTCGGTTTGCTTTTTGACCTTATCAATAAAAATGAAACAAATCATTGCGATGATGATTTTTGTAAAAACTGTAATTGCGAAAACGGTATTATAAGAGCCGCTTTTACGCATACTGTAAGTATATTCATTTATATTGTTGCGGCATCCTTTGTTATAAATATTCTTACGGAATTCTGCGGAGATATGATAAGCAATATTCTTCTTAAAGGAAGTTGGCTTCAGCCGTTTTTTACCGCACTTGTTGGCTTTATTCCGGGATGTGCGGTTTCGATAACATTTTCGGAGCTTTTTATGGCAGAAGAGCTAAGCTTCGGAAGTCTGCTTGCAGGACTTTTAACCAATGCGGGAATGGGACTTCTGGTGCTTGTTAAAACTTATCCCCATAAAAAAACAATTGCGTATATAATGTTTTATATGTATGTTATAAGCGTGGTGTGCGGTGTTCTTACTAATTTATTGTTCCTGTAAAAATATTTGTATAATTTTTAATTTTGCTATTGACAATTTTAATTTTATCTAGTATAATATTAATGTTGTTTTGGCCCGGTAGTTCAGCTGGTTAGAACGCTAGCCTGTCACGCTAGAGGTCGTGGGTTCGAGTCCCATCCGGGTCGCCAATTTAATATTTTGCTGACGTGGCACAGTAGGTAGCGCGCATCCTTGGTAAGGATGAGGTCGGCGGTTCGACTCCGCTCGTTAGCTCCAAAAAAAGAAACGACAATTTTCGCCAAGAAAGTTGTCGTTTCTTTTTTGTACTCTTATCTCTTCACTTTTCTCTAAAAACATTCGAGTATGGATTTTTGTGAAAGTAATAAGTAATAGGGAAAAGTTAAGGTAATTTTACTTGTGTAAAATAAGTTTTTTAAGGGAGTTTTTGCTTATTCTGTCATTGTAAGCGGTACGCAGTTATCAATGCTGTTAAACACCATAACCTTATATGAATCGTAGTATGTTGTTGTGTTAAATGTGAGAGTTTCTGTTTGATTTAAAGCAGACTGAATATCCGCAAGCTCTCCGTTTTTGTATAAACCAAGAATAACCTGACATCCCACAGGAAGATTAACCGGAACGATGCTAAAGGTTTTACCATCGTCAGAAACGGTTGTTTCTGTCCAGGAAACCTTAGTGTAACGGTACCATAACGATGTATTACCGGTAATTAAATCTGATTTTGAAAATACATTGGTAAGCTCCTCATTTGTGAAGAAATCAATGGTATGTCCCGGCAAATTCAGTCCCGGTGCATTCAGCACGGTATTAATTGAATTAAGGATTTGTTTTGTTTTAGTTCCGTCTGATGAGAACAGGTTAACATAATAAAAATAATTTCTCGGAGCATTTATAAAGTGTGAATTTGTAGGATCTATAGTAATTTGATTCCATTTCTCTTCAGTTCCGTTGTAATAAATTTCAGGTTGTTCAGAGTCAACATGGTTGAAAATGCCAAACGCATTTGGTCCGATTGAGGTTACGTTTTCACCGATAATAATTCGTTCTGAAACAAAAACCGTAAAAGGATCATAAAAAAGTTTTCCGGGAATATATTCTACCGTGCTTCCAAATATAAATTCTCTGATTTTTTCAGTACCGGTTTCAGAAGAAGCAAATAGCTGACGATAGTCTAAATCTTTAACTTTTTTTGCGTTCCAGTACACAGTTTTCAAGCCATTGAAGCAAAATGCCCGATAACCGATTGAGAAAACATTTTTGCCTACTGTAAGCTCTTCTATACCATGGCAGGAATCAAAGGCATTTGTCCCGATGTTAGTAACACTATCAGGGATAATAAGCTTCTCACTACCTTTGCAGAGGTAAAAAGCGTAATCTCCGATTGAGGTAAGACTTTCGGGAAGAGTGGGGAGTGTAAGGTTGTTGCGGTAGAAAGAATATGCGCCGATACTCTGAAGCTTGTTTCCGATGACTATTTCCTTATTTGTGTTAAATCCGTATCCGTCGTTTTCGAAGGCGTATGCAGGAATTTTTGTAACCTCATTACCAAAGATGATTTTTAAATTTTCATTATTGGTTCCAATATCATAGAATATATAATTATCCGTTGTAAAGTTGGAAACAGATTTAGAATTCCAGTAAACGGTTGAAAGGTTTTTGCAACGATAAAAAGCGTAATTACCAATGGAGGTAAGATTTTCAGGAAGTGTAAGACTTGTAATTGTTTGTAGCTCGTAAAAGGCATATGCCGATATTTTTGTTACATTACCGGGAATTACAAGTTGCGTAACAGCAATATTGTTAACCTTAAGAATTGTAACTTCGTCTATGGGATTGGCAAAGTAGTTTTCAAAGCTGATACTGCACCAGGCTTTTAAATCGGAAATGCAAACCTCTTTAATAACAGTACAATCCAGGAAAGCATTTGCACCGATGGATATAACACTCGGTGGGATAGTAACCTTTGTTACATTTATTTTGTATAAAGGTTCATAGAAATCGTAGCTTAGTTCGCTGCCAAAGGCATAAGCAGGAATGTGTTCCACCGAATTTCCGAAAATAACTTCCATACCATTTACTCCGGAACCATTAAAACAATGGCTATACATATTAAAATCAGCCACATTTTTTGCATTCCAGTATATTGTTTTTAAAGCAGAACAACCTCCGAATGCACCATCGCCGATGGAAGATATATTTTCGTTGATTGTAATTTCTGTAAGACTTTCACAACCGGAAAATGTCTTGTTACCAACGGAAGATACTTTTTGTGGTATTGAAATTTCTGTAAGAGCAGAGCAGCCGGCAAAGGTGTTGCTTTCAATGGTTGTAATTCCGGCTGGCAGAGAAATATTTTTAATGCTTGAGCAACCTGAAAAAGCACTGCCTCCGATAGTAACAACACTGTTTGGCAGATAAATACCAGTTATGTTTGAACATCTTGAAAAAGCACTTGCTCCAATGGTAGTAAGTGTATTTGAAAAAGACACATCAGTTAAGCCTGAGCAACCCGAAAAAGCATCTTGTCCGATTGAAGTAACGGTATTTGGAACAGAAAGGCTTGTTATGCATGAAGCATTGTAAAATGTGTAGTCGCCAATATTCGTAAATCCGGCAGGAATTATAAGATTTTCAAGTAACGAACCGTTTATATAAAGCTTCTTAGCATGATAAAGAGGGTTTGAGCTTTCAGTTGCAAAGCTGATACTGCACCAGTGGACTATACTGTCTGTATATACGGAAGTAAGATATGTACAATCTGCAAAAGCGTCATTACCTATGCTTTTTACATTTTTACCTATTGTAATACTCGATACTTCCGGTTTGTATAAATTATTACCTACAAACATAAAATATGCGGGAATATGCTCAACTGTATCGCCAAAAATCAGCGAAACGCCATTTGGGGCGGCAATTCCCAAATTGTAAAATGGACTACAACCGCTATAATGATATGTGTAATCGGGAACATTTACGGCATTGTAATAAATTGTTTCGAGTTTTCTTAAGTTATAAAACGCATCTCCTTCCAAAGTTTTAACTCCGGTACCTATTGTGAGTTCTTTGACCTCGTAACAATTAACGAAAGCACGAAATTCGATAGTTGTTACGCTGTCCGGAATGACTATTTTTTCTACGTTTTTGCCATAAAATGAGTAATATGCTATAGTGGTTACCGGAATACCGTTGATTTCAGATGGAATTATAGCTTCTGTGGCAGTAGTTGAATTAAATTTGTCAATTGTAATTTCGTTGTTTGTAACAGTATAAGTATAATCTCCGTAAGTATCGGCAAATACAGTTGTTGTACCAAACAGTATGAGTAAAAGTCCGGTAATAAACAAAATTTTTTTAAAACTCATAATTATTCCCCTTTATATTTTTTCTGATTAATTATATCACAGGCAGGATGTAATTGCAATAAAAATTTAATGTCAAAAAAATGTGAAATTAAATGCAAAAATAGATATTTGGACTGCTTCTCATAAATTCAGCTTCGCCTTAACCGTTTTACTGTATTCCTTTGGAGATAGCCCTGTATTGTTCTTAAAAAGACGGCAAAAATAGTGTATGGAACTGAAACCGAGTGTTTCCGAAATTTCCGTTACAGAAAGCTTCTGTTCTCTGATTAACCTTTTTGCACGGCTGATTTTAAGTTTGTTTATGTAGTCAAGAATAGTTGTTCCGTAAGCAGATTTGAAATTTTTACAAAGAGAGGTTTTGTTTGTTCCGAAAAGCAGACAAATATCGTTTAATGTAATTTTTTCTGTAAAATGTTCGTTTATGTAATTGTATATATCAGAAATTTTTCCGTCGTTTGCAATATTGCCTGACGGAGGCTCCGAGCTTTGATTGTATTCTCTTACAAGGCTTATCAGAAAAGCCTCCAGATTGATTTTAAGCATTTGTTCAGAGCCGAACAAGCTCTTTTCCCGCTTTGTCATTTCGGGGGTGTAGGGGATGTCATAAGGGGGTATGAATACATTCATACCCTCTTTCATTATTTCCGAAAGCATTTTTTTGTGCTCGGTGCGCAAAGTGATTGGAGCTACCGAAAATTTTGCAATTTCGTCACTTTTACATTCAAATCCTATAATTATAATATTCGGACAGCTGTTATCACTGCAGGTCAGGGAATGCTTTTCATCCGGGCGGTGAATTATAAGCTGATTGCCTGTAAGCTCACCCGAAAAATTTTCCGCCTCGACAGAAACACAACCGTTATCCACATATAAAAGCTCGCAGAAATTATGAGAATCGCTGAATGTATGATATTGCTCGGTAAACTCAAAGTAATGTATATTTGCTATTCTCGAAACATTTAAAGGTATCGAGAATTTCTGTAATTTAAATTCCATAAAATCACCCTTAATTGATTAAACCACAAAAACACATTTTTGTCAATATATTTACGATTGTGCAAAAAATATTTATTATTATTCAAATACATTTTATATGATAATATTGTATAATTAAATCAGAAAAATAAAATCAGGAGGTTTTAATTATGGAAAGAATATGTATACCCGATTATGAGTACAAGGAGAGAATTGCAAAGGCTGCAAAAATGGTTCAGGAAAAAGGACTTGACGTTATGGTTGTTTCAAGTACTGAATCTGACTATGCAAACGCAAGATATTTCAGCGGTTTCTGGCCCTTGTTTGAAAGAGCAGGTGTAGCAATTTCCGCAACAGGAGATGCGGCACTTATGGTTGGCCCCGAATCTGCAATTTTTGCGAAGGATTTCGGAAAAATTGATAAGATTTTCGTTCTTAAAGAATTCAGAGAATCTGCGGATCCCTCATATCCTGAGCTTCACGCTGATACTTTTAAAGATGTATTCAAAGCAATCGGCGTAAGCGGTGATAAAATTAAAATTGGTTTAGGAAGCTATGTTGAATGTACTCTTCCTATTTTTGAAGGTCTTAAAGACAGCTATCCCGAAGCAGAAATCGTTAAATGCAACGATATAATGGTTAACTTAAGAAAAATAAAGAGTGCAAACGAGCTTGCTTGTATTAAAGAAGGCTTCAGAATCATTGAGCTTGCAACCGAAGAAGTTATAAGAAACTTAAAACCCGGTGTTACTGAGCTTGAAATGGTTGGTGTTGCTCAGAAGGTTATTTACGAAAACGGTGCTGAATACGAAGGTCTTCCTATGTATGTATTCTCCGAAGAATCCACACGTCACGCTATCAGCCGTTCAAGATACAGAAAGATTGGAAAAGGCGATATCGTTCAGCTTAATCTTTCTGCTAAAATCGACGGCTATTCTCCTTCTATCGGTCTGCCTGTTGTAATGGGTAAATTAGAAGGCGAAAGACGTGAACTTGTTCAGTTCTGCTTAGATGCTCACAACTGGACAGAAGAAAGAATCAAAGCCGGCGTTATGGCAAGCGATATTGCTAAGGATTTCTACAAATTATACGTTGATAACGGATATAAAGATAATTTTGTTTACGGCCCCTGTCACGGAACAGGTATGATTGAGGTTGAAGCTCCTTGGATGGAAACAATCAGCGATTATCCGCTTGAAGCTAATATGACATTCCAGGTTGATACCTTTATTTCCGGCCCCACCTTCGGATGTAGATGGGAAAAAGGTATTGCAGTTGCAGAAAACGGCTGTATCTCTATGACAGATTACCTGAAGAAAGGAATTATAGAAATAGATGTGTAACGGAATTGGAAAAAAATTATGGCTTATTCCCGATTGCGAATTACCGCAGGAGGGCGAAGGTGTGTTAAAAGGTCACGAATCTGTTATTGTTGTAAACGATAACGATTCAGATGCAAATATTGACGTAACTTTATACTTTGCTGATAAGGATTGCTATGAAAACATCAAATGGCAGGTTGGAGCAAAAAGAGTTCGTTGCTTCCGTATGAATAATACCGATGATATGTGCGGATATGTTGTACCTTTTGATACACAGTATGCAATGAAAATTGTGTCGGATAAAAATATTGTTCTGCAGTATGGCAGACTGGATAACAGACAGACAAATTTAGCGTATTACACAACACTTGGCTATTCTGAATAAGAGGTGAAAATTATGCATCTTGATATGTGTTTTCCAAGAGAAATTGAAAATGCAAAGAAAAATAACACACCTGTAGTAATCGTTGGCGGAACTGTTGAATATCACGGCCCTCAGTGTTCCTACGGATGTGATACACTGGTTGCAAAAGGTCTTGTTGAAAAGCTTGCTGAAAGAAAGGATATTATAATTGCTCCTTCTATCAGCTACAGTCCTTCAAGCTATGCAGTTGGTGATGAAACAAGCGGAACTGTTCACGTTGAGGAAAATGCCTTTGAACAGTATGTTTATTATGTTTTTATGAGTATGTTAAACTCAGGACTAAGAAACATATATGTGGTAATTCATCATCAGTTTGAGCAGGAATCCTTAATGCCTATGACACTTTCCTATATGAAAGCCGCAAAGCGCGCAACTATGGCATATATGGAAAAAACCAGAGGTCAGGGCTGGTGGGGAAGCGAAAATTACAAGAATTATTATGAAAATCTTGAGAATGAAGATAATCCCTTTGGCTGGATAAAGGTTATTCCCACAATGAGTACCGCGGTTCAGAACGCAACAGGATACGACCACGCAGGAAAATATGAATGTTCAATACTTATGTCGCTTTATCCCGAAGCAGTAAAGCTGGAAAGATTAGGCGATATAGAGCATTGGTTCACCAAAAGCTCTGCAGAAGCAAATAAAGAGCTTGGTGATAAAATGGTTGAGCTTTCCCTTGAGTATCTGGAAAAAACAATTATATAAACGAATGAAAAAAACAGGTAAAACTTCGGTTTTGCCTGTTTTTTTCTATTCTGTACCTTTTTTTCACTTGAATTAAGATAATTTAACCATTATCATAAATATATAAACAAATTTTTTACTGTGAGGAATTAAAATGAACATAAAAAGATGCCTTATATACTTTATAATAGTTATTTTCATCATAAATACCTGCGCTTTTGTCGTAAACGGTGAAACGGCACAGCTTACGCAGTGCGTGGTTAAAATGAACGATAAAACTGTAATAGAAAAAAGCGGTGCTGTAACGGCGGATTCGTCAGTAAAAAGAAGTTCGGCATTTACCGCAAAATGGACAAACCACGTTGAAAATACTAAAAGTGCCACCTTTGCAGTTACGGGTGTTACTGATTGGAGCACATATGATTATATAAGTTTTTGGGCGTATTCCGAGGTAAAAACAGATAAAGTCTTATCTGTTTTTACAGAAACCTCTACAAGTCCCAAATGGCGTTACTGCTGGGGAAATTTTACTGTTGACTGGGAAGGCTGGAAGAAAGTAACCATTGATTTAACGGATTTGAATGTTGTAAGATACGGAACCCTGCAATCGGTTAAAACTATTGGATTTTCGGCAAACAGCTGGAATGCCGTGCCCGATGAAAGAACTGTTCTTTATATAGACGATATTTTTCTTGAAAAAGTGGAATGTGAAAATCCTGTACCTGAAACAGATGCGGAATTTGAAAATATTCGCAGTAACTGGAGAAAGTATCTGGGTGGAGATATTGATGCGCTGACAGATACAGTTGAGGTAGGTTCAAAAATTGATGCGGTAAGCGGAATTTGTTCTGAGTTATGGAGCAGTATGAATAAAAGCGATAATGCACAAAACCTGTGGGGAACGGCTTTTCCCGTTGCTACTTCAACAATGACATATCTTTTTTCCAACATCAATAAACTGGCGCAGGGATATGCCATAAAAGGTTCAATATATTATAAAAACGATGAGCTTTTAAATGATATCCGTTTTGCATTAAACTGGATGTATGAAAATATGTACGGTGCAGATGAAATGAAATTTTCGGGTTGGCGCGATATTACCGAGCCAAACTGGTGGGACTGGCAGATTGGATCGCCCACCGAGCTTGTAAATACACTGATGCTTCTTTACGACGTAATCCCAAAAGAGGAAATTAATAATTATCTTTCTGCAATAAAATTCTTTGTACCGCAGGTGTTTGCAGGGGATGCCAATAAAGCGAGTATCACCTATGTTGTAATGGCAACCTCGGTGCTTTCCAATGATTCGCTTCATTTCAGAAGTGCTCTTCGTGCTGTTGAAAGCTTTTTGTGTTACGCAGATGAAACTGCGGGGGATGGTGAAGGCTTTTATACCGATGGAAGCTATATTTTTCACGGAAAACACGCAATGAACGGAACTTACGGAATAGAGCTTATAAAATCCTTATCTCCCATTATTGCAGTTCTCGGAGATAATATTTCGGGTGATACCGCAAATATGCTTGCAGCATGGTTTTATAACGGATTTGAACCACTTATTTATAACGGTGCAGTTATGAGTATTGTAAAGGGCAGATATCCGGGTATTGAGCATACATCAGGCGCAACTGTTTTAGGAGTTCTTACGGATATTATTCCTGCACTTTCCGATTCTGACCGGGAACGCATAAAAAGCTATATAAAATATACCGTTATCAGTGATTCAACCCTTAATTATTACAGTACTCTCACCTTATCGCAGGCAAATTCGCTTTACGGTATTATGAATGATGAAAATGTACTTCCAAGAGAAAATTATAAGCTTGCGAAGGTTTACGGAAGTATGGACAGAGCTGTTTGGCAAAGAGGGGATTTTGCAGTTGGTATTTCAATGTCTTCATCAAGAATTTTTAACTATGAAAGCATAAGCGGATGTAATAATACGGGCTGGTATATGGGTGACGGAATGGTTCTTTTATATAACGGTGATTCCAACCGCTATAACGAAAACTACTGGAATAAAGCAAATAAATACCGTTTGCCCGGCACTACTGCCGATAGCCAGACAAGGCAGGCTCTCAGCATTTCAAATTCTGAAGCTTATCTTAGTACTAAGGATTTTGTAGGCGGCGTAACACTTGATAATACCTATGCTGCCGTTGCGATGGATCTGGAATCTTTCCACAGTGACGGAAGCGGAAATATTTCAACCGATTTCGAGGTATCTCAGCCAAAGCACGATAACGATTTAACGGCTAAAAAAGCATGGTTTATGTTTGATGATGAGGTTGTTGCTTTAGGATGTGAAATAAACAGCACAATGAATTCCGAGGTTGTAACCACGGTTGAAAATGCGCCCATAAGTAACGAAGTATTAAGCGTAAATTCTGAAGCATTTTCATACGGAAGCAGTAAATCGGTTTCTGATGTCAGTTATGCAAATATTGGAAACACAGTCGGTTACTGGTTTCCAAACAAAGTCAATCTTGATGTAAAGTATAATAACTTTGCAGAGATTTTATGGTCGCACGGCAAAAATCCCGTTAACGAAGCTTATGAATATGTAATGCTTCCTGATTTTTCCCGGGAAGAAACAAAAGCCTATTCTGAAAATCCACACATTACTGTACTTTCAAACGATGGAAATATTCAGGCGGTTCGTGACGAAAAACTGAATGCAACCGGAATAGTTTTCAGAAGCGAAATGGAATTTGAGGATATAATTGCCGAAAATCCATGTATTGTAATGAAAAGGGAGGAAGCAGAAAGATATACGGTTTCAGTCGCCGAACCCACACATAAAATTCCCAAAACTGTTATAAAAATTAAGAAAAACGGTCTTGTTTTAACCGGATGTGATGAAAAAATCAGTATTTCGGAGGAAAACGGCTATTACGTTCTTTCGGTAAATACGTTAAACAGCAAAGGAAAAAGCTTTGAAGCTGTATTCCAAAAAGAAAAAAAGGATTCTCCCGTAAGAATGATAACTGAAGAAAAATCGGGTGTAAAGCTGTGTTTTACAAATTCAGCGGATACAGATTTAAGCATTAATCTTATTATAGCAGAATACGATGCAAAAAACAGGCTTTCAAACCTTTGTGCAAAACCGTACACTGTTAAAAAAGGAGAAAGCGAAATATGCTTTAATTCTGTGGAAGAAAAAAGCGGTTGCACATACCGTTGGTTTGTGTGGCAAAATGGCTCTGTTATGCCGTTTAATTAGTCCATTTATTTCACTTATAGTATATTTTTTTCACTTGTTCGCTACATGAGTAAAATGGTATAATATAATCAATAAATTATAAAGTAAGGAGAGACAGTATGAAATCAAAACTATTAAAAGCATCAGCTTGTGCTGTTGCGCTTGCAATGGCACTTGGCACAATGACAGCCTGCAATAAGCAGGAAGAAAAAACCGGAGGCGGAGCAATAGAATATGCCGCAGACGGAAAAATTTATCCCGTAAAGTGTGATGACACTCTTTCTATGTGGATTGATATTGGTTCGGCAGATAACGGCGAATCAGGTATGGAAGCAACACCGCTTGGAAAAGCGTGGATGGAGCAGACGGGTGTTAATCTTGAATTTATTCATCCCACAGCAGGAAGCACCGAACAGTTAAGCTTAACCATTGCTTCGGGCGACCTTCCTGATATTTTAATTGCCAATATTGCACAGGAAAGCGGTGGTGTTGCAAAATATGCGGCAGACGGTGTTATTATCGACTTAACAGATAATCTTAAGGAATTTGCACCCAATTATAATGCGATGATTGAAGCGGATGAAAATCTTGCCAAAATGATTAAGAGCGACGACGGACGTTTTTATAGCTTCAATATGATTCTTAATGAGGATGTTTTAAGATCAACAGCAGGCTTTATTCTAAGAAAAGATATTCTTGATAAAGCAGGACTTTCCGTTCCTGAAACAGTTGATGAATGGACTGAGGTATTAAGAGCATATAAAGCAAACGGCGCAAATGCTCCTTTAAGCTATGACATTTCTTTCTGGGAACAGTATGGCGGTATGTTTACCGGAGCATACGGAACTATAATGAACTTTTACTTGGATGAAAACGGAAAAGTAAAATACGGTTATCTTGATGAAAGTATGAGAGATGTATTTCAGCTTTTTGCAGACTGGTACAAAGAAGGTCTGCTTGACCAGAACATTGTTAAAATTACCGACGAAGATGCAAGAATCACCAATTCCAACACTTGCGCTTATGCTGCATGGGCATCTTCAATCAATAAATTCTCAAAGGCTATGACTGATAAAAATCCTGAATTTGAGCTTGTTGCAGCTCCGTTCCCGGTGCTTAATAAGGGCGAAAATTCCAGATTCGGTATAAAAACCGAAAAAGTGCTTAAAGCTGGAGCAGGTTATATAACAACCGCCTGTGAAAATGTTGAGCTTGCAATGAGATTTCTTGATTACGGATACAGTGAAGCAGGTCACACACTTTTAAACTTTGGTGTTGAGGGAGAATCCTTTACAATGGTTGACGGTAAACCCACTTATACAGAAGTTATAACAAATAACCCCGATGGTTTATCTATGAGTCAGGTTATGGGACGTTACATAAGAGCAAATACTTCCGGTCCGTTCGTTCAGGATCCCAGATATTTGGAGCAGTATTATCCAATGCCTCAGCAGCAGGATGCAGTTAAAATCTGGAGTCAGTGTGATGCAGAAAACCGTGCGATACCAAATGTAAGCTTCACTCAGGATGAAAGCACAGAGGTAAGCTCGATTATGAACCCCATAAACACATATGCAAGCGAAAATATGTATAAATTCATTATGGGAATAGAGCCAATGGATAAATATGATGCATTTGTTGAAAAAATAAAATCAATGGATATTGAAAGAGCAATCGAAATTTATCAGGCGGCAGTAGACAGATACAACAACAGATAATATACCTTCTCCGCCTTGCAAAAGTGCAGGGCGGAG
This sequence comes from Clostridia bacterium, assembly GCA_017414505.1. Classification (GTDB taxonomy): domain Bacteria; phylum Bacillota; class Clostridia; order UMGS1840; family HGM11507; genus RGIG1932. Next base: position 38,947 of record JAFQLQ010000030.1, read on the forward strand.
AATACGACTAAAAAGTAAGGAATGATATAATGCAAAAATCAAAAGTATCATCTCAAAATTTCATAAAAAGCTGGAAAACGGATTTAAGAAGAAACGGTGAAATCTATCTTGTGGCACTTCCCGTAATTCTATTCTTTATACTGTTCCATTATAAATCGATGTATGGAGTAATAATAGCATTTAAGAATTTTTCCCCCACAAAGGGTATAATGGGTTCGGAATGGGTAGGGTTTAAATATTTTATTCAGTTTTTCAAGGATGATTATTTTCTTCGTCTTATGAAAAATACTCTGACAATAAGTCTGGCAACACTTCTGTTTTCTTTTCCGGTTCCGATTATTTTTGCACTTTTATTAAACGAGCTGAAAAGCAAAGCCTTTTCAAGAGGTGTTCAGCTTGTAGCATATCTTCCGCATTTTATTTCTCTTATTGTAATTTGCGGACTTATATCCAAATTCACCTCTGCTGACGGAATAGTAACCAATATTCTTGCCTTTTTCGGTATGGATAAGGTTTCTTATCTTAACTATCCGCAGTATTTTGTGCCCATTTATGTTATAAGCGATATATGGCAGGAGGCAGGCTGGAATTCTATTATTTATCTTGCTGCATTAACAGGTGTTGATCCTCAGCTTTACGAGGCGGCATCAATAGACGGTGCAGGAAAATTCAAACAGACAATTCATGTAACTTTGCCGGGAATTACACCTACAATAGTTGTAATGCTTATTTTAAGAATAGGCTCTTTGCTAAACGTAGGCTATGAGAAGATAATTCTTCTTTATAACCCCATTACATACGAAACTGCCGATGTTATTTCTACCTATGTTTACCGATACGGTATTTTGGACGGAAGCTGGAGCTATTCAACAGCAATCGGTCTGTTTAATTCGGTTATAAACTTTATTCTGCTTATTGCTGCTAATAAAATCAGCAGAAAATACAGTGAAAGCAGCTTGTGGTAGGAGGTAAGAGGTGATGATTAAACGCACATTAGGTGAAAAAGTATTTAACGTAATAAATATATTTATTATGTTGCTTGTGGTTACGGTAACACTTTATCCGTTTTTGTATGTACTTATGGCATCTTTTTCAAGTGCCAACGAGTTTATGAGCCACAGAGGGCTTTTAATAAAGCCTTTGGGATTCACTCTTGATTCCTATAAATTTGTAATGAAAAATTCAATGATTTTCATTGGTTTTAAAAACACACTTATTGTTCTTATAACAAGGCTGGCATTGGGGCTTCTTTTAACTGTTATCGGCGCATATTTTATGTCGCTGAAAACAGCAAAGCTTTCCAAAGTGTTTAGTATTGGTGTAGTAATAACAATGTTCTTCTCCGGAGGACTTATTCCCAATTATTTAAACGTTAAGTCTTTCGGAATCGATAATTCGCTTCTGGCACTTATTCTGCCCGTTGCGATAAATACATTTAATATGATAATAACAAGAAACGCAATTGATGCCATCCCCGACGGACTTTCTGAAGCTGCAATGATAGACGGGGCAGGGCATACAAGGGTTCTTTTCAGTATAATAGTGCCCATGATAATTCCAACTCTTGCCGTAATAACTCTTTATTATTCGGTGGAAACATGGAATTCGTGGTTTACAGCTATGATTTACTTAAGAAAGAAAAGTCTTTATCCTCTGCAGCTTGTATTAAGAGAAATTCTTATTATGAATAGCGTGGGTAACATAGCAAACGGCGGCGACAACGAAGCCATAGCAGAAACAGTTCAGTATGCGGTTATGATGGTTGCAACAGTTCCGATACTGGTTGTTTATCCGTTTTTACAGAAATATTTTGTAAAAGGAGTAATGGTTGGTGCTGTTAAGGGATAAATTTAAATTTAAGGGAGGAAAAGTGTTTTGCTGAAACTGCTTGGTAAAAAAACTGTGCTTTATGTATGGACAGTTATGTTCTTTATAGTTCTTATAATAACCATAGTTACAAACGGAATCATTTTAACACAGGTTAAAAGCAATTTAAGTGCGGAAACAGAAAATAAAAACAGCTATGTTGTAAAATGCATACAGAAAAGCTGTGACAGTATGCTTACCGATACAAAGCATTACAGTGAAATGCTTTCTGAAAATTCCTTTCTTATAAATCTGTCGGAAATGCCGTTATCCTCCGAAGCACGTTTTGAAGCAGGTGAGCTTTCACAGTATATGCTGGATAGCAGTGCAGGAAGCATATATCTTAACGAAACCTATGTTTATTTTCCCTTAAGCGGAATTGTTGTTAATTCAACGGGCGCAAGGGAGAGTGAAAGCTTTTTTAATACATATCTGACCGATGAATTTGAAAGTTGTGAAAGCTGGATTTCCAAAATCACAAATTATCAGCAGAATTACAGCGACTATACTGATAAAAAAATAAACTTCTATACAAATACGGAAAAATATGTAATTTGTGTATCAGTTGATAAAAAAGCAGTTCTTGATGAAGTCTTTATGGCAGAAAGTGACGATATAATCCTTGTTGTAAATTCAAGAGGGAAGATAATTTACAAATGGGGAACCCTCAGCGAAGAGGAAAATGCAGTTGAAATTTTAAACGGCATTTCAGAGGAAAGCGCAATAAAAATCGGAAAAACGAGAATGATCGGAATAACAGAAAAATCACGTGTTTCCAGATATAAATATATTTATTTAAGTCCCTTAAGTATTCAGAACCGTATAATAAGCGACACCCTTATTATGGGCTTTACCTGCAGTTTTATCTGCGTAATTCTGATGATTGTTCTGTTTGCCCTTTTAATTTTATGGAACTACCGTCAGATAAGCTTTCTTATCAAAAATTCCGGTTCGGATTTAAGTGACGATACGGGTAAAAACGAATTTAATATTATTAACAACAGAATTTCAAATTTTAAAAAACAGATACGTAATTTCGAGCAAAAATCCCGCAAGGACGATGATTTGCGCCGTGAAATTGTCATTGCTGATATTTTAAGAGGCTTTAAGGTAACCGACGGTAAAATGAAAAGCAAGTTCGACGAAAACCATATATATGGAGTTGTGATTATTTTAATTGACGATTGCGGAATAATTTCCGATGGCGGAAAGAGAACCGAAACCTGCGAGGAGGAAGCACGTTTCATTGTAAAAAATGTTATGAGTGATTTGCTGGGCACATACAAAATAGAGTGGACAGTAATTGACGGTAAGCTTACGGGAATTTTTATAAGTGAAACTCCTGTTTACGAAAACTATAAAACAATTCTTGAGGATATAATGAAAAAAGCTTCGGAGGCACTTGGCACACATCTTGAAATGCAGTTAAGCTTTTATGTAAGTGAGCCTGTTAAGGGAACAAAAAGCTTTCCCGAGCTTCACGAACAGGCAGAAAAAGCACTTGAATTTGGAAAATTCTATGGCCTATCCGATGTGTTTTATGAGGATATAACCGAAGCAGACAGAAAGTTCCCTGTTATTTCACACAACCTTGAAAATGCGCTTGTAACGGCTATAAAAAGCGGAAACAAACAGGATGCAGCTTCTGTTATGAACAAAATTCTAAACGATTATCTTATTTCAAAGCCGGTAAGTAAATGGTATGTGAACAGCCTTGTTGCAATACTTATGCATATAATAAAGGGTGCAACCTTAAGAGGTGATTTTGAAGTAAGCGAAAACTGGGAAAATACAAGAAAATTCTCCGATGTAAGAATGGTGGCGAAATGTATGAATTATATACTTGACAGCGCAATGCAGAAAGAAGGAAATAATTCAGAAAATGATATAACAGAACAGATTGTCAAATATATTGACGAAAACTTTACAGATTGTGATTTGTGTGTAAATTCAATAGGCGACAGATTTGATATGTCAGCACAGTATATTTCAAGACTGTTCAGAAAAAAATACGGATTCAGAATAGTTGATTACATTCATAAGCTTCGTATTAACTATGCAAAACAGATTTTAGAAACTGATTCTCAGGCTAAAATTGAAAATATTGCTGAAACTGTAGGCTATGGAACTTCGCGTGCATTTATGATGAGGTTTAAGGAAAGTGAAGGGATAACTCCCACACAGTATAAAAGTAATATTAAAAAATAAAAGGAGATGACTGATTTGAAAATAACGAAAAAAATACTTACTGTTTTACTTGCGGTTTTAATTTCATTATCTTCAGCTTATCCGGCTTTTTCTGCAGAAGAGATAAAGGAAGATGTATCAGTTGATGAAACCGTTATTGTGGATATGAACAGAATGGATAAAATGAGCTCTGACAGCCTTATTGCTGATCCGAATATAGTAAGAAGTGCAAAATATTCGGCAAAATGGGAAAAACACGATGAGCATAACTTTGTAGGTTTTCCGGTTTCCCTTACTGACTGGCGTGAATACGATTCCTTCCGCTTTTGGGCGTATTCGGAAAAAGCTACAAATGCAACAATAAGCGTTATTGTTTACTGTAAGCAGAGAATAAACGGAATGGTGTATATCTGGAGTGATTTTAAAGTTAACTGGACAGGCTGGAAGCTTGTAACAATTGATCTTTCCACCTTTAATACCACAAGATACGGAAGTATAGCTGAAGTTGAAAGTCTGGAATTCTGGGCAACGGGCTGGAATTCATCGGGAGCAACTGAAGATACTGTAATATATTTTGATAATATTATGTTGGGAAAAGAAAACATCAGAAGAAATCCTGTTCCTCAGACCTCCGAAGAATTTAAAGCGGTAAGAAAAGCGTGGAAAGAGAATCTTATCGGTAAGGATGTTGACTTAACAAAAGACGGAGTAAAATCGAAAATAAAAGCAATAGAAAAGGATGCGGAATCGGCGTGGAAAATAATGAACACCGATGAAAAAACACCCTGCTTATGGACACCCGGCACAGGTTACGGCAAGCCTAAGGCAACAAGTACGATGTCATTCTTTTATACCAATATAAGATATATGGCACTTGCATATGCAACTCCGGGAAGTAAATACTATCACGATTCGATGCTTAAATCTGATATTTTATTTGCAATTGACTGGATGTATGAAAATATGTTCGGCCCCGATGAAATGAGGAATCAGGGCTGGAGAGATACAACACTTGTAAACTGGTGGGACTGGCAGATAGGTTCACCCAAGGAGCTTGTGGATATTCTTATTCTGATGGACGATGCACTTTCTGATGTACAGCTAAAAAAATATGTTGCACCGGTTGAATATTTTACACCGCAGTCATCTCAGACAGCGGCAAATAAAGCAAGTATTGCTTATGCAATTTTAGCATCATCAGTAATATCGGAAAATCAGTTCCGCTTTATGAACGGAAGAAATGCCATAGAATCACTTCTTTATTTTTCTGATACTGTTGAAGCGGTTTCCAACAGTATGAACGAAGGCTTTTTCACCGACGGCAGTTTTCTTTATCACGGTAAACACGCAATGAACGGTTCTTACGGTATTGAGCAGATAAAATGTGTATCTCCTGTAATTTCTATACTTGGAAATACAGATTTCGGTATTTCAGCTGATAAGATTAACATAGTAAAAGACTGGATTTATCAAAGCTATGAGCCTATTAACTTTAACGGTTCAATTATGTCCATAGCAACAGGCCGTTATCCCGAAAACGGAAGAAGTGCAGGTGTTAACGAAATGTCCTGCGTACTCGATGTTTTGCCTGCAATGGACGAGGAAAATCAGGCAAAAATGAAATCCTACGTTAAATTTACCGTAGAAAACGATACCATAAATGATTACTTTAAAGAGCTTAAATTAAGCCAGCTTGGCTATCTTGAATCCATACTAAACGATGAAAATGTAAAACCGAGAGAAAATTATAACATTTCCAAAATTTACGGAATGATGGATAAAGCAGTATGGAGAAGAAACGGCTACTCTGCAGGTCTTTCAATGTCATCTTCCAGAATATATAACTATGAAAGTATAAGCGGATGTAATCAGACCGGCTGGTATATGGGCGATGGAATGCTTCTATTATACAGCGATAACGATATGGGACAGTTTGAAGGCGATTACTGGACTACGGCGAACAAATACCGCCTGCCCGGTACAACGGTAGATAACCGTGAAAGACAGAAGCTTAGTATTGCAAATGAGGAAGCTTATTTAAGCAGCAAGGATTTTGTTGGAGGCGCTACACTTGGCGGCGAATTTATGGTAGCCGCAATGGATCTTGAATCATTCCATTCTGAAGGAAAGGGAACTCTTACCGATCCTATTGCAATGTCTCAGCCAAAACATGAAAACGACCTTGTTGCAAATAAAGCTTATTTTATGTTTGATAATGAAATTGTTGCACTTGGTAACGGTATTACAAGCACAATGAACGCCGATGTTGAAACAATAGTTGATAACAGAAAGCTTGACACGGATAAAAAAGTTACCATAAACGGCAAGGATGTTGAAAAAACAGAAAAAATTCAGTATGCAGATTACATTTCGATAGACGGAATAGGCGGATATTATTTCCCGGTTGCGGCAAAGCTTGGAACAAAACGGGGAAATTTCCTTGAAGCCTGGTTTGTGCATGGTAAAAATCCCGAAAATGCAACTTATGAATACGTTGTTCTTCCCGGTATGACAGAAAGGGAAATTGAAGCCTATAAAGATAATCCTGATATATCTGTTCTTTCAAACACACCTGAAATTCAGGCAGTAAGCGAGAAAAATACAGGAATTTGCGGTTACGTATTCAGAACAGCAGGAGAATTTAACAATGTTTCTGTTTCAGCACCCTCGGTTGTAATGGTAAGGGAAATAAACGGTGAATGCAGAGTTTCTGTTGCTGATCCTACTCATAAGCTTACAGGTGTTACTGTTAAAATACCCAAAAAGAATCTTGAAAATGTTGAAAAAACAGAAAACATATCTGTTGAAAACAGCGGAGAGCACACAGTTATAACAGTAAATACAGAAAATGCCAAAGGTAATTCCTTTGAAGTAATTTTCAGATAACAGCGGAGGAGATAACGTGAGAAAATTAATAAGTATAGTGATTACAATCTGTATGATTTTTTCCGCTTTGCCCGTAATGGCAAGCGGTAATCAGGCAGTAATTGAATTAACCGGCGAAACCACGCTTTTGAAACCGCCTGCGGGTGTAACTTCAAAAGTAAGCTATAAAGCCAAATTAATTGTTGACGGAATTGAAACCGAATCCGATTTTATTTATTCGGCAGATAATAAAAGTGTAAAAACAGATGCAGACGGATATGTGTATTTAACCGGTGAATCGGAAGATTTCACACTTACGGTAACTTCAGCACAGTATCCCGAAGCAAAAAAGAGTATTTTGGTAAATGTAAAAAACGGATATTATGAGAATTTTGAAAGCTATGCTGTAAACTCTGCCCCCACCGACTGGCTTAATAATACAGTTGTTACTGAAGAAAACGGAAATAAGCTTGCAGTTGTTTCAGCATGGAATTCAAGACTTTTAAGTTCCGAAGCCTTTACATCAGGAGTATCCGGCGAAATTACCACCTCCTTTAAATACAGAATAACAAGTGCGAGTGCGGCGGATGCAACAGGCTTTCAGTTTGGTGCTTCTCCCGAATACGGTGCATTTATTGATATCAATTTAAAGGATACCTCTGTTACAACGGGAAAAATGTTGTTTACAAAGCAGGATGGCTTAGATAAGGAGCTGATGCTTCTTGAATACGGCAAATGGTATGATGTTTCCTGTGTTATGGACTTTAATTCTCAAACCTACGATTTTTACATAAACGGAAATAAAATTGCAGAAGATTTCTCCTTCTCTGCATCGGTATTACAGTACGACAGAATGTTTACCGGAAGAGGAAAATCCTTTGACGAATATATGATTTTAAGCGGAGAGACGGTAAAATCCTCCAGTGCAGACGTAACAGTAACAGGAAGTGAGAAATTATATAAACCGTTGAACAACTCTGCGTCAAAGGTGAAATACACAGCAGCGCTTGTTGTTGACGGCAAAGAAGAAAAATCAGATTTTTTATGGTATGCAGTAACAAATGGCATTACCGTAACGGAAGACGGATATGTTCTTCTTGATAAAAATACGCCAAATGGCACATATGATATCTGTGCAGTATCTGCTCTTAATGCGGATTATTCAAAAACCTTTACTGTAACAGTTACAGACGGCATTCTTGGTACCGGAAACGGCAACTGGAACTATAATGTTAGTTTCGCCGGCGGAATAAATGAACTTACCAATAAGCAGGTGACTTTTGAAATTCAGATGACTCCTCATAATGCGACAACTCAGCTTGTTAATGTAGGGCAGTCTCAGAATTGGGGAACTTATCTTGATTACAGTGTTGAAAACGGCAGTATAGTTGAAAAATCGGTTGTGGCAGGAACAAAAACCATACTTTGTCCATTTATTTATGATGTATCACAGAATTACCGTTTTGAATACGATATGGCAAATCAGAATTATGATTTTTATGTTGACGGTGTAAAAAAAGCTTCGGACAGACCGCTTCCTGTTGCTGATATGAGAAATATTGGCGGAAAACTGTGGTTTAAGCAGTCTGCTCAATCGGAAATTGCATATTACAGCGGAATAAATGCAGGAGTTAAGGAAATTACAGGAAAAAGCGTTTTATGTCTGCCGGGCGCAGGAAAAACTACTGTTGAGGCTTATAAAATAACCGACCATACCAACGATTTTACAGGAGATTTCTACTTAAAAGACAATTATGACGGAATTTCAATTGCACCCGATGGAACACTCACCGTAACCGACCTTGCAAAAGAAGGTGATTATAAAATTTACGCAACCTGTAATAGCGAAGAATTTGAAAAAACATTAAGTGTGATAAAACGGGAAGCAACATTAAAGATAACGGGCGAAGATGAGCTTAATATAACACCCGAAATTACATCTGTTACGGGAAGCTTTAATACATTCTGGTCAAACGGAGAATCTGCAGATGTTATCTATACACTTTATCCCGAAAATGAATTTGTAACTGTTATAGCAGACGGAACTGTTACCGCAGATAAAAATGCCAAAGAGGGAGCCTATCTTTTAATTGCAGAAACGCCCGACGGAGAAAAAGTAAAGAAGCAGTTTACAGTTTCAAAATTCAAACTGGAAATTGACGGTAAAGATACTGTTGAATTTGCAGATAAAACGGTTTTATCACCTTATACAACAAATGGCTACGATTGTTATTATACCTTACAACCCCTTGACAAAGGTGTTGTAATAACCGGAAGCGGAATACTTTCGGTTTCGGAAAATGCAGTACCCGGAGAATATAAAATTACAGCAACAATGCTTTCCGATAACAGCTTTAAAGGCGAAAAAACAGTTAAAATTGTAAAAAATGAAAATCTTATTTCTGCTTGTGTGGTTGAGGATGGCAAAGTGGTAATTTCAGGAGATGCCAACCGGGAATATCCATTAACTGTAACTGCAACAGATTATTACGGAAACGGAACAGATATTTCGGTATCTGTTCTAACAAACGCAGAGGGAAAGGCAGAATATTCTTTAGATCAATTGCCTGCAGGATTTTATAAAATTGAAGCAAACAACGGTTTTGCAACCGCTTCGGTAAATCCCGAAAAGCTTCTTGAAAAAAATCCCGAAGAAGATAAATTTTATTTTGCTTTAAGTGATATGTACGGCTTATCCTACGAAACAGTTATGGAAACAAAGAACTCGTACCTAAGCCTTACTGAAAAAGAAAACGTTGGAAAAATATGCGGAGATAATCCGGAATGTTTTGCATCGGCAGTTTTACTTGTAAAGCTTAAAGAGGGTGAAACACCTGATGAAAATATTGCTTCAGCACTTAAAGGAATATTAGAAAAATCTGATGCAGATATAGTTGACTTATTTGTTTCATCATACAATTTTAAGGAAACTGCAAAAGCCGTATCCTTTGAAAATACAGCATCACTGGCGGATGCACTTTTAAAAATTAAAGAACAGTCGATTTTAAAAGGTGTTCAGTATCTTGCCAATTACAGAGAGGCAAAGAAATATCTTGCACTTTGCGAAAGCGAAAAATACAATGCTGCAAATGAAGATTTCAAAAATATCATTGCTTCAAATGTAGCCGGAAAAGAATATACATCTCTTGCAGATTTAAGAATTGCGATTGATGCAGTACCTTTATATCTTCCATCTCCAGGCGGAGGAGGAGGCGGTTCATCAGGTGGAGGAGGTTCTTCCGGAGGCTACGGCAGCTCGGCAACATCAGGCGAAACAACCAGCCTTGGCACTTTTACGACCTATACTTATGCAGATGTTCCGGCAGATTTCTGGGGTTATACTTATATAGAAAGACTTTCGGAAAAGGGAATAGTAAACGGTTTTAACGGATATTTCAATCCTGATAAAAACGTTACAAGAGCAGAATTTGTTAAAATGCTGTGTGAAGCGTATAAAATTGACGGAGTTTTAATCAACGAGTTTTCTGATGTTGATGAAAACGAGTGGTATGCACCCTATGTTGGCGGAGCGTTCACAATGGGCTGTATTAAAGGCGAAAACGGTATTTTCAGACCGAATGACAGTATAACACGTGAAGATGCTGCCGTTATAGCTTACAGATTTTCAGCTGATAATATAACCGATAACGGAACAGCACAGTTTGCTGATTATAATGATATAGCAGATTATGCAAAAAATGCAGTAAATGTTTTAAGCAAAGCAAAAATAATAAACGGCTTTACAGATGGCTCTTTTAAGCCGAAAGCAAACACAACAAGAGCAGAAGCAGCGAAAATTATTTATGAAATTATGAAGGTGGTGGGAAGATTATGATAAAACGTTTAAGTTTGATTCTTGCAATTATTTTTACAGTAACATTAAGCTCGTCAGCGGTTTGGGCATCAGGTACAAATATAGAATCAAGTCTGGAAGCCTCCGCCTTCTTCCATTCCGTAAAAATAGCAGAAAAATACGCAGTTCCTTCATCCGAGGGGGCTATGACAAGAAAAGAATTTGCGGATTTTGCAGTACATCTTATGGGGTTTTCAAATGTTACTCCCAACTATTTAAGAACTTTTAACGATGTTCCCGATGACAGCGAATATAAAAGAGCAATTCACACCGCTGTAGAAGCAAAGCTTTTTGACGGAACGGGAGCTGAAACCTTTGGTGCGGATGAATATGTAACCTTCGGTCAGGCTTTAAAGGTAGCAGTAAATATGCTTGGTGCTCGCCATAAAGCAGAAATGACAGGTGGATATCTTGCGGGGTATTACAAGCTTGCAAATGAACTGGGGCTCCTTAAAAATATTTCTGCCGATTATAACAAGCCTGCATCAAGAACCGATTTAATGGTTCTTATGTACAATACCGTCAGGGCGGATATTATTTATATAAGTAAGGTTAGTGCTGATAATGTGGAATATCAGAAGGAAAAAGGCAAAACTATACTTTCTGAATACCACAGTATATTTAAGGCAGAGGGAATTATAACCGCAGATTACTATGAAGCGATTTCGGGAAATACAACATCAGATTATTCAAGATTAACTTTGAATAATGAATTAAGCCTTGTAAAGGGCAGAGATGACTTTTTCAATCTTGTAGGAAAAAATATAACTGCCTGGTATCGTGAAGATGCGGATAAAAATCTGCTTCTGCACATTACAGAGGAAGACAATAATGTTGTAAATATAAAGAACAATAAAAATTCTTCCTATAATTACAGCACCAACACCTATACAGTTTACGGAGATTCAAAAAGCTTTGATTTTAAGGTAAATATTTATGCAACTATTCTCGTAAACGGCGAAATAACCGATGAAACAAGTAAAGAAATAATGTTTCCTGTGGATGGAAACATTGAGCTTATAGACAACAACGGTGATAATAGCTTTGATGTTGTTAAAATAGAAAAATTCTATAATGGTGTTATTGACAGCTTTGATACCTATAACAATAAGCTTATATTAAAGAAAGCTTCTCATCTATCAGCATCGGATGCAGCTTTTGTTGTTGCAGAGGATACCATAATTTTCAAGGATGGAAAGCTTGCGGACAAAACTGCTTTTTCATCCGATAGCACAGTTATGGTTTACAAAAGCAGGAGCGGAAGAATAAAAATTGAAATTTCAAGCCGTAAAATAACGGGAACAGTTATATCCCGAAGCGAAAATGAAATTACGGTAGATGGTGATGTTTACACCGTTTCTGATTACGGATATATTTCAGCAAATGAATTTAGTGCAGGTGCTTATTATAAATTCTATTTAAATGCTGATGGCGATATAATATTTGCCGCAATACAACAACAGAATCAAGTAGGCTATGTTGTGGCAACAGGACAGCAAAATCAGCTTAAAGCTGCAAAAATAAAAATACTTGATTCAGGCTCAAAGGTAAAAACTTATACTATGCCTGATAACGTAATAATAGAAACCGTAAGCGGAACAAAAAAGGTAGCCTCTTCGCAGGTTGGCTCGTATCTTACTAACGGTTCGGGACTTGTAATGTTTAGCCTTAATGAAAACGGAGAAGTTTATCAGCTTACCCTTGCGTGCCCCGTAACAACAAAGGATGAATTTGAAAATCAGCCTGCATATCCGCTTCTTAAGCTTGACTATCTTTTGAGCGACTGGCCGCTTGCGCAGTCGGGAAGTGCAACAAAGGCAGAATTTAATTCCAACGCTTATGATATAAACAACTGGGTTATTCTTTCCAATGAATCTGTGATGTTTAATGTTCCTGTACCGGGTGAGTCGCTGGAGGATAACAATCTTACAGTTGAGCCTGTTTCGGGAATTAACGACGGAAGAATCTTTGAGGTTAACACAAGCTTTAATCCCGGCGATAACTGCATTGAGTTTTATTCCTACGGAAACGGAACAGCGTATGCGGATGTTATTATCCACTATATGTCGGCAGGAAACTTATCCGAGGATATTTCAAGTGATTTGTCTGCCGGAGGCTATGCTGTTGTAGAGGATATAATTTATGCTCTTAACGATAACGGTGACGGTGAATATCAGATAAGTGTTATTGAATACGGAAAGGGAAGAAGAACCCTTACACTTAACGATGAATCACTTATAAAAAGAGAAAAATTCGGTACTCAGACTATTGATACTGCAAGCTCGGTATATTCGGATTCAACTGTTAATCCGCAAAAGACAGAGATTTCCAAAGGCGACATTATAAGATATATGACCAATTCAAGCGACCATATTCGTTCTCTTGCTTTGATGTACGATGCAGAAAATGATGTTCTTTGTTATAAGGCTAATATGTCAATAAGAGGAAAATCCTTCAGTCAGTTTGCAGGAACGGTTGAAAGAAGAATCGGCGATGTAGTCGAAATAAGCGATGGCACAAATTACAGAGAACGTCTTAATTTAAACGGTGAGGTATGGATTTTTGATGCCAAGAGAAAAACCTGTAAAATAGGCTCGTCGGAGGATATTTCCGCAGGAGATGTTGCGGTTACATACCATTATTATTACCGTTACAGACAAACAGTAGTTTATAAGAGATAGGAGGTAAGAAAAAATGAAAAAAATAATATTTTTAATAATATCGGTACTTCTTGTTGTGTCATTTTGCGCTTCGGCTGCCGAATACACAGTTGCTGATTTTACCTCCTATTCCGCTTCAGGGGAATATAATCTTCCCGTAAGCTCCGAGAGAACAAAAAGCGGACTTTTCACACTTAAATGGTCGGGCTACAATCTTTATAAAAACATAGTTTGCCCAATAGATAAGCGTGATTATAACAATGGCGTATTCTCAATGTGGGTTTTCTCCACTTTTGCCTCAAAATCCGATTTTCAGTTTGTTCTTGTTTCGGATAACTCTGAAACTCCAGAAATGGACTGCTATTACGCAAATTTCTGGAACTACTGGTTAGGCTGGAAGGAACTGAAATTTGATAAAGAGGATTTTGAAACTTACGGAAATCCTGCCGGATTTGAAAATGCTGACACATTAATATTGTGTTCGTTGTTTAACGGCAATGTTCCTAAAACGGAAACTGAGCTGTTTATAGATAGGGTAATCTTTAAAAAATAATATAAAAACGGAGGAATGAAAAATGAAAAAAAGATTAATGGCAATGCTTATGGTGCTTGCTATGTGTCTTACAATGTTGCCTTTGGCAGCATTTGCAGCAGAGGATTACACAATTACACTTGCATGCGATTCAACTTACTTTAAGCCGATGAATGATGTAAAATCGGTTGTTGAACTGGATGCCGTACTTACGGTTGGAGGAGCAGTAACCGCTTCCGGATTTATCTGGTCAACTGATTCTTCAGCACTTAAGCTTACTTCAGACGGAAAAATTGTACTTGATAAAAACACAGTAAACGACACATATAATGTTACCGCTACATCAAGTTTGAATTCCGCTTACACAGAAACCTTTGAAATTACTGTTGGAGACGGAGCCAATCCGGAGGCATTAACAACAGCCGGCACTACCGACAGATACAGTATTACAACAGGCCCTGTTTACAACCTTAATTCATGGGTAACTCTTTCGTTTGCTCATAATTTCGGTTGGGCAATGACTGATTTGAGAAATATATTTCAAATTGGTACCGAAAGAAGCGGATATGCTGATATCCTTATTTTAGGAAAATCCGGAACAAATATTGCCGATTTTACAAATGAAAATAAAGTTCTTGGAAGCTATCCTTATGGTAACCATACAGTAGCAATTGAAATGAATGCTGCAAAAAAACTTTACAACTTATATGTAGACGGAGCATTATTGGCAGGCGACCAGCCCTTTAACGCAGTAGATCCCATTGCTGTGGCAGACAGAATTTATATTAATTACAGCGATGCATCTGATATTCATCTTTATTCGGGTAAAAAGATTGATTATTCAATATCTTTAGTTGGCGATTCAACAATCTATAAGCCTATGAACAATGTTAAATCCGTTGTAGATTTTGGTGCAAAGCTTACTGTTAATGGTGTTGAAACAGATTCCGATTTTATCTGGAGTACAAATTCGGATTCTATCAACATTACAGCAGATGGCAAAATTATTCTTGATAAAAACACAGTAAACGGTACTTATAATATTACCGCTACATCAAGCTTGAATTCTGATTATTCCGAAACTTTTGCAATTACAGTTGCAGACGGTATTCTGGGTACAGGAAAAGGAGAATGGAATTATAATGTAGCATATGCAGAGGGGATAAATGCTCTTACTAACAGATTTGTTACCTTTGAAATCCAGATGCAGCCCCATAGTTCTACAACAGAACTTATTAATATTGGACAGTCACAAGGTTGGTGGACTTATTTTGAATATGCTGTTGAAAGCGGAAATATAGTTGAAAAATCTATTGCAGCCGGTACAAAAACAGTAATTTGTCCTTTTACTGCAGATATATCACAAAACTATCGTTTTGAATATGATATGGTTAACAAGATATATAATTTCTACATTGATGATGTTGCAAAAGCAACCGGCAGAGCATTACCGTATGCTGATATGCGTAATATAGCCGGAAAGTTATGGTTTAAACAGTCGGTTCAGACAGAGATTGCTTACTACAGCGGTAAAAAGCTGGAAACCGTTGCAATAAGCGGAGAAACAACAGTTTATAAACCTCTTGGCGACATTGTTTCCAAAGTAAAATATACAGCAGATAAAGCTGTTAACTGGTCTACAAACGATGTAAATACTGCAATTGATGCAAACGGAAATCTTTACCTTAATAAAAATTCCGCATCATCCATAATAATCACAGCAACAGATAAAACAGATTCAGTTATAAAAGGCACATATACTGTAACTGTTACTCCTGGCTACTGGCAGGATTTTTCAGGTGAGCCTACAGTAAATTCTGCAGGAACAAGCGAAATTTATACTCCCGGCGTATTCACAGACTATGAAGGGCAGAGAGTTTTCGGTTCATGGGGAAGTGTATCAGGTATTCATTTTGATGTTGTTGCATCTATTTCAAACACAGGAATTGCAACAATAGATTTTGATTATAAGAGAAATTTCAATAATGTTGAAAAATTCATAGGAATTGGAAAAAGTCAGAACTGGGGAGAATATATCACCATTAACGCAGTAGAAAAAGATGGTGCATACACCTTGACTGATGTTGCAACAGAAACTGAAATTGGTACGGTTAAAGATGGATGGCATAATTTCAAAATTGAGCTTGATTTTAATAACGGATTGTATGATTTCAGAGTGGACGGTGTTAAGCTTGCTGACAATGTAGCTTTTGACAAGGCTGATGCAAGAGGTATAGGCAAAGCACTTATTCCCAGCGGATATGTGGATAATCTTGCAGTTTACAGTGGTACAGAAGCTATAAATTCTTCAAATAACTATGAACTTAAAGTCAATTCAACCGAGCCTTACGGAAATTATGCTGAGTTTGAAGCAAAGGTATTTGTAAATAACGAAAGTGCGAAATCATATAATGTAATTATCGCTCAGTACGAAAAGACTACAAATAAGCTTCTTAAGGTTGTTTCAAACGAAGCAAGCTTAAACGGTGAGGGAATGATTTCGGCACTTCTTAAAAATACTGGCGAAAGTGCAGGAACATATGTAAAAGTTATGGTTGTTGATTCAGCGGCTAAACTTACTCCTTATGGCAATGCAGTTACAGTAAATTCAGCTGAATAATATGAGAAAAAGGAACTCTGCTAACGAGTTCCTTTTTTATAACATATTATGTAAGCAATTATACAAACAGGCAACGCCGCAACTATATCTATAACCGAATGTTGTTTTAAAAAAACGGTAGACAAGCATATCAAAACGCAAATAATAAGCGATGCGGTTCTTAAAGCCGGGGTATCAAGTCCTTTTGTATTCCACGAGGAGAAAAGAACTGCAAGCGAGCCTATAACATGAATAGACGGACATACATTGGTATTGGTATCAAAACAGTAAAAAGCCGTCATAAAACGCGTTAAAAAGTTATCTCTTTCAAAGCGCGCCGGCCGTAGTTCCTGACAGGTGGGAAACAGAAAATAACATATTATAGCTGTAGAATATGTTATGATTATAAATTTCATCAGCTTTTCAAATGCTTCGGTATCGTAACACAGAGTGTAAAAATGTATTCCGACAAGGTATATAAACCAGTACATATACGGAAAAAGAAAAATTTCGTTAAAAGGAATAATATCGTCAAGAGGACAATACACAGGATAGTAATACGATACATTATAAAAACGCTCTGCATACATAAATAATATACCGTAAATCGGCCAGAAAATCAGCAACTTAAGATGTTTGTATTCGTCACTATTGATATTTTTTAAAGTCAAATTTCTGTAATCAACAGCAGGTTGTTTGATTTTCATATTCAGTTCCTTTCATAATGTCACAGGGCGTCAGATTTTTCTTTTCCATTATTCTTATAAGCTTGGGGCGATTGTATCGCTGTATCATAATAAACGGAATGTTACCTATTGCAAAAAGCACAGAAACAACTATTCCGCCAAAGCCTTTCCATATTTTTATGCATAAAAAACCTGCCAGAATCAAAAGATAATGAATTTGTTCGGCAATTCTTGTTTCTTCAACAAGCAGGGAAGCTTTGCCGGAAAAGTCACCGTTTATACGTTTTGCAGGAATTATGGAAGGGAAAATTCTGCTCATATCAGGCAGCTTGTTTTTCCATTTTCTTACACCCGTTTTAATATAAATTTTTCCGTCTTTTTCAAATTTATATGATTTATAAGGAAAACAATCCTCCTGAAACCATCTGCGGGGCAGAGTTCTGCCCACAAGGAAAAAAAGAAATCCCATACAGCCAAGATATATAAGACATTTTATAAATTCCACATTTAACCCTCTTTTCGGTCAAAATCGGTTACTTTTTATTCTTTTTGGATAAAAGAAACATAACACTTCCTACAACCGTAAAATTAAGACTTGTAATTGAATAAATTACTACCGCCGCAATTCTTATCAGAATATCAGTGTAATCGGTTGAGAAAAACTGCATTCCTGAAATAGAAGCATTTCCGAGTGTGAGCATTGCATTTAAAATAAAAATAACTGCAACTGCCCAGAAAACATAAGCAAGAACTGTGTAAGCAACAGTATTTGCAGAAGTTTTTTTAGGCATCGGTCTTCTTGTATAAGATGCATATCCTCCGGAGGGAATTTTTGCTCTTACGGGAGGATTAGCCGAAACAGTTCTTTCGGGTATGCTTGCAACCTTTGTTCCGCAGGCAATACAGAAAGTGTCATCGTCGTTAAGCTCTGCTCCGCAGAAAGAACATAATTTTTTTTCTTCATTCTGAGGAATTTCTTCAGTTAATATTTCAACTTCAGCTTCAGTCTGTTCGTCGTTTAAAAGTTCCTCTTCGTTTAAAATTTCCTGATTTAAGTTGTTTTCGTCCATTTTTTTCACCCTTTTTTATAATATTATTGAAAGTAAAGCCATAAGACCTGAAATTAATGCAATAAGCAGTACAATTACTGCATATATCTTAAAGCACACAGAATATACTTTAAAAAGTATAACAGGTTTTTTCCCGGATGTTCTTTTTTGTGCCGAAAATTTTCTTAGTCCGGCAAATATTCCGAACAGGGAAAAAATAAAAGTGATTCCCAAAGCTGCAAATAATCCGGAAAATGCACCGTAGGTAAAAACTGTTCTCAATGCAGAAAATACATAATTTAAGGATGTTCCTTCGTAAATATACTGCATTTTGAATTCAAGCTGAATTAGCTGTTTTAAAAATACTTCAAGCTGAGGAAGAAGATAAAATTTGAATATCAGAAACATTCCTGCAACAGATAATATTGCAATAAAAAGCCATATAACCGAGGAAATAAGCGGATTTATTTTTGAGCTTTTGTTTTTTTTGTCAACAACAATGTCGCTGTTTGTGTAGTTGGAAATAAACATTGTACCGCATTTTTTGCAGAATTTGGCATGGTCGGCATTTTCGGTGGCACAACCCATACATTTTTTCATAATTAACACTCCTTTGCGACGCATATCAAATAAATTATAACGGATTTTTGTAGAAATTTCAATAATAATATGTAAATTATTTATTAATTATAAAATTTGTCTTGAAATCTGTGGGAAAAAATGTTAGAATAGAAGAAAAACAGAAAAGGAATGATTTGATGAGCGAAAAGCTATGTAAAAAATGTCAGGCTCCGTTAGAAGATGAAAATCTTGAAATTTGCGCAAATTGTGCAGCTTCCGAGCCCGAAGAAATAACCGAAGAGGTTATGGAAAATGAAGCTGTTGTAAACGAAGAAACAGCTATGGAAAATGAAGAGGCAGCTTATATTGATTATGAAGTTGTTGAAGAAGAACCTGTAAAACAGAGTTCCGGTTCAGTAGTTCTTAAAATTTTAAGCGCTGTATTTGCCGTTCTTAGTGCAATTTATCCTGTTATTTATTTCATACAGTCTTCAAAAGACTTTTCCGAACAGATTAAAGCTGCAAAAGAGCAGTATGAAGCTATGGGTATGCCATTTGAAATTCCGCAGGGACTTCTTCCTGCACAGTATCTTGTGTTCAGCGTGTATCTTTTAATTGCGGCTGTTGCAATTATTGGCGCAGTTTTAGTTTTCTCAAAGAAAACATCAATTGCATCCGTTGTACTGCTTTCATTTGGCGCATGCTGGGGTGTTACAACCGGTATCCCGAATCTTTGTGCAACACTTCTTATGTTCCAGGAAGGTCAGGAACCTATCACTGCAGCTGATCCTATCGTTTTAATCAGCATAAGCGGTATTCTTTGCCTTGCTGCTGCAATTCTTGCTGCGGTTTCCGCTTGTAAGAGTGCAAATGCAGTTGCTGTAACAGCAGTTGATGATGAAGTTGTTATTGATCCTCTTGCTTTCGACGATGGCGAAGTTGTTGAAGTAGAAGATTCTTTGGAAGAAGTATCCGAAGAGGAAGTAATCGAAGTTGTAAATAACGAAGAATAATTTCAAAAAAAGTTGCGCGAAAACGCAACTTTTTTTATATTGACAAGTCTTAAAAATGTGCTATAATAAAAATAGTACGGGTTTGGAAAAATCTGTAAATATATATTATGGAGGTAAAATATTATGAAAAAATTTGTTTGTACAGTGTGTGGATATATTCACGAAGGAGATTCTGCTCCTGAAAAATGTCCTCAGTGCGGAGTTCCCGCAGATAAGTTTAAAGAAATGGATGAATCAGCAGGTTTAACATGGGCTTGCGAACACGAAATCGGAGTAGGACAGGGCGTAGATACAGAAGTTTATGAAGGACTTAAAGCTAACTTTGAGGGTGAATGCACAGAAGTTGGTATGTATCTTGCAATGGCTCGCCAGGCAATCAGAGAAGGTTACCCGGAAATCGGTGCTTTCTATCAGCAGGCAGCTTGGGAAGAAGCAGAACACGCTGCTAAATTCGCAGAACTTTTAGGCGAAGTTGTTTACGCTGACACAAAGAAAAATCTTGAACTTAGAAGAGATGCAGAAAATGGAGCAACAGCCGGTAAATTAGAGCTTGCAAAAAGAGCAAAAGCTCTTGGCTACGATGCAATCCATGATACAGTTCACGAAATGGCTAAGGACGAAGCTCGTCATGGATGCGGCTTTGACGGTCTTTTAAAGAGATATTTTTAAGTCTTAATAAATACAATTAGATACAATTAGATACACTCTGAAAGTAGCTTGAAATAAGGCTTTTTGGTCTCTTGGTCTTGAAACCCGATTAACAATTTGTCGTTAATCGGGTTTTTCTGTATTTTATTGTAATTTTTTTTACGTGGGAAATCCGTGGGAAAAAAGCACTAAGAATGACAATTTTAAAATTTTTCCCACGAAAATGCCAGTGCGCCCAGTGATCGTGCGGGTTTGAGGGGCGCAAAAGTTGTTTTTTGCGTGGGAAAAATTTTTTGCTTCAAAACTTAAGATTCCTGTTACTAATTTGATAAAATAAAAATAGGATACTTAGAAGGAGGATTAAGTATGAAAGGTAGTGTTCGTAAAAAAGGTGCAACTTGGTCATATCGAGTAGAATTTGGGACGGTAAATGGAAAACGTACTCAGATTGAGCGAAGTGGTTTCCGAACAAAAGGTGATGCTACAAAAGCAATGAACGAGGTCATTTATAATTATAATACGACCGGAGACTTTATAGAAAATAAAAAAATAACTTTCTGTGAAGTGTTTAATGAATTTATAGAAAAGGAGGCTATTTCAACTCGTGCGTATGCAACTGTAGTCAGATATAAATCGTTATATAAAAATCATCTGCAAGCAGTTTTTGATAATTACTTTATGTATCAAATAACATCAAATATGATAGACGATTTTATTAATGAAAAAATGATAACTTATAGCGAAGAATACGTTAAAGGATTTTTTAAGTTGTTAAAGGTTTTGTTTAATTTTGCTCATAAAAGACAGTACACCAAGAAAAACATATTTCCAGAGGTTACTGCACCACCGGATCCACGTCATGTTGGAGAGATTAAAGTTTATACGGAAGATGAGATTTCTTTAATGGAAAAACGATTGCAGGGAACGAATGTTATTGTCTCTTATTATATAGCATTAAATACTGGTCTTAGAGAAAGTGAGGTATTCGCTCTTCAATGGTCTGATATTGATTTTGAAAATAAAAAAATTAAGGTATGCAAACAACTACTATTTCAAAATAGAAAGTGGTGTTTATGCCCTTTGAAAACCAAGAACGCATATCGTAGTGTAAATATCACTGAAAGTTTTTGTGAGTATCTTAGAAAATTAAAAGAACATCATTACGACAATAAAAAGCTGTATGCTGACGGATATAAGCGTAATTTTGTTACAAGTCGTCTTGAAAGAAACAAAGAATTTCTTATGGAAATAGATGATTTTGTGAATGTAAAGTTCAACGGAGAGATGCTTACAACGAATAGCATAAAATTTATGTCCAAAGTTTGCAAGAAAGACTTGGGTATTAATTTTAAATATCACAATCTTCGACATACTTATGCTACAATATTAGCTGAAAGTGGTGTAAGTCCACGCTATGTTCAAGAAATGCTTGGACACTCCAAACTTGAATTTACATTAAGATATTATACTCATATTACAGAAAAAATGGGTATTATTGCAAGAAATGCGCTCGAATCAAAGGTAACGTTCACAATATTTACCGATGCGAGGATAAAACCTGTACTTGTAGTTAATTAAATACAAACATTCTAGAGCTAATAAAAAATAATAAGTTTAACAGATCATATTTTAAATGTGATCTGTTTTTTATTTGAAAATTTAAAAACACGGAGGTATAATTTGATGAATGACGTAGCCAAAACAAGTTTTGATTTCTACTATGGAAAGGAAGCAGAACAATTTAGTTTTTACAGAGTACCAAAGATACTTTTTACAGATGAAAGATTTAAAGGATTATCAAGCGATGCAAAATTACTTTATGGTCTTATGCTTGGCAGACTGTCATTATCAATCAATAATGGTTGGTTTGATGATGAAAATAGAGCATATATTTATTTCACACACGAAGAAGTAATGGAATCTTTGTCGGTATGCAAGGATAAAGCAACAAAATTATTTGCTGAACTGGACGAGAAAAAGGGGGTTGGGTTAATTCAAAGGAAGCAACAAGGGCTTGGAAAACCTATGATGATTTATGTAATGAATTTTAATTCTGGAAAGAGTGTAGAAGAACTGGAATATGCTGACAATTTCGAAAATGTTAAGTGTCCTAAAAAACAGAAAATTGATGTCTCAGAAGAAATCGGAGCCCTGAGTCCTGAAAAACAGGAGCCTATATTCCTGAAAAAAAGAAGTTTTGAATCCAGTGATTTAGGAACAAAAGAAAATGATTTTAATAATAAAAATAATTATAATAATTTTAATTATAATAATCTCATCTTATCTAATCATAAGAGGTATAAAATAGGAGAGAATGATGTGATGGATGAGATTGAAGAACGGGAAAAATATAAAGCGCTTATTGCTGATAATATTAAATATAATTTTGTTGCTAAGAACTACAGTCAGGGTGCAGCAGATGGTATTTTAGAAACTATTCTTGATGCGATTTGTAGCAAAAAGCAATACTTGCTTGTAGCTGGAACAGAAATTCCTCAGGCTGTTGTAACGAGCAGATTTCTAAAACTTGATTACAGTCATATTGAGTATGTGTTAGAATGTCTTAAGAAAAATACTACAAAAGTTTATAACATTAAGAGTTATATGCTTACGGCGTTATATAACTCGTTTTCAACGATTGATCATTACTATACTGCCGAAGTAAATCACGACATGTATGGAAATATTTAAAAGGAGCATAAGTCATGAAGGAAAAAAGAAAAACGGATGATAAAAAGATGTCAAGGGAGGAATATTTGTATCATAATACCGAGATGCTTTTAAAAAAATATAGAGATGTTGTCTGGAGTATTGAAGTTTCAGCAATTCAAGCTCAGGCAAACTTTGAACTTGAAATGGACTGTAAACTTGAAGAGTATTTGAAAATGTCTTATGCTACTAGTGCTGATTTTTCTGGAACACAAATCCAAGAACAAATGAGGATTTTAGAAAAAAACAAAAAAATGCTCAAAATTATAGAATCTGCGGTAAATGTTTTAAAAGAAAGTCCAAAGCTGGGTGAAATATATTACTGGCTTTTATACTATACTTATTTATCAAAAAAGGTATTTCAGTCAGTGTATGACATAATAGACGGAATATATAGAGAATCTGGTGTTTATATATCAAGAAAAACATATTTTAAGTATAGAAAAGATGCAATAAATAAATTAAGTAGCAGCATGTGATACAGCAACATTGTAATGCTTACCTTCACTTCGTTTTTTGGAAAGGTATTCACCAAAAGAAGAATCCCAGTTGCAAACGAATTTGGTGGCATTAAAAAGAGCATATCTCAAATACCGAGAACCACGCT
>JAFQLQ010000005.1 GCA_017414505.1 Clostridia bacterium
CGCACCAAAATCTCCTCAAAATTCCATCCTTTTCAGGTCTACGAATTTTGAGTGAGCAGATTTTTGTTTGAACAAGGCGAAAACGCAGCGAATCCTGGGCGGATTTGCGAGTATTTCAACGCAGTGCAAGCGGAAATCTGCCACTGAAAATCAGGTTCGGATAATTACCGTCAGGCTAAGCAATTACTTATTTGTATAAAAATGTAAGTGCTACTGACAGTATAATAAATGCTATTGCCATATATTTTGTGATTCTTTTAAGTATAGCATCTAATGTACGGCCTTTGCTTTTGCCGAAGAATGTTTCAGCACCGCCTGCAATATTTCCGGAAAGTCCGTACTGGTTACCTTCCTGAAGAAGAACGATAGCAATAAGAGCAACGCAAATAATTATCTGTAAAACAACTAAAACGATTTTTAAAGCTTCCATAATTACACCTCCATAAATTTAGTCACTTATCGTTATTATAACATAACACTTTTAAAAATACAAGAGTAATTTTAAAATTTTTCGTAATTTTGTTAAAAACATTTGCCAAATCTCAGATATTCCGTTGACAAGAGGCTGTTAAAATGCTATTATAATAGCATAAACTAATGAAGAAAGAGGCAAAATTATGAAAAAAATACTTAGTCTTGTTTTCTGTTTTTTACTTTGCGTAAGCATTCTGCCTGTTTTTGCGGAAGGTGCAACCTCGGGAGTGTGCGGAGCAGACCTTACATGGAATTTTGAAAACGGAACTCTTACACTTACGGGCAGCGGCGATACTTACGATTATTCTGCCGAAGAGGAATACAGCGTTAATCCTCCGCCCTGGTTTGATTTAAGAGAGGAAATTACACAGATTATTCTTCCCGAAGGCCTTACAAGAATAGGCGACTTTGCACTTGTGGGATGTATTCAGATGAAAACAGTAAAGCTTCCTTCCACCCTGATTTCAATAGGGGAACGTGCAATGATGGACTGAATAACCCTTACGGAAATAGAAATTCCCTCAGGAGTAAAAATTATCGAAGACGGCGCATTTGAGTGGAACGACAGTTTTTCCAAAATAATTATCCCCGAATCTACAACGGAATTTGGCAGCGGAGTGTTTGAAGCCTGCGGAGGTCTTACGATTTACGGCTTTGAAGGAAGCTCTGCCGAAGCTTATGCAAATTCCTGCAATATTCCTTTTGTTAATATGAGTAATACTGCACCGAGTACAGGTGCAAGCAATCAGCTTGTTTTAACCATAGGAAAATGTGAAGCTATGCTTTTCGGCAAAACTGTGTCAAACGACGTTGCACCCCTGCTTAAAAACGACAGAACTATGCTTCCTGCACGTTTTGTTGCAGAAGCGCTTGGTGCCGAGGTTGGCTGGTGCGAAAAGGAACAGAAGGTAAGAATCGCAAAAGGCGAAACAGAAATAATTCTTACTGTTAATTCCGATAAAGCATATGTAAACGATGAAGAAATCACCCTTGATTCTCCTGCCTTTATTGAAAATGACAGAACCTATACACCTGTCCGTTTCATAGTTGAAAATTTAGGTGCGAAAGTTGAATGGAATGATGTAACTCAGGAAGTTATAATTACACAGTAACACATTAAACAAAAACAGCTTGCAAAAAATGCAGGCTGTTTTACTTTTATCTGCTTTATTTTCCAAAAACACTTGATTTTCTTTTAATATAATGTTAAAATAAAATGATTAGATATATGGAGAATGATATTATGGATATATTAGGATTGATTTTAGTCGTCATCGGCGCCGTTTTAAACTTCGGTGCATCGAAATTCACCGAAGCTTTACCCGACGGCGATGATAAAATAAAGAAAACTGCAAAAATAAAATTAATTTCTCTCGGAATTGTGGCTTTGGGTGCAATTCTGGTGCTTATATTCAAGAAAGGATAGATTATAATGGAAAAAGAACTTGCTAAAAATTACGAGCCTAAAAATCTCGAAAAGAAAATATATGATATGTGGCTGGAAAACGGCTATTTTACTCCTAAGATGGACAAGAATAAAGAACCTTTCACAATAGTTATTCCGCCCCCCAACGTTACCGGTCAGCTTCATATGGGACACGCTCTTGACGAAACTCTGCAGGATATTTTAATAAGATATAAAAGAATGCAGGGCTATGCAGCACTCTGGATTCCCGGAACAGACCACGCAGGTATTGCAACTCAGATTAAGGTTGAGGAAAATTTAAGAAAAGAAAAAGGTCTTACCCGTCACGACCTTGGCAGAGAAAAATTCTTAGAGCTTGTATGGGACTGGAAAAATAAATACGGAAACTACATTTTAGAGCAGATTAAAAAGCTTGGAAGCTCCTGCGATTTCACAAGAGAACGCTTCACAATGGACGAGGGCTGTTCCAAAGCTGTTAAAGAGGTTTTTGTTGACCTTTACGAAAAAGGCCTTATCTATAAAGGCAACAGAATTATAAACTGGTGTCCTCACTGTATTACCGCTCTTTCCGATGCAGAAGTTGAATACAACGAGCAGGACGGTAATTTCTGGCACATTAAATACCCCATAAAAGGTGAAGAGGGTTATATTGAAATTGCTACAACACGTCCCGAAACCTTGCTTGGTGATACCGCTGTTGCAGTTCATCCCGAAGATGAAAGATATAAGGATTTAGTTGGTAAAACCCTTATTCTTCCTCTTGTTGGCAGAGAAATTCCGCTTATTGCCGACGAGTATGTTGAAAAGGATTTCGGTACAGGCTGTGTTAAAATCACTCCTGCCCACGATCCCAACGACTTTGAGGTTGGTTTAAGACATAATCTGGAACAGATTAAAGTTTTAAACGACGATGCTACAATCAATTCCTATGGCGGAAAATACGAAGGTCTTGACCGCTACGAAGCAAGAAAACAGATTGTTGAAGACCTTGAAAAAGAAGGCTTCTTAATTAAAGTTGTTCCCCATAAGCACAACGTTGGCGAATGTTACCGCTGCGGAACCACAGTTGAGCCTATCACATCTTCTCAGTGGTTTGTTAAAATGGAGCCTCTTGCAAAACGTGCTATTGAAGTTGTTAAAGAAAGAGAACTGCAGTTTGTTCCTGACAGATTCTCTAAAACATATTTAAACTGGATGGAAAACGTTCACGACTGGTGTATTTCCCGTCAGCTTTGGTGGGGACACAGAATCCCTGCTTTCTACTGCGAGGATTGCGGTGAAATGACAGTTTCCAAGGAAAATCTTACAACCTGCCCCAAATGCGGCGGTAAGGTAGAGCAGGAAAACGATGTTTTAGATACATGGTTCTCCTCAGCGCTGTGGCCTTTCTCCACACTTGGATGGCCCGAAAAAACAGAAGACCTTGAATATTTCTATCCCACATCTGTTCTTGTTACGGGATATGATATCATCTTCTTCTGGGTTTCCAGAATGATTTTCTCATCTCTTGAACAGATGGGCGAAATCCCCTTTAAGCACGTGTTTATTCACGGTCTTGTTCGTGATTCTCAGGGCAGAAAAATGAGTAAATCTCTGGGCAACGGTATTGATCCTCTTGAAATTATTGATAAATACGGTGCCGATGCTTTAAGATTCACCTTAGCAAGCGGAAACTCTCCCGGAAACGATATGAGATTCTACATTGAAAGAGTTGAAGCGGCAGGAAACTACGCAAATAAAATCTGGAATGCTTCAAGATTTGCACTTATGAATCTTGAAATTTCCAAAATTGAAATACCCGAAAATCTTGAAATTGAAGATAAATGGATTTTATCCAAATACAACAGTCTTGTTAAAGAGGTTACCGAAAATCTTGATAAATTCGAGCTTGGTATCGCTCTTGCAAAATTGTACGACTTCTCCTGGGATATCTTCTGCGACTGGTATATCGAAATGATTAAACCAAGACTTTACGAAAAAGGCGAAAGCGGTGTAGTTGCACAGAATGTTCTTGCGTATGTTCTTGTTGGAATACTTAAATTACTGCATCCCTTTATGCCCTTTATAACAGAAGAAATCTTCGGAAGTCTGCCCACAGGCGAAGAAGCAATCATCATTTCAAAATGGCCTGAATACTGCGAAAAATTCAACTTTGCAAAAGAAGAAGCAGACTGTGAAAAAATCATTGCGGCAATCAAGGCTCTTCGTAACACAAGAAACGAAATGAATGTACCTATGAGTAAAAAAGCTTCTATGACCATCATCACAGATGAAAAAGCAACCTTTGAAAGCGGTGAGAAATTCTTCTTAAAGCTTGGCGGAGCATCCGAAATAAAAATTACCGACGATAAAAACACAGCTGTTGAAAACGCAGTTTCCGTTGTTTCTGAGGGTGCACAGATTCTTATGCCTCTTGGCGATTTAGTTGATTTTGAAAAGGAAATTGAACGTCTTAACAAGGAAAAAGAAACAGTTCTTTCCGAAATCAAGAGAGTAGACGGCAAGCTTTCAAATCAGGGCTTCCTTGCAAAAGCTCCTGCAAAATTAGTTGAGGAAGAAAAAGCCAAGAAAGAAAAATTTGAAAAAATGCTTGTTCAGATTGAGGAAAGAATTGCATCCTTCAAATAAAAACTCAGGTGATAATATGAAAACCTACAACGAAGTTTTAAATACAATATTTTCATATGAAAGGTTTGGTTCAACACCAAACCTTTCCGCCATTTCGGCACTTCTTGAAAAATTCGATAACCCGCAGGACAAAATTAAATCAGTTCATATTGCAGGCACAAACGGCAAAGGCTCAACCGCAAATTATATTGCAGAGGGATTAAAGGCGGCAGGCTATAAAACGGGACTTTTCACTTCGCCTTTTATTTACCGATTTAATGAACGTTTTCAGATTAATAATGTTCCGATTGACGACGATACCCTTGCAAAAATCGGTGAAAAGGTTATTTCTGAAGCGGAAAACTTAAAAAACGAGGGATATTTTATAAAGCAGTTTGAGCTTGTTACAGCAATCGGGTTTGTGTATTTTTATGAAAAGAACTGCGATTATGCCGTAATAGAATGCGGAATGGGCGGACTGAACGATTCAACAAATGTTATTAAAAATCCCGAATGCTCTGTTATAGCAACAATTTCGCTTGACCATATGAATATTCTTGGAAATACAGTTTTGGAAATTGCGGAGAAAAAAAGCGGAATAATTAAAAATTCTCCCGTTTTTTATTATCCCTGCGGTGAATCGGACACGGTTATTAAAAACAAGGCAAAGGAAAGGAATGTTTCTGCATTTTCGCCAGATTTTAGCAGTATTTCGGAAAAAAATATTACGCCTTTGGGAAATACATTTGTTTATAAGAATAATAAAATAAAAACCTCGATGGCAGGGGAGCATCAGATATATAATGCCACTCTTTCATATGAAGTAATGAAATTTTTAAAGCTTCCCGAAAAGGCAATTCTTGAGGGAATAGAAAAAGCGTATGTTCCGGGAAGATTTGAAAAGCTTGCGGAAAACATTTTTGCAGATGGCGCACATAACAGAGAGGGGGCTTTGAGCCTTGTAAATTCTGTAAAAAAAACAGGAATTGAAAATCCCGTTTACGTGCTTTCGGTGGGAAGAGATAAGGATTTTGCCGAAATTGCAAAAATAATTTCCGAAAATGCAGAAGAAATAATTTTAACTGCCTATAATAAAGAAAGAGCCGTTGATACCGACTCTCTTAAAAAATATATAAATAAAAATGTTAAAATTACGGTTACCGAAAATTTAGATAAGGTCTTTGAAATGCTTAATACTGAAAAAAACTATATTTTCTGCGGTTCTTTGTATCAGATATCAGAAATCAAAATCCGCTGTAATAACCTCGGCATCTGAATAAGTAATTCTCTTGATTTTTCCGCATTTGTTGCAGATAAAATAAATAAATTTGTCGTTATAGGCTATGTCAGCCTTTCCGCAATCACAAATTGTAGCATATTTTGCATCGCTTTCCGAAAGAATAAGCAGTTTGGAAAGGGATTCTGCATTTCTGGTGTCGGTTAAAAGAACGGATTTTCCCATGTAAGAAAGCTCTTCGTCAAGATACTCGGAAACGGTTTTCTTAAGCTCAGAATTTTCGCCTATAAATAAAACATTCGCCTCGTAGTTGGGGCAGGCATAAGTGTAAACCGTGCCCGACCAGAACTGACTTTGCGGAATTAAAAATGAATGATTTTCGTTGCAAACAGGACACAACATATCCACCTTAAAGGATTTTGTTGTGTTTTTTACTATGGTTAAATCGTATTTTTCTTCTCCGCTTTTTATCACCTTTTTCCGCACTCCGGAAAAAGAGAAAATATTTATATCGCAAATGTAAAAGTCTGTGCAGGTTTCAGACATAAATGCCATTGATATTGTGTTGTATTTCATGAAACGTCTCCTTTTTTATGAAAAATGATATCTTATATGCTCATGTGATATAAGGGGAAGACTTTTGTATTTCGACATCTTCCAACACTGCTCTTTTAATTACCGGTTTTTTTGAAGAATATGACGTATCACCGAACCTATACTCTCTGCCATACGGATAAAGCCTGCATCCTGAGGATGAATGCCGTCAATGACATATTCATTTTGGCGATAATCCGCAAAAAAACTCATACCGTCTATAAACCATACATTTTTATCTCCGTTATGACGTGCTTTTAAATATGAGGCCATTATAATATCTCTGCGTGCCATAACGTCATCGGGATTTGTATGTTTATACCAGAAGTTCGGCCGGGTTATCATTATATAAGGAACATCGGGATTTTTCTTCCTTATAATTTCATACATATTATAATGTGTAGCTTCAAGGTGCTCTGCTGTTGGTGCATTGTGGTCATAATCACATACAAACACACTCATTGGAAGTGTTGCCATCCATTCTGCAATAGCCGGCTCACCTTTGGCATTGCCGGAAAAACCTATGTTTTTATAGTCAATATTCAAATCTCTTGAAATAATTGATGGATAAACATTACCCGGACGGCTTGCAGCTGTACCGTGCACAATTGATGAACCGTAAAAAATAACGGGTTCCATATTGCGGTATGGAATAGCTTCCTTAACCTCCGCATCAGGTTTAAGGCCAATCTCTAAAGATTCCACAACGGCATGAATAGGCATGTTTATTGTAAAGGAACGCAATATACCATTATCTAAATGAATAATTTGTTCGTAACTGTCAGTCATATTGTAAGGCATGCGAAATTCTTTTACAAAGCGACTGCCGAATTCACCGTCAATATATAAATCGAAACCTGAAGTAGAAACAAGGGTTATGTGAGATGAGCGGCCTACCGCACGAAACCTTGCGCGTATTGCTATGTAAGGAGAATCTGTTGAAAAACGTACACGTCCTCCTGCACTTTCCTGTTGAAGCTTTTCAACAGCTTCACTTGTTGCAGCAGCAACATCAAAAGGCATACGGTGGAAAAACGGCTCTGTTTCAGGTTTGTATAAGCCGTGAATTTTAAATGGCGACTTTCTCACATCGTACCATGTGACATCATCGCCAATAGTTGTATTGACAATCATATTTTTATCTATATTAATAAAATTTTCCATTTTGTTCACTTCCAATAATATATTCAATAACAATTTTAGTTTTTATTCTGCCCCGAAGCATAATTAAGTAATAATCCTGCCATATGGTAT
This sequence comes from Clostridia bacterium, assembly GCA_017414505.1. GTDB lineage: Bacteria > Bacillota > Clostridia > UMGS1840 > HGM11507 > RGIG1932. Next base: position 7,593 of record JAFQLQ010000005.1, read on the forward strand.
ATGGCAAATTACGTAAAGATTTTATATCGCTGGTGAATTTGCAGAATTCATCATATGCTCATGTGATATTAGGGACAAAAATCATTCTTTTAATAGCTTTAATGTATTTTGCTTTTCCAAAACTCTCAACTGTGATTTAGCCATAGCATTGAGCTGAACAAGTCTCTCTCTTTGCGGTACACCTTGTTCTATAAGTATAGCATTAAAACTTTCCATATTAGCAATCACCAAAAGCTGTTCTACAGTTGCATAATCTCTTATGTTCCCTTTCTTGTCTGGATTTTCTACTCTCCAATCTTTTGCTGTTTTTCCGAACAGCGCCATATTTAAAACATCTGCCTCATTAGCATAAACAAAAGCAAGCTGTTTCTCACTTAGATTTGGAACAATATTCTCTTTTATAGCATCTGTATGTATACGATAATTAACTTTAGCAAGTTCTCTTTTTGCACTCCACTCAAGTTCTTTTTGTTCATTAACTTTTAATCTTTGAAATTCTGTTATAAGATAA